>DIER01000029.1 GCA_002418725.1 Acholeplasmataceae bacterium UBA5769
ACGTTGGATCTAAAAATGTTTCTTTGGAAACAGGAATCGTGATCTTAATCAACCGTTCTGTCTTCTTTTCTAAATCAACTAAAAAATCACACACTTTTTTAATATGAAATCTTTCTAAATCTTGTAAACGATGTCTTTTTTTAGCAATCGCCATCAAGTATTTGTTATCGATCGATAAATTGAGAAGAGCGAGTTCACTTTCATATTGCCAAATCCGGTTTTTCTTAATGTCGGTTAACTGATTAAAGACGAGTCCCAAACTCTTTTCTTCGATGGCAACGTTTAAATGATCAATCACCTGTTGTTCAAAAAGTTCGTCTTCATAATCACGGTACACAAAGAAAGCATATTTATCTTCTTTATCACGCTTCGCTTTTTCCAGTGCGATATCTAAAAAACGCATGATCTTTTCCATGGATTTTTCAATGGTCACCACAGGATATCTTAAAATCCCGATGTTGACGTTAAAGCGTTCATACTTTAACACTTTAGATTCATAATTATCTAAGTATCTGATGTACTCTCTAGCGCTCTTGGTCACACTTCTGATATCATTTGAAGGTAAAACGACTAACACTTGATTGAAATCATAGCGATACGTATGCCCTTCATTAAAGTATTTTTTGGTGTGCTGCGCAAACTCTTTAAAATACTTTTTCATCTGTTCATGGCCATAAATATGCTTTAACTGTTCATCAAGTTCAATCAATAGAAACGAAGCTTTATCTTTGAGATACACCTCAGATTCTCTTTGAAACAAATACCTGTTTCCCAAATCGGTTTCAGGATCAGAGGTTGCTTGCTCAAGCAACGCTTTTTGTTCTTCTACACCTTGAGATTCATCAAAAAATAAACTCATCACAATATGCTCATCTCCTATCTTTAATCCATAAAGTTTTTCTAAGATGTGCTTTTCTTGGTAGCGATAACGTAAATCTTTGGTTTCACCTGATTTGTTTAATAAGCGTTGAATGGTTTCTTTATAGTGGTTGACATGCTCATAGGAAACATCTCTTAAATAAAGTTCAAGGTGATGATGACGGTCGATATGAAACAAAGCTTGTGCAGCTTCATTATACGTTGACCGGTGTTCAGTTAGTTCTCGGTATGCTAAGATGGGTGCGTTGATGACAGACTGATAAAAACGATTTTCTGTTTTGATTTTTGATAACTTCTTTTCATCTAAAAGATGCGCAAACAAAATGGCTGAAAGAAGTTTTAACAAATCATAATGAAGTCCTGGATCTTGAATCTCTTCTTCAAAATGGGTTAAAAAGACACCTTGATCACCCATGGGAAAGGCATAAACAAAGTGAATGTCTTTTTCATAATCCTTTTGGGTAATGATGTTTTTGGTCAGCTTAAGCCCTTGGGTTTCTTCGAAAACTTCTTCACCGGTCTGCAAGACGTATGAAACAATACTTTCATCGATCACGTGAGGTAGAATGGTTTTATCATAGAGCCTTTCCATTTTATAGTGAAAGAGGTTTGGTGATTCACCTTCGACATAAAGAATAAAGTCTTTGGCTTTGATGTAGGTCTCAACCTGAATAAAAAACTGTCTTAAATAGTCTCTTAAAGGTAATTTTTCATCGATCAAATGGGCATAGACGATCAACTCATGGGCCCGTTCTAAATCTTCTAAAAGTTTACCGTGAGAAACTTTTTTATCGCTGACCTTTTCAACAAAAACGACTTTTTCTTCTTTGGGTACATCAACCTCAACTTTTGTTGGCGTTTTCTTATCCAATGCTTTTTGAATGGTCTTTAACTTCTTCGTGTAATATTCCACCGATGGTTTGTGATCCATCTTTTGATAAAGCTTCACGAAGAGTTCGTAAAGTTGAACTTTGAGGTTATCCTCAGATGATTCAATATCGTCTTCGTGTTCAGCTTGGAGGGTGGATGCTTTATGATAGTCTTCTTTAGCAAGATACGCTTGAATGAGTGGCTTTAACAGTTTCGTATCTTTGGGATGGTCTCTTAATTCTTTTAATGACTTTTGGATGACATCATCAAAACGAGAAAGTTTAATGAGTAATTCAAGTTCATCATGGATGTATTGAAACTTAAGGTCATAGTTATAAAGCTCATAGAGCTGATTTAAAGCCATCTCATACTGTGCATCACTTTGGTAAAGATAAAAGAGTTCTTGATGACAGTATATTTTAACATCCGTTGGAATGACATCTTTAATGACACGTAAAACATCTTCTAAATAGGGTAAATGTAGCGCTTTTTTATATAAGATGTCATCAAGGATACCTAAATATTGTTTAAGAATGGGAAGTTTTTCTTTTCTTAAATTGATGTATCTTTTCATGTGCTCATATTGTTGTAAATGAAGGGATGCATCAATCATCGCTTTTAAAATCTTTTCTTGATAGGGTGTATCGACTTGAAGCTCAATTTCTTTTAAAATCTTTTGTCCCTCTTGATAAACCATGTCATAAGCCTCTAAGGCAATAGCAATGTCAAAATAATGACTAAAAGCCGCCTGATAATCCGTATGGGACAGCGGTTGTTCAAGAAAGTCTTTGATAATGGAAAGACTATGCGGTTGTTTAGGAAGCTTTAAAACGTCAGTTAGACGCATAGGATCAACCCTTTATTTGATGATAGAGTGTGTGTGCTAAGTTTAGGTATTTTTCTGCGAGCATCTTAAAATCAAAATGAAGTACTTCAGATAATCCAATCATATCTTTTCTGGTCGCGACCTGATGCCACTGGAGTGCTTGGTACATACGGTAGAACCTGACAACATCTGCTTCTTCTTTGGTTGCTTTTCTTCCTAAATAGGTATCAAGTAAGAGGAGGGCATCGTTAAAATCAACGTTACCGAAGGAAGCGATGTCGTAATAAAACTCATTCCACCCTGCGTATTCCCAGTCGAGTAGATAAAGTCTAGAACCTACCACCATGTTTGAACGCTGTGCATCCCCGTGACAAAACACTTTAGGTTGATGCGCGCGTTCTTCTTGATAGATTTTTAACCATTTCGCTTTCAAATCAAGATATAGATCCGAACGGATATTGGTAAATGTTTCATAAAGTGCTAATCTTTTCTCTAGTTCATAATCCGATGCGGGTGCTAACGAAGAATGATGTAATTTTTTGAGTGCATCTGCAATCTCACCTAAGTGCGCTTTAAAATCAAGTTGTGTGAGCACAGTCCCTTCCACATATTTCGCTGCCTTTTCCCCTGTTTCAACGTCAAAATAAACCGTTTCGTTGTTAAGGTTTAAAGGTTTTATAATCTCTAAATTTTTCTTTTCAATGTTTCGATCAACGAAAAGATTACCATCTTTTCCAATCACACGAAACGTGTAGTCTTGATCATGAATCATGATGTGATATGTCAAATGACTCATACCACCCATTAAGCGGTGCTTAATGATGACCTCATCTTCTTTCACA
>DIER01000036.1 GCA_002418725.1 Acholeplasmataceae bacterium UBA5769
TCACCACTGAATAATTTAAATACCTGGAAAATCAAGTTTTAAGAAAAAGCCAAACCTTCATATCGAGGTCTGGCTTTATTTTCTGTAGGGAAGGGCAAATCCGACCACAAAGACGATAGGTACAGGGAGTAAGAATAGCAACCAATCGTTGGGATGATTGATGATCAAAAAGGCTAGTAAACTAAAGGATAGAGTTAAGCATCCGACAAAAAACAAAATAAGAAGTTTACGTTTCGTAATGACTGCAAAAACCAAAAATACAATCATGGATGCAGGAATAGAAGCAATGAACGTCAACCATAAATCATCTTTATACGCTAGTGTCAGATTTAAAATGACAAAAAGGAGTAAAGCAATTAACCAAACGGTAGACACCATTAAAAACGAGAGTTTTAATAGGTATGGTTTTTGTTCCCTTTGCTTCGAAATCTTTTCAATGCTTTCAGGTTCATGATAAATGAGTTCATCAATCGTCAAATGGAAAAGTTGGGCAATTTCCCCGATGGTTTGAACATCTGGAAGTGCCTCACCTCGCTCCCATTTTGAGACGGCTTTATCGCTATAATTGAGTTTGTCAGCAAGCGCTTGTTGTGTGAACCCATGTTGCTTACGCAATCGTATTAAGTTGTCCATGAATTGAATCTTTTTAGTTTCCATGGCTATATTATATCATTATTAAGCAAAAAACAATGCAATTCTACTGCCAGTAGAGAAGTTTTTTTCAAACTCTACTGACATGAAAAATGGAGTAGTGCTGGTTTCGTTTCGAGTAGAGTTATAAATCACTAAGGTGAGTTTATAATGAAGGTAAACTGATATATACATGAAAGAGGGAAAAAATATGCAAACAAAATCACATACAGACTATGTAATCTTTACAGACTCCTGTAGCGATCTTTCACAAGAACAAATCGATAAGATGGGCATTTCGGTGATTCCATTATCTGTAGAACTTGAAGGCAAATCATACTTTAACTATCCAGATGAAAGAGATATTTCATTTCACGCGTTTTATGAAAAACTAAGAGAAAAAGTTGTCGCAAAAACATCCATGGTTGGTATTGGTCAATTCATGGAAGCCTTTGAACCCATCTTAAGAGAAGGTAAAGATGTTTTATATATAGGCTTCTCGTCTGCACTATCTGGAACATATAATTCAGCGCACCTCGCTGCTAAAGAACTACAAAATACATATCCAGAAAGAAAAGTATTAACCATTGATTCTAAGTGTGCATCGATGGGTTTAGGACTTTTAGTGTACTATGCATACCTGGGTAAACAAGATGGTAAAACAGTCACACAGCTCACAGCATATATTGAAAGCATTAAGATAAAAATCACCCACTTATTTACCGTTGATGATCTTGGCACACTTATGCGTGGTGGTAGACTTTCTGCAACATCGCATATGCTTGGCACCTTACTTAAGGTCAAACCCATTCTACATGTCTCAAATGAAGGTAAGTTAGTACCGATTCATAAGATACGCGGAAGAAAACATTCACTAGCAAAAATGGTTGAATTGACGCAAGAATACATTGACTCATCCTTTGAACAAGTCATTTTCATCTCGCATGGAGATTGTATCGATGAAGCAAAACTCATCGGAGAAGAACTCAAAAAAGTCATTAAAGTCAAAGATATTGTGTATGGATATGTTGGTCCAGTTATTGGCGCACATTCTGGTCCAGGAACGATTGCTATTTTCTTTCAAGGATTTAAACGATAAATAAAAGGGATTGTCGCCTGATGCGACAGTCCCTTATTGTTTATCAAAGAATTCCAAGAATCCACGATGTTTTCTTAAAACGAGATAGAGCGGTAAACCTAGGATGTATAAGACCGCAAACTCACCTAAGAACACAGATGGGATGGTAATATTTAGTAAACCGAGTTAGTAACCATACGTTAAGACATAACCGATGATGATACCGTTAAATAATGCTGGGAAGATCATCGCAAGGATGGGCTTCTTTTTTAACATGATCATGGCAAGACCTGCAAGTGCAGTTGCGATAGGTCCAAAGATAAGATCTAGTGGAATGGCTCCATAGATTAAACTTGAAACAAACACGCCGATGGTTAATCCAACAACACTTTTCCGATCAAAGAAAACTAAAATCATGAGAACCTCTGCAACTCGAAACTGTATCAGTCCGAAGCTTGCAAAACTAAAGATGTACACAAGTACCGCGTAAATCGCAGCAATCATCGTTTGCCGCGCAAAATCAAATAAAGTCCATGTTTTCAATTTGTAATCTCCCTGTTTTTATTGTTCAAGCTGGTTTCCTAGGGTACAGCTTGTTAAATTACTTCATCATTTTAGCAAATCCGTGCTATAATTACAAGGTAAAGGATGAGATTATGAGTATAAAATTTGAAGTACTTCACGTTTGTAAACAAAGTGGAGCTCGTTTAGGAAAATTAACAACACCACATGGGGTTTTTGAAACGCCTTTTTTTATGCCTGTGGGTACACAAGCAACCGTTAAAACATTGACACCTGAAGAAGTTAAAGAAGTCTCTGAAGGACTGATTTTAGGTAACACTTATCATTTATGGCTTCAACCAGGTGAAGATATTGTTCATGAACATGGAGGTATTCGTGGATTCATGAATTGGGATGGAGCATTATTAACAGATAGCGGTGGGTTCCAAGTTTTTTCGTTAACCGACATGCGTAAGATCACAGAAGAAGGGGTTCATTTTAAGCATCATAAAAATGGATCATCACTTTTTATGTCACCCGAAGATTCGATTAAAATTCAGGAAAAACTAGGTGCCGATATCATCATGAGTTTTGATGAATGTCCACCACCTTATGCAACGTATGATTACATGAAAGACTCCGTTGAAAGAACATTGAGATGGGCAAAAAGAGGAAAAGATGCACTTTCCACTGATCAAGCACTTTTTGGTATCGTTCAAGGTGGTCTCAATAAAGAATTAAGACAATATTCTGCAGAAGAATTGATCAAAATGGATTTTCCAGGATACTCGATTGGTGGGTTATCCGTTGGTGAAACGAAACATGAAATGTATGAAATCACGAAGTTTTTAAATCCGATATTACCTTTTGATAAACCCAGGTATTTGATGGGAGTAGGTGCGCCTGATGATCTCGTAGAAAACGTGATTCATGGGATAGATATGTTTGACTGTGTACTGCCTACACGTATTGCAAGACATGGGACTGCGCTGACGACAGAAGGAAAGATTGTGATTAAAAATCAAACCTATGAACATGACATGAGACCTTTAGATCCAGCACTACAAACGCCGATTTCTAAATATACACGCTCTTATCTTCGTCATTTGTTCAAAGGTGAAGAAATGTTGGGTATGCGTTTAGTCACTTACCAAAATTTGGCTTATCTAAAGCATTTAATGCAAGAAATTAGACAAGCGATTAAAGAAGATCGTCTGCTTGATTTCAAGGAAGAAATGAAGAAGAAAACGAATTATTTTAAATCGAGAACATAGACCTTTAATTTAAATGAAATCTATTGTAAAATAGATATAGTGCTACTAGGAGGGATACTTATGGTATTTGGAGAATCAGAAAATTTCAACCAGAAACCAATCATCAAAGTTATTGGTGTGGGTGGTGGCGGTGGAAACGCAATCAACCGTATGATTGAAAACGACGTTAAAGGCGTCGAGTTTGTTGCTATGAATACGGATGCCCAAGTACTGAAGGTCTCGAAGGCTGAAACCCGCGTTCAACTTGGTAAATACTTAACACGTGGCTTAGGTGCCGGTGCTAAAAAAGAAATTGGTAAAAAAGCTGCTGAAGAATCGATCGAAGAAATCGAAGATGTCTTGAGAAATGCAGACATGGTTTTTATCACTGCCGGCATGGGTGGTGGAACAGGTACAGGTGCTGCACCCATCATTGCTAAAAAAGCAAAAGATATGGGTTGTTTAACGATTGGTATCGTCACAAAACCATTCGCATTTGAAGGTCCAGCACGCATGGAAGCAGCCATTTATGGATTAGAAGAATTAAAACCTCATGTGGACACGTTGATCGTGATTCCAAATGAACGGTTACTTGCAATTTCAGGTCCAACCACACAACTTTTGGATGCGTTTAGGGAGTCAGATAACGTGCTTCGTCAAGGTGTGCAAGGAATCGCTGAAATCATCGCTATTCCAGGTTTGATCAACGTTGACTTCGCAGATGTTAGAACGGTCATGGAAAACAAAGGAACTGCACTCATGGGTATTGGTATTGCTTCAGGTGAGAACCGTGCCATTGAGGCTGCAAGAAAAGCGATTCACTCTAAACTTCTTGAAGTTTCAATTGATGGTGCAACCGATGCGATTGTCAATATCACCTCTGGAACTAACATTACGCTATTTGAAACAGAACAAGCTTTATCAGAGATTAGAAATGCAACCGATCGTGACTTAAATATCATTTATGGGACAACGGTTAATCAAGATTTAGATGATGAGCTCATCGTTACCGTCATTGCAACAGGCTATGAACTCAAAGCTAAAGATTCAACCATTGAAAATCTTGCATCAGAAATCTTCAACAAGAGTTCTGATGAACAAATGAAAATCACACGTTCTGGTTTACGCAATCAATCTTATGAAGAAGAAGATAGTATGGATCATGAACCAACAGAAGGTAAGAAGAGAAATCTGCCTTCGTGGTTGACCAAAAAAGGAAAATTTTAAAAGGCCTTGTGCCTTTTTTACTGAAAGGAAGTAAAACATGTTAAAAGCAGGAATTGTTGGCTTACCAAACGTTGGGAAATCCACACTCTTCAATGCCATCACGAAAGCGGAAGCGCTCGCAGCTAATTACCCGTTTGCCACCATTGATCCCAACGTTGGGATCGTTTATGTGCAAGACCCCCGTTTAGATGTCTTGGAAAAAATATATAAACCCAAAAAAGTTGTACCAACAGCATATGAATTTATTGATATTGCTGGACTTGTAAGAGGTGCATCTAAAGGCGAAGGATTGGGTAACCAGTTTTTATCGCATATTCGCGAAGTCGATGCCATCTGTCAGGTGGTACGTTGTTTTGAAGATGGAAACATTACCCATGTTGAAGGAACAGTTGATCCGATTAGAGATATTGAAACCATCAACATCGAACTTAGTTTAGCTGATTTAGAACAAATCGAAAAGCGTATGCAAAGACTTGAGAAAAAGGCGAAAGCAAAACTAAAAGAAGCGCAAGAAGAATATGATGTTTTAGCACGCATCAAGCACGCCCTCGATGAAGGTATCAGTCCAAGAACGATTGACTTCACTGATGAAGAACTCAAAATGATTAAAAATTTTAGTTTGTTATCCATGAAGCCCATGATCTATATCGCGAACGTTTCTGAAGATGATCTTCATCATCCAGCATCAAACATGCATTATCAAAAGTTACTTCTTCACGCTGAAAAAGAAGGTACTGAGGTTGTTTTAATTTCTGCACAAGTGGAAATGGAAATTGCATCCTTAGAACCGGAAGAACAAATCACCTTTTTAGAAGCGTATGGCTTAAAGAAATCCGGTTTAAATGAAGTGATCGAAAAATCATATAAACTTTTAGGTTTTAAAACCTATTTCACTGCAGGAGAACCTGAGGTGAGAGCTTGGACGTTTAAACAGGGCATGAAAGCTCCTGCTTGTGCGGGGATTATTCACTCTGATTTTGAACGTGGTTTTATCAAAGCCGAAACGCTCGCCTATGACGATCTATTAAAATATAAAACGCCACAGATCGCGAAAGAAAATGGTCGTGTTCGTCTTGAAGGAAAAGATTATATTGTCCAGGATGGCGATATCATGCTTTTCCGCTTTAATGTCTAATGGATATCCAGGGAGTCACTACCATCTGTGCATCGAAATATTTTGATGCAGAACAGATGAAAAAACTCTATCAAAAAGGCGTTTTGCATGTAGGAGAAAACCGTGTTCAAGACATGCTTAGAAAAATGGATGAACTTAAAGATTTACCACTCACATGGCACTTTATTGGACACTTGCAGACGAACAAAGTCAAAGAGATGATCAATCGAATTGATTATTTGCATACGCTTGACAGAATCTCTTTAGCAGAGACGATTCAAAAGTATGCTACAAGGGTTGTTCCCTGCTTCATTCAAGTGAATTTAACAGACGAATCACAGAAAAGTGGTCTGTTACCTGAAAATTTAGACCAATTTCTTTTAGAAATTAAAAAATATGATAAAATAGAGATAATCGGTTTCATGACCATGGGTAAGGATGAAGACGTTGAAAAAACAGATGAAGCCTTTAAGGTTTTAGATGAACTTGCAACGAAATATCAGCTTCCCTACCGCTCCATGGGCATGTCAAACGATTATGAGATTGCCTTAAAACATCACACGACACACTTACGCATTGGACGCAAGTTCAAGGATTTGTTAGATTAGGAGGGACTATGGGACTATTTTCGGTAAACAAAAAGAAAAAGGACAAAGTGATTGAAGAGAAAGTTGTCCAAAAGTCTGAACTCATCGTTTTTGAGAAATTGAACTCAGATGATGATCGCTATTTAACAAGTCTTGCTGATATGCTTTTAAAAGGGCAACCGCTTATTTTAAGTTTTGAACCACTCGATATTGATCAAGCAAACAAAGCCATCGCATTTTTCTCAGGAGTCGTTTATGCGGTTGCTGGTGAAATTGTGAATGTCAAAGAAAAAGTATTCATGTTTGCAACCAAAGATGTCTATGACGATGGTTCAATGGATGATTTCTTAAAGGAAATCGTTGAATAAATACAATTAAAGCTTGCGAAGAGAAGGACACGCAAACTGTTGATGCATCAAGCGAACTGGGGACGGTGGAAGCCCAGCTGCCTCTCGATAGGGAGTATCACCTTTGAGCAATCATGAATGAAGTGCCAGAGATTTTTTTCTGGAACTAAGGTGGTACCGCGGAAAACATTTTCGTCCTTAGCAATAAGGACTTTTATTTTTATAAAGGAGTGACATAAAAATGGACTACAAAGACACGTTGTTAATGCCTAAAACCGATTTTCAAATGAGAGGTAATTTAGGTATGAGAGAGCCTGAATTCCAAAAGCGTTGGGAAGATTTAGGTCTCTATGAAAAAGTATTAAAGAAAAATAAGGACCAAAAACCTTTTATTCTACATGATGGACCTCCCTATGCCAATGGGGATATTCATATTGGGCACGCTTTAAATAAAATCTTAAAAGATTTTGTTTTGCGTTATCAAACGATGAAAGGGCGTTATACACCCTACATTCCTGGATGGGATACCCATGGGTTACCCATTGAAACGGCATTAACTAAAAAAGGTGTCAACCGTAAGGAAATCTCACTGGTTGAATATCGCAAGTTATGCAGAAAATATGCAGAAGAGCAAGTTGCAAAACAAAAAGATCAATTCAAACGTTTAGGGATTTTAGGTGAGTGGGATAACCCTTATATCACCTATACACACGATTTTGAAGCTGAACAGATTAAAGTGTTTGCGAAAATGGTGGAACGTGGTTTGATCTATAAAGGACTTAAGCCAGTTTACTGGTCACCTTCTTCAGAGTCTGCGCTTGCAGAAGCTGAGATTGAATATCAAGATAAACAATCAACTTCTGTCTATGTCGCGTTTCCTTCTTTAGAAAAAGAAGGTTTATTAAAGGATGCTTCGTTTGTTATTTGGACAACAACGCCATGGACGCTTCCTGCCAATTTAGCTATTTCCGTTCATCCACGTTTTAATTATGTGGTTGTTTTGGTTGGTGAAAAGAAATATGTGGTTGCTGAAACCCTTCTTGCAAGCATTCAAAAGATCTTAAAGTGGGATCATGTGAAAACGTTAGGTACGTTTAAAGGTCAAGCATTAGAACATAAGACATATCAACATCCCTTATATGACCGTGTGTCACCCATCATCGTTGGTGAACATGTCACCGATACTGATGGTACGGGTTTAGTGCATACTGCACCAGGACACGGTGAAGATGATTACCGTATCGGTAGATCCTATAGCCTTGATATTTTGTGTCCAGTCGATGACCGTGGTTACATGATGGAAGAAGCAGGACGTTTTCAAGGTTTATATTATGAAGTTGCTAATGAAGAAATCGTTAAGGCGTTAGAAGAAGCCAACGTTTTACTTTATAAAGAAAAATTTACCCATTCTTATCCTCATGACTGGCGTACGAAAAAACCCGTCATTTTTAGAGCGACACCACAATGGTTCGCATCCATCGAACAATTAAAACAAGAGCTTCTTGATGAAGTGAAAAAGATCGATTGGATTCCTGTTTGGGGTGAAGTTCGTATCGCAAACATGATCAGTGGTCGTGAAGATTGGTGTATTTCTCGCCAACGTGCGTGGGGTGTCCCCATCCCTGTTTTCTATGCAGAAAATGGTGATGCTATTCTTAATCAAGACGTGTTAAATCATGTAGCAGAACTGTTTAGAACACATGGTTCAGACATTTGGTATGAAAGAGATGCCAAAGATTTACTACCTGAAGGTTATACACATATAGGATCACCCAATGGCATCTTTAGAAAAGAAACAGACATCATGGATGTATGGTTTGATTCAGGAACCTCACATTCTGTTTTAGGTTCAAGAGGACTTCCTTATCCTGCTGATCTATACCTAGAAGGTTCTGATCAGTATCGCGGTTGGTTTAACTCAAGTTTAATCACTGGGGTCGCTGCGTTTAGAGAATCTCCTTATAAAAAAGTGGTTTCACACGGATTCGTTTTAGATGGTCAAGGTCGCAAGATGAGTAAATCCTTAGGAAATACCGTCGATCCTTTGGTTGTTATGAAACAACAAGGAGCAGATATCCTACGTTTATGGGTAGCGACCGTGGATTATCAATCGGATGTCCGTATCTCCAATGACATGATGACACAAATTGCTGAAGGCTACCGAAAGATTAGAAACACACTACGCTTTATGTTAGGTAATCTCGATGGTTTTGATCCAAAGAAGGATTATATTGTCTATGCCATGCGCGGAAAACTTAATCGTGTCATGACATTAAAATACTTAAATATCGTTAATGAAGTTTTAGATGCCTATGAAACGTATGCATTTGATAAGGTTTATCGTACGGTTGTACCTTTCATGACCAATGAATTATCAGCATTCTATTTAGATTTCACAAAAGATATCATGTACATTGAAAAAGAAGATGGCCATGAACGTCGCAGTGTTCAGTCAACGATCTATGACATGACTTTGGGTTTATTAAAACTATTAACCCCGATCATCCCTCACACCACTTCTGAGGCTTATCAGCTGTTACCTTTCTCACATGAGGAAGACGTCTATTTAGAAAACATGCCTGAACGCACTGATGAAAAAGATGATGCACTCATGCAAGCGTTTGAAACGTTCATGGAAGTCAGAGAAGTTGTACTTAAAAAATTAGAAGAAGCAAGAGAACAAAAGATTATTGGAAAATCACTTGCTGCAAAAGTTGATTTAGTCGTCACAGAAAAAGCAAAACAAGCGATGGATGCTTTAGAGATGAAAGTCCATCAAGCATTGATTGTTTCTAAAGTCCACATAACGATAGGTAAGGACATCAGTGCAACCGTTTCTCCTGCAGAAGGTATCACGTGTGATCGTTGTTGGAATGTGGTTGATCACGTCCATGAAAACGGTCTTTGTGATCGTTGTGATCACGTTTTAGGAGGGAAATAATGAACATTTTAGTTGTCAATGATGATGGTTATCAAGCAGAAGGTTTAGGTATTCTTGTCAGAGCTTTGGCACCGTTTGGAAATGTTTATGTTTCAGCACCTAAAGATCACCAAAGTGCGAAAAGTCATGCGATTACCATTCGTAGTCGTATTGAAACCTTTATGACAGAACCACTTTTTGGTTCCACAGCAACACTCGTGGTTGATGGAACACCAGCAGATGCTACACGTTTAGGGTTAAAGGTTTTTAATGTGGATTTTGATTTGGTTGTCTCAGGCATTAATTATGGACAAAATATTGCAAAAGATATTTTATATTCAGGAACGGTAGCTGCAGCGATGGAAGCTAAGATTTTAGGTGTGGATGCCATTGCGATTTCTGCGCATAACACCAAAGTACCTTATCTCTACGATGAAACCATCAAACTGATGGATGAAATTATTGAAGCGAAGCTATATGAAGGACCAGGTATTTTAAACATTAACTTTCCTAAGGAAACATTCGCTCGTCCAAAAGGCGTGAAAATGACTCGGATGGGACATCGTTTGCAACATGCAGAATTTGTGAAAAGCGAACGTCCTGATGTGTACCATATCAAGAGTTCCATTATTCATTACCAAGAGTTAGAAGATACCGATGTGCAAGCGTTTGATGAAGGGTATATCTCGATTACACCGCTTGCCATTTCACGAACCGATGAGAAATGGTTGAAGGAAATCGTTAAAGAACAAGAATGATTGTGATAAACTAAAAGCAAGGTGGGGTGATGTTATGGCATTATTTAATATACATTTTTTCAAAGAAAAATCACGAAAGATTGATTTAGAACAGTTGATTGCCTTTTTTGAATCTATCGAAGGTGTTCATGTGGAAATGGATGAAAAGTCTGTGCGTCTTTACTATACACATCCAAGGCTTCAGCATGAGTCGCTTTTTATCATCACGCCAAAATCACAGGTACCGGATATTTACAGGTTATCCCCTAAATTTTTGGACCTTAATTTCCATTTGGAAATGCCGATTTTGACGCCTGATTACATCGCGAGACATCTGTTTGAACTTGTTAAAAAAGTTTGTGACCGCTTTGATTTTCATGTCTATAATGAAATGTTTGAAGACGTGCTACCCTTTAAAATGGATGTCGTCTTGAAAGTTTTTGATATGGTCAAGCGAGCATACATCACAAAAAACCCCATTTTGCTATCGGATTATCATGTTTTAGGTAAAGATAAATTAGCGAATATACTACGTTATTTGGATGACTTAGGTGAACTCCAAACTTATTATAAAGAACTTGAGACCTATGTGCCTAAATATCATTTTTTGTCCACTGAGAAAAAAGAACTTGTGGTTGGTATCGAGTGGAAAGAACATACATTAACCGTTTTTCCCCCGCATTTAGACTATGTCTTTTATCGGTTACCCAATGAGATTAAAGTGATTTCTTATGAAGAGTTATTTCCACTCATTGAAAAATACACCATGGATGTGCCAGGCTTCATTAAGGGAACAAAGGTGATTCCTAAGAAATTATCACCCAAAGTATTTAGAATCATGAAGAAAACAAAATTTATGAAGGTTAGTCATACATTCCAAAAGGAAACGGTTAAGAAACTGATTGACTAAGAAGGAGTTCTCTTGGCGAAGAAAATAATCACCCAGATGTTAGGCTTTTTCATTGTTGCCCTTGGCATTGTCGGTATCGTCTATGCCAGATTAGGTGCAGCACCGATTGATGCGTTTAACTATTTTGTTTATACGATCACCCCTTTGTCTTTAGGCACATTAACCGTGATGTCTGGTGTTTTAGTGGCAGTGATCTGTTTCATCATTGACCGTAAATGGTCAATTTTGATTTCCGTTGGTTTTTTGTTTACCGTTGGTATTTTCGTGGATGCGTGGAAATGGGTCTTTGATTTACTTCCCGCTGTTCTTTTCATGGAATTATATTACCGAATACCTTTAGCACTGATAAGTCTTTTTTTCATCACCTTTGGGGTTGCACTTACCATCTCAACCGGGTTAACGATGGCACCCTATGAACAGCTCATGTTAATCATTAACCGCAAGGTGCATCACTTGGGTTTATCAAAAATGATGATTGAAGGCACCTTCTTGGTGATGGCAATTATCTTAGGCATTTACACAAGACAATTACGGGATCAAGTGTTCGTGATGACAGTCATCATCACCCTTGTCAATGGCCCTTTAAGTCATTATTTCTATACATTAATTAAAAAAAGAAAGCCAACTATTTAAAATAA
>DIER01000001.1 GCA_002418725.1 Acholeplasmataceae bacterium UBA5769
GGAATAAAGATATTAAACAAAAAAACTCCAATTCACAATGTGATGAATTGGAGTTTTATTTTCAGTTAGTGCATCGTGTGTGCTTGAGGATCCTTGTTTGATAAGTAGAGAATGTTACAAGCATTTCCATCAAAACCGTGACACTTGAGTAAAGCGTGTCTAACACCAAGCGGTCCGACAAGACCATTGACGATCGTCGATGTCATGATGACAATCAAAATAAGTGTACCATAAGTTGAACCAGCTAAACCGCTTCTCGCATAAAACGCAAGACCGATAGCTGCTTGTGCTTGAGGGAGTAGACAAAATCCGAGATATCTTCTTACAGTCACGTTGGATTTTGCAAGTCTTCCACCTAACATTGAACCTGTAATTTTACCGATAAACCGCATACCAACATAAATGGCAGAAGAAGTTAAGATTAAGACAAGAGATAAGGTTTCAATCGATTCTGCGATCAGTAAGATAATTTCTGCACCAAGTGCGGTAAAGAAAATGATCAAAATGGGAGCAGAGAACAAATCCATGATACGTTCAGTTTCATGTTTCGCTAGATTCGTTGACATGTTAGAAAAGAATATACCGGTTGCCATAGGCAGTAAGATAGGCGACAAATGTACATGAATATGGAAGATTTCAAATCCGATGTGTGCGATTGCAATCGAAGTTAAAATCGCTACGATGGTTGAGATTAGGATAACGACATCTTTTTCAACATCTTCATATTTCAAATAACGAATAATACGAACTAACACATATCCGATAACAAGACCAATGAGTAATGAGAACACAATTTCAAGGATTGGACCCGTTAAGATTTGGATAATACCCATCTGTGTACCACTTTCAACGGATGTGGCATAAGACAGTGCAATCCCAAAAATCATAATGGTGATGGAGTCTTCAACCCCGTGTAGTGGCACAAGTGTATCTGTAAGAGGACCAGTGGATTGCATTTTCTTTGTAATCAATAAAATTGGACCGGGTTCTGTTGCGATAGCAAGAGAACCTATTAAAAGTGCGATATGAAGTGGTAAAACGAAAAGATAAAGACCTATAAAAACAAGAACGAAAGCAAAAAGTGCTTGAAAGACGGTGATGATCACCACTTCTTTTGTACGTGTTTTAATTTTCTTAAAGTTAAGTTCTAAACCAATGCTAAATGAGATGAATCCGATACCGATATTGATGATGATATCAAAAGCATGTACGATATCACCAAACCCAGCAAAGAAGAGAATCCCTCCAAAGACTAGACCTATAATGATATAAGCTGTCAGATTAGGGACGCGTAAGCGTTCGAAAAAGCGACCTGCGAAAAGGCCTAAAATCATGGTGATGCTCAATAGTAAAAGCATCTGGTATAAAGTTACGGAACCAGCTTCTGCTGCTAAAATAAACATATTATCATTTCCTTCTTGTTTTTGCGACATCATCATCATAGCACAATCGTTGATACGTTTCAAGTGTAGGGTGTCTTTTATGAAGAAGTTAGCCCTTACATTTATTCTTTTTCTTATATGTAAGGAATAAACGAGGTCACAAGTATGTTAAAATGGAATAAAGAAAGGGTCAGGGGGACATCGATGATGATATTCATGATGAGAAAAAGAAATAAAGTGATGATTAGACTCATTCTTTTATGGATGACTTTTGGTATCATCAACGTTGTTTTAAGAAGTTCAAACCGTATTTTGTTTTTTGAACATTGGACCCCTATTGATTCTCTATTTTATATCGGACTCATCTTCTTTTTCCTAATGTGTCTATTTATTTTTATGAATAATAAACACATCGTTTTACGAATAGCGTTGATCGTTGGCTTTTTAGGGATTACCTTTTATGCAACCATGTATGCCATGCTCTTAGCTAAACCCATTTCCATTTATAAAAAGGACGGTTATACAGTACACGTTTCAGAATGGCGCTTTTTCTTTAGTGGTTCTGATGGCTTTTACTTAAAAGAAAATATGCTAACCTATAAGTTGATTGGTGTAGGTGAGCAAAGTGAAGAAGTGCGTACAACCTACTTTATAGAAGATGACGTTTTCTATATCATTGAATCACATGAAGCAGGAAGCGTTAAAGAAACCACCGTTTCACTATTAGAATAAAAAGATAAGGATAGAAAACGATCTATCCTTTTTTATTTTCTGCCATAAGTTTGGCAAATGCATCAAAAATGATGATTGAATTGGAATCTTCAGGTGTGATTTCTGGGTGCCATTGGACTGAGAAAATGGGAAGTGTTTTATGAACAACGGCTTCAATCGTTCGATCTTCATGTAAACCAATCACATCCAGAGAAGGAGCAAGGTCCTTAATCGCTTGATGGTGATAACTGTTAACCTCTATATGGCTTTGCCAAGCAAAATATGGATGCGGATTCATATGGATGATATGACCCTCTTTAATACGCTTATGTGCTTCATTGAGTAGACCCAAGTCTTGATGTAATGAACCCCCTAAAAAGACATTAAGTGACTGATGACCACGGCAAATACCAAGCAAAGGTTTATGCATAGCAACGGCATGCTCAATCATATGTCGATCAATTTCATCAAGGCGATCACTAACGCCATAAGATAAGCCTTCATTGACTTCATTGTAAGTTTTAGGGTTTAAATCGGTACCCCCTGTTACGACAAATCCATCACACAAAGTTAAGATGTGGTTGATATCAGGGTTATTCAAAGTTAACTGTATGGTGTTAAAACCTCTTTCAGTCAACTGATCGATATACCTTGTATTAACGAACTGTTTCTCCACACCTTCTTCGGTTAATAAACGTGGTGAAAAACAAATGAGTTGCATCATAAAGACCTCCTAACTGAGACTTAATACAATTATAACAAGCCTTAATGAAAAAGTTATCGTGTATAATAAAAGAAGATGATGTGGAGGACATAGATATGCAAAAACCATGGTTAACCAAAGAAAAATTGATACATTATTTACTCATTGTTTCTGTTTTAACAATCTCTTTAGCTGGGCTTTATTTTTTACAACTACTGACAAGAAATTCGCTCATTCGAATTTTTAATGCCATTAACGCGGTCTTGATTCCGTTTGTCATCGCGTTTTTTCTGAGTTTTATCATTGGTCCTTTATCGAATGTCATTCATCAAAAGTTGAAGATTCGAAAAGGTTTAGCTATTGTCATCGCGATTTTAATTGGCGTTTTATTTATCTTAGCTATTTTGGGCATTGCCATTTATTTTGTAATCACCCAGATGTCTGCGATTTTAAACAGTCTCTTATCTTTCATCGATAATGCAAGTTTAACTGAAATCATTAATGATATCAGGGCAGCCATTACCACCTATTTTGCAAACAGTGATATCACGGACTTGATTGCTGAAATGACTGCGAATGGCGCATCTATTGAACGCATTCTGGGATTAGCGGGCTCGATTCTTGTGTCCTTATCAGGTTTTGCATCCTCGCTTATCGGTGTGATCATGGTGTTTGTGCTAACTCCAGTCTTCATGTTTTATCTCATTAAAGAAAAAGAGTATATTTTCATGAACATCGCGAAAGTTGCACCCAAGAAAATTAGAACACACGTGATTGAACTTGGTAAACGAAGTGATGTGGTGATCAGAAATTATTTTAAAGGTCAAGGATTAATGATGCTGATCATTTTCTTGTATTTTGCTGTCACCTTAGGTACTTTGTCATTTTTTGTACCAAGTTTTCCTGTTTATTATGCCATTATTTTTGCAACACTCATGGGATTGTTTAACATTATTCCTTATTTAGGTGCTTGGCTTGGCGTCATGGCCCCGCTTATCTTTCTGTTGACGAAGCATTTAGAGTTTCAATCATCAGAGAGTGGAAACATCTTTTTGATTGCGATGATCATCGTGATTGCTTTACAACTCATTGAACAAGTACTCGAAGGAAGTATTATTCAACCCAATGTTTTAGGCAAACAAGTACATATTCATCCGCTCGCAGTATTATCAGCGCTATTGTTCTTTGGTGGTGTGTTTGGATTTGCAGGAGTTTTACTTGCTGTGCCACTCACAGGTACCATTAAAGCTGCTCTTGAATATTTCGGTGAACTAAATGACACGAAAGAACTTATGGCTGCCATAGATATAAAGGCGAAAGATGAAGATGATCCAAAGAAAAACGATAAGGACAAGACTAAGAAGAAACCCATGCGCACTAAAAAGGATAGAACTTAATTACAATACATATATCCCATGAAAAGATGGGATTTTTTGTCGTTCTTGATTTACCTTTAACTAACGTTTCAGGTATAATAATATGTGCATGCGGTCGTGGCGAAACTGGCAGACGCGCTGTCTTCAGGCGGCAGTTCTTCGGAGTGAGGGTTCGAATCCCTTCGACCGCACCACATTATCAACTAAAGGTTG
>DIER01000016.1 GCA_002418725.1 Acholeplasmataceae bacterium UBA5769
AAGCAAGTATTCTTTTGGGTAGATAAAGTATTAAATTGGATATTTCATTAAATTGCGATAAAAAAGACAAGAAATCATCTCGTCTTCAGCAATTTTAATAAATTTTCATGTCAAGAGTGACATTCGTTTCATACCGACATACATAAGACCGACAGTCCTAACGAATAGCTGGATGTGTAATTTAATATAGAATCAGATTTCAATATCTCTATCTAACAAAAAGAGGTATCGTATACCTCTTACTTTTGTTCAAACCCATTTCGTTTATAAGTCGTGATGACAGATGCTACAAATCCCTTAACATCCTCATTTTCTAAATCCTCTAAGGTATTCTTTATCTTATCAATTTCAAGCTCTTTTTCATTCACTTCTCTTTGTCTTTCGATGAAGATCTTTTTATTATCTGTTTTGCAGTGATCTTCATGGTTGTGATCGACCAAGAGCTCTTCAAAAAGCTTTTCTCCAGGTCGCAGACCCGTGAAGGTGATATCAATGTCCTTATAAGGCTTTAAGCCCGTTAAACTGATCATTTTCTCAGCTAAATCTTTAATCTTGACGGGTTCACCAATATCTAAAATAAAGATTTCACCGCCATTGGCGTAAACACCACATTGTAGAATTAATCCGACAGCTTCAAGAATGGTCATAAAATATCTAGTGATATCTGGATGAGTGACCGTAACTGGACCACCATCTGCGATTTGTTTCTTAAACAAAGGAATGACACTACCATTAGAGCCTAACACATTACCAAATCTGACCGCAGAAAACTTCGTGACTTTCGCATGGTTTTGTTGTTCCTGGATGATGAGTTCTGCATAACGCTTTGTAGCTCCCATCACGTTTGTTGATCTCACCGCTTTATCACTAGAGACTAAAACAAACTTCTTCACATCAAACTCACTGGAAAGACTTGCTGCATTATAGGTTCCAATCACATTGGTTCTCACCGCTTCAACTGCGCTATCTTCCATCAAGGGAACATGCTTATAAGCTGCAGCATGGAAGACTAAATCAGGTCTTACCATTTCAAAGATTTTCTTTAGACGTTCTCTATTATAAACACTTCCGATATAAACAGATAAGTTTAAATGTCTATCTTCTTTGCCATATTTTCGTAGTAACTCTTGTTGGATCTCATAAGCGTTATTTTCATAGATATCAAAGATGACTAAGTGTTTGGGATCAAATTCTGCAATTTGCCTGCAGAGTTCACTTCCGATTGATCCACCGCCACCGGTGACTAAAACAACTTTATCTTTAATAAATTCATTGATATCTTGATTATCCAAAATGATCTCATCACGATTTAATAAATCCTCAATACGAACATCGATAATGGTCGGTTTATTAGAATCGACATCACTCATGGAAAGAAGTCTCTTCATACGAACATTTTTCTCAGTGACTAAATTGATAAGTTCTGCCAATTGATCTTTAGGGTAATTATTGATTGCGATAATGATTTCTTCTGCGCGATAAGAATCGATATAATAACGAACCGCACTGATTGGACCCACAATTTTGATGCCCATCAAACGTTTACCAATCTTATCAATGTCATCGTCTAGAAAAGCGACAGGAATATTATTTAAATCTTTGTTACGAATGATTTCTTTAACAACAATTTCACCTGCAGAGCCTGCACCTACAACAAGTGTGCGTCTACCCAGTGCTTGTTTCCATTCCACATTGGTTTTCACATATTGTACGATACGGTTGATCACACGGGGGATGGTGAGTAAACCTACTTCCATCACCGTGATAAAGAAATAAGCAGATTTATACATGAACTCGGTCTTTGTCACCGCAATGAAGATCACAATCGCGATATTGGTGATCATCGTCACAATCGCTATCTTAATGACATCTTCAAACCCAATGTGATTCTCGAGCATTCTGTACAACCCTGCAACATAAAAAATAAGCAATTTAAAGAAGATGACACCAGGTAGGGCAACCCATAGTTGTTCATACTTCACCGGAATCTCTAATACCATGAACATAAAGATGGCCACTAAATAAGTGACAGTAATCATCATTAAATCGAAGAACATGTATTTAGCAATATATAGGAAACGGTTAAGCTTTGTATTCTTCATAGTGCCCTCAAATACTTTCATCTTTATTTCATAACTTAAGTATACACTGTTTTCAAGCGAAAACCAATGTTTTGAACTTAGAATTAATGCAATTAACCTAAATCTTTTTTATCATGACCATTCATCATGTTTATGATAACACATGAGAAGAAAAACGACAATGTGTGATGTCATTATCGTTTAATGAAAACGCATTACTGTTTTATATGTGTTTCACAAAGTGATAAGTTGAGACGATATCCTAGTCCCCAAACGGTTTCAATCAAGTCAGTGTTTGGTTCGCAAGATAGTTTTTTTCTTAAACGTGTGATGTGAATGCCCAGCGCATTATCGGTTGCTGAAGAATCTTCATCCCACACATAATGGATGATTTTATCTTTAGAAACGACGGTTTCACGATGTTCAACTAAAATCTGGAAAATCTTAAATTCAACATTGGTTAAAGGGATATGCTTCCCATCAATCAACACTTCACGATTATCGATGTGAAGTGTCAGTCTTCCATATCGCATAATGTTTGGATGTCCTCTTTTAACCTGATGTAAAAATCTCAAAACCGCCTTAATGCGTGCTGAGACTAAACTTGCATTAAAAGGTAACTCGATATGTCCTTCTGAACCATACCCTAAAAGCTCCGTGATTTGATCGTGCGTATGTCCTTCTGAGAAAAGATATAGCGGACATACCGAACGTTTTTTAAACTCTTGAATACGCATGATGTTTTCTGTATTCTCTTTGTCAAGATGTAATAGAATAAAATCGTATTGTCTTATCTCATCAAGTGATCGAAACAATTCGTCACTGCCATAGTGGTACACACTAAAAAATTCTTTTCTTAAGTGGTCTGTTAATTCACTAAATGGCGATGGGTCCTCACTAACAACTAAAATATTATACACTACACTTGCCTCCCCTTGTAAATGTAATCTTATTATAGGCTATGAATTCATTCTCAAATCATTCAAAAAAACATTATGAAAACGTTTCCACACACTTAATTTTGAATGATTTCAGAAATTTATCATCTATTTCATTCAAAGCATGATAAACTTTTTTTCATTTACTATCCGTGAAATTTAAACTTATGCCTTATAACTGTAATAATAATTCATGTAGCCATGCTCTCTTTTTTGAACACGTGTCATGACACTTCCAATAATGTTTGCTCCATTTTGCTTAAGGTCACTGATCACTCTTTCGGCAACATCGGTCTTCGCTTCTCTTGCGGCAATAACAATGATCATACCATCGACAAACGAACTGATGATTGATGCATCAGCAACCGCAGTCATCGGTGGTGTGTCGATGATGATCCGGTCATATTTATGTCTTAAATCCTGCATTAAAGCCTTGAGGGCGTCACTCATCAAAAATTCTGCTGGATACGGAAGTTTTGTTCCTGAGGTTAAGATATCTAGATAGGGATCTATGGTTTGCACAGCTTGATCAATCTCAAGTTTATGGGTGATCATTTCTGATAAACCAATCTGATTAATTTTTTTAAAGCCGCGATGAATTTTAGGTTTTCTTAAGTCCATGTCAATGAGTAACGTCTTCATCCCACTTTGTGCATAAACGGTCGCTAAGTTAATTGACGTTACCGTTTTCCCCTCCATAGCCATGGTTGAGGTTAATGCAATCGTTTTGATCTCTTTGTTAAAGTTAGAGAGTTCAATATTTGTTCTAAGTTTTCGATATTGTTCGGTGATAATTGAATGAGGTTCTTTACTTGAGATGGGAATATAACTTCCGAGTTGATCGACTTTCTTTTTTAAATTCATAGTTTTTCAATCTCCTCTTCCATCGTATAATCCGGAATAATAGCTAGCAATCTGAGTCCTAATTTTCTTTCAATATCGAGTGGTGATTTTAATGTTTTATCAAAGAGTTCAATCATAAAGACAATACCGACCCCAACAATACCACCAAGCAGTACACCAATCACGACATAAAGCAATCGGTTGGGTCCACTAGGATTTTCAGGTGTGGTTGCGACATCTAAAATCTCAATGTTATCAAAACCATCGAAATTGAGTGAAACCTCTTGCATCACAAGCACGGTTTTATTCGCGATTTCTTTAGCTTCTACTTTGTCTTTTGCAACTACAGCAAGTTTAATGACTGGAGTATCTTGGACACCAGAGATGGTCATCATCTCCCTCAAACGATCATTAGATACATTAAGTCCAAGTTCTTCCTTGACTCGGGAAATCACGAGATCACTTTTGGCAAGTTCGGTATAAGTCTTGGTCAATTTTTGTGAGAAGTTAAAATTTTGTTCATTGGATTGTTGTTCGTTACTGACGAGCACAATCATCGATGTTCTTGCTGTGTATTCATCATCTAGTATCATGTAGGCAAACATGAAAGCTATACCGAAACCTAAGATGGTTGAGAAGACGATGATATACCATCGACTCAGAAGCATCTTAAAGAGTGTACCTAAATCAATTTCTGTCTGATAGTCTTTTTCCACAAGTGTTAATTCCTTTCGTTGGCAGGTTCTTGGATACCGATAATTTTGGATGGGTTATCGACGAAAAGCGTTTGAGCTGTTTCATTGCCCATGGTTTTACTGACATATGCAAAACTTTTTTTCATGGTTAAGAGTGTTTCCATATGATGTGCATCAGATGCAACAACATCAATCAGTCCTTGTCTTAACAAGCGTTTAGCAATTCTAGAAGCGCGATCAAACTTCCATGGAAGCAGATGACTAGATGACACTTGCATCAGCGCACCTTCCGCTTTTAACTGTTTTAAATCATGAAAATTTAAATAGGAAATTCGTTCTGGATGTGCAACAATCACTTTATATCCTGAGTGCCTTAAATCATAGAGAATCTCAGAGACATCTGCTCTACGCATAGAAAAATCGATTAAGACATAAGTGCTACCCTCCAGGGTATAACCTTGTTTAATCGTTTTGACGAGATGATCGTGTTCATCGATTTCTGCACCCAAAAAAAGATGAAGTGAAAGACCCAGTTGTTTGATCTTATCCTTCAACATATTGAAATGCGTTTCCGTCAATTCTTTTGAGGTTTTAAAACCTCTAAAAAGTGAAACATGTGGTGTCAAAACAATGGCATTGATTCCGATTTCATGCGCTTTAATCAACATGTTGACTGCTTCGTCAACAGTAGATGCGCCATCATCAACACCATGCAGAATATGTGTGTGTAAATCGACCATTGTAGAAATCCCCTTATTCTCATGTCCATATTATCTTATAATTCTACTAAAAAACTATTTCAATTATCTTTCATTGTAAATAAGTAATTAAGAAACATGAAGGAAACATGAAAAAAGAAAAGGGGATTTATCACCTTTGACATTATATACATGATAATGTATCTAATAGGGTAGTGATGAGGTTATAAAAATAAAAAAAAGATTTAACGAAATCTTTCTTTCAATGAAATAACGTAACAATTTAAAACCGTTAAGCCAAAAACGTAATAAATATGGTCTTTTGGCACATGTCGGTGTTCTTCAACAAGTCTTCCTCCAACCTTTAAGACAGACTTGATTGAACTCAAATTATGTGGATCACACGTGACGAGTAAGTGCTCATAACCGTGTTCTTTTGCGAGTTCAATGATCAGTTGAAGTGCGTAATAACTGTAACCATGTCCTCTAAATCCCTCATCGATGGTATAGCCAATGTGACCGTGAATATCGGTGTAATCGTTATAGCCCAACCGGAGAGTAATCGACCCTATTTTTTGAGATCCAAGCATAATAAAAAAACAATAATGAGGGAGATCTGTTTCTGTTTCACGTGGATAAAAACCCTGTAGTTTTAAGGAAACCACAGGTCCTTGAATGAAATCTGTATGGAGTAGTTTATCATGAATCAAACAGTCGTAGCTCATAAAACTCCTTTAGAGAAAAAATAGACTATAAGCAATCAGTATTTGGGCACCATAATAGGTCATAAGATTTAGCGCAATCAACCACTTCTTGTTTTGATTTTGGAAGTAGATAGGTGCTAAGATAAGATCAGATAATCCAAAGAGAAGAGCTCCTATCATAAAGAGTAAGAAAAACATCTGCTCTGTGTTTAAAAGATAAAAGATGACAGTTTGTCCAATCATCGTAAAAATCAAGAAAGCGTAAACATATGCAGGGATACGTGCTTTACCCATCTCAAACTTTAAGAGGTAACTCATATAAATGACAACACCTGATACGATAATCCCAATCAAAAAAGATAACCAAGAAAGTTCCATGAAAGGTATCTCACTTAACCCTAAAAGATAACTAAAATGTCCTAAACTAAAGAAGATGATCCCAAATACGATGATCTTTTTATCCTCTACCAAAGGTCTTAGTGGTCTTAAGGCTAAGACCAGATCTCCAATCAAGCCTGAAGTTAAACCAATCAAAACCCAAGGAACCATGGGATGAAGGATACCTGAATTCTCTGAGAATGCGAATACCCCTAACATGATAAAAGAAAGACTTGCCAGTGCTTTAGCAACGATTGCAGTCAAGGGATCACGGTTCATTTCAACAACGATATAAAGGATAGCCATTAGGATGGCAAATACCAAAATCACATGGATCATGTTTTTACTCCTTTGTGTCTTTAAAATAAAGATCAGATGCTAAAAACCGCGTAAATATTTTCTGTCTGATTTTAATTTCATGTGTATCAAAGAAAAACAGTGAAAAAGCTTCCCATAACAAAAACCAACCTCCAATAAAGAAGCCTTCAATCATGATGTTGGTTAATAGCGATAGAAACTGTACGTTTCTTAAGAGATAAGCAGCACTTAAAAAGATCAGTGAGACGATCACATAGACCAAAAGTCTACGATAGTTTCTTCTCAGTTGTTTTTCAATCACTGACATCACCACTTTAAAGTTGCTCATCACGGAAGTAATACTTTTAAATTCTTTATCCAAATCTCTTTTTTCTTTTGGCATATAAAAACAGAGTTCTAGTTTTTCTTTGATGGGAATCTCTGTGCCTGCTTGTTCAAGATAGTCCATCAGTTCAGGTTCAAGATCTTTACGTCTTAACGGGGATGCATCCCAACCATTAAAAAGCTCACTGTAATCATCTAATGAGATTTCAATCAGATAAGCTTTGGTCTCTGGATTTGTGTTGTAGAGATAGATGGCTTCATTTTTCTTGTGTTTCATAACATAACCTTTTACTTTCTTTTATACCTCTAACTTTATGAGTTTTTCATAAAGAGGTCTTCTAAAATGTTTCAATACTTTTAATGCTCTTAAGGTGTTGAACATGCCATACCTTCCTTCTTCAAGTTTGAAATGAAGTTTTCCTGGTATCGCACTTCCCTTAGGCATAAAGGGACCTTTCATTTGAGCGATAACTAAATTAATCGCGTCTGTCATTCTCAAATCATCGGGATAACCAATCTCTACAAAAAACTCAAGGGCACGAAGGATATCATATTTCCAACGCGGAGGATAGCTAGGTTTAACCATGGCTTCATGAATCGGTTCTTTTGTTTCATGGGCTTGATAAAGATGTCTTTTTAATAAGGTTTGAATCGCCGTTAACATACTGATTTTAACCTCATTGATTTTGTAGCTATACCCTGCTTTTTGGTAGTGATGAAGACCCTCTAGGACAGACAGTGTGGTATGCACCGATGAAATTCTTGGTGCTGGTTTTCTTTCCCAATCACAGTTCCAACCCCCATCAGGCATGATGTGAGCTAAGATATAATCGATCATTTCATGGAGCTTTGAATCTTTTGATTTCCCGTAAGATGCTAAACCAAGGAGCATGCCAACCACACACATGTCTTGATGACGAAGTGTATGATATTGTCCTTGTTCTTTCCATTCTTTATCGAGAAGTGTCGCTAAGGCTTCCTGATATACCGGATGTTTCGGATCGATCTCCATATACATCAGTTCTAACATGGTGTAATGTGTAGAAATCCATTTGGGTGAATAAACACCTTCCCATGTTCTTGAGATAGGGTTGTATAAATCTAAATAACGTTTGATATAAGACGTTTCGATAAAAGGAACTTTTTCATTTAACAAATGAATTTTTGTCAAACGTTC
Organism: Acholeplasmataceae bacterium UBA5769; assembly: GCA_002418725.1. Classification (GTDB taxonomy): domain Bacteria; phylum Bacillota_I; class Bacilli_A; order Acholeplasmatales; family Acholeplasmataceae; genus Peloplasma. Next base: position 8,157 of record DIER01000016.1, read on the forward strand.
AATCACGGGATCATGACTTAATAGGATGTCGATCACTGTCATCATTTCACCTACTTTTAAAAACGTTCACACGCATAAAAAAGCCATGTGAAAAAACATCATGCATGAATCTATCACTTATTCTTACTTCTTTAGTATACCGTAAAACCTTTGGTTTATACAAAACTTTAAGCATTTAGACAAAAGGACATCGTGTAGATGCCCTTTTTAGTGTTTTATCAATCTTTTATAGATAGGTATACTCCTCATCTTCTTTTACATCTTTATACATACCTTCTGTCGTAGAAGATGAAAAGAGGATGTCATCGTCTTGGTAAAGGGCAAGGTCATCTAAATAACTGAAATTAAACACATCTTCTTGTTTGAGTAACCACGCTTTTGACTGATTCGTTAACTTGAAATAATAGGTCACCGATAACCTCGATGAAATACTGGCATGCCAAATATATGAGATATCGTGTTTTAGATAAGAAGTTTTTAAGTCTTGATATCTTGGATCTTCAAAAATATGGGTTACATCTCTTTTTTTACTGTTTTTAATCATTTGATTTAATCCATCCCAATAACTCAAATAGATGTGTCCGTAGTGATGGTAAACATGATAGAGTTGTGGTGGATGGGTATACTTCGTTTTTTCCTCCATAAAAAGGTCATTGATGTAAGGATTTTGATTCATGTCATGACCCTTTAAGAAATCATCAACATAGCGTTTACACTCTTCATTGATTTCTTTAAGAAGATCTTCAAAAGGAGGAAGTGCATCTTTATCTTTTTGTTCAAAAGATGCATAAGAAGCCAAAAAGAAATCTTGAGCATTTTGGTCTAGTTTCTTCAAGACATCTTCTGCAACCTTAGGATCTAAATGATAAATGCCGTAAGGATGTTTGGGTGATGCCTGATCATTATAAGGTGCTGTTAACGAGAAAACATTGGCCTTAGGATAATCTTTTAAGATGTCTTTGATGGCTAATTGAATGGTCTTTTGCACGTCATATCTCCTTATGATTTTTTAAGATGTTATTTTTCTAGTGAGTAATGAGACACTTTCAACTAAAGAGGTGTAGGGAAACATGTCAATCGGCACAGTTTCAACCAAATCATAATCTTTAAGTAGTGTATTTAAATCTTTCGCCAAGGTTGAAGGGTTACAAGACCCATAGATCAAACGACTTGGTTTAAACTTTAAAATAAGTTCGATGGTTTCCTCACCAAGACCCACTCTGGGTGGATCAAAAAACATGACATCAATCTTCTTTTCTTTTAAACCTGAGAGTGCACGTTTAAAGTCACTTTGTAAAACCGTAACGTTTTCAATACCATTTTTCTCTAACGATAGTTTCGCAGACTCACACGATGCTTGATCCATTTCAATGGCGTAGACATGTTTGGCTTGATCATAGATATAATGTGATACAGGTGCGATACCTGCATAGGCATCAATCGCGATTTCATGATGCTTTAAACCTGCTAAGCGTTTCATTTCTTGATAAAAGACATCTGCTTGTTCTGTGTTTAGTTGAAAGAAAGCTTCCGGTTTTAAATGATATTCATGGCCATGTAAAACTTCTTTAATGGTTTCTTTGCCATGAACAAGACGTATCTCTTCACTGAAGAAGCCTATGCTCTTAAGATCCGGATTAATCACTTCAAAAACAGAAACTACAGTAGGCTCTAAAGAAACTAACTTTTGGACGAGTTCATCGATCCGATTCGATTTTTTGAGCATGATAAAAGACACTTGTGCTTCTTTGGTGTTTTCCCCCACGCGCACCACGAGATGTCTCACATACCCTCTTTTCTTTTTGGGATCATAGCCATCCATTTGATAGGTATCCATTAGCTTGATAATGGTTTTGATGATTCTGTTGACATCCACACTTTGAACGGGACATTCATCCATCTGGATAAACCGGTTGGATTGTCTAGCATACATACCCACCGTATTCTTACCTCTGATCATCTGCACTGGAAGAGAGGCTTTATTTCGGTAATGATCAGGATTTTTGGCACCTAGTGTTGGTTTGATTCGCTTTTGGTTAATTTTTAAACCTGCATAACGGTCAAAACTTTTCATTAAAATATCACGCTTGTGTTCAAGCATGGCATGATAAGCGATATGCTGTGTTTGACAACCTCCACAGGTTTCATAAATCGGACAAAAAGGCGTTACTCTGTCTGGCGAAGGCTTAATGATGTTTTCCACTGTACCTATCGCTCTATTTTCATACACTTCATCAATCTTAACAGAAACAAATTCACCAGGAAGCGCTTGTTCAATAAAGATCGCAAGTTTTTTATAATAAGCAATCCCTTCACCATTGATACCCATTCGTTTGATATCAAGGTCTAAAAGATCACCTTGTTTCATGTGTTCATTCATTGTTAGTCACTCCTATTCAAGACTGTAAGCACTAAAACCTGTATGAAAAAAAGTTTTTGGCTTTATATCAATCACATAAAAAATTGACGTATTGAGAACATATAGCTCATCTCGACTATAAGTCTTTTGTTGCAAATCAAGCATCTCTATGTCCTCTATTGATGACCAATCATCCCATGTTGACTTATCGGGTAGCCGTTTAGATCCAAATAAAAGATAGTTGTACTTGATTAGATGATGTGCTACCATCTCTTTTATGGTTGAATAATCATATTTGGATAAATCTGTGTAAAAAGAAACATCTCCTACAACTCTTTTGTATTCAACGATATCATGCTTATGTATAACTCTATCCAAAAAAGCCTTATCTGGCATACACAGAAGATGTCTATGTGATTCCATCATAGGGTAATTAATGTATAACTTACCCTTATCACTCGACTCAGTAAAATAACTTAACATGTGTTTCACTTTTGCATGATCAAACTTCTGATAATGCGGATCGTAGTCAAAGACTAAGTATGTCCGTGTATATTTTTTATCGAAAATCGTTTTTAATCGAAGATCGGATTCTTTTTCTCTAAGTAGTAAATGTATATCTAAGTCATCGTCAAATACTAATTCATCATACAACTCATAAATCGATGTTTTATAAGAATATATTTCGTAATCTTTATTTCCGATAATTGAACAGATTTTTTTAATAATTTTGGGTTCTGCAGAAGCACCTTCAACAATAAAGAGGACTGATATTTTAGAACTCAAGGAACTCACCATTTCGATACATTTTTTCTAGATTGTGACCTTCACGCAATTCTTTTTCTGTACATTTTGGGAGCGAAATCAATTTGTTGTTTGACAAGACAAAATAACAATCCGGCCGTAAAAACCGATTCGACATTAATGCTGTGTTATGTGTAGTCAGCACAGTTTGGAATCCTTTTTTCTGACTAATTTCTTTGATCATAACTTCTGCTAATTCTGTATGGTAGAAAGCATCAAATTCATCGATGAACAAAAAACTGATGTCATTAAATTTTTGCGACCAATAAAAGTAAAGAGTTAATGCTTGAGTTCCATTTGAAGCAATCTCCCAAAACGGAATCACTCTATGATTAAACTTGACAGCCAAAATGTCATTACCAATCACATCCTTAGCGATAATGAGTTCGTGATTGATGCCACAATCGTTTAAGAACTTTTCAAATTTTGTAACTGATCCATTTTTTATAATCTGGTCCATGAGTTGTTCTACACCTTTGTAATAACCAATATAATTATTCACTCCTATTGATCTAAACCACAACATGTTACTCACAAATTTCATAAATTTATGGATAATAGAATGCTTATCTATGTTTGAATTGTTTGCAATATAGCGAACTACTGACAAATTCATGTCCTTAAAACCGAAGTTCAAGGTATTGGCTTGTATCGCTGCTAAATTGCTAAAATCGCTTTTATGATCCAAAAAATTATAACTGAATACTTTATTTCCATTCACGTAAAGTTCTTCATACACAAGTTTTCTTGAATTTTGTTTTCGATATCTATAAATGACTTCATCTTGATCAAAATCAAAATGATAAGAGAAAGAGGCGACGCTTTCATCGCTATTTGCATTTAAATAATTCGAATGCTGTTCAGCAACTTGCTCTTTATCTACAAGATGTAACGTAATATCAAAGAGTGCAAAACCAAAATTAGTTTTACCACTTGAATTTTTCCCATAAATAACTGCTGTACCGATGAGATTATTATCAATAGCATAAGTGTTGTACTGATAATCCTTGTAGTCAGAAAAATCAATCATTAGTTCGTCTTTGAATGATTTATAATTTTTAACACTAAATTTTTTAAGCATAGTTTCACCTCACCAACATTATATAACAATCCGTAATATTTTGTCAATTTATCCGTAAATATTTTACGTTAATAAGCATAAATAAGAATACCCCATGTTGGCTAGAATGTAAAACACGAAGCCTTTTGGGGTATTAAAAGTTAAAATTTATTTTAGTCTGACAACTTCTCTTGCGATCATGACTTCTTCATTGGTTGGAATGATGAATGCCTTGACTTTAGAATCCGGTGTTGAAATCATACGTTCACCGCGTTTTTCGTTTTCTTCTTCATTGAGTTTAATGCCTAAGACTTCGCATCCCTTAATGACATCACGTCTGACTTCAGGTGCGTTTTCTCCGATACCTGCAGTAAATGCAATCGCATCTAGTCCGCCCATGTATAAATAGTAAGATCCGATATAATCGACAATGCGCTTGACTTGAATCTTATGGGCAAGCGTAGCTCTGTATTCGCCTCTATTCATACCGTCAATGATATCTCTTGAGTCATTGGAGAATCCTGAAAGTCCTAAGTAACCTGATTTCTTGTTAAGTTCATCTAAAACCTCACCATAAGTCTTATCTTCTTTACTTGATACAAGCATTAAGACTGCAGGGTCGATGTTACCAGAACGTGTGCCCATCGGAATACCTTCAAGTGGGGTTAAACCCATCGATGTATCCACTGATTTACCGCCATCAACTGCACAAAGTGACGCACCATTACCTAAATGGGCAACCACGATCTTTGCTTGAGGGTTATTTAATAATTCAGCAGCTCTTTGGGAAACATATTGGTGTGATGTCCCATGGAAACCATACTTTCTCACACCATACTTTTGATACCATTCGTAAGGCGCAGCATAAAGGTATGCATCTTCTGTCATCGTCTGGTGGAATGTGGTATCAAACACAGCAACCTGAACAACATTAGGTAATGCATCCATAAACGCATGAATACCGGTTAAGTTTGCTGGGTTATGAAGGGGTGCTAGATCGTTAAGGCTTGCGATTTTTTCAATCACAGATGCATCAATAATGGCAGATTCTTTAAAAAGTTCGCCACCTTGAACCACACGGTGTCCTACACCTTTGATTTCATCGAGTGATTCGATGATCTTGCGATCGAGTAAACCGTGAATAACCATATCCACTGCGACCTTATGGTTTAAGATTTGATGGTTTTCTGTAAACTTTTGACCATCATACTTAAAAATAACGGCTGCATTGTCATAGCCAATACGCTCAACGATTCCTGAAACAATGGTTTTTTCTTCAGGCATTTCAAACAATTGGAATTTTAAGCTTGAAGATCCTGCATTGACTGCTAAAATTTTTAACATTGATTTTTCTCCTTGTTTTTATTCTACATGTCCATCTTACATGAAATGCACTGCAATTTCAAGAGTATGAACAAACATTCATGTTAATAAAGATATCCGTAGATCGCGATAAACTGTAAAACCGTACCTATTCCTGTAAAAATGTGCCATATAAAATGGAAATATTTGATTTTAGGAAATGCATAGAAGATGACACCGACGCTATAAGCGACGCCTCCTGCAAACACTAACCAAAATGCTGCAGCTTGATAAGCGAGCAGTTGTTGCGCAAAAATGAGTGCACTCCAGCCAATCGCTAAATAGATAAATACATGCAGTTTCGCAAACTTTTTAATCCAGATCGATTTGAAGATGACACCGATCAAAATCAACAGCCATTGCACCATAAATAAGACAGGTCCAAGACCTAATCCTGAAATCCCAAACAGGGGTTCTTGTAGTTCAGGCAGTAAAAGCAGTGCCGGTGCAAACGTGCCACCAATCAAAATATAGATGGAAAGATGATCGAAACGTTGAAAAACAGATTTCGCTCTCGGATGAAAGAGTGCGTGATAAATCGTAGACATCGTGTATAAATTGATGATCCCAAAACCAAAGATAATCGCAGCAGTCACTTCTATCGTGCGGTCTGCTTTGATGAGCAATAAAATCAATGCGACAATCCCAAAGATTGCCATCAATCCGTGTGAGATCGCGTTCGCGATTTCTTCACCTAAGGTTTGTGTGTGTGTTTTTTTCATTTGTCCTCCAAAAATTGGTCTAAGAAATCTTTTCCTTTATGCGTCTCAGGTTCAGTTGTGATCAGTGATTCATAATCAAACTGTCTAAATACTTCATAAGCCACAATCGCGACCGCATTCGATAAATTTAAACTTCTCACTTTATCCGTTGTTGGAATACGGTAACAATTGTCTAAATGCTTGGCTAAAAGCTTACGATCAACGCCCGTAGACTCTTTACCAAAGATCAGATAAAGAGGCTCAGGAAGGGCTTTATAATCGATTGAAGCGTAGTTCTTCTTCCCGTACCGCGTTAAGAAAAGATAAGTCCCTGGGTTTTTACTGGCAAATGCATCAAAATCTTTGTGCATCTCATAATCCAAGTGCTCATAATAATCCAAGGCACTTCGCTTTAATCTCGACTCATCGATTTTAAACCCTAAGGGTTCAATCAAATGTAGTTTAACCCCTAAAGCGACACAGGTACGCATGATGTTTCCCGTATTTTGAGGGATTTCTGGTTCATATAAAACGATATGGATGTTCATAGTCTCACCTGCAGTTCGTATTTGATACCTTTCTTAAGGTAATGTCCGTAAAATAAGATGATAAAGTTTGAGATCATCATCGCGTAGAAAACACCGCGATAATCACCAGGAGATAAAATCAACATAAAGATGAAGATCATCGGAATGCGCATGCCCCATAGTCTCAGTAAAGACATCTTCAAAGTATAATTTGAATGCCCAGAGCCATTAAAGAGTCCAATATAAGATTGAAAGAGTGCCATCAGAGGTTGAGTTAAAAGTAACCATAACGTATAAACCCCTGCAATCTGGTAAGACTCTGAAGCGTTGGTACCTAGTATAAGTTCAATGATGGGATACCTAAAAGGAATGATTAACGCAACCCCAACGGCCATTAAAACAAACGATAGATTTCTCGAAACCTCATAAGCTTTCTTCGCTCTTTCAGGTTGTCCATGTCCAATATTTAGTCCAATGAAAGCTGCAGAAATCGTTGAAATCGCGACCACGGGATTTAAAAGGAGCGATGAGATTCTGTTTCCCACTGAAAAACCTGCAGAAACCATATCGCCATATCTTAAAATAATACTTTGAATGATAACAAAGCCTAAGGAAGATACCGCTTGTCCGACACTTGCAGGTACTGCAAAGCGGCTCATCTCTTTTAACGTATCTTTATCAATCATCATGTTGGATAGCGATATTCTTAAATGATGTTTTGACATGAATAAATCATAGATAATCAGTGGCATCGGTGCAGCATGTGCAATCAACGTAGCATACGCAGCCCCTGCGATACCCATCTTGAGCTGACTCACAAAAAGCCATGTCAAGATGATGTTGATGAAAATACCACCCATATTTAAGATCACAGGATATAGCGTTTCACCCGTTGCTTGTCTGATCGCTTGATACACCATAAAGATGAACACGAAGATAAACTCAAAACTTCGAATTCTAAAATATTCACCTGCAAACCCTAACGCTTCACCGCGTGCGCCCATTAAATAAGCAAATAAGTTAAAACCTAAAAAAACATCAGAAGTCACCATAAAGATGGCCATCACAATGACTGCAAATACAATCGATAGTGTAATCAGTTTACTCGCATAAGAGGATGCTAAATCTTTTCTTCCTGCCCCCACATATTGACTGACCATCGCCACTGTTGCGATACCTAAACCTGCCGCCAAAGCCATAAAGAAGTTGAACACTGGCCAGTGAATGTTTAAGGCAGCAAGTGCTGCATCTAGCGTAGCTTGACTTCCAACATCCATTCTTGCGACAAAGATGGCATCAACCATGTCATGTAAACTCTTTAAAAAATTGTTCAAAAAAACGGGTATTGCCATCAGGACAATACCTTTTAAAAGCGAAGGGTGATGCAGTATTCGCTCGATATTTTGTTTCTTAATGATGCGTGCCAACGACTATCACCCTAACTATTTTTTATGTTTTTTAATCATGTCTTGTTTTAAATCCCATAGTTTTTGGGAAAGGTCGACATAATACTCATGTGGATTTTCTAAACGAATCACTTCAGGCCATAACTTTTGATGTTCTTGTTTCGCATATGTTCTTACTTCCTCTAAAGAAGGGATGCGGTAAACCAGTTCTCCTGAAATAAAGATGGGTTTTAACAAGGCTTCGACCGTATAATCTTCAATCATTTTTGACTTCCAAGGAAAATTAGGGTCAAAAAGATGATATGGGATATTGCTATCAATCACTTCATCAAATAAAGTCATGACATCTGCTTCTGCCATTCCGTCTTTATCATAGAAACGGTAAACTTGTTTAAAGCCAGGTGTTGTGGTTTTTTGCACATTTTCACTGATCTTTATTTTAGGAATAATCTCGCCATCTTTTTCGACAGCTGCGAGTTTAAAGACACCTCCAAAGACCGCTTCAGAGCGTGCCGTAACCAAACGTTCACCAACCCCAAAGGCATCGATTTGTGCCCCTTGATGAATAAGTTCTTTAATCAGATACTCATCAAGTGAGTTTGAGACCGTGATTTTAACATCATGTAACCCGTGTTGGTCAAGCATCTTTCGTGCTTCTTTAGTTAAGTAAGTTAAATCACCAGAATCTAAACGAATGCCTTTTAATCTACATCCCATCGGTTCTAAAATGTCTTGATGAATTTTAATCGCGTTTGGAATACCTTGTTTTAAGGTGTTATAGGTATCGACTAACAATACCGTATTTTTAGGGTAGGTTAATGCATAAGCCTTAAAGGCATCGTATTCTGAATCATAACTTTGAATATAGCTATGCGCCATCGTCCCAATGGCAGGAATCTGATACATATAATCGACATAGGTGTTGGATGAACCAATCGCACCTGATATGTAGGCTGCTCTTGCACCATAGATCGATGCATCATAACCGTGGGCACGTCTGGCACCAAATTCTAAAACTGCGCGACCTTGGGCAGCGTGCACGATGCGTGCTGCTTTGGTGGCAATCAAACTTTGGTGATTGATGGTCAGTAAAATCATCGTTTCAATCAACTGACATTCAATGATGGGGCCTCGCACCACTAAAATCGGTTCATGTGGAAATATGGGGGTTCCTTCTTTCATCGCGTAGACGTCTGAAGTGAACTTAAATGTTTTTAAATAGGATAAAAAAGATTCATGAAAAACTTGTTTCGATTTTAAATAACTGATTTCCTCATCAGAAAAAGATAAGTTCTTGATATAATCGATGACTTGTTCCAAACCCGCAAAGACGGCATATCCACCTTGGTCTGGAATAGATCTAAAGAAAACATCAAAAACAGCGATTTGATCAGCTTTGTGATCCATATAATAACCATTGGCCATGGTGAGTTCATAAAAATCCATGAGTAGCGAAAGTTTCCGTTCGTTCAAGGTCAATTCCTCCTGTATGTTAGACATTACCATTGTATCACTTTTTTTCAAACTTTGATATAATCAAGGTACATTGTGAGGACAAATACATGAAGATTATTTTATCACCTGCAAAGACATTCCATCAAAAAATCATACCCACAAATCAAAAGCCCATCTTTGAAAAAGATGCTTTCTTTTTGATGGGCCAACTTAGAAAAATAGAAGAAACGCATCTTCAACACGCGATGAAACTAAGCGATGCACTCCTTAAAAACGTACTACATATGATACATAACTTTGGCAAGGTGACATCAAAAGCGATCTTTAGTTATCATGGTCAAGCCTATAAGGCATTAGATGCGCATCATTTTAGTGAAGCAGACCTCCTTTATGCAGAACATCATTTGTGGATTTTATCAGGGCTTTACGGCATCTTAAGACCTTCAGATGGTATCAGTCCTTACCGTCTTGAGATGCAAGATCAAACGATCAAGAATCTCTACCGTTATTGGAAACCTAAAATCAAAAGATATATAGAAGAAAATACGAAAGATGAAATCATCATTAACCTTGCATCTGAGGAATACAGCAAAGTCATCGATCCTTCTCTTCAAATGATCACTTTAGACTTTGTTCAAGTAAAAGATGGTAACATCAAACGTGCGTCCATGCATATCAAAACCATGCGTGGCTTATGTGCCAAATATATCGTTAAAAACCGGATCGAAAACCCTGAGGATTTAAAGTTGATGCGTCTTGAGGGTTATGCGTTTCATCAGGAGTATTCGACACTTGATGTTTGGGTTTTTATAAAAGAGGTTGAAGCATGAAAAGGTTACTTCGCATGATCTTATCACGGACATCGTTAATCTTACTTCTTGTCTTGGTGCAATTGGGCTTTCTTTTCTATGTCTTAAATTATTTGTCACAATTTTTATATATTCAAATCATTAACTATACGCTATCGGTCTTAATTGTTTTATATCTTTTGGTAAAAGAAGAAAACCCCATCTATAAACTCTCCTGGATTATGCCCATCTTAATTTTCCCTCTTTTTGGTGGCATCTTTTATATCATCTATAGACAACAAAATTTCAGCAAGAAAATTCTAAACCGCTACAAAGCCATTGATATGGAACGTTATGACCACATCAAACACCTTGAAAATCCTTTAGGAAATAAGGCGTCAAAGTATTTAACAAATTTAAACTGGCCAATTTATGACCAAACCAAAACAACCTTTTTAAGTTCTGGTGAAGCGATGTATGAGGCATTGCTTAAGGATTTAAAACAAGCGAAATCTTATATCTTTTTAGAGTTTTTTATCATCAATCAAGGTGAGATGTGGCATGTCATCTTGCAAATTCTAAAAGAGAAAGTTAAAGAAGGTGTTGAGGTTAAGATTATCTATGATGATTTTGGTTCTTCTTCACTTCCTTTTCGCTACCATCACAAACTAAGAAAAATGGGCATTGATGCCATCCCATTTAACCCGATGCGCTTACATTTAAATTTCGCGATGAACTACCGTGATCACCGTAAGATTGTTGTCATCGATGGCATCATTGGTTATACGGGTGGTGCAAATATCGGTGATGAATACATCAACAAAATCTCACCTTTTGGACACTGGTTAGATACAGGCATCCGCCTTGAGGGAGACGCTTGTTGGAGTTTAGTCATTTGTTTTTTGGAAAACTACCGCTTTCAAACGGGAAAAGATGTGGATTATCTTACCTACAAAAAGGATATCTTTCTTCCCTCAGATGGTTATGTTGCACCCTTTAACGATGCACCCCTAGATAAAGAACTTACCTCAAAAAACATGTATTTATCCTTGATCAATGAAGCGAAATCATCGATTTATGTGACGACACCTTATTTGATTATCGATAATGAGTTATCTGAAGCATTGAAACTTGCTGCAAAATCTGGTGTCGATGTAAAAATCATCATTCCATATATTCCAGATAAAAAGATTATTTTTATGGTCACAGAATCGTTCGTGCCTGAACTCATGCAAGCTGGTGTTAAAGTCTATCGTTATACCCCTGGATTTATCCATTCAAAATTGATGATCATTGATGGCAGTGAAGCGATGATTGGGACGTGTAACTTAGACTTTAGAAGCCTTTATTTACACTTTGAAAACAGTGTTTATTTAAACCAAGTGAATACGATTAAAGAGATGATTCTGTTCTTTCATCAAACGCTTAAGGTCTCACATGAGGTAAGTGCCGTTAAACGCAAACCTTTCCTCTACCGCATCCTTCAAGTGATTTTGAGAGGATTTGCTTCTCTCATGTAGAAAAAAAAGCCCAGCTGGGCTTTTTTACGCTGTAATGGGGATTTCCCCCGCTTTTTGGAGTGCCATCTTCGCAATCACGGGTCCAATCAATTCATAAATCAAGGTCCCAGCTAAAATAATCGCTCTAATTTGAGAACCCATCTCGACATTTAAGACTTGTGTGGCGATTAAAGATAAACCAATCGCAACCCCTGCTTGTGGAACGAGAGCCAAACCTAAGTATTTTGCAATCACGGGTTCAGCTTTGGTGACTTTCGCACCAACCCATGCTCCAAAGATCTTACCAATGACTCTAAACAAGACATAGACAATACCGATGATACCAACTATACCTAAGACATTGATGTTTAATTCAGCACCTGATAAAACAAAGAATAAGATAAATATGGGTGGTGTAATAAAGTATAGAAGACCATTGATATCTTCCACTTTAGAACTGACATTGCCAAAGACAGCACCTAACATCATCGCAGTGAGTAATGGGGATGCATGAAGCCATTCTGCTAAGAAAACTGAAATGAAGATAACTGCAACGGAAAGACTGATCCGATTTCCGCGACCGGTAAACCATTTACAACCCAAAGTTAAGATGATCCCCATCACTGCACCAATGGCAAGCGAGACAACAATCTCAATGAATGGGTTTAAAATCTGTAACCAAAGCGGGATATGCACTGCCGTTTGACCGAGTGCATTAGCCACTGCAACGAATATACCAAACAAGATGATAGCCACGGAATCATCAATTGCCACAACCGATAATAACGTTTCTGTTAACTTTCCTTTAGCTTTATATTGTCTGACGACCATGATGGTCGCTGCAGGTGCGGTTGCTGCAGCAATCGCAGATAACACAAGGGCAAACCTAAAGTTTTCTAGGCTCATATCACCTTTAATCAAAAAGTATCCCATCACAGCGATCAACGTGATGATCACTGCAAAGAGCGCTTCAAATACTGCAATCCAAATGGGGGTTGCCCCAACCCTTCTAAAATAAACTAACTTCATTTCAGTGCCGATACTAAACGCAATAAACCCTAATGCTACAGAACTGATAATGGAAAAATCATGAATGGTTCCCTCAGGAATCAGGTTTAGAATAGAGGGTCCTAAAATAAGTCCACCCACCAAATAACCTGTGACATTGGGAAGTTTTAAATATTTGGCAAGTTTACCAAAGAGTAAACCTGCTGCAAGCAAAACAGATAAATAAAGTAAAACCATGGTGTTCATACGTCTTGATTCACTTCCTAACCCTTATAGCCTTTAATACTATCAATGGGAATTGTAAATGCAATCCCGGTGTTGGGAAGTGATAAATCGCCACCAATTTGCTCAATCACTTGATACACGGTATCGACTTGTTCATCGGGTAATGCAAGCATGATCACCTTAGATTCGGTACGTGGCATATCTAAAATAGCTTTCAGTGAACCAAGCCAGGGCACATCTTCTCTACCGGCTAGACTTCTTCCCATACCGGTCGAAGATACGATGGTTGCACCTTTAATGTTTTGTTTACTCAGTTCTTTTAAAAATTTGTCTAAATGTTCTGGTTTGTTCATCACATAAAACATGAGTTTCATTATGTCGCCTTCTTTCCTTGATAGGATACGCCTAAAAGTGGTGATTGTCAACGCCTATAAATCAAAAAAGCCTTTCGGCTTTCTTGTTTTAGAATTTCATTATTTTCTGGCAAATCCTAACGTTCCAAAGACACCACCAACCGCATTGAGTAAGTAGGTTAAGATGTAGAGGACGGTGGTAATCGTTCCCACAATTTCAACATCCTGTAAACTTGGAACAAAGAGGTTTTGAACAATCAACATGAGAATCGCTAGGAATAAGGTAATCGCTCCTAAACGCAACATAAAGATAGATAAACGTCCTGGTTTCTTATACGCATAGAGGACCCATAGCAAGAAAGGTACAGAAACGGTTACACCAGGAATAATGTATGCAGAAAGAGCAACGAGTTGTTGAAACGGACCTTCAATAAAACCTAGAGCACTCCCTAACCATGCAGGTGAATCCACAGCAATAGGCACTAAAACCGATTGACCTGAAAGTGAGTTTTCAACAAACAAGAAGATCAAGGTCACTGTGAGCAAAACACGAAGGATGATCCCTCGTCTAATCGCCCATAAAATCATGATTTGTCCAGCGATTAATGCAAGAACTGCATACTCGCTCACAAATGCATAAGGTGCTAACATATCATTCACCATATCCGCGTAGGGTAGTAAGGTTGCGATAAAGGGTAGCGTTTGGTAGGTGAGAATGAGTTGAACTGCAAGAAATACAGAAGAAATGAGGATCAAGATAAATCCTAATGTTCTTACAATCTTGCCAAAAGCTTTATTGTATACGCGTTTGTTCATAAACACACCACTTTCTTAAGTAATATTATGCTTCATGAACTATTTTATCATAAATTCATGAAGATGTTATCATTTTGGAATGACTAATTGATATCTTTATTAACCGCTAAATCGCCATCGACGATGAGTCCTTTTTTTCTAAAAATATAATCAATCACAAAGACAAGTGTCGCAGATAAGACAAGCATGAATGCTACAGACAGCCAGCCGTTCAATGAATAATTCATCGCAGCCAGTGTTTGAAGCTGACCCACTAAACCTGAGGAACCCATACCTGCACCTGCAGCGGTGGTTTCTGTTCTAAAGATCAGGTAAAACAATGGTCCTAAAATCGCAGATGCGATGATGGTAGGTAACCAAATAATCGGTTTTCTTAAAACGTTTTTAAATTGTAACATCGACGTACCAAATGCGATGGATAAAACCATACCAATGGAATTATCTTTTCTTGATTGCACTGCAAAACCAATCATTTGAGCGGTACAGCCAATCACGGCAGCGCCACCTGCGATGCCACCTAAATTAATGGAAATCGCAATCGCTGCTGAAGAAAGGGGTGAGGTTAATAACATACCCATCACAACGGCAACGACGATAGACATCGGAATCGGTGCAAACACAAAGGTCCACTCCACAAAGGCTTGAATCTGATCAATCACGAAGCGGACGGGTCCACCAATCACGAGTGTTAATAACACTGCAATCGCAACCCCTGTTAAAGGAATGAGTAAAATATCCACAGGTGTCCGTTTCACCAATAATTTTTCAAGAATTAAAATACCAAAGATCGTTACTAAGTAAATTTTAACTGGTTCGTTTGCGATCGCACCTTCAACGAAAGACCCGTTTAATAACAAGGTAAATGAGGAAGCGATGCCACCAATCACACCGGCAACAACCAGTTTAAGACCATTCATCTTTAAACTGATACCAATACCAATACCTATACCGACACCAAGGAGGGATGCTAATCTGTTATAAATCACAACTTCAAGTAATTGGATACCTAAAAGTGTACCCATTTGTTTAATGATGACACCGATGATGAGGGTTGCAAAGAGCCCGTAAACCATCCCATTCATGGTTGTCATAACAAAACCTTTCACTTTTCTTTCTTTCATGTCTTCATCTCGCTTTCGTTGATATTTTAGCATGTATTTCAAAAAATACAATCTTTTTCTCTTTGAATACCAAAGTAAGCGTATGAGTTATTTACATGAGACATATATTTAAGTTTTTTTCTAATGTTTGATGTCTATAAAAAGAAAAGCCTTAATCAAATGATTAAGACTTTGAGTTCATAGATGGTCCCCGCGGCCGGGCTCGAACCAGCACGGATTATTCATCCACCAGATTTTGAGTCTGGCACGTCTACCAATTTCATCACGCGGGGGTGCAAAACGTGAAAGGTTCGTTGAAACCTTTGTTGTTTGCAGCAAAATCATGATAACATGGAAATCTTAAGATTGCAAATGTTTTTCTACATTTCTTTTAACGCAGTAATCCCTAAGATTCTTAAGCCTTCATTGATCACGATTTGAATGGCTTTAATAAAATGCATGTTGAGTTGCTTATGTCCTTCTTCTTCCACTAAAAGGCGTTGTTTACCATAGAAGCTATTGAACGCTTGCGCAAGCGAGGTGATATATCTTGCCACTTGATTGGGTGCGTTGTTTTCTTTGGCACGCAGTAACACTTGAGGAAATTGTGCCAACAGTTTGATCACTTCAAAGTAATGATCTTCTAGAAGATAAGACGTATCCATCAAAGATGCATGTAATTCAACTTCTTTTAAAATCGATTCAATACGAACAGAACTATACTGCAAGTAAGGACCAGTCATCCCTTCAAATTTGAGCATGTTTGCTAAATTGAAGTCAACATCTAAGTGACGTTCGTTTTTTAAGTCATTAAAGATAATCGCGCCAACACCAACGGCTTTGGCAACCTCATCTTGGTTTTTAAGGTTAGGGTTTTTTTCAACAATCGCTTGTTTTGCATCATCAATCGCTTGGATGATGACATCTTCCAAACGTTTGAACTTACCACCACGAGTTGACATCTTTTTACCATCGATGAGAACTAAACCAAAGTTGATATGTTCAATGTCAAAGTTATAACCCATCAAATCTGTGACCGCTTTTAATTGTTTAAAGTGAAGTTGTTGTTCATTACCGACCACATAGAGTAAGCGATTGGCATGATACGTCTTGTGACGATACATGATCGCTGCTAGATCTCTTGTAATATAAAGGGTTGCACCATCACTTTTTTTGATCAGTGCAGGAGGTAAATCGTTAGGAAGTTCAACGATGGTTGCACCACTGTCAAGTTTGAGTAACCCTTTTTGTTCAAGTTCACTGACAACAGCATCCATCTTATCATTATAGAAAGCTTCACCGTTAAATGAATCAAAAGAAACACCTAAAAGATCATACATGTCCATAAACTCTTTTAAGGATTCTTCTTTAAACCACTGCCATAAACGATGGTAAGTTTCATTTCCTTCTTCTAGTGCTTTAAAGACTTCACGTGCTTTATCTTCTAGTGTGAGGTCTTCTTTTTCGGCATCATGAAAACGAACGTAGAGCTTTTGGAGTTCAGCGATCGGGTTTTGCTTGATTTCATCGTCATTACCCCAAAGTTCGTAAGCGACAATCATCTTGCCAAACTGGGTGCCCCAGTCACCTAGGTGGTTGACTGCAACCACGTCATAACCACATTTTTTATAGATATTTTTAATGGCGTTTCCAATCATGGTCGAACGTAAATGTCCCACGCCAAAAGATTTCGCAATATTTGGTGAGGAATAATCCATCACAACCGTTTCACCAACCCCAACCGTTTGACTCCCGTAATGTCCACCTTCACGTAAGATGGTTTCAAGCAGTGGTTTGGCAAAAAAATGACGGTTCAAATAAATGTTTAAAAACCCATTGAGAAATTCAATCTTTTCAATCTTTTCAACCGTATCTAAAACGACTTTAAACTGTTCAAAGACAGCCATAGGACTCTTTTGCCAAAGTTTCGCATAAGCAAAAAGGGGCATGGCGAGATCCGCACTGCCTTTTTTGGGTTCTTCAATGATGATATTGTCTAGCGCGAGTTTTTCTTCTAAATACGCTTTTAATTCTTGTTTAAATTGTTCAATCATACGTACACATCCTTTATAATCAAAAAAAGCACCAAGTGCTTTTTTTATGCGTTAATTAAATCAATACCATCTTCGTAGAAGTTTCGAATATTTCTGTTAATCATGGTAGAGGTTGACGTATCTGCATTGGCTGCAGCATAGAGTTTCACCATTTCACCATTGATAAACAGCGCAATTTGTGGTGTTGAAGTTGCAAATCCAGCATGCGCAGCACTGAGCGCTTCAAAACCTTTGATATCTGCTGTAACATCCATGTAATAAACTTTATCGGTGTACTGGTTCATGCCAGTTGATGTAAAGTATGTTGAAATCGGAGTCACATGTGTTTGACAACCTGGACATGCCGCATAACCGATATAAACAATGACAACTTCTTCTTTTTCAATAATATCTTTTAATCCTTTTTTGAAGAGTGATCCTTCGTATTTAATTTGGTAGAGCGGATGATCTTCAGGCATCGTGGTCACACCGTATGCTTCGTAAGCTTTTAAAATCTTTTCTGGGTTGTTTGGTGTTAAGACAATGAGTAAGACGATGATTGCAAGAAAAAATCCTGCAATGGAAATCCAAGTAAAAGGTGAAACATTGGATTGATTCTTATTGTATTTATCAATTTTTGCTGGTTTAGCGTTTGCTGTTCTTGCCATGTGGGTAATTCCTCCTCGTTTGACTAATCGTCATTATAGCACACAATGAACCGATTATTCAATCTTAAACTTTAAGTTTAGTAATTATGATAAAATATGAGATCCAAAGACTCTTTCAAAGATATAATCCACGTGAATAAGATGTTTTTCAAGACTAAAGAGATGTTCGATATCTTTTTCACTCAGATAAGGATTTAATCCTTCATAAGTAGCTAAAAGATCCTTAAGTGCTGTTTTTTCACGCAGTGCTTGATGGCTTAATCGTTGTATGATGTCATAAGCATCCTCACGCATCATCCCTTTTTCAATCAAATGGGAAAGTATGCTTTGGGCAAAAACAACACCTTGGGTTATGCCAATGTTTTCAAGCATTTTTTCAGGAAAGAAAACAAGATCCTGCAGGGTACGTGCATACCGGTTTAACATATAATCAACAAGCGATGTGGCATCACTTAAAATAATTCTTTCAACCGATGAATGTGAAATATCACGTTCATGCCATAAAGCAATGTTTTCAAAACTTGAGAGCATATAACCGCGAACCACACGTGATAAACCTGTGATATTTTCACTTGAAATGGGGTTTTTCTTGTGCGGCATCGCTGAAGATCCTTTTTGGTAAGCACTGAAATACTCAGAGACTTCACCCACTTCGGTTCGAGCTAAATGTCTGATTTCAACCGCAATCTTTTCAAGTTCGCTTGCCATGAGTGCGAGACTTGACATGTAGGAGGCATGACGATCACGTTGTAAGGTTTGTGTTGCAATTCGAGATTCCTTAAGACCTAATCTTTTGGCTGCTATTTTTTGGATATCTGGATGATTTCCTGCAAAGTTACCAACCGCACCTGACATTTTCACCACAGAAATATTTTCTGCCGCTTGAATGAACTGATGTTTAAGTCTTTTGAAATCTTGATACCATAAAGCAAACTTTAACCCAAACGATGTTATTTCTGCGTGTATGCCATGCGTTCTTCCGATACATGGTGTCTTTTTAAACGTAAAAGCGTGAGTTTTAAGCACTTCCATGAATCGATCAATATCTTCTAAAATAAGTTGATTGACGTCTTTTAAAATCAATGATTGTGCACTATCGACCACATCTGTTGAGGTGAGTCCATAGTGAAACCATTTTTTTTCATCACCTAATGATGTTGAAACAGCACGGGTAAACGCGATAACATCGTGCTTGGTTTCTTCTTCGATTTGGTAAATTTGATTGACATCAAAGGTCGCTTTTTCTAACTTTTCATACGTATTTTCATCGAAAAGACCTTTTTTCATCCACGCATAACTTGCTGCAAGTTCGACTTTCAAAAACATTTTAAACTTGTTTTCATCACTCCATAAGGCTTTTAATTCAGGACGTTGATAACGACTTATCATATGAGCACTTCCTATTCGAAGAAATGGTTGACCATGATCGTTTGATCGCGGTCAGGTCCTACCGAAAACATACCAATGGGAACTTGAATAAGTTCAGCGATTTTATTTAAATACTTTTTCGCGTTAACGGGAAGTTCTTCAAAAGATTTGACTCCTGTGATATCTTCATCCCACCCAGGCATCGTGATATAGTTGGGTTTTGCACGCATGAAATCTTCAATCTCGGCGGGAATATAATCAATGGTTTTCCCATCGAGTTCATAAGATACGGCTATCTTTAATTCAGGAATACCTGTTAACACATCAAGAAGTGTCACCGAGAGATAACTTAAACCAGAAACACGCTTTGTGTGTCTTAAAATGACGGTATCAAGCCATCCGATGCGTCTTGGTCTACCTGTTGTCGTTCCGTACTCACGTCCAACTTCTCGGATATGATGTGCGAGTTCACCTTCAATCTCTGAAGGCATCGGCCCTGAGCCAACGCGTGTGGTGTAAGCTTTCGTCACACCAACCGCACCTTCAATGAGCCATGGTGCAATCCCGGTGTTTACCGGTACTGAGGATGCTGTAGGTGAACTTGAGGTCACATAAGGGTATGTGCCATGATCAAGACATAACAAAACACCTTGGGCACCTTCAAATAGTATTTTCTTATTTTCTTCAATCAATTGATTGAGGTAAACAGAGGTATCTTTTACATAAGGTCTCATCTGCTCTGCGTAAGGTAAATATTCTTGATAAATGTGATCAAGGTCAACAAGTGCGTGATCATAAGCATTGAGTTCAAAATTCTTTTGTTCAACTAAGGTTTTAAGTTCATGGTAGAAACGTGTTGGATGGATAAATGTGGATACGCGAATCCCAATACGCGCGGATTTATCTGTATAAGCTGGACCAATCCCTTTATGAGTTGTTCCAATCTTTTCATCACCTTTTCTTTTTTCATAAGCCTTATCAAGTTCTGGATGATAGGGAAGAACGATGTGTGCGCGGTCCGATATAGAAAGTTTGAATGGTGTTTCAATCTTTGCGATTTCTTCAACGAATGCTTTAGGATTGATCACCATCCCGTTGGCCATGACATTATCTATCTTAGGATTCAATATCCCAGAGGGTAAAAGGTGTAAACTGTGTTTTTGTCCATCAAAAACAACCGTATGACCCGCATTGTTACCACCTTGATAGCGAACAACGACATCCGCGTGTTGTGCGAGATAATCCGTGATTTTTCCTTTACCTTCGTCACCCCATTGGGTACCGACAACAACGATTCTTTTCATGAAAATCCTCCCTTATGTTTGACGCTTTAAATGAAAAAGTGGTCTTTCAACCAAGTATGATTTTATCATACGTATTGACTATAGTCAATGAACGAAAGGGTTGTTTTTAGCATAATCCAAGACTTTTACAAATACTTTTTCTTTATCTTGTGAAAACGTTTTTATTTCAGTATAATAGAGAAAAGGTGATAGAAATGATGAAAATTCTTTTTTGCAGCGGTGAAGCCTACCCATTTTCTAAATCAGGTGGCCTTGCTGATGTTGCAGCAGCACTCCCTAAAGCATTAAAAAAACTTGGACACGAAGTGACCATTATCACGCCGTTTTATCAACAAATCAAAACCCATATCGACCAGATGACTTATCTTGGTGAACGAATGATTAAGATGGGTGTATATGAAAAAAAGGCATCCTATTATCGTCTTGTTCATGATGATGTGCCTTATATTTTTGTAGATAACGATGATTTTTACAATCGTAAACGTTACTACGGTTATGAAGATGATGCCATGCGCTTCACATTTTTTAATTTTGCCATCTTTGAATACATGTGTTTAACCGAAGATTACGCAGATATCATTCATGCCAATGACTGGCAAACAGGACTTGTTCCTTTCTTTTTGGATGTAAAGTATCGTGCACTGAATCCTGCTTTTCAACACATGAAAACACTGCTTTCCATTCATAACTTAGAAAAACAAGGCTCTTACCCTATCGAAACCGAAAAGCTTTTTAACAATAAAAACTTTACTTACATTCATATGGACCGTGTAAACTTTTTAAAATGCGGCATCATGAGAGCGAATGCGATCAATACGGTATCTGAAAATTATCGCAATGAAATCTTGACACGCTTTTATGGGTTCACACTAGATGGTCCCCTAAAGGCAAGACAACATGATCTTTATGGTATCTTAAACGGACTAGACCAAGAATTATATGATCCCATGAAATCATCACTTTACCAAGCCTATAATGAAACCAATTTTATTGAAGGTAAGAAGGCCAATAAAGAACATCTCATAAACGATTTAAACCTTGAAGATGCATCTTTACCCCTTGTATCCTTTATCCACCGATTCGCAAGACAAAAAGGTATTGATATTTTAATGCCCGTCTTAGAAGACTTCTTGAAGTCTGGTGCTTTCAATTTTGTTGTTTTAGGTTATGGTGATGCCTTATATGAACAATTTTTCAGTGAGATGCAAAAGAAATACCCAAAACATGTTTATTATGAAAATGGATTTAACAGTGAACTCTCACAGAAAGTTTATGCAGCTTCCGATTTATTTATGTTACCCTCACTTTTTGAACCTTGTGGCTTAAACCAGATGATTGCGATGCGCTATGGTGCACTCCCTATCGTACGTGAAACCGGAGGTCTTAAAGATACCGTCACACCGTATAACAAGTTTACCGGTATTGGTGTGGGATTCGCATTTAAAAATTATGATGCCGAAGAACTTAAAGAAGCGATTCATCAAGCACTTAATCTTTACAAAGAGGATCCTGAAGCGTGGCAAAACTTAATCCATCAAGCCATGCATGTGAATCACAGTTTATCGAAGATGGCAAAAAAATACGTTGAACTGTACCAAAAATTACTCCAAGAAAACTAAAACCTGCAAAATTGCGGGTTTTCACTTTATTTAGCTTTTAGTTTATCAACAAGATCTGGATCAAATGTTTTTGCTCTGATCATGGCGATTTCTTCCTTATAGGGTGGGTTATCATCCACATAAGGTGTTTCTAAAATCTTTGGGATATCTAAAAAATCTTGATGATAGATCACTTGGAGTAACGCATCAAAACCTAAGTAACCAAACCCGAAGTTTTCATGTCTGTCTTT
Source organism: Acholeplasmataceae bacterium UBA5769 (assembly GCA_002418725.1). Classification (GTDB taxonomy): domain Bacteria; phylum Bacillota_I; class Bacilli_A; order Acholeplasmatales; family Acholeplasmataceae; genus Peloplasma. The sequence goes on from DIER01000016.1 coordinate 30,842, forward strand.
GGCAGCGCCTTTAACATTTTTAGAATCATTAACGTGGAAAACAGAGATACGATCTTTACCAACAACTTTATCAAAATGGTGAATCACACCATTAAAATCTTCTTTCACGTCATATCCTGCATCATGTGTATGACATGTGTCAAAACAAACAGAAACGCGAGATTGATCTTCAATCAGATCGATAATAGCTCTAAGTTCTTCAAACGTTTTACCAATCTCATTTCCTTTTCCAGCCATCGTTTCTAAAGCGATTTTCACAGGTAACGCCTTGGTTCTTGAAATCACTTCATTAACGCCTTCAGCAATCCACTTCACCGCTTGTTCTCGATCGCCACCCACAGCTGAGCCTGGATGAAGTACAATTTGTTTGGCATGCATCGCGTGTGTTCTTCTCACTTCTTCAGATAAGAAATCGATAGCAAACCCTCTTTTCACAGGGTCTGGATTTGCTAAATTGATGATATAGGGTGCGTGAACGATGACATCATCAAAGGATAATCCCTTTTCTTGCATGCGTTCAACTGCTTTTTCAATATTTAGGTCTTCAATCTTTTTACGAATGGTGTTTTGTGGGGCACCGGTATAAACCATGAATGCGTTCGCTTCGTAGCTTAAGGCTTCTTCAACGGCTTGAAGAAACATTTTATCTCCTGACATGGAGACATGACTACCGATTTTGATTGGCATAGTTTTTTCTCCTAATCTCTTGTTTTGCTTTTTTAATGGCTTGAGCATTTTTCTTTTTATAGTTAGGTGAAACCTTCTTAGGTTTCTTAATTTTCTTTACAGCTTGTATTTCTTCTTCTGAAACAAATTTCTTCCGCTCTTGTACTTTCTTTAAACCTGATGAGGTTAATTGATACGCTTCAAAAACGATGCCTTTTTCTCTAAGTTTATCAATTCTTCTGTGATCATCTACGGTCATAAAGGTGATCACTTCACCGGAATCATGCATCCGTCCTGTGCGTCCACTACGGTGCATATAAAACTCTAAAAAGTGGGGTAAATCGTAATGAATCACGTGTGATATTTTAAAATCAAGCCCACGTGCTGCAAGGTCTGATGTGACCACGTATTGATATTTAAGAGCTTGAATATCTTCAATCAATTTGGTTCTTTTCTTGACCCCTAAGGATGCATTTAAATTACAAACGCTTTTACCTTCTTCAAGCATTTTTTGATAAACTTCATCTTGATTTTCTTTTTTTGAAACGAAGATAAAACCTAAATAGGGATTGATATGTTTGATGAGTTCAACAAGCGCATCCATGCGCTGTTGATACTTAATGTTGATCAGCTTATAGGTTATTTTTAAGTTGTGTTTTTTAGTCGTATCAATATAATCATAAGAACCAAAATATGCATTAATAAAAGGTTCCATCGAAGGATTTAAAGTTGCTGAAAATAAGAAGTATTTCGCTTTATGAACGGCAGGAAGTATTTGATCAATCATCGATAAAAAGGCTTCATCAAACATCATGTCAGCTTCATCAAAGACCACATAAGATGCCTGATGAATCGCTAATAGTTTCATCTCATAAACGTATGAAATCAACTGTTCAGGTGTCGTAATAACAATCTGTGGTTGATGCTTTCTAAGCCATTCTTGTTCTCTCATTTTGTTGGTGCCACCATAATACGTCTTCACCACAAATGAGTCATCCGCTTCTACTAGCATGCGTTCCACTTGGACGACAAGTTCATTAGTTGGAACGATGATCATTGCTTGAACGAACATCTTTTTTGGATCGATGGCACTTAAAATTGGTAATAAATAAGCATGGGTTTTCCCCGTGCCTGTTGGCGCTAAACCGACCAGATGTTTTGGCGACTTAAATGCTTTAAAAACGCCTTGCTGAATCGGTGTTATCTCTTGATATTTTAGTTTGGTTAACATTGCTTGAATAGTCATTTTCTCACCCGTTAAGATTATACCACACCCACACATAAAATGTATTTGAGAAGCGTAAACCTCATTCTCATGTATAATGGAAGTGGTGATCTTATGCAAGTTGTTGATTTAACTCCACGAGGTTATTGTCATGGCGTCTTAAACGCGCTAGCCATCGTGAAAAAAGTAATAAAAACTGAATCTTATCCAAGACCTATCTATGTGCTTGGTCAAATTGTTCATAATCAAAAAATAACGAAGGCCTTTAAGGAGTATGGTGTCATCTCACTCGATCAAAAGGGAAAATCTCGTTTAGAGATGCTCGAAAATATCACTTCAGGTACGGTAATATTTACCGCACATGGTGTCTCTGATCAAGTGATTGAACGCGCCAAAGAAAAAGGGCTTACCTTTTTAAACGCGACCTGCCGCGATGTCATCAAAGTACACCGTGCAGTCAAAGATAAACTTCAAGAAGGCTATAAAGTCATCTATATTGGACATAGAAACCATCCAGAGCCCGAAGCAGTGCTCGCGATTTCGCGTGATATTTATTTTGTTGAAACCGAAAAAGATGCACTCCTTCTTCCACCACATCTGGTTGACGAAAAAATATTCGTCACCAATCAAACCACTTTATCACGTTATGATATCGATGATGTGTTAAAGATTATCGAAACCAAATACCCTCACTATCTTTTCGACAATGAAATTTGTCATGCGACAACCGTCAGACAAGATGCGGTGAAGGAACAAGAAAAAGTGGATTTGATGCTTGTTGTCGGTGATCAAAAGAGTTCAAACTCAAACAAACTCGCTTACGTTGGCCAAAAAGCCAAAGATATCCCATCTTATCTCATTGGTGGTGTTGAAGACATTGATCTCTCATGGTTAAAAGGGATTTCAAGTGTTTCGGTGACCTCTGGAGCATCCACACCTACCATCGTGACTGAAGAAGTGATCAGGTTCCTAAAGAACTATAATGAAAATGACCCCAATACTTGGGATCATGAGACTAAGATTAACGTTGAAGACATTTTATGATGTCTTTTTCTTTTCGATCGTTTGATACATCTGTTCTTCCCTTTTGGTAAACGATTGATAGGTAAACAAATTGTAATCGATTTTTAAATCTTTCTTCTGCATGACAGCGTTCATAAAAACACCCACTAATCGCAACGGTTCTTCATGATAGTTTTCCTCAAACAAAGCTTCAACCGCATCAAAAAACATCTCGTAAACATCGGTATGTTCAGCAAACGTAAAACTGCGATTGATGGTATCAAAGTTTTCATCACGAAGTCTGATACCTACCGTTTTAGCTACCAACTCTTCTTTCACTAAACGTTCATGGGTATGTTCTAAAATTTCCGTGATCACTTTAAAAATGGCATCACTGCTATTCATGTTGTAATTTAGCGTGGTTTCATTTGAAATCGATTTAGGAATCGCGTATCGTTTTGGATCAATGAGATCTGAAGAACGTCCTAAAATGTGTTCTAAATAAGATTGATAACTCGGTTCACTCATGATGGTGAGAATTTTCTCCTTATGTTCGGTTTTGGTGAAATCGCCTATGGTGTGAATGCCGATGTTTTCTAATCGTGGATACGTTTTTTTACCAATCCCGAAACAAGAGGAAATGGGAAGTGGAAATAGTTTCGTAACAATATCTTTTTTACGTAGTACGGTGATTCCTAAAGGTTTTTTCATATCCGATGCCATTTTAGCTAAAAACAAGGTTGATGCAATCCCAATCGAGCAGGGAAGTCCATGCTGTTGGAGTAAACCTTCTTGAATCTCTTTGGCAAGTTCTAAAGGATGTTTTTTTTGTGCAGCTTCAGTCATATCGACATACGCTTCATCAATGGATCCTTCTAAGACAAGGTTGGAATACTTCTTTAGGAATTGAAAAAAGAGATTGGAATACTTTTGATAGAGATTAAACTGAAGTGGAACCACAATCAGTTTCGGATAAATCCGAAAAGCATCGTTAATGCTCATCGCAGAATGGATCCCTAATTTACGTGCTGGGTAAGATGCGGTTGAGACAACACCTCGTCTGGAGATGGGATTTCCACCGACAACAAAAACCTTATCTTTGAGATGGGGTTCTTTGATCATGGCACAACTTGCAAAGAAGGCATTTAGATCGATATGAAAGATTATTTTGACATCCTTTTTCATCAAATCTCTTCCTTTGAAAGCAATTTTCGTGTATAATGATACCGATGACTAAAACGAGGTGAAATCATGGCTCAAAAAGTAAAAACACCAAAAAATGTTGAACCCAAAAAACATTATGTCGATCCCACTCAAACGTGGTGGGGAAAAACCGTTGTATGGATTATCGTCTTCGGTATGATTGGCTTAGTTGTTTTATCCTTTGTGCTTGCACTTGTTGCAGGTAACGCATAAGAAAAGCGAAAGCTTTTTTTATTTTTCTAAGAGCAATTTTGCTTGTTCTATGGCGAAATGGGTTAACTTTTCGTCTGAAAGCATTAAGGCAACTTGCTCAATTCTTTCCATCTCTGTAAGCTTATGAATGCGTGTCACCATGCGTTCATTTTCTTTTTGTTTACGTATGCCGTAATGATGGGTTGCACGTGCAGCGACTTGCGGTAGATGGGTGATGACAATCAGTTGCATGGTTTGACTCAAAAACTTCATCTTCTGTGCGACTTTCGATGCTGTTTTACCACTGATACCAATATCAATTTCATCCAATATCAACAAAGACAATTGATTGGCTTTTGCATAGATGGCTTTGAGTGCAAACATGAATCTGGCACGTTCACCACCGGATGCAACTTTTGATAAAGGTTTCACAGGTTCTCCTTCGTTTAATGAAATGAAAAAATCAAGACTATCCAGTCCTGTTTCTTGAAGAGATGATTCTGCATTTAATATGTCATCAAAGACGATATCAAAAGAAGCTTTTTCTAAATCTAAATCTTTAAGTTCGACTAAGACTTCTGAAGCCAACTTCTTCGCGAGTTTCTTTCGATAATCAGATAACTTTAACCCTTGATCAAAAGCTTTCTTAAAGCACGCATCGACTTCTTTTTTAGAAGTTTCTAAATAGTGGTCATAATCTGTAATCAGTAGAAGTTCTTCTTCAACTTCTTTTAAATAAAGGATCAATTCATTGATCGTTTTTTGATATTTCGTTTCAATTTTAACGAGTTCATAACTTCTTTCTTGCATCTGATTGAATTCATCTTCATCAAAATCAAGCGATTCAATTTGTTGATACATCAGACTCTTGACATCGTCTAAATTATAGTAACTTTCCGTGAGTCTATCTGCCATCTCTTGATAAGAAGGATCTAAATGTGCGATTTTCTCCATATATTTCGCTGCATCATAAATGGTATCAATTGAAAAAATATCAGACTCAAGCGCTTGATACCCTGATTTTAAGGAGCTCATGATTTTATCATAGTTTTTGAGTTTTGCAATTTTTTCGTCCAAATGCACTTTTTCATCAACCGTTAAGTTAAAAGCTTTCAGTTCTTCTAATTGATATTCTAAAAATGATTTCTTTTCAATCGATTGATGTTTCTTCTCTTTTAACGACTCGTGGTGTTTCTTCTTTGCAAGATAATCAGATCTTAAAAGAAGATACTGGTTTTTGAGTTCATCAATCTTTTTTATATCCACTTGATCAATCAATTCCAAATAATAAGATTTATCAAACAAACTCATGGTTTCGGTTTGTGAATGAATCGAACCCAGTGCAGTCATGACTTCTTTAATGCGAGAAAGTGTGGTCACTTCACCATTGATTTTCATCAAATGACGACCTTCCTTGTCGATATCTCTTTCCACTTCAATAACCTCTGGAAGACTTAAAGATGCTTGTTTATCCCTAGATAAGACAAAAACACCTTTTACATGCGCCTTTTGTTCCCCATAGCGAATCATCGTCGCGTCAGAACGTTTTCCAAAAAGGAGTTGAAGCGATTCTAAAATAATGGATTTCCCTGCGCCAGTCTCACCCGTTAAGGCTGACATACCAGAAAGGAAATCCATATCGAGATCATCGATTAAGGCGAAGTTTTGAACGTGCAAATGTTTTAGCATAAAACACCTCGAATTAAGCTTGGAATATGTTCTTCGTTCGGTTTATTTTTTACATAAAGGATGTATTCTTGATTACCCATTTTCCCTTTAAGATGAGACTTTTTTAAACCAGCAATAGAAAACCCAAGTTTTCTCGTCTCTTCCAGGACATGATACAAGATTTTTTCATGTTTCTTCATGTCTTTTAAGACACCTTGTTTAAAATGGATAGGACCTGCTTCATATTGTGGCTTGATTAAGATGACCATTTCACCTGAAAAACCCTTGAAATGGGCTAAAATCGGTAAAACAGAGGTAAATGATACATCAATGGTTACCATATCTGCAAAAGGTAGTTCAACATCTAAGATATTGGTCTTTTCATAAAGTGAAATCTTCGGATGCCCGCGAAGCGATGAGTCGAGTTGTTGGTCTCCGACATCGTAGGCGAAAACGTGCTTGATGCCTGCTTTGAGTGCGCAATCGGTAAACCCACCGGTCGATGAGCCCACATCAATCATTATTTTATCAGTTAGATATAGGTTGAAATCAAGTATCGCACCCATCAACTTTTCACCTGCACGACTCACAAAACGTGATATTTCTAGCATATTGATATGAGGATTTGTCACCTCAAGTCCTGCCTTGGTAGCAATCTCTCCATCGACTTCGACTAATCCTCTTTTGATCAGATCAGCGGCTTGGCTTCTGGTTTTAACGAAACCCTGTTCAACCAAAAAAAGATCAAGTCTCATGGATCAATTCACCCACTTTTTCTTTCACTGCATTCAAATCCATATGAAGTATGGTGAGCATATCTTGATAATGTCCATGATCGACAATCTTATCGGTAATAGACATCGATGTGATGGTGTTTTTGTAGTGGTGTTTAGCCATAAAACTTAAGATTTGCGGATAGAGTGAACCAGTATTCGCAGCTTCTTCATAGACTAAAACAGATTTACCTATCTTTAAAACCTCGTGAAGCATGGCTTCATCAAGGGGTTTAATAAATCTTGCGTTCACTACACATGCATCGATAACCATCTCATCTGCAGCACGGAGCATCAAATCCAGACTTGGTCCATAAGAGATCATGACAACCTCTTTTCCTTCACGTAGTTTTGTCCAAGTCGGTTTTATGTGATCATATTGGATGACATCTTTTTCTTTATCAAAAAGAACAGTCCCTCTCGGGTATCTCATCACGAAAGGATGTTGCTGCAAGAAAAAGCCATAATAAAGGAGATCTGCAGCTTCTTTTGCATCATATGGCATGGTAATCACCATGTTTGGCATTAAATAAAACATCGAAAGATCGTATAAGCCTTGATGTGTGGAACCATCTTCTCCAACGATACCAGCACGGTCAACTCCAAAAACCACATGGTGGTTGCTTCTAGAAATATCATTTAAGATTTGATCGAATGCACGCTGTGCAAACGTCGCGTAAAGAGGTAGAAAAACCTTGATACCTTGATGTGCGAGCATCGCTGACATCGTGGCTGCATGTTCTTCTGCAATACCCACATCTATATAACGATCTGGAAAGAGCTTTGCAAACTTCGAAAATGAGGTACCAACTTCCATCGCAGGCATCACCACAAAGGTTTGATCGACTTCTTGAAGTTTAATCATCACTTCACTGATCATCTCACTCCAGCTGATACCCTTTTTAATGCCATTTGATGGTTTAGATACACCGTGGTAAGTTCCCACTTTATCATTTTCTGCTTCGATGTGTCCTTTACCTTTTTCTGTAATGATGTGGAGTACAACTGATTTTTTAACTTTCTTAATGCGTTCAAGATTATAGATCAAACTCTTCAAATCGTGGCCATCAATCGGTCCAATATACATATAGCCAAGATCTTCAAAGATATTCTGACGTTGAAAAAACCCTCTTAGACCTCGTTTGACACGGCTGAGAAAACCCATCATAAAGCGCGGTAAAACTTTCGCCCAGATGCGTTTCCATCGCATGAACAAACGCATGGAACGAAATTTCGTGAGCGCTTTAGAAATCGAACCCACACTTTTGGAAATACTCATTTCGTTATCGTTTAAAATAATGATGCCTTTAAGTGAAGGATCAGAACCGATCAAATTGAGTGCTTCAAAAGCCATCCCATTGGTAATGGACGCATCCCCGATGACTGCAATCCCATCACCAGTCTCGCCTTTCAACTTTTTCGCTAAAAGTGCACCATGAAGTGCGGAAAGCGCAGTCCCAGCATGACCAGACTCCCACTGATCGTGTATCGATTCCTCATAATTAATGTAACCAGAAAGACCATTTGTTTGACGCAGTGTGTCAAACATAGCTGCTCTACCTGTTAATATTTTATGTGTATACGCTTGATGTCCTACATCATAAATCATGACATCCTTAGGGCTTTCAAAAACGGTGTGAAGTGCCATGATCAGTTCAACAGTACCTAAATTTGAACTCAAATGTCCCCCAGTTTTCGTAATGGATTCAATTAAAAAAGCACGAATATCTTCCGCGAGCTTTTCTAATTCTTTTGGCTTCATGTGTTTCATGATTTGGGGATCTTTGATGTCAGTTAGGTTCATGATTATTTAATGTCCTTCACCACAAGTTTTTCTGCTTCTTCAAGCATTTGGTAACATGATTTAGATAACTCAAGTCCGAGTTGATATTTCTTGACAGCTTCATCCAAAGGAATATCTTTGTTTTCAAGGTCTTTAACAACTGATTCAAGTTCTTTTAGTAAGGCTTCAAAGGATTTCTTTTCCATCGTTTACTTCTCCTTTAGTTCTTTAATTTCTGCAACTGCATAACCATCTTTTAAGCGCAGTTCGATGTCTTCATGCAGTTTTATTTGTTTAATTGATGTGATCACTTTTTGGTTTTTAGAGATCACTGCAAATCCTTTTTCCATAACGGAAAGTGGATTAAGTGTTTCAAGTTTCGCCCGGTAAAGTTCGAATTTAGAGGCTTTGCCATCAAACATGGTATGAAGTGCCCTGTTTAGACGAATGGTCATCTGATCATTCATTTCACGGTAACGTTTAATACCATCCAAAGGACTTTTCATCATGTCTTGTAATTTGCCAACCTGATACCTTTTTACCTCAAGTATATAAAGCATGTTTTTGTCTAAATTCAAGCGATGCCTATCTAAGGTTTCATGGAGTTGGGTAAGCTTGACTTCAGGAGACAATCTTTCAAGACGTTGGTCAAGATAGAGAAGTTCTGTTTTTCTTGTGCCAAATACTTGTGATAAGCGGTAGGTAAGTTGTGTTTCAAACTCGTTTAATTTATCGATTAAATCTGTCTTATTGGGGGTTGCAAGCTCAGCTGCTGCTGTAGGTGTTGGTGCCCTTAAGTCTGAAACAAAATCTGAAATCGTAAAATCGGTTTCGTGTCCAATCGCTGTTATGATTGGAATCTCTGAGTTAAAAATTGCATCAATCACTGGCATTTCATTAAATGACCATAAGTCTTCAATAGAACCGCCACCTCTTCCAACGATTAATACATCTGCTGTTTTCAGTTGATTGGCATATAAAATTTGATTTCTAATGCTATCGGCACTTCCTGGTCCTTGCACAAGTGCACTATAGAGATGCACTTCTACCAAAGGATATCTTCTTTGGACGGTGTTGATGATGTCTTGAATCACCGCACCTGTGGGTGAGGTGATCACACCAATCACTTTTGGATAGGAAGGAATCTTTCGTTTATGCTCAAGTTTAAAATACCCTTTTTCTTCAAGTTCTTTTTTTAAGGCTTCATACTTCTGATAAAGTTCACCAATACCATCAAGACTCATCGATGATACTTGAATGGAATATGTACCAGAAGGTTCATATAAAGAAATTCGTCCTTGTATTAAAACGTGATCACCTTCTTTTGGTGAAAAGATGAGCTTATCAGCATCCCTTGCAAACATAATCGCAGAAATACTCGCAACTTCATCCTTCAAGGTGAAATAAAGGTGCCCTCTCGAATGACGCTTAAAATTGGAGATTTCACCCTTGATTAAAATAGAAACAAGGTGTTTGTCACCTTCAAGTTTCATTTTGATATATTTTGTTAAAGCGCTAACGGTCAAATATTGGCGTTCAACGCTTGCTACTTTGTCATCCAAAGACATCATCCCTTAAGTGTTTTTGCGATGTTATCCAGCAAACGATTGGTGAACTTATGCTGTTTTTCATCATCAAGATTACTGTATATCTTTGTCAGTTCAACGGCTTCGTTAATCACGATTTGCTTTTCAATATCTGTATATTTCAGTTCATAAACAGCTAATCTAATGATGGCACGATCCACATAATTAAGCCGGTATAAACTGTAATCAAATAAATGCTTTTCAATCACAGCATCAATCTCTTTCATCTCATCCATGATGGCATGATACATAGCTTCAACGCCTTCATACTCAAAAGATGGGATAAAAGGGAATCCTTCACTTTGATATAAATCGTATTGATAGAGCTGATGCATCAACTCTGTTCTTAATTGTCTTCTACTCAGTTGGTTCATATTTTCTACCTCATGAAGATTGTATCATATTTTTATTAAAAATAAAAAGAAGAGTTGTCGCGTTTATCTGTTTTTTGAATCAGGCAGATGATACCTCATTTTTTATCAAAAAAAGACGAACTTCATATGCACTCGATAAAATAAGCATACCCTCACAATTTTTGATTCATTCATGTTATACTTAAAATATACAACAAAGTAAAGGATGTTTATCATGTTTAATGAAGCTATCAAACTACAAGCTACCAAAAAGTACGTGATTCAAGGTTCACTTTTTTTCTTAACGTTTATGTTGATTTATTTCATCGTAGATTCACTCAATATGTCTTATAAAGACATGCAAGAAACCTATGGTTTATTCTTAGTGATCGTGAACATCACAACAAACGTGCTTATGTCTTTCTTATCTGCTTTTTTAATGAATCTATCAACCGCGATGGCTACCTTAAAAGGGAAGGAAGGTAAGGCCCAGTCATTCGGCTTCTTTTCAGTTCTTTTCGGTATTTTAACTTATGGATGTACATCTTGTGTGATTGCCTTCTTTGCATCTGTTGGCATCGCATTTTCGGTAGCTGTACTACCGCTTGCAGGTCTACCCTATAAACTTATTTCACTTTTACTCATCGTGATTGGCTTATTTTGGATAAGACGAGAACTCAATCATGGAACATGTCAAGTCAAGGCTTGACTTTTTTTTCGCCGAAGCATAAGATTAAAATGTAGGTGAGAGAAAGTGTGAGAGAGATGGAAAAAAGAGTCTTTATGCATTCAGAATTTGCAAAAGAAGACATGCGCAAAATGCGAGATGAGTATTTCAGACATATGCATAGTCACCGGATAAACATTGAAAATGAAGTGAAGCTATTCACCGATAAAAATGCGATGGTGACCTATGTGAATCAGTTAACCGGTATTGAGAATGTTGAAATCTTCAAAATCGAAGATAACCTTTATAAGGTTTTAGTTTCAAGAAGAAAAGGAACACCTAACCAAGAAACCTAAAATGTAACAAGTAACATTCACCTACAGAAAGAGAGTCAATCATCTGATTCTCTTTTTTTGTTGACAAGGTTAAAAAACAGGCGTATACTGTAAATGTGACAACCGTGTCACTTTTGTGAGGGACTATGCCTAAAGAAACATTTTTAAATCTAAAAGAAGATAAAAAACAAAAGATTATTGATGCGACCATCAAAGAACTATCACTCCATCCCTATGAGCACGTGAATTTAGCGAATATCATTCGTGATGCAGGCATTGCCAGAGGATCTTTCTATCAGTATTTTGAAAATAAAGACGATCTTTACTTATTCTTCGGCATGCATATCGCTCAAAAAAAGGGTGAAATGTTTAAAGATATCTTTGATATGTCCAATCCCATGTCTTTCCTTATACGTTTTAAAAAGTTATTTTTACGTGGCTTTGATTTTGCTAGAGCCTACCCAGATCTTGTTCAAGCGGGGTACCATATGGTTCAATCTGAACTTTTTAGGTCCTCAACCATGTATCAACAATCCTATCAGAGTGGACTTCAATTTTTCGAACACTTAATTAAACTTGACCAAGACAAAGGTCTGATCAGAAAAGAGATAGATGCATCCTTTTTAGCAGAAATGATTCTCTCCTACATGAACTCATTAAATTTATCTTATTATATGCAACCCAAAGAATCGATGGAAACCATTGAAAAAAAAGTCGACAACATTATCGACATCTTAGCGAAAGGAATTGAAACACATGTTTAAAGTAGAAAATTTACGTTTCTCCTATCCTAAAAATAAGGAAGAAACACTCAAAGGTCTATCCTTTGAAATCGCACGAGGTGAAATCTTCGGATTTCTAGGGCCGAGTGGTGCTGGTAAATCGACCACGCAGAAGATTTTAATTAAGCTTTTAGAGAACTATGAAGGACTTATTTCCTATAATGGAAAAAACATTGCTGAACTTGATGACTCCTTCTTTGAAGATATTGGGGTGAGTTTTGAAATGCCCATTCACTTTTCCAAAATGACAGCCATGGAAAATATCAACTTCTTCTTAAAGCTTTACAAACGCAATCATGACGTGGAATCACTCATGAAAAGACTTGGGCTTTGGGAAGACCGCGACAAAATGGTCTCTGACTACTCCAAAGGCATGAAGATTCGCCTTAATTTTGTGCGTGCCATGCTCAATTCACCAAGCATGCTTTTCCTTGATGAACCCACCAACGGTCTAGATCCTGCAAACGCGATGATCTTAAAAGACATGATTCGTGAATTTAAAAACCAAGGTGGCACTGTCTTTATTACAAGCCATATCATGGCAGATATTGATCAATTGTGTGACCGCGTTGCCTTTATTGTCGATGGACAAATCAAAGAAATGGCAAGTCCTAGAGAACTAAAGATTAAATATGGAAAACGCGTGATGAATGTCGAGTACAAAGAAGATGGCCATACGGTTAAAAAAGAATTTGAAATGGATAATATTGGTCAAAACGATACGTTCCTAAACATTCTTAAAACCAAAGAAATAGAAACGATTCACAGTGGTGAAACCACGCTTGAAGATATCTTTATTCAAGTCACAGGTGTAGGACTCAATCATGAGTAGATTAATGATTTTAATCAAAGGTGAACTGACAAGACTTACCAAATATCATGTCACCACGATTTCATTCGTCGTTGCGATCATCTGGTTTCTTCTTCTCTATTTCTTAGATGACCAGGATTTATTGATGCAAATGTTACCCTTTGTTGTCGTTATTGATGCGACGATGATGTCCATCATCTTCATCGGATCTGTCATGTTTTTTGAAAAAACAGAATCAACGTTTTCAACCATGCTCGTCACACCCGTCTCCAATGAAGAACTCATTTTATCCAAAGCGATTGCGAACACTGTGCATAGCATGTTCTCATCTGTCTTGGTCATGGTCGTTTTCTTCTTGGTCAAACAAATTCAAATTGAATGGCTCATTTTACTTCCAACCCTTGCACTGACCATTTATATGCATAGTTTACTTGGATTTGTTTTCTCCTTTCATTCAAAGGATTTTACAACCCTCTTAGTCAATGTCATGATTTATTCATTTATCTTAACCATTCCCGTCATTTTACATTATTTTGATCTGATCTTAAAAGCAGACATTTGGGATACGTTACTTCTCATTATTCCAACTCAAGCTTCCATTAAGATCATTGAAGTCGGTTTTGGCGCAGCGATTGATTATAAATGGGTTGTCTCCGTTGTTCTATTACTTTTATATGCAACATTGGGCTACTATTTCTATATTAAACCTAAGTTTAAGTCCTATGCTGTCAAGCAAAGTGGGGTGTAATCATGTTCACACGTGTCTTAAAACATGAATTTAAGAGTATGTTTCGCGACAAAATGTATGCCTTCTTACTCGCTTATCCTCTCTTAATGGCTTTGATTGCATATTTCTTAATGCCCTATCTCGAAGAACAAGGCGCAGGTATTGCAACGCATATCGCGACCCTTATCTTCATTTTAATCAACGGTTTTATGTTTGGTGCCATCACTGGGTTCACGCTTTTAGATGATCAAGATGACAATGTACTTTTATCCCTTAAAATTACACCTATCAATGTGAATCACTACATTGGCATTAAACTATTAATCAGTTATGTCTTAGGCGTCATTGGTACACTTTTAATCATTATCTCCAGTGGATTTATTAACATCGTTGATCCCATCAATTTGATTTTTATCTTAACACTTTCACCGCTTCATGGACCTATCGTTGCTCTCTTAGTTAATGCGTTTGCAACCAATAAAGTTGAAGGTTTTGTCATCATGAAGCTTTCAGGTATCATCATCATGGCACCCATTGCAGCACTCTTTATGACCGATTGGAAAGAACTGTTCTTATCGATTATTCCAGGGTTTTGGCCAGCAAGATTAATCGCCTTTGAACTGATTCCGATGGACTACTTTTTATCAGATACGTGGATTTATTTTCTCTTAGGTCTTTTCATCAATGGTTTAGTGATTAGCTTACTCTACATCAAATATAAAAAAAGAATTGCTATATAGGAGGTTATTATGCTTTATTTATCCATTTTCATGATGGTTTATGGTGCGTTTCTCTTGGTCGGTTTGCTGCTACAGTTTCCTTTTCTTTACAACAACATGAAGTCAAAAGCGATGATCAAGATGATGGGAAAGAAAGGATTCAACATCATGTTAGTGATCCTTGCAGTTGTCTTCATCGTCATTGGCTATATCATCATGCCATAAACAACAAAAAGAGGTTGGGAAACCTCTTTTTTTGTGCAATACATTCAGTTTTAAGTATACGTCTTCACACTTACTGTCTCATCATAATTCATACGAAGAATCATGATACGATTGTTACCGGAGAAAACAAGGTTATTATTGACATAAATCGAAACCATCTTATTATTGATGTTGATAAAGTCAATGTAAAAGAAACTCGTATCTGTGATTTCAAAGTTGATGTAAATATCAAATCCATCGGTTGTAACAGGTCTTCGATTAACCTGCAGGGTTAAACGCTGTGTTCCAATTAAATCGTATCCAAAGTTTAAATAGGAGTTGATGTAGTTTGGCGATAGTAAGACATCATCTTTTGAGTTAATGAAATCCACATTTTTGATCGATTCCAAATCTGAATCGTTTAACACAGCTGGTGAGTATTCAAAGAGTACCGATTTAATCGTTGTACTGTTACTGTTTGAGTTTGTTAAAACGAAGACGTAATAATCAAAGATAGCAGCATTCGCAGGAACTACTGTATAGCCATTACCATTATCAATAACTTTCGCAAAAGCATTTAACCCACTCATGGTGGATGGTCCACTTGGGAACGTAACCAAGTTGTTTAATTTGATACTGCTTCGATAAGTTGATCCATCAATACCAGCAACGTAAGCAAGTGTTCCACCACCACCTAGATAATCACCAACGATAGTTCCTAAATTTGAGATATCAGAACTTGGTCTAACGTAGAGAATGATGGAACCTGGAAAGTTTGTAGGAACAAACGGCTGATTGATTAAAGTGGATGGTGCAGGGAATTTATCAAAGGTTTTTGAAAATGCAAAGGCTCTGTTACCTTCGGTACCTGTAATATTGACCCCACCGACAACGTCGATGTTTTGTCTACTATAAACTGAACCGAGCTGATTCACTTCATAACCATCTAAAACCATTTGATCATAAAGGTAAGGTGCATTGGGATCATTTGGTATAGGAGAAATCTTTAATGTTGAGACACTATAATTGATGGGAACGTTTGACGTTTGTGTTTTACCGACCAATTGGATGTTACTTGGAATCGCACTGGTCAGGGTGAGCAAGCCACTGTTGATGTAGTGATTTAAATAATGCGTTCTAGCGAGATCAAACACATTATATGCCCAGTCTGCGGTCAATGAGAAGAAATACGTATCTCTTGGTCCACCATCAAGCACACCACCATCGGCTTGAGTATAACCGATCAAACCATATTGGCTTCGGTTAGGCATTTGATTACCACTACTATCAATTTTAGGTGAAATGACATAGACTTTTTCCAAGATAGCTGAAGAATTTAGATGCCCCACAATGTATCCTGTGGCACGGTTAATATGTCCTTCATTATGTTCATGGAAATCATCTATCGGTGTAGCGCTCGTTGGATTGCTATAAATGATGGGATTTTCAATAAAGAAGTTTCTAACGGTTGCATTGTCTCCGATAAAACCGAAAACACCAATATCTTGCTTGGTTGAACCATCAATTCTTAAATTGAGCAGTGTCGATTCATTGCCTTCAAAGTTACCAATAAAGGGATAGATATGGTCACCAATCGGGTTAAACAACTGATAATAGGACGCCACATCTTGTCCTGTGAAATCAATGGTAATGGGGGCTAACGTATCTTTATCTGCAACCATAAAGTGATAAACCTTATCTTGTAAATAACCTTTTTCTTGGAGTTTTGATAAGTTAAACATGTGATTCACTTCAGAAATGATGAAGGGATCTAATTCAGTTCCTGTTCCTTTGGCAAAATAATTGACTTTAGAACTTCCAACCAAATTTCCTTCATATTCACTGCTGTTGACATACCATGCGTAAGTCATACCCGATACCATAAGGATTAACGATAGGAAAGCAATCACGATTTTAACGACATGTAGTCTTTTCATGAGTTACCTCCTAACACAATGTTAAACTTGATGTCAGGGAAGAAAACCATGACGTTCATGTTATCCACAACAACATCCATGTTTTCATAAGCCAAGAGTTCATTGATCTTCGTATCATCATAGGTAAAGTTGTAATAAAGTTTATAAGAAGTAACATCGGTTGTTAATAAAATGTTTCCAAAATCAACAACACCTGTATAGGTATCATTCTCATAAAAACTATACATGCCATAGATAAGATTTTGATTGACATCAACGCTATTAAAAGCCGTGTTCAATGAGGTAAACTTATTACTGCCTTCAGAAAATCCATTAAAGTCCTTACTGATCATGGATTGAACACGAAGTGCTTCTGTCAAATAATAGGGACGTGATGTTTGATAAGGATAAGAAGATACCGCTTGATTGGCAAGGCTGATGTCACTGAGTATTTTACTTCTTAACGTCACGGCATCGCCAGTAAAATTCATGGTGATTTCTGCAATCACATTCTTATCAAAGTTGTTTTCTTCAATGACTGGATCGTATTCATGGGTAAACATGTTACTAAATGAGAAAGCAGGTATGTCTATCGGAAGTGCACGTTGTGGCACATAAGTTGCAGTCGCTTCATCATATACCAAAACAGATTTAGTTGCAACATCGTATTTATAGACATGATCTTTTGTATAGTACTTAATCTCATAAGGAATCGGAGAACCATCTGTTAATGTCGCACTAATCGGTTGCACATGCGCTTCATCAAAATTCACAAACCATGCATAAACAACTGCTGTAAACAGGACGAGTGATGTGATGAACATGATGGATGCTTTAAGTAGTTGTTTCATGTGCGTTCTCCTTTACTAAATATAAAAAGCCAGATGACCTCAAACAATGTTGAGAGCAACTGGCTACCCCTGTAGGGCCCTATAGCTTTGCGTCACTAGGTTGCCCTAGTTTTGCCAATATTTACCTTATGATCTAACAAAAAAGCCAATTGAACCCCATGAAATCATGAGATGCAACTGGCTACCCCAGTGGGGCCCTATAGCTTTGCGTCGCCAGGTTACCCTGGTTTTGCCAAATGTGATCGTTAGATCAAGGTGATGAACTTGTGTTTTGTTCTTTTTTCTTTTGCTCTTCCGCTAAAACTTCTTGATATAACTGTTCTTTTAATGCAGCTTCTTTTTCAACTTTCATTTTTTCTTCGTTTGTCTTTTTAACGGTTTTAATGATGTGTATGGTTTCTGTGACAATCATGGCCACCAAGACAAGACTTAAGATCCCAAAGATAATGTTTTTTTGAAAAGCTGCAAAGAGGGCTAACGGTTTTAAGAATGTAATCTTGGAAACATAAATCGCTTGAAAGTTTTCTTCTGTGACAGGTTCTAGATCGACTGATGCGTTATGATCACCTTTGGTCTCAAAGCCACCTTCATGATGTTCACCAACCACGCGGTGTATCACCAGTTTGGGACTTCCTTCAACTTCACTTTGGAAAACAATGACATCTCCAATAGCTACCTCATCATAACCTGCTTTACGTATGATGGCGATGTCACCTTTGTCTAAGGAATCCTCTAAGTCTCCTATCATCGATTCACTGGGGATAATTGAAAATGAGTAACCGAAAATAAACAGTGGTTCATTTCGTCTCATCGCTTGTGTACCAATGAGCATGACTGCGATGGAAACCATAAAGATCAGTATCGCGAGTGATGTTAAGATGATGGACAGTCCTTTTTTCAAGATACGTTCTCCTTAACTATGATTGTTTCTTTAAATCCGTTTCTAACTTTTGACTTATTTTCTTCTTTTCTTTTTGAATCCGTTCTTTGGCTTGTTTTGCCAGCTTACTTTGTGTTTCTTTGAACTTCTTCTTTTCTAATTCTTTGGCTTTCTTCGCCTGCTGCATAGCACGTTCTTTTTCTTTTTGTTGTCGTGCTTTAATTTTCTTGAGTTCATCGTTATACTTTTGAAGTGCTTTTTTCTTCTCGAGTTCGATGATTCTCTTTTCTTCATCTTTGATTCGTTTTTCTTCGAGTTTAATCTTTTCTTGCATTTCTCTGGAATCTTCTTGAAGCATCTTCTTTTGTTCTGCGACAAATTCTAAATATTCAGATAATGCCAATTGATTTTTTTCAAGATTCTGACGTTCAAGTTTAATACGTTCTTCAATGGCTTGTTTCTTCGCTTCTTCAATGGCACGTTTCTTCAAGCCTTTTTGAATTTCTTTATTGATGTTTACAATCTCTTTTAACATTCTTTTTTCAAGACGAATAGCGTTGTTATAATCCACTTCTTTGGTTTCTCTGATCACACGTGCAATGCGCGCGCGATCTTTCGCTTTAAGTAGTTCATCGTCAAGGTCAATCTTCACCATTCTGGAAAAGAAGAGATCTTCACGGTCGTTATCATCTTCTAAGTCAAAGAAATCTTTAAAGAGTGCATTAGAGATTGCAATCGTGTCTCTGAGTGCTTTTCTTAAAGCAACTTCATAACTTGAAGATTCTTCTAATGCTTTATCTAGTCGATCTTTTAGAAGGGCTTTGTTTTGTTCTAAGAAGAACTGATTGATCTGATTGTCTTCTACCGTGTAAGGGTCTGGACTTGTCATGAGTTCATTTAAACTCTTTTTGACAAATTTTGGACTTTTCCGCTTATACTCATCAATATCTAAGTACTGATAATGATCTTCTAATGCTTTTTGATTGCCATAAACCGTGGTGAATACCGTAAGCGCAGATTGATAAACATTTCTCAAATAATAACGGTCTAAGGTAAGGTTTTGTTCTTTGACATCCACATCGAAGTTTAAGAGGTTGAATTTATCTAAATATAACCAAAGATTATAGCAGTTATTATAATCCACGTTCTTTAAAATAATCGATGTCTTCATGATGGGTGGAACAATCGGTTTTGCTTGTTTAAGACCTTCCATAAACGGGGAAACGCGTAGTCCATTGACACGCTTGAGAAGCGATTGGATACGTGAAAGCAGTTCATGATTTGCTTTGGATAACTTATCGTCTTCAACGGTATCTTTTATTTTCAAATCGACTTCGAGATTAACTTTTGAATCTCGCATGTCGAATGATGATTTCAAATTAAAAAATTTGTTGTTGTAGGTTTCTACATTGTGTTTGACCAAATCATAACGACGATTCACAAAATCAAACAGGCGATCGATGAGGGTTTTAATAAAACGGTTCTCATAAATGGCATATTCAATTTCTGCCTGTGTGGTTAAGATTTGCTTTGGAATGACATTACCTTGTCTAACTTCCTTGATGAGCTGCGTATTTGCTGCTAGATGTCTGATAGAATCACTGTTGACCTTTTTAGCTTTTTCGATTTGAACCACTTCTTGTAAATACTTCAAACCTGATTTTGGGTCTCTTGTGATCTTATCTAAACTTGGGAAATAGGATTCAATGGTTTCAATCCATTCCTCGTGAAACACTTTGGATTCCTGGATGCTTTTTTGGTAAATTTCATTTTCACCAGAGAGTAAGGCTTGATAAAAGTGATTAGGAAACTCTTCTTCACGTTCGAGTTCATAGAAAACTTGGTTAAGTTGTTCATGAAATTTCCGTAAATCACTGACCTTTTTCATAGAATCTCCTTAGGGATTAAAATGATTTCTTAATGGTGGTTAAGAATGCCTGACATTCAACAAATCCGTTTTTACCAAATAATCTGTCTAAAAGTGCAGAGAGCTCATTGATTTCGTCTTGCAAGAAGGGTAAGTTCAAACTTTCAAACTTTCTAAAAATCTTTCTTGCGACCATGTAATCCAGTGCTTCAACTTCTGAGTTTCCGCAAGCGACATACACAGGAACAAACGCTCTGATCTGCTTCATGATACGGTTACCAAAGGTAACTTTGAAAGCTTTGGTAATAAATGCGTCTAGTTTTTCTAAATTTTCCAATGACTTAATGGAAAGAGGGTAATCCTTGACTGCTTGTTGGAATAAATCCATCAGGTAATCCGATGACATCGTGACACCAGGTGTATCTGGAGCATCGATATATGCTGCCTTGGTGTTGATGATAATCGGTGTGGCGCGGTCATATACTTTATCGGTAATGGTGAAGGTCGAGTCATCTTTATTCGCTGTACCGATAAACCATACATTTTGTGGTAAAAGGATTTTACCGTTTTGTAAATGCTTAGGATCTGCAGGTTGAGAATCGGGTGTGATATCGATCAACCATGCATCAGGATCTGGCATTTCGAGAAGTGAGAGTAATTCCGCAAAGTAATACTCCACACGGGCTAAGTTCATTTCATCTAGGACGACTAAGCAAACGTCATCGCGATAAGTCGTTTCATAGATGGCTCTTAAAAAATCTGTTTCATTGAATTTTTTGGTGAATTCATTTAAGTAACCAATCATTTCAGCACGATCTCTCCACGAAGGTTGAACTGCGATGATGGCTGAATCATTACCAAAGAATTTTCCCATGGCATAAGGTAGTGATGTTTTACCAGTACCAGATATACCTTCTAAAATCATCGTTTTGGATGCTGCCATGCCGGCAAAGAATGCCGAGATGATTTTCTTATCATAGAAGAGTCCTAAGCGTGAGGCTGAGAAATTGATAAAGCGTTTAACGAGTTCATTCAGGTTAATCATGTCTTCATCTTTCATGTGAATGGCAGTGACCATGTTCTCATACTCTTTATCGACATGAATCAGTTTAGTGAATCGAGATGGTCCTGTAGGTTCTTCTTCTTTTTCTGGTTCATTTGAATCACCAGAATCCCGATCAAAATCACCCATACCACCACCAAGTTGTGAAACCTTCATCGCTAAAATCTTATTTTTCTCATCGATGAGCTCAACCGTTTTTTGGTTTAAAAAACTAATCTCTTCTAATAATTCATCTTTTTCTATTTCCGTGCGCGCGAATTTAAAATAACGTCTGGTAAGTTGATAAACTTTTAAAACAAGAAACACAATAAAGGCGAGATTCACCAGTAGAACGACAAAAGCCATTACCCAGTCGAGTAATTTAAAGTTCGAACTTGCTTGAATGAAATTTGTAAAAAATTCGGCAACCCCATTAAAGAATAAAACGGCAAATGCTTCAAAAATTCGTTTGAAAAATTCACCGATATTTGCAAAAAAATCTCTAATGAAGTTGATATAGTATCTTGCAAATTCTACCATACGAACTCCTTTATTGCCTAAGGCTTCGTCTTACTTGCCTCTTCCTGTTGCTTCATTTCTTCTAAAATCTGCTTTCTGATCCGTTCTTTCTCTGCTTCAACATCAAACGTGCTCTGAGAAGACTCAGAAATCATCTTTTCTTTAAGTTTATCGTTATTCACGATGATAATGGTACGGACTAAGAAAACAGCTTCTACAATGACAATGATGGCGACGGGAAGTATAACGAACGTTGCAAATCCTGTAGGTGTTTGCAAATATTTCAGTGCGTTTCCTGCGCCTACCCATTTACTGTTATAAACGGCAATCGCATCTTTAATATTGATTGGTTCATCCAGTGGTGCATTGTCTTTATCACCTTGTGTGACTAAAAATGTTTCGCCACCTTCTGAAAACTTATCAACAATACGGTGAGTGATAAACCCTTGAACGTTTAATCCAGGAATAGACATACTAAAGTAAGTAATAATGTCTCCAACTTCAAGATCCTGCCTTGATTCATCGTCAAGTAATGTCACGAAAATAATATCTTCAGGTGTAAATGAATCTTGATTTTCTCCGGCCATCGAATCGGTTAAAACGGTTAAAAACCCTTTACCAAAGAGATTGGCGATATCATCTTTTTGTTTAAGTTTCATGTTTGCAAATGAAAATAAAACAAGTAAAACGACAACGGAATAAAAGAATACGTTTAAGACAATCTTTAATACCTTCGTAACTTTTTTTGTTTGTTCCTGATTCATGGTGTTCCTCACTTGATTATTCTAGCAAATCCCTAAGGATGGGGAGGTGTACAAATGTACACCTTCCCTGACTAGAATGCGTTACTCATATTATACTACAGATTTGCTATGAATTAGACACCAAATCTTAAAGCGATAATGATTCTTCTACCAAGTAAGGAGTTGAATGCTTCTGCATCCCAACCTTCAAACCATACGTAAACCATAACACTACCATAATACTTCGTTTCAACAAGCGCTTCTTGGTTATCAGCCATTTGAAGGACTAAAGAACTAGAGATTGCTGTTAATGTTGGAACAGTTGTCACAGAAGCTGATGCACCATCAGGAAGAACTTCTGCACCAGGAAGTGTGTTTGTAGATCTGTAATAGAAGTTTTGCGCACCGTTAACACCGATGTAATTTGTAACACCAAGAACAGTTTCTTGTGTACCTCTTAAATCTGTGTTAGAAAAACCACCAGAAAGTGTATTGGTTTCAGAAATTGGGTTTTCATATGCGGTAACACCATAAGTTGATGTAGCTCTTTCAGTGATACCTCTGACAGAAATCTTCATAGCGTCTTGTAAATTGACTGGGAATTCACTGTTTGCTAAACGAGTAATACCTTTGCTATCTACAAATTGTACACCAGTTCTGTAAGCTGAAGCTGTGCTTTCAAGTCTTACTTGATTCCAAATGATGTTTTGTTCATTTTCAGATCTAAAATGAAGTGGAATTTGTAAATAACCACTGGTTACTGATGAACCAGCCATGTCGGTAAATGTGTAACCATCTACGGTTGTCACATGAGTGAAGGCGAATCCTGCTGGATATGCTGATTCAATGTAATCATAAATATCTTGTGTTGTAATAACAGTCTTCCATGTGAGTGTTAATGGATCTGCTGCATTACCTATTGCAACTTCAATACCGGTATCTGACACAACTTGTGCTTCAAAAGGTTGAATTACTGATGTATTGGTCAGTGTAAACCACGCGAATGTTGTCGTACCGAGTGCAATCACGGTAAGAACAACCGTTAGAACTGATAATACTAATTTTCTTGTAATACTGTTCATAATCTAGTCTCCTTTAATTTTTCTTTCGTTTATTATTTTTCTTATATCTCAATTAACTTTCGTTAAGTTGATCCTAGTTCATTGCTTTTGAAGCTAATTTAAATTGCAATTGGATTTTGATGCGATCTTTATCGAGTGCATCGAATGCATCGGCATCCCATCCTTCAATCCAAATGTTGACTCTTACTTTTCCTTGGTAAATCTCTCGACCATTTTTTTCATCGATGACACCTGTAGGTTGCAACTCCGTCACAAGTGATTCATCATCTAAAGCTTGATAGGGGTTAAAGGGATCCATCTGAGATAACCGGTAACTCACGGTAGGAAAAACCTTGGGTATATTCACGTAGATGAGGGTGCGTTGGAAGAAATAACTAAACTGTCCGAAGGTTGCACCATAACCACGTTCAGGGTTTCCTGAGGGATCAAAGATAAATGTTCTCAGTAATTCATCATCTCTTAGATCAAATGGGTTTGCAACATCCTTTAACTCAACCACTGAAATGCGCAAAGCATCTTTTCCATAATATGTTCCAACTTGACCTTGCAAGACCACATCTTCGATGTTAGGACCATTGAAGAACTGATGCGGAGCTCTCCAGACAACACCTTTTGAAGTCACGTAAGTTCCAATCTTGTTTTCACTCTCGTAGGTCATCTGATCTGAAATGTGATTGTATAAATAGACGTTATGTTCTTTTTGAGATGTTCTAAACCACACATCAAAACTCAAGTAATGCTCGTTTGCTACGGCTTCTCCTGTGGGTCTAAGTCCTCCGGTTTGAAAGGTTTTTCCATCAATCGAGGTCACATCGTACAAACTGATACCTTCTGGGTTGGTGATAAGTTCATGCATCGGTAAGCTGTTACTGAAGGTGATGCCATCAAAGGACATTTCAAGTTCATCACCTGTGGAAGCTGTTAAGGATAAGCCTTCGATGTTATTGATCGATGAAAGCGTGATCCACGCGTAACTGACCGATCCAAACACGAGCACTAATCCTAGGAATACGAGTGTTGAGATTAGGACTTTTTTTGTACCTCTCATATCGAT
This sequence comes from Acholeplasmataceae bacterium UBA5769, assembly GCA_002418725.1. Lineage (GTDB taxonomy): Bacteria > Bacillota_I > Bacilli_A > Acholeplasmatales > Acholeplasmataceae > Peloplasma. Next base: position 55,492 of record DIER01000016.1, read on the forward strand.
CACCCTTATTCAAAGCCTTTAATCGTAAAGTTCATCTCCATTTTAATCATGCCACCTAAGACATCATCATTGGTATCTGGGTCATTACCTTCTAACCATATGACGACACTAAATTTTCTAACGTCACCCGATTTAAAGTTAGGTATTACTTTTCTCATGACGGTTGCAGTGGTTAAGAAATGTTCTGCAACAGGCATGTAAGGTGGGTATACGGTGTCATTGGTTGAATCTGGTTTCATATACATCGTCTCAACACCATTATCAATGACTAAGATTCGAATCGCCCCATCTAAATTTTGATAGACTTCAGTGATTCTGATGTAATAACTCAAATCAACCGTTTCTAACCCTTCGTTTTTGATATAGAAGGTGTATGCGACATAATCGTGATCGATATCGACATAATTGCCATTGGTCTCGGTAATTTCTTCGAGTTTTAACCATGCATAGGTCACATCTCTTGCATCGTTGATGGGATCACTCATGAGTCTACTTGTCGAAAATCCGAAATTTGGATCGGTACTCATCGTGATACCTCTAACTCTTGCAGCTGTATCGACTGACATGACGAAGTTTCCTGCATCTTGTCCGTAGAAGGTGATCACTGCAAAGGCTATGGAGAGTGCACCTGTAATAATGATACCTAGCGAAAAGATTCGATTTCTTAACTTGACTCGTCTAACACCTAATACTTGAGAAAGTCTCATCCTTTCACCTCATTTATCTTGATCAATAACACTTATTTCTAAGAAACAAAAAAAGCCAGTGTCATCACAAATGACAACTGGCTACCATTTAAGGCCCTATAGCTTTGCGTCGCCAGGTTTCCCTGGTTTTGCCTTTGAACATTGGTACCGGTATACCGATACATCTTGATTTTATAGCAAGCGTAAATCTTTGTCAATGCTTTTATCACATTTTTTGCGTAAATTGGACATCATTAACCCCTTTACTTAAGTAACATTTTTTTATTTTGTTTAATTTTGTGGTTCTAAAAGTTTGATATGCTCATTTCCCCATGGTTTTGATGTTAATTCATCTTGAATGGTAAGCGTCATGTAGACCTTTCTTGGAAAAATCGAATTCTCAACATAAAAGGCATTACCAATGATCGTGACTTCAGAAACAGCCATGGTATATGTATAACCATCGGGCAAGAAGACTTCAACTTTATACGTTCCATACGTTGTCGTTTGAAAAACAGGATGAACATAGGAACCATTGATATAAGATGAAAAGATACCCATGCTCAACATTTCATTCTCACGTGCGCATGTTTCATTTCCAATTTCGGTTTGACAGATACTGATTCGAATGTGAATGTTTTCAACAGGTATGAGTGCTTCATTGACCAGTGTCACATCAAAACGAATCATATTCGTCATGTCTTGTACAGCAACATAATAATCGGTGTAATGTGTGGGATTGATGTGATAGTCCATCGCATAAATCCGGTAATGTATAAAGTTAAACGCATCGCCTAATGGTGAAAAATCGGCATAAAGGTTATCACTTTGATATTCAGGTCCTATGTTTTCATCATCAACCACTTTTTTTATGATAGCACCATCAGGGATCATCATTTGTGGCATGTAATAAGACAAGTGGGTTTGCTGAACTTGACCAATGATGTAATAGGTAGGCATATTTCCTTGATCCAAATAGACGATCCCTGTGGTTGGAAGTTGAATCACTTCTCTTTCACTGGGATTTAACAGCAAGAATTGATAGCGCTCTGAGGTGATGTATGCAGGATCAATAATGGTATTGAACCCTTGAAAAACAGCATCACTGACAAATAAGATATCTGTTAGCATGGACTCTTCGTTCATGACTTTATTAAACTGCATGGTCTGATAATCCACATGCCAAGTCAGAACTTCTCCCCATAATTCAACTTCCTGTTGATAGGTAAAGAATATGGCATAGGTTCCCATCGGTGTTTCTTTGAAAAAATCAACTTCATAGCCTAACTCAGGCATGATGGAGGTGACGTAATCACTACCTAAAAGTGCTTGATCACCACTTTGGAGAGGTGTAAACGTTGAGCTGATCAGCCACGGCAAATCTGATGAAACATACACATTAGATAAGTCAAAAGCTATTCTAAAGGTAGGCGCATGGTTATAGCCAATTTGGTGCACATAACCACTGACGAGCGCACCATTATCATAAATAGCATTGGGTTCTAATGAAGGCATTTTTTCAATCAACTGATGCGTGAATAAAGTCGTGGTTAAGTCTTCTGCAACGATCTCATAAATGATGGTATAACGATGTCTCATACCATCTATCTTATCAATCTCAAGACTTACAAAAGAGATGTGACTAAATGTAGAAATCATTATCGCATCCAAATAAAATGGATATTGGTTGACTAAATCGTTGAAACCAATGGACTCTATTTCGGATAGATTGCTAAAATTGACCGGTTTTGTGGATACATCGTTAGGATCATAGAATAGACCAAAAGGTATATCTGAGGTGAGCATACCCCCGCTGACATCCATTTGTTGTCCTTGATAAGTAACCGATAAAACTTCGGCATGATTACTCATCATTTTCTCAAACGATACGACATAAACATCCCCTGTGATCAGTTCAATGACTATTTCATACGTACCTGAAGGTAAAAGTTCATCAAATTCAACAGAGAACGAAACGTGACCAGTCCCCCATGAGCCCGTCTTATTATCAAACGCATGAAGTGTTTGGTTAATACCCTGTTTAACATCATAAAGACTTTGATCGACCAGATCAAATGAAACTTTATCTCTCACATGCACTCGAGATGTCATGTTCTGCAAGTCTGCCACATTCAATGTTTCATAAGAAACGTTTACTATGCCTTTTTGGTAAGGCTCGATGGGCATCATGTTTTGAGTTGAAGTTGTATAAGAAACCAGAGGACTTTCAGGTAAAGCATTCATATCAGAAACCATTAAAGACTCAATCGCTGAAAGAGATTGGTCTGAGGTACGAATGATTCGAATATCATAATCTTGATAAGATGCTGGATCTAGTGGGTCAAACGATGCAGAAAAAATACGAATCTTACCATAATGATCTTGGACACTATCGATATAGTTTCCATGCTCATCATACATCGCTTCATAAACGCCATAACTTCTCGGTACTGAAGAAACCGATTGTTCAGTTAAACCTTGGTGTGTAAGTGATGCTCCCTGTGAAATCAGATGACGATCACTGTTTGGATTGACACCAAAATAAATCTCAGCATCATTAAAAACAACGACATTTTCTTCAACATCGGTTTGGATATAGGTCACATTTTCTCTGCTAGGACCGACATAACGATATAGCGTTGGATAATTAGCAAGTGTGTAAGGTTCATATGCACCATAACCAGGAGCAAATCCCGTGGTTGCATTCACACGGTATCCGGTAGCTTGCCACCAAAATAAAACATAGGTATGGGGTATATGTTTGAATAACGTCGATAAGGTTGCATCTGCCGCTAAATCTGTTTTCCCATAAACCGGTGTTCCTCTTGCATATGATGTCACGGGTTCTAGATCACTTGTTTGTAACATGACTGTACCTGTGGTATGGTATGGTCCAATTTCAACGAAGTGATCACCAGACTTCTTATAATCTCCAATCCATGAATAGGTTTGTTCACCTGATACAACAAGATCAGGAACTTTTCTACCTAAACCTTCAGAGACTTCAATGAAACGGTAAACATTCATCAAAGATGATGAGGTTTGTGTGAGAATCTGTGCATTGCTTGGTAAATAATAGGTTAACATTTTTCTTGTTTGGTCAATGACAGGTGAGTTAAGTGTTATTCCGCCAGGGATGTATGCACCTGAAGCATCGGTTTGTGTTAACTCTAAATCATAGATGGTCGCTGCAAATGATGCTCTTGTTTGACGCATCACAGTATATAACATATACGCAATGGAACCTTCGTTACCTGCTTCTCCTAACCATCCGGTATCCAGTGAACCTTCCGCTTCACTATAAGGAGATAAAGCTAAAATATCAAGATTATCAGGCATAAAAATACCTTCATTGATACCTTCAGAGGAAGAAAGCGCGTATAAACCAGGAAAACTTTGACCCGTGGATACTTCTAGTCTTGCGATCAGTTCAGGATTTGCATGGTCTTTATCAATATAGGCAATATAGTCATGAATGTACTGGTCAGTTCCTGAATAGACGGGTCTTGAACTTCTGAAAGGGAACGTTTCACTGAAAAAACCACCTTCATGGTCAGAGATACTGTAGTGATCAATCACTTTGCCCATATACTGACCAACCCAACCACCTTGGAAAAAGTAAGTAAATGGTGGCTTTGAGTTATCACTTAACTTGGATGTTCCCATATAAGCTAACATATTTAAAATGACTTGATTCGCTTCTTGTAGATTACCAAAACCATCAGCCCAAGATGAGGATAGATCAGGTGCATTATCAAACATGTTGATCATGTCGTCCATATTGATCAAATAACCAAAATAGATACGGTCAATCGGATAGGTCACATTACCAGCAAATGCCCAACTTTGTGTTCCTGTATGAATTTTACCTACCATCGCGCCAAAAGCATAATAGGCGGTTCTGGTTGGAAGCTGTTGTGACTCTGTATATGTTTTTTCAACCCAATCGTAGGCAGTAATTTGACGTACTTTTCCGTATTGGATGAGGTTTGACATGTAAACCTCATGAGGATTTAATGTCCCAAAATGATTTAAAGGAATAAGTCCAATAAAGCCTGAAGCGGTGTATTTGCTATAAATATGACCGTAGTTAACGTTATTAACGACTGATAAAACACCCATCGCCAAGATACCAGCACTTTTCACTTTAGACTGATTGGAGATGGTATGTGAGGATTCATTGGTTTCACCCCACGCATAAACATCACCATAATTGATGGTGAATGCAATCTTAGACAGATGATGATTGTCCAAAGGTGATGCTTGGGTTAAATCTGACTTTAAGTCGTTTCTAATCACGATACCTGATGCATGGGACGTTCCTGAGACGCTCATTTGGGTAACGTGAATGTTTCCGCTGTTCGCACTATCCATCACTGTTGCATAGGGTCCAATCAAAAGCGATGTAATCCCACTTGCAGATGCATGTGAAGAAGTCGTTTGATGGGTATTCGATACAAAGATATCACCAAGATTAAACGCTTTTGTCATTAAACCGTGTTGCTGATAAACAATACCTGAGTTATAGATATGCTTTGCATAAGTGCCTGATACTTGAAGATCTCCTGTGTTTAAGACATTGTGTAAAGGACCATCCATTGACACAAAATTGATCGATGTTGGATCGATCTGACGATGGATGGAATATGCTGTATTGAGGTGATGGAGCACGATACCTGCAACATAAACATCTGCATCAAACGATACCCCACCTAAGGTTTTAAGCGTGATTTCTCCACCTTGGAAGATGTCTTTTCCTTCAAAACCTTCTGATAAAACATTGGTAATTCCAGATAAGTTTAATGAAGACATGGGATAACTTGATGAAATGTGATGACCGATGTTAAATAGCATATCTCCCGTATTTCTTAAGTGTTCAAGATGCATGTTTTCCCCATAAACCATCATGGTATAGGTGATTTTTTCTTGTGTTAATGCATCTGAAGTCGTCATATTCACATGACCTTTATTTTCAAGGTGGAATAAGTGGATATCGCTATTTTCTTTTCCATAAAGAAGTGTTGCGTAACCATCAACATAAGTGGCATCAACATTGACAGATGAACGGTTAAATAATCCTTCCATATGACCAGAAGAACCCTTAATGTTTAGACCTAAAGAAAGCTCGATCTGTTGATGATATCTTACCTCTTCAGTCAGCAAGAGTGTTGATGTATCGATGAATAGACTTCCCTGATGTGTTAAACGTGCTAACTTAAATGTGCTATTATCAAGATGACCTAAACCACTGATGACCGCTTTTTCAGATGTCTTTGGCAAAACCGTTAGGACACCTTTTTGAAGTGCTTGGTTGATGAAAACTGTGTCTTTTAAAAGTCCAAAAAGACCACCGATATAGACATGGTTTGCATTTAATAAGGGCGGTTGATATGTCATGTGACCCGTATAAACGACCTCTTGAAATTGAACATTTGATCCATAGCCTAATACGCCACCGATCATCTGAAATTGTTCCATGTTTAATGCTGTATAAAAACCAGTCATATCCATGTCAGTGATGTTTTGATCTACCTTCACATTGGATGCTGAACCCACCAAACCACCTTGCTTGATTTCAAGTGTAGACTGGGGCTCTAAAATCGCACCTGACATTAATCCCGTGATACTGCTTGATGAGATCGTCCCTGAAGCTTCACCTGCAAAGCCACCGATGACCATGTTTTGAATAGGTTTCGGTGTTCCTGTAAACATCATCTGTCCATCCACATGCACATTCTCAATCGAACCATGAATCATTTCTCCTGCGAGGATGCCTATCTTTAGCGCATTGGACTTTATTTTTTCTTGATTTACAGATAGCGTGACAGATCTAAAATTAAGATGTGATATCTTGCCAAATAAAACGTTAAACAGTCCTATCGTGTCGTATGCGAACTGGTTTTCGATGTGATGAAGTGATAAATTGAATATCGTGTAATAACCATAAGCACCACCGTTAGCGGGTTCATGAGGATATAACGTTTTTTGTGATTGCATAACATTCGAGGTAAAGGTTCCGTTAAAACTGACCTTTTGAGCTCTATAGGCATCTCTTGAGACCATGGCCATGTCAATGTCGTGATCTAGGACAAAGGTAGACTTTCTAAAATAACCTGAGCGCATCAGTAACTTTTGCATCACGATCATATCCACAGGCTTTTGAATCAAGAGTTTATGATCAGTTACCTGAAGTCCTTGAAGTGATGGGTATACATCATGTCCCTTTACCTGATCGATTTCATGGGGATATAAAACTAAACCGTGATAAGCATCATTAAAATACCAATCTGATGAAAAAAAAGATGCGACTTGGAATTGTTCTGTTTCTAAACCTATACCTAAACTGCCAAGTGCAGATTCACTATAGAGCGTATCATCAAAATAAATACGAGTCATCGTCCCTAAATTTTCACTTAAAACAGGGTGAACCGAAAGCGCGTGTGTCACAGCTCTACTTCTGACATAAGGTGCTGCAATCCAAAGATCACGGAGGATACCTTTATTTACACTGACAAGCCCTGCCATATGAAAAGCACCATCGACATGCATACCAGAGGCTTCTTTGCGTGTGTCTTTGACATAGACATGCTCGATAACGCCATTGTTTTCTCCTGCAATATAGGCTGCATAGCGCATGTTTCCCCATTCAATGGGTTGAATCATAATCGGGTTAACAAGTCCAAAATGATGGATGTGAGCAGACGCAGAAACGTTTGAAAACATCGATAAAAAGCGCATGCCCTGAAAGTTCATTTCATACGTATCTTCATCTAGAATAGAGGTAAAATAGAGATTTGTAATCTCAAAACCCTGTCCATTAAATGTCCCTGTAAAAGGCTCTATAACGCCAATAGGGTTGAATGTAAAGTTGATATTCTCTAAGACCGCATCATAGTAATCAATGTCGTTTCCGAGCACATAGTCTTGTGCTAAATAGCTCAAACGATGTTCACCAAGAGTGAGTCTTGATAAATGATAAAGATCGGTTGCTTTTTCAATGACATAGATGTGTGATTCTTCAATCAGTTGTGGTTGATCGATGATCAACTCAAAAGGTCGGTAATCCGTTTCGTAAGCGACAGGTTTTAACGTATCAAATGGGAGGTCGCCAGACCAAGATGTCGAATCACTTAAGTCTCGTGCAATCACTTTATCAAGTTGTGGGATGGTAACAAACAAAAAAAGGAAGGCAACCATGATGATCCCTATCATGCATTTTTTGAGTAGGTTTCTGTTCATGTCATCCCTCCTTCATTTCATTTAACTAAATGGGTTATAATCGATCTTCCAAACCTCTTGGTATCTGTTCGCTTGAACCACTTCGATCGACAAAGAAATCTCTAAATAAATAGTCTCAACAAACTGATCATTTGATCTTGCATACATCATGAGTCCTCCATCTGCTAACTTTAACTGAATGGACTCTCTTTCAGAAACAATCTGATCGATATATTGATATCCGTCTTCATGATGAATCACTTGATAACCCTCGCCAAACATCACATTGGAAAACGGATGAAACCCAGGACGACTGACCGTAATGGCCATCGCTTCTCTTAAGGTTTCAGCTTTATCGATGTAATAACGCTCTTTGATGTATGATTCCATCCATTTAATTCTGATGCGAGATGCGTAAGTAGGTGTGATAGAGACATCAATGTTTAACTTTGAAAGGGCGTTTACTGCATCTGGATCTGAGACATTGACAAGCAATACATGACGTTCATGATCATAATAAGGACTCAGAAAATCTACTGTTATCTCATCAAATGACATCACCATCGTGATGCCAACATCACCTGTTGAAAGTTGAATGTTAGATGTTATCTCTTTCCTATAATAAGCATATGTCACATAAAACGTACTGACAAGAAGTAACAGATAAATGATAAAGATGATGAATAGTCGTTTTATCGCAATATTAGGCATCAAAATCACCCTTCCCACTGATCATAAAATACGAAAGATCTAGTGTATATGTTTTCAATTTATAGTCATCTCCAGGTGCCAAACGTTGATAATCTGCCCAGATAATCATTTGCATTTGATACTGTGTCCCAGGCTTTAAAACCATCTGTTTTAAGTGATCGAGCACTATTTGATTATGTGCTTCTATCGAATCCAAGAAGGCTTCTTTACTTACCGCTTGACTACCAATATTTCTTAAATAACTGTGATAATCAGACACACTCACATGACCTGACTCTACGATACCTTCATCGATCAGCAAGATGATGAGTTCAGGATGTTCATGTGTGAAAGACATCCATACTTTCACCAAAGGTGATAAGGATGACACATTCAAATAAATCGTATAGTTAAGTCCCACTTCATTAAAACCATCAGAGACTTCATTGTTCATGACTTCTTCTTCAAAATCAACATAACTCAAGCCATCAATCACTAAACTAGAACCGATGATATCTTGTCCAAGCATGAGACTCACCTGGATATCATGAGAGGTTAGTTGAACGAGTGATTTCCGCTGAACATACGTAAACCATGCATAGCTTACCGATGAAACCATCACGATAGCCATGACGAACAAACTCACAATCATCCATTTTTTCATGTCTTCACCTACTGTTGAGATGGGCTAATCATCATGTAAATATCTTCGATTTGAAGCATTTGATGTGCAAAATGATTGTAATTTGGATAACTCAAGCCATCTGGATCTAAAAAAGTTAACGTAGGATCATAATAAATGTCAAAGTAAATGAGAATGATCACTTGTGTTTCCGTGGTCGGATTCATGGGTAGGTGATGAATGAGTGGATAAATGGTTTGGATTGTGCCAGTAAAATAATCTGAATGAATTTCTGTTGGAGCGACATCCTTTTGATCAGAACTTTCCACATCATCAACCACATAGGACACTTTGGTGATTTCATATAAAAAGGCATCTTGAATACGGGTGTGCCCAGCATAAAGTGATTGTACACGACCTAAATCTAAATTGAGATAACCACCAAAACCTATCGAAACAATCCGAAGTGCAAAACTAAACCGGTCTCCAGGACCAACCGATGTTTTATATTCAAACATCGTTGTCGGGTTTGGAATGGCATCATAACACTGATCTGTTAGACTTACACTACACAAGGTATCAGGAAGCAATCGGTTGGGATCACCGTTATGCCATGAATCTTTAAACCGATAAAATTCATATTCTGCTTCAACATCAGAGATATTTGAAATGAGTCTCGCATCATTGATGTTGGTGAGGATAAACCACGCATACGTTGTGACAAACAACAGACAAAACGCAGTTAAAAAGTAGATGACGGACATCCATAAAACTTTATGATTTGTATGTTTCATCATCACTTCACCTCACTTTATCTTTAGAATGTTTTTTTGATTCTCGTTAAGAATTCTTGACATTCTTCAAATTGATCTTTACCAAACAATTTGGTAATCAATTTGGATAAATCATTAATTTCATCTTGTAAGAAGGGGAGATTTAATCCTTCAAACTTTCTAAATATTTTACGTGCGACCATATAATCTAGTGCTTCATTTTCGGTTCCACCGGATGCGACATAGACAGGGACGAACGCTTTGATCTGTTTCATAATACGATTACCAAAGGTAACTTTAAAGTTTTTCGTAATAAAATGGTCTAATTTTTCTAAGTTTTCTTTCGCAAGCGGACTTAAAGGAAATTCTTCTTGAGCTTTACGAAATAAACTATCTAAATACTGATGATTCATCGTGATACCATCGGTTGGTGGTGCATCAATGAATTCAGATTTTGTGTTGATTTCAATGGGTGTCGCACGGTCATAAACTTTATCGGTGATGATAAATGTGGAATCATCTTTATTGGCCGTACCCACAAACCAAACGTGTTGTGGCAGCAAGATTTTGCCTTTGATTAAATGCTTAGGATCACCAGGCTTCGTTTCAGGCACGATATCCACTAACCATTTATCAGCATCAGGCATTTCCATGATCGATAAAAGTTCTGCAAAATAATACTCAACACGCGCTAAGTTCATTTCATCCAAGACGACGATATTGATATCTTCACGATACGTGGTTTCATAAATGGATTTTAAGAAATCAGTTTCGTTAAATTTCTTCGTAAATTCATTGAGGTAACCTAACATTTCCGCGCGATCACGCCAAGACGGTTGAACAGGAATGATGTAAGCATCATGCTGGAAGAATTTACCCATCGCGTATGGAAGTGATGTTTTACCGGTACCAGAGATACCTTCTAAAATCATCGTGTGCGATGCAGCCATACCCGCAAAAAATGCTGATATGATCTTTCTGTTATAGTAAAGTTTAAGTCGAGATGCTGAAAAGTTAATGAATCTTGTAACAATATCCTTCAGTGAGATCATGTCTTCTTCTGTCATTTCAATGCGTTTAATTTGAAATTGATATTCTTCATCAACCATCGAAAGTTTGACAAAACGTCCTGTGGATACATCCTCAGTTTCTTCAGGTTTGTCTTCCTCAGGTTGATCAGGATTGATTCCTAAATTGGAGACCTTAAGTGCCAAAATCTTATTTTTTTCATCAATAAGTTCAATCGTCTTTTGATTTAAAAACGCGATTTCTGAAACGAGTTCATCTTTCTCTAACTCGCTTTTAACAAACTTGATGTATTTCTTTAAAAATTGAACAATCTTGATCACAATCACAGCGATGAAGATAAGATTGACAATGCTAACCATGACAAACATCAGCCAATCAAGTAATGTAAACTGAAGACTTGCCAGCATAAATTTTTCAAATAACTCTTTTATCCCGTTGACAAAGAAACCTGCAAAGGTTTGAAAGAGTCCTTTAAAGAACTCTCCGATGTGGCGGAAAATGTCTCTGATGAAATTGATATAATAACGTCCAAATTCAACCACAATAAACCTCCAATAGACTTACTTGTCTAAATTAAACTCCTTGAGAAGTTGTTTTCGAATCACTTCGAATTCACTTTCAACTTCCATTGCTTTTTCTTCTGCAGCCTTTTCAAATGCTCTTTCAAGTTTGCGCTTGTGATGTAATAGCATGAATCTTACCAAGAAGATTGATTCTACAATCCATAAAAAGACAACAGGCATTAATACGGCTAAAGCAAAACCTTTTGGGGACTGCAAAAATGAAACGATGGATCCTAGGCCATTCACATGTCCAATTTCAACAGCAAGAATCTCTGAGGAACTGACCATTTGATCTCTACCTTGGATCACATAATACATCTCATCCTCGAGTTGGTATGTGCCTTCAATCTGTCCTTTATAAAATTGACGTTGTTGCATTTCATAGTAAACAACTGTTTTATTGAGTGATAAAGCTTGATTTTGCTGAGGCGTTTGCATTTTGACAAAAAGCAAATCTTTTTGATCAGATGATGATTCTCTTTCAATAGGTAAAAAACCTATACCCATCACGTTTGCAATATCATTCGTGTATTTCATTTTAAGGGTTGCAACACTGAAAGCTAAAATCAACATGATCATGCTATAAAAGAACAATGTCGTTGCTATTTTTAACCCTTTTTTTGTTTTTGGTTTCATTTTATAACCTCATAGAAGATGAAGAGCAGGAATTTCATCCTGCTCTCTCATGTTGTTTTTAATTATCCTTGAAAGCGCAGTGATAAGGAAATCGTTCTTCCTAAGAGCGAGTTGTATGCTTCTGCATCCCAACCTTCAAACCAAACTCTTAGTGTGACTGTTCCATAATATTCACGTTCTGCTGTTGCAATGCTACCAGCTGTCATGTCTAAAATTCTAACAGATGATACAGATTGAATCGTAGGTACGACCGAGACGCTATCAGCACCACCAGGAAGAATCGCATTAGAACGGTAGAAATAGTTAACTGCACCATCAACACCAATGTATGTTGGAACACCTAATACATCTTCTTGTGCACCTCTAAAATCTGGGAAAATCGCTTCATTTAAAACTGTATTGGTTTCTGTTTCTGGATTTTCATAGGCTACAGTTGTCAAAGATGATGTTTCCGTTACTTCATTATAAATCATACCCGAAATAGAAACTCTAATCGCATCTGCTGGATTGACGTTGAATGTACTGTTGGCAGCTCTTGTAACACCTTTAGAATCAGTAAAACCTACACGTGTTGTAAAGGATGCTGTTGTACCAGTTAATTGAACTTGAGTCCATTCAATTTTAGACGTTGAATCTGATCTAAAATGAAGAGGTAATACGAGTAATCCATCTGTTGAACCAACACCAGGACCTGTTGTACCAAGTGTGTTGAAGTTTCTACCATCAGTTGAAGTTAAATGGTTGAAATAGAATCCTTCTGTATAAGCGGAAGCAATATAGTTATAAATGTCTTGAGTGGTTAAGGTTGTCTTCCATGTTAAATTCATGGGGTCACCATTACCAATGGCGATTTCAATACCTTCGTCACTAATGACTTGTGCTTGGAATGGTTGTACATTCGCTACGTTTGTAATCGTGAACCATGCAAACGTTGTCGTTCCTAATGCAACTACTGCTAAAACCACAGCAATTACCGATAATAATAATTTTCTTGTCATACTTTTCATTTTTATTTCTCCTAATATATACATGTAGGA
>DIER01000023.1:0-9222 GCA_002418725.1 Acholeplasmataceae bacterium UBA5769
CTTATTCTAAATAGTTGGCTTTTATTATGTTCTATATATTTTTTTATTTTATGCAAGGTGTGCTAACTTAAATTGCAGTTGCACCGTCAATTGGTCTTGAAGTATACCGTCTATCGCATCCGCATCCCATCCTTCAATCCAGATAAAGATTCGTACTTTAGCGGTGTTATAAGTCTTCCCTTCCTCTGAAATCATGTTGCTTTCTTGCATCACCGCGATCAAGGAGTTGTTGCTTAATGCTTGATAGGGGTTGAAGGGATCCATTTTTGATAATTCGTAAATCGTTTCTGGAAACGCTACAGGTAATGCTAAATCTTGATGAGTGCGTGCATTGTAATAACTGTGGGCACCATACCATTTGCCAAAACCTCTGGATTCGTTACCAGACGGATCATAAATGACGGTTTTGATCATTTGATCTGTTTCATCCATTTCATTAAAACTCATACGAACCGCATCTTTTGCGTAATAGGTTCGAACACTTTGAGCAAGAACAAGTTCATAATTTTGCTCAATGTAATCTACTTTAGGTACAAACTCAATACCGTTTGAGGTCACTTTTGTACCTAAATCTGTATCAGCTATCACGTATATACCCTTTTCTGATCTAAGTGATCTGAAGTAGAGGTCAAATGAGATGTAATCTTCATTTATGATTGCACAGACTCCTTCATGCGATGGGCCACGTGCAAATGTCTTTCCATCTAATGATGTCACATCTTTTAAATAAATATGTTGCGTTGACCGGTTATGGGTAAGTGTCGTCTGATAGTTGATCCCATCATATGAGATCTCAAGTTCATCACCGCTTGACGCTGTTAATGAAATGCCGTCAAGGTTGTTGATCTTTGCCATGGATACCCATGCGAAGGTCACCGTACCGAAAATGAAGATGATGAAGGTAAATCCAATCAGTGATAAGATTAACCTTTTCATTGAACCTACCGAGAGCATTACTTGTCACCATCGATAGAGAAGTTCATTTGAAGTTTAATCATACCGCCTAAGATATCATCCGTTGTGTCTGGATCCATACCTTCAATCCAAACCACCACACTGAATTTTCGGATCATACCTGGTTGAAAGTTTTGAATTCGCTTTCGTGTGATAATCGTATCTGACAAAAACTTTTCTGTTTGCTGCAACGGTATGCTGTAGTTGATCGGAACACTGCCATCGTGCGCATCTGGTTTTTGATAGATGGTTTTTATGTCATCTTCAATCACGAGAACCCGAATGGCTTTATCCATATTCTTGTAAGATTCTGTGATTCTAATGTGGTAAATGATATCCACCGTTTCAAAACCATTATTGTTCAAATAGAATGTGTACGCGACGTAATCATAATCTGGATCGGTGTAGTTTCCTTCAGTCGTTGTGACTTCTTCAAGTTTGAGCCAAGCGTATGTCATGTCTCTTGCACCATACACCGGATTGGTCATCAATCTTGGTTGTGGATCTTCAAGATATGCTGAATTGGATAACACGATACCCTTTTTAAATGAATCGTAATCAACGCTCATCACGAAATTTCCTGCTTGTGTGCCATAAAAGGTGATGATGACAAAGAGAATGGAGAGAACCCCACTTACTGAGAAAAGAAGGGACATCAGACGTTTTTGTTTTGATTTTTTTTGTACTTTTAAAACGCTTGACAATTTCATTCATAATCACTTCTCTTTCCGATTACACCTGGATTATAACATTCATTTTAAAAAAGAAAAGACCGCAAATTATCAATTCTTTCTTGCGTTTCTTTCTAAATCCTTACATTCTCTTACTTTTCTTAATTTCCCTTCACATTATAGCATTATTAAGAATTGAAAAACAGTATTTATTAAATATTTTTGCACTTTTTTGTTTATTTGTATTAAGCACAAAAAAAGAAGTCGCAGCTATACGCGACTTCTTTCATCATTTTTGACTCATTTTACTTATCTACATCTTTCCAAGCTTCGGTTCCAATGTATCCTCTTAAAGCTTCTGCAGAGAGTGGTTTTGTGAAGTAAAAACCTTGCATGATATGAATATTATACTTCTTAGCTTCATCAACCATCGGTTTATTTTCAATCGCTTCACAAATGACCGTGTAGTGATTTTTCTCTGCGAAATCGACCAAGAGTTGGGCAAACTTCGCTTTCATGTAGGACTCTTCTTCTTTTAAAAACTCGTTATCAAGTTTAATGATATCGATATCGAGTGCTTCAGCCCTAGATAAGGTTGAGAAATCGAGTCCAAACCCGTCGATTGCAATTTGGAATCCCATTTTCTTCAAATCGGATAACGTTTTATGAATTTGCATCGGTTTATCAAAAACTGCAAATTCAATGACTTCCAAGATGATGCTATCTGCATTCATTCGATATTTTTTAAGTAACTTTTGAAAATCTTGGGAGAGCGTTTCATTCATCAGCTGCTTAGGAGATAAGTTAATCGAAAATTTGAAATCTTTCTTGGGAAACTCTTGTTTGAGCTCTTGATATGTCTTAATAATCGTTTCTAATCCCCAAAGACCAATCCAGTTAATATCTCCTGATTGTTCCATAATCCCTAAGAATTTAAACGGTGACAGCAACCCATGCTCAGGGTGATTCCATCGAATTAAAGATTCAACACCATAGATATCATTTGTTTTAACATCAATCATGGGGTGATAAAATAATTGGAACTCTTTATGTTGAATCGCATGTTTGATCTGATAATAATATTCAACATGCTCTCCACCTTCAGTGTTCATTTCATCTGAGTACACCCGAATGTTGTTTCCACCATTCTTCTTAATCAAGTAGGTTGCCAGTTTGAGCGAGTTCATCAAATCTTTGATGGTAGCACCATGAATGGGATAAAAAGCAATCGCGATGGATGCGGTGGCGTTAATGGTGGTATCACCAAATAACTTGATCGGTCTTGCAAGTGACTGTTTGATCTTATTTGCTAAGTCAACCGCTTCTGTTCTATCGTAATCCATCGAAAGGAAAATAAGGAATTCATCGTTTTGTAATCTTGAGAGTTTTACACCTTTTGGTAAAGCATACTCAATGTTTTTAACGATTTTTTCCAAAACTTTTTCAGATTCTGCGGCACCAAAGGCATTGACGAAATCTGAAAACTTATCCAAATCAAGATAAATCAACGAAAACTGTCCATCTTTACCGAGACGTGCAATGTGTGAGGTAATGATGGATGTAATCTCTGCTTTCGTCAGAACACCTTCAATGAGAAATGCTTTTTCCTCTCTTATACGTACGCGTTCTTTAAAATAGGAACGTGCCAGAAAAAAGATGGCAGCAAGCATAATCAAAAGAGCAACCACCGATAAAATGATTGTTGCTTGATCGCTTACTTGGTAAACACGCATGCCATAAGTCATCGTTTCATCTCCTTCTTAGCTTTTTGTAGATCAATTGATCTGGTGTGATCAATATTGAATTCACGAATTAACCGAATAGCTTCTGATTTGACCACGGGTGGTGAAATCAGATAACCTTGAATAATGTTACATCCTGCACGATAAACCAGTTGATTTTGTTTATCATTTTCAATGCCTTCCGTCACGACGTTTAAGCCAATATTTTTTGCAAGTGATGCGATCATATTGACGATGGCTCGAGAATGGGCATCTGTTTCTATGTTGATGACGAAAGCTCTATCAATTTTGATCGTATTGATGGGTAGGTCTTTTAAATATTGCAAAGATGAATAACCTGTACCAAAATCATCCAAATGGATGTCAAAGCCATATTTTTGAAGAAGTTTAAGTTTGTTAATGACAAGGTCAAACGATCCAATCAAGAAGGTTTCAGTGATTTCCAATGAAATGGAGTGTTTTTTTAACTCATATTGTTCAAAAACCGAAATGATTTCATTGACAAACCCTGCTTGTAAAATCTGCACAGGAGAAATGTTTAATGAGACATGAATGTTATAAGGTTCTAATTCTTTTGCAATTTGAAAGGTCTCATGCAGTGCGATACGTCCGATATCGATGATCATGTTGTTGCGTTCTGCCATTTGAATAAACTTTAAAGGCGATTCAGAAGCGTATTTTGGATTATTCCAACGAATGAGCGCTTCAAATCCAATGATCTTTTCATCTTGGTTGTTGAATTGTGGCTGCAAGACCATATAAAACTCTTGGTTCTTAATCGCATTCGCTAAATCAGCTTCCATGCGTTGTTCGCGTGATGCTATCAGTGACAAAGAGACATCATAGAAGAAACTCTTGTGTTGTGAAGACTCTTTCGCGTGATTGAGTGCCAACATCATGTTATCGTAGGCAACATCTGCATTTAAGATCTCGTATCGTTCATTTTCAATGTTAAAGACACCAATTTTAACTTCAATGTTAATAAAGTTTTTATCAATGGTGATCGGTTTTTCAAAGATGGAAAGAACTTTGGTAATCCAACGGCTTACCCAAGCATAACTTTCAATGTTTCTAAAGAAGATAATAAAACTATCAGCT
This sequence comes from Acholeplasmataceae bacterium UBA5769, assembly GCA_002418725.1. Taxonomy (GTDB): domain Bacteria; phylum Bacillota_I; class Bacilli_A; order Acholeplasmatales; family Acholeplasmataceae; genus Peloplasma. The sequence goes on from DIER01000023.1 coordinate 4,466, forward strand.
GTCGTGTTGTAAAGTGTTGCAGGATAACCTTCCAAAGACTCATCGATGAGTTCAGAGATGATAACTAAGAAACGATCGCCAGATCTTTCCCCAAGAAGAACGTTAATCTTGGAGAAAGAAACAACATCTAATGCCAATAATGAATTACAGTTTTTAAGTTCATCTGGATTCATGAAAAATGCTTGTACATCTTGTTTAAAACTGTTTAAGTTGGGTAAATGGGTCACTTTGTTGTAAAGTGCCATGTTGCGATACTCATCAAAACGACCTTCGATGTTAGTGATGTCATCACCTACAAGAAGATATCCACCTGCCGTTTTGATGGGAATGAAGCGAATATAGACCAGACGTTGCAAACCCAGTTCAAAGATGGCAGTAAACGCACGTTGTCGATGGATGATGTCTTCGATAGCTTCAAGGTCAAATTCCTTTTTGATCTCGAAGTCCTTGATGTTATCATAAATATCATAATCGCCGAGCAATTTTTTAAAACTTTGGTTATAGGATTTAATCTTGCCTAACCGATTAATTTTAACAAGATAAGGTTTAGCGTAATAGTGTGTCATGCGCGCATTTTCAATGTCGTGCATCTTCGTTTCTAAAATTTTATAAAGTAAAATCAGTGTGCCTGCAAATAAAATAAAAATGACAAAGAAGAGTGCCCAAAGAATATTTGTTAAATAAGTCATGCTACTTAGCACATTTTCTTCTAAGAAGACTTGAAGCAAATAAAACTGTTTTGAGGAATGTATCTGATCTAATGGATTTAAAATGACCATGGATCGTTGAGATGCTAAAGACATCTGAAAAACACCAGATGTTTTATTGTTGATAACTTCTTTGATTTGGTTAATCAACGATTCACTCACGTTTTCAGCACGCAAATAATCGTATAGATATTTAAGTGATACATCTCCAAAAGATGCGTAGGAAACCATGTTGTCCTGTGTGATAATAGCAAAATCTGTATAACCCTCTGACTCACTTAATAGCGTTTCAAGGTAAAGTTCAGCGGAAAAATAAGCAACCACATCATCGTATAGGAAAAAGATATATTTCTCATCGGTTCCGCTATGAAATGCTTCGTTGAAGCTATAGATTGAAACCGGTTGATGTATCTCTAAAAATCCAAAACCCTCCGTATATGTATACGTTTCTCCATCAATTAACAAACTGTTGTTACTCAGTGCACCAAAGCCTTCATAAACTCCATTTAAAATGGTAATACTTGAAGCTTGGTTATGCAAATAACTGATGGGATCTGGTTCTGTAAGTCTTGCTGATTCAATCAAGTCGGCAATTTTGACATAATCAAAGGAAAGTTGGGTATTGATTCTTTCTGCCATAACCCCACCTTTTTGTGCCATATTGTCTTTGGCTTGTCTTAAAATGAACGATGATGAAATGTGGGTGTATGCAAAAACAACGACCATCACCAAGAGGGCGTAGGATAATGCGAATGCAATTGCTAGTTTCCATGTGTAACTTTTCATTATGAACTCACCCATCCACAAAGTCGCATATCAAAAACGGGTTCTAATACGAATCACCTTTGAAAATATTATACATGAAATTCTTGATTTACGACATGATTTTCGCTGATGTCATGCGATTTTCACCTGTTTTGTTTGACTTAGAGTCAAGCATCGATAATCATGATATAATATGGGGTAAAGAAAAGGAGATGGCCTGCCAGTGAAAAACATCACATTCAAACATCACAACTCCATATCAAATTCTTCTTCATCAACCCATCAACTTTTGGGGTATTGGACCTATAACATCGATCAAAAAACATGGAGCCTATCCCATGAGCTTGAGATGGCTCTTTCCATATCTTCAAAAGAAATTAAAAATCGATCACTACTCGATGATATCCATCCTCATGATCAAGCGATTGTTGCACAACAATTTATGGATGCGAGGACTTTAAATCATCCTTTTAACGCTTATTTTCGCTTCCAAATAAAGGGTGAATACCGCTTTGTATCCATCCAATCTCGTATCGATGAACAAGATGGCAAAATGATTGCCTACTATGGCACCATTGAAGATATCACGGATCAAGTCATCAAGGATTTAGAGAGTTCATCGAAACTTCAACTTTTGGATCATGAGTTGAATCATTTAAAGAAACTACTTGATGAAGAACGTTTCATACACCAACAAACAAGCCAAGCAAAATCAACTTTTTTATCAACCATGTCTCATGAGATTAGAACACCGATGAATGCGATGATTGGTTTTACGCATTTACTGAGTGAAACAACCCTTCAAGAAGATCAAAAAGAATATGTATCTCGAATTGAGGATGCTCAAAAGCACCTCTTATCGATCATCAACGACATCTTAGATTTATCTAAAATGGAAGCAGGTAAAATGACATTAGAAAAAAGACCTTTTATGCTTGCATACCTTTTAAAAGATGTGAAAGAACTTTTTACCAATCAAGCTGAGAAAAAAAGATTATATATCGATGTGGAAACCATCCATTGTCCGAAAATGGTGATCGGTGATCAAATGAGAATCAAGCAAATCTTGATCAATTTAATGAGTAACGCCATTAAATTTACCGATATGGGGGGCATCAGTGTGGTTGTCTCTTGTGAAGCTCTGAGCGATTCACAAGTCGAAGTGACCTTCAAGGTGAAAGATACCGGTATTGGCATGTCAGCCTTACAACAAGAACGCCTTTTCGCTGAATACGAACAAGCTTCTACCGCGACAACAAGACTTTATGGCGGAACTGGTCTTGGTCTATCGATCAGCCACAAGTTAGCAACCCTCATGAAGGGTCAGTTAATTGTGACAAGCAAATTAAACGAAGGATCCACTTTTTCACTTGTTTTACCACTTCATATCGATGAACATGACGATCATGAACATCATGAAGATATTATAACTAAAAAATACCGAAAGAATGCCCACATTTTGGTTGCAGAAGATCATGTGCTTTCCCAAAAGTTGGTTGAAAGATTACTTCAAAACCTAGACCAAAAAGTAACACTCGTAGAAAATGGACAAGAAGCTTTAAACCTCATGAAACATCAAAGTTTTGATCTTGTGTTTTTAGACATGAACATGCCAGTTCTTGATGGTGTAGGTGCTGCCAAAGCCATGCGTCGCTTTAATACGAAAACGCCAATTGTTGCGTTGACTGCAAACCAGTATCCAGAAGAAAGATCAGCATGTTTACTTGCAGGTATGAACGATATCTTGGTGAAACCCATTGATATCAAAGCGTTACAAGATGCGTTAGTTAAATGGATACCTGAGGAATAAAAAGAAAAAGGCTTGCGCCTTTAAGAGATGACGTGGTGTATTTTTAAGATGGTTTGATAAAGTTTCACACCTTTTTCTAAGATCACTTCATCAAAATTAAAGAAACAACTGTGAAGGGGATGTATATACCCCTTTTTTTCATTGCGTGATCCAAGCATCACAAACACACCTGGCACATGTTGTTGATAAAATGCAAAATCTTCTGATACAGTCATGGGTTCAATAAGTTTGTACTCACTTGGTTGAAGTGCATATTTAAGTGACTCGAAAAGATGGTGGTCGTTTATGACCGGTGGATAATAATCTTTGATGTCATTGATGATTTCCACATGGAAAGCCTGTGAAATACCTTGATCTATCTGATGGATTCGTTCTTTCATCATGTGGTAAACACTTGGTTTAAATGCTCTGATCGTCCCACTCATGAAAACTTCTTTGGCGATGATGTTTCGTGCTTCACCACCCATAATCTTACCAACGGTGATCACACCAGCATCTAATGGGTTTAAGTTTCTACTAATAATCGATTGATAGGATGAGATCAGTTGCGAAGCAGCTATCATCGCATCACTTCCTTGATGGGGCATAGCACCATGGGCTGATTTTCCTTTAATGACGAGATCAAATTCACCGTTTTGTGCCATCATAGGGCCATCAACTAAACCATAGAGGCCTTCTAATAATCCAGGATAAAGATGAATACCGTAAACCGCTTCAATCTGATAACGTTTAAACAACCCTTCTTCAATCATGACTTTTGCACCACCGGGTCCTTCTTCTGCAGGTTGAAAAATCATGACGATGGTTTTTTCTAAATGTGTTAACGTGCTGACATATGCTGCAAAACCAAGCATCATGCTCATGTGACCATCGTGACCACACGCATGCATGGAGCCTTCATGTTGAGATTTAAATGAAACATCTGTTTCCTCTTTAACCGGGAGTGCATCCATATCGGTACGAAAAAGAATCGCTTGATCAGATTTTCCTTGTTTTGCGATAACCCATCCGGTTTTAGCCATTTGGATGGGTTCATATCCCATGGATGTTAACGCATCATAGAGATAGCGACTCGTTTTAAATAGATCAAATCCAATCTCAGGTATTTGATGGAGTTCTCTTCGGTACGCTTTTAAAGTTTTAGACATGGTTTTCTCCCATTTCATGCTCGAGTAATTTTTTCTTTAAATCCACAAATTCTTTGCCTGAGTATCCCGTCATAGAGCCATCTTTACCAATCACACGATGGCATGGTACAACGATTCCAATGGGGTTCTTTTTGCAAGCTTGACCCACTGCCCGACATGCTTTAGGACTTCCAACTTCTTTAGCAATCTCAGCATAACTTTTCGTTTTTCCATAGGGAATCTCTCTTAAGCGATCCCAAACATGCTTTTCGAATGGTGTTCCTCTTACATATTTCATATCGATATCAAAGTGCTCTGTTTGATGATGAAAATATTGATTTAATACCA
>DIER01000023.1:9259-58436 GCA_002418725.1 Acholeplasmataceae bacterium UBA5769
CTGACCAAAAAACCATCTATCACTTCATATGTAATTAAACCTAATGGTGAATGGTATTGACCTTTCATTGTTTATCCTCCGAAACACTAACTTCATGGTGTTTTGATTGATACATACGGTGATCAATAAATCTTAAAAATTGATCAATACTTTTGAATTCTTCCGAGTATAAACCGTAGCCAAAACTACAGGAAAGCTGATAATCTTTTTGTGAAGTTTCATTGTAGATTGAAAGGGAAAACTTAATATCTTCAATCAAAGCCTTTAAGCGTTCTTGAGATGCATCTTCAGTGATGATAATAAACTCATCTCCCCCTAAACGTGAAATGATTTCACTACCTTTTACTAAACCCTTAATGCGTGAAACAATCTCAACGATAGCCAGATCACCTTCAGCATGACCGTAGCGATCATTAATCTCTTTTAAATGGTCAATATCAAAGAATATACCACCAAATGGATCAACCGCTTTCTGTTTTAAACGTTTGTCCATAAAATAGTCAAAGGATCGTCTTGTCCACACGCCTGTCATCACATCTAAGTGAACCAGACGTTCTTGGAGGTAAATGTAGACAATCACTAAAGCGAATCCAGCGGAGCTCCAAGCGAGTAACACGCCATAAAAGATGGCTTGAAAAAGTGCACCAATGATAGGAATAAGATTAAAAACAATCAACAATAAGAGTTCATTGATTAAAAGTTTATGTTTATAGAAAATGATATGTATGATTGAGATTAAAAAGAAGATATATGTAAAACCCATCGATAAATGAAAGAGTGGTCCACGTTCATAGATACCTAAACTTGATATGTTAAAATATAACCCTGTGAATGGAGAAAGAATACTTAAAATACCATTGATGATCACAGGAACAAAAATGAAGATATGATGTATCTTGGTTGTTTTTTTGCGTGTTGTTACAAAGTTTCTCACAAGTAAATACCATACTGCAGCAAGCAGCGGTGCAATACCAAACAAAACCACATGGAAAACATTAGAGACGATACGCCACAGGAGTTCTTCTTTTCCATTGACAATACACGTGACTGCTTCTATCCCTAGCTGCATAAACACCACAACAAGCGTGATTAAATAAGCACGATTCAGTGTATCTTTTTGATCAAGTCTTTTGATTGCGATTAAAAAAACCATAAAAAGCATCATCATTGCGACTATATTGATGTCAATTCTTAAAAAAACAAGCATAACATAACCCCCTGAGTGATAGTTTGATTATACTCTTTATTATGTGATTATACAATCTTTATCTATGATAACAAAAAAGGGGATAGCCCCTTAATTGTCTTGCTGATCGTATAAAAGTCGTTGTTCAAGTTTATCTAACTCTTCAACCAATTTATTTGGTAATTTAGGCCCAATCGTTTGATAATAACTTCTCAGAGACTTAACTTCATCGAGCCACTGATCATGATCAACCTTAAGCAGTTCTTCCAATGCTTCGTGCTTCATAGGTAAGCCGCGCACATCGATTGATTCTTCCGTTGGTAGGTTACCAATCGGGGTCATGTGTGCAGGAGCAACCCCATCACAACGTTCAAAAATCCATTTTAAAACGCGAGAATTATGTCCAAATCCTGGCCAGAGGAAATCGCCTTTATCATCTTTTCTAAACCAATTCACATAATAGATTTTTGGAAGCAATGCTTCGTTGGATCTTTTCCCCATGTCAAGCCAGTGCTTTAAATAGTCACCCACGTGATAACCGATAAAAGGCAACATCGCGAATGGGTCTCTTCTCACTTGTCCAATATTATTTGAAATGGTTGCTGCGGTGATTTCAGAACCCATCATTGAACCCATGAAAACACCATGGCTCCATGAGAGTGATTCATGAACTAAAGGAATGGTTGAAGGTCTTCTTCCACCCACTAAAATGGCAGAAACTAAAACACCTTCTGGATTATCCCATTCTTCAGCAAGTACAGGACACTGTTTGGTCGAAACGGTAAATCGACAGTTGGGATGCGCAGCAGGTGTCCCCTTCGCAGGTGTCCAGTCTTCTTGTTTCCAATCAGTTAAATGCTCAGGTGTTGGTCCATCTATGCCTTCCCACCACACGTCGTTATCATCGGTTAATGCAACGTTTGTAAAAATCGTATTCTTTCGAATCGACATCATCGCATTTGGGTTTGAATCATAACTTGTTCCTTTGGCAACACCAAAGAAACCAGATTCAGGATTAATCGCATAAAGTCTACCATCATCTTTCATCCATAACCAAGCGATATCGTCGCCAACTGTTTCAACCTTCCATCCGGGAAGTGTTGGTACAAGCATCGATAAATTTGTTTTCCCACAGGCACTTGGAAAAGCACCTAAAATGAATTTTGATTTTCCTTCTGGGTTTGTGATTTTTAAAATCAACATATGTTCTGCCATCCACATCTCGTCTCTTGCTAAGACGGATGCAATGCGAAGTGCTAAACATTTTTTTCCTAAGAGTGCGTTGCCGCCATAACCTGATCCATAAGACCAGATTAATCTTTCTTCAGGAAAATGAGCGATATATTTCTCAGCTAAAGGTGCCGATGGCCACATCACATCTTCTTTCCCATCGATAAGTGGATAGCCTACGGAGTGCACACAGGGAACAAATGACTTTGTACGTTCAAGTTCTTTGAGCACGTCACGTCCCATACGGGTCATGATTCTCATGTTTGCTGCAACGTAGGCACTGTCCGTAATTTCGATACCGACTTTGGAAAGTGGTGAACCAAAAGGTCCCATCATGAAGGGAATCACATACATCTTTCTTCCCTTCATAGCGCCTTTATAAAGGCTTTTCATTTTTGTTTTCAGTTCTTTAGGATCAATCCAATTGTTGGTTGGACCTGCATCCTCTTGATGGATAGATGCAATAAATGTTCGATCTTCCACCCGTGCAACATCCGAGGGATCACTAAAAAAAGCATAAGATCCAGGACGTTTGATCGGGTTAAGTTCAATCGCCTTTTTTTGACTTACCATCTCTTCCATCATTTTTTGGTACTCTTCTTCCGTACCATCACACCAATAAATCTCATCAGGTTCGAGTAAAGCTGCCATCTCATCGACCCAATCGTAAAGCTTGTCATAACTAATCATGATATTCTCCCTTTTGTTTTTTTATGACTTAAACGATCTAAACAAACGCTTCGTTACTTTATCTTTATATGCTTGATAACCTTCCATATGTCTTGATAAATAGTTATCTTCCAAATGTGTTCTGATCAAAAACAAGATGATGATTCCTATGGTTGGAATCATCGCGTAGAGTGAGCCTAAGATGATAGGAACTACCGATAAATAGGTCATCATCCCCAAATAGCCCGGGTGGCGAATAATACTGTAAGGTCCCGTATCAATAACCTGATGGTGTTCATCTTTACTGACCATTTGATTAAAATGTGCATTTTCTCGCATGGCAGAAAAAACAATCCCCATCCCAATCAGAAAGATGAATCCGGCAATCCACAGCATAAACCATGGCATGGCAATCGTCCAACCCAACTTATGATCAAATCCGGCAACGACATAAACACCATAACCTAAAAGTATCATGACAAAGCGGATGATTTTTTCATATAAAGGACTATTTTTGATACGTTTACCTCTCGTAGATGCAAGTTCTTTGGGTAAGCCTAAGAAAAAAACAACGTAACTGAACACATATAGTCCACCTAAAACCCATGCACCCACATATGCTAAATCATTAGCAACATATAGGATGACAGTCATACCAAAAAGAAGTTGAATGACTAATCCAACCATTCTTTTCCATGATCTTACTTGTTTTGTTGTTTGAACATTCGGTTGTTCTTGAATCACGATACACCTCTACATTTATTATAACCCTTGTGGTTGATAAAAAGAAGAGAAGAAAGTCTTACATCTTCTCTTTCAATATTTTCATCCATTCAAACGCTTTTTGATACACAGGTTTCATCCGTTCCTCAGTCACATATGACATCACTTCATTCAATGAAAACCATCTGACATCTTGATGCTCTAATGGATTATGGATGGGCATCTCATTGTCATCAGCCACAAGTAAATAGGTCGCATTTAAATGCAAGTGATCGGGGACATACACGTTCTTTTTAATATGGTTATGCACATAGATCACATCGATGGTAAAGATGTCGTTCATATAGGGTTTAAGCGTTTGTAAACCCGTTTCTTCTTTCGCTTCCCTGAGGGAAACCTTAAGCAAATCATCATCACCATCGGCATGTCCGCCTACCCAAGCCCATGATTGATAAATGTGATGATAAGCAAACACGATTTTATCAAACGCTTGATTAACGACAAAGGCTGAAGCTGTGATGTGTGCGGCGAGGTTTGATCGTTTAAGTGCATCAGGGTTTCGATCAATGAAATCTAGAATCAGTCTTTGGTCTAATTTTTCTTGTTCATTTTTAGGTTGATAACTTGAGAAAAGTTCTTTAACGTTTTTCATGATCATCCTCACTGATCAAATCCTGTAAAAGACCTTCTGTCAAACTGCCTCTAAGTAGGTTTTTCTGTGGTGGGTGTGCTGTAGAGAAGAAAGAGACTTTCTCAGTTTCACTGTTTTCCAAAAATGATCCACCTATAATTTTCGCTTTATAGACTACCCAAACAAGACGAAGATCATCTTTGGTGTATATTTTGTAGAGTTTCAAATCATCAATAAGATAACCAGATTCTTCAAAGCATTCACGTTTAGCTGCTTCTTCGAGTGTCTCACCGAGATTTCTAAAACCACCTGGGAAAGTGATTATTCCTTGCGACTTACCTTTTAAATGAACCATCATGAATTCATGATGTTCATTATAACAAACACTAACTGCTGATAAATTGACCCAATTATCCCAATCAATATATCCACAAACACATTTCTTAACCTTATGATTTTCGATTTCAGCAGGTTCTAAAACACGACCACAAACAGGACAATAATCCATACTGCCATCCTCCTAAATATTCAATCTCATCAAGAAAAAGAGTCATCATTATCCTTTCAACGTAAGATAGGCGATCGATTCTACATGCTTTGATACGACCAAATTGCTTGCAAAACCAACCTTGTGTGTATTATAGAAACATCGAAATCGGCTCTACTATGTTTCCCCATACATATTTGACATTGTTTAAGAATACCAAAGAAACATATATCAGCTATAAAATGAGCAAACATTTTTACTCATTTTCATTCATTTGCCAAGTACCATCTTGATTGAGATTCATCATGTTGAGATAATATTCATTCGGTTTAGAAATATAGTAGTTATGTTCTTTGCAAATATCGTACTCAGAAATCGCTGCTAAATTATATAGACCTAAAATGTAATCCAATTGCTTTGAATCTTCTATTTTAGTTTGGTATATTTTTTGAACCAAATTAGGCTCTTTAAGCAAATCATATACCGAATAATATTGGTCTAATTTACCAATGACACTATATAAAAAGTCACACATTACATATGTCCCATCGACATAAGCTTCAACTACCTGATGTCCGTGGTATGCTTTATGTGAGTTAACTAAAATGACGATTCTACTTGGTATACCTAAACATTGTAAAAGTGATGCTCCCACTCTTGAAATATCAGTACACCAATCACTACCTCTGTTAATGATTTCCATTTCAGTACCACCAAAAATCATTTTCTCAAATGGCGTGTCAAACTTGTTAACGACTTCATTTACAAAATCAAAGGTGTTATTGATGGATTCTAGAAGACTTTTGCCTTTATGTTTCTGAGCAAGTTCATATAGTTCGTGTAAACATATATCACTAGAAATTGAATGTGGTTTATTGTAAAGAGTTGATTTTGAATTTTCATCTATCAAAATCATATTTTTTAGTAACGTGTGATCGATTGAATTCTTATCATGCAAATCATTTCTAAACATATACTCATATGCTTTACCAAATACACTATAACCTATTTTCATCATTGAATTACTCCTAATTAATCTTGTTTATTGATTGATTTGATTCTCGTGAATTATTGATAGAAAGCCAAAGATACTAGTCATTTTGAAGATTATGGTTTAAGGCAACCTATTGGTATGACATATACGTCGTCTTGTCTTTGATACCCTAATTGGGTATTTGTTAGAATCATCAAAAATGAGGGTTTAACAGTCATATGTAAATTCGCAAGCTTTTTTAGGTTTTCTGCAGCTTTATCAACCTCATTTTCACCCATTTTCACTTCAATTGCAGCCCATTTACCATCATTTAATTCTATAATCAGATCAATTTCTAAACCCGAGGAGTCAAGATAATGAAATACCTCACCATTAAGTGATTGAGCATAAATTTTTATATCTCTTGTGCATATAGATTCAAAGAAAAATCCGAATGTGTTGAAATCATTTTTTAATTTTTCAACGGATAATCCTAATGCTGCAACAGCAATCGATGGATCAACAAACTGTTTTTTATCTGATGTTCTAATTGTAGATGAACTTCTAATTTGTGGAGACCACGCTTTAACATTTTCAATGACAAATAATCTTTGTAATGCATTAACGTAAGAGTCAAATGTTTTGTAATCTAGCAACAGACCTTCGTTATTTTGATCCTGATAAATTGTTTTGCTTGTGGCTAAAGTCGATATATTTCTAGCATAACTTCTTATCAATTTTCTCATTTTTTCTTTGTCTTTTTTTATACCGTCTACTTCATCAACATCATTTTTTATAATGCTTTCTAGCAAATCTCTAGCGACAAGCAATTGGTCTCTAACCGCCAAATCAACACTTTCCGGCCAGCCTCCTCGGCATATAAATTGAGCAATATCATTGATTGATATATTAGATTTTACTGGTTTTAGCTTCTCACCCCTGAATAAAGCACTTAGTGAAACACTGCCTGTTGAGTCTCCACTTTCAAAAAGACTCATGGGTCTCATATATATCGAATTTATTCTTCCAGTTCCAGTGTGTGAAACAGGCAAATTTTGCTTTTTGGTTGAACCTGTTAATATATATGCGCCTTTATACTTATTTTCATCAATGTCTAATCTGATAAAATCCCATAGTTCTGGAACTTCTTGCCATTCGTCAAAAAGAATTGGCTTTTCACCTGCTAATAAATCATCTCTTGAAATAGTTGCTAATGTTTGATACTGTTTTTTTACAATTGGGTTTTGCAATTTAATGATTGTTTTTGAAAATAGCTCTGCTGTCGTAGATTTACCAGCCCATTTAGGACCCTCAATAACAACACCACCACTATATCTCATTTTATTTTCGATGTCGTGTTCGATTAGTCTTCTACGATAATTTATGGGAGTCATATGCAAATCACCTCTAAGTCTATTATATCATGAATCCAATTTATATCAATGTTTCATTCCAATTATTATCACTTTTATTTTCCAATAAATATGAGCAATACTAAATCATCAAAAACAGAAATTGCGAATCTCAAAATTATGAACTATCGAGTCGTTATTATCTGATTTTTTTTAGGGTTCAATATGTTCCCACTTTCAAGCAAACGCACATTTTCGTTGCGCGATTTGCCTTAAAATATGTTCCCACAATGGACAAAATTTGTTCACATAGAGAAAAAAAGCCATCGGATACCTTTTGAAAGGATCAGATGGCTATTTCTTATGTTATTTTGAAATCTGATTACATTTTTAAGAGGTCGTCAAGTGGTTGTCAAGTGGTCGCCAAGTGTCATTTTAATAAAAGCAATGATATAGACTCGACGTGAACGGTTTGGCTAAACATATCACAACCAATCACATCTTTGATTTCATACGCTTTAGCTAGTATTTTAAGATCTCTGACTTGTGTCATTGGTTCACAACTGATATAGACAATTTTCTTCGGTCTTAGTTGTATGACAGCTTTTAAGAAGTTCTCAGTAGCCCCTTCACGGGTTGGATCCATAATCAAGCCATCAATTTTTCCGCGATATTGCATCATGTAACGTTCCACATCGTCATTGACAAGGACCACATGTTCTAAATTGTTTTCTTTTTTATTGACCATCGCATCTTGAAAAGATTTGACATTCGTTTCAATAGCGATGACTTCTTTTGCACGCAGTGCTGCTAGAAGAGAAATAGTTCCAATCCCAGAGTACGTATCCATAATGGTTTCGGTTGGTTTAATTTGGAGTAAATCAAGCGCTTTATCATAAAGTTTAATCATTTGAAGTGGATTCACTTGATAAAATGATCTTGCTGATAACCTGAATTTTAATCCATGGATTTGGTCATAAATATAACCCTTTCCATAAATGATTTTTTCTTCATCTAAAAGCACAAGATGCGTTTTTTTGTGGTGAATATTTTGAATCACTGTATAAACATCTTTATGCTTAGCAAGCACATCTTGTACCATTTTCTTGGCGTTAGGGAGTAACGTCCCATTGGTCACGAAAACAATCATCAATTGGCCTTCATGATAACTTTTTCGAATTAAGATATGTTTTAGAATACCTTTTCCTGTATCGATGTCATATGCGGTAATCTTGTACGCATTTAAAACCGCTTCGAGTGTCGTTAAAACAGCATTGATCGCTTTATCGTGCAAGAAACATCCCAAAAAGGGAATTACTTCCTTCGTCTTTTCACGATATAACCCCAAACGTAGTTTATGCTTAATTGTAGTTGCTGATAAAACCACTTTGTGACGGTAATGAAGAGGTTCTTCGTTTTTAAGGATGGAAATGGTCTTCTTATAGTTCAAACTTGAAAAAAGTGTTTTAAGATGTTCACTTTTAAACTTGAGTTGTGCATCATCTTTAACATGCAGCAAATCACATCCACCGCATTGATAAAAAATCGGACAAATAACTTTTTGTCGATCTGGTGATTTTACCTCAAGGTCTTTTTCTTCAACAAACTTTTGCGGTTTTGTTAAAGATGCTACTTCACCTGGTAAAATATACTTTATTTTTGATTTTGGTTCTGTGATGGGCTCGTTCACATGATGGAGGCCCGTGCATGTTATGTTCATAATTACCTCACATTCATTATAACATAGAAAAAAGGGTCAAACCCTTTTCGTCTGTATCATTTTTTTAGTTTTTCTTTCTCAATCTTATAAAGTTCTTCCACTGCAAAATGAAGTTTTGTCACGACATTTTTCTTTGTTTTCGGATAGATATAATACGTATCACTAAACGTTGATAAATCGATGCAATCCCCTTTACCCATGTAATCGTATTCGATATGTAGTGAATATAAGGCAAGTGGTTCTTTGATGAGTTCAAGAGGTTTTCCCATTTCCTCTCCCGTTAAAACGAACCCCTTTTCATCGTGTTTAAGATAACCGTCTCCAAGGGGAATATAACCTTTGGCATTAGGAAGTGATTCTATCTTAACCTCATCTTCAAACCGATAAGTTCCCTCGAGCAACTGTTTTTTCACCTGCTGTCTTTCAAACTCATACCAATCAGGGATATGTGGAAACTCAGTGACACCTTCGGTGGCTTTAAGTTCTCCATAAACATCCATTTCATAGCGTTTACCACAATGATTACACCATATCTCATGTCTATCTGAATCCATCTCGTGTTCTTTCAAACAACTGGGGCATTGATAGAGCACTTTGTGAATGTTTTTTGCACGATCCTTGAAATCGATTTTGATTCTATTTTCTTTTTGCCATGCATATTCATCATAAACAAAAGCTTCGTTGATACGTCTGTTGATTTCTAAAACATCTAAACCTTCAATCTCTTCTTGTGTAATAATTTGTGTCATGTCTGCAGCAATCCGGTTTTTCCGTTCTTTAAGGTTCCATACCGGTTGTGAAAGATAGTTGCCATGCATGTTTAAGACAACGACCGGTCGTTTCATCAATTTGACAATTTTACCAAGTGAATCCGGTAAAATAGCCGTTGTGCCAACCAAGGAATAACGTGCTTCTGGATAAATCGCAACGATATATTTTAACTCTTCTAAACTATATTTGATTTGTTTGACAAGTTTTGTATCATTCGTGAATTTTCTTTTCCCAATACCACCCACATTACGGAGTAGCCATTCTCTTCCAATAAAACCGTCAATGGCGACTATATAATTGGCACGATGCGGGAAAATAGCTGCAGTTGTGACTTTAAAATCAATAAATGCGTGATGTGTACAAAGTAAGATATACGGTGGTTTTAGTCCCTTCATATTCACTTTGTTGACTTTTAGTCTTCGTTTCCATACCGTTGGAAAAGAAAGTAAATACGCGAGAGGTGTTAAGAAAAACTTTTCTTTTTTAGGTTTCATGTCAAAGTCAAAACGTTTGATTTGATCCATGGGAATTCCTCTTTTCTCGATGTATGCATCTATTATAGCATGTATGTCTTTCTCACAAACGTCAGATAGATTGAAATTCAAAGTTTTTGTATTTTCTTAAACCCTTGACGCTGTTGGCTTCCCCAAGAACCTTTTTCTCTGAGGGCAGAAAATGTTGATACGACACGGTGAAGTGATGTGATTTGTCTAAATCCAAAGTTCTCAAGGATTGCATAAAAAACTAAGAGGATTGTTTCTTTTAATGTGTAGAATGTTTGTCTTCTTTCTGCAATCAATAATGCAAATAAGGAAAGCAATATCCCATAACCTATGGTGACCACAAACAACATGATGACTAAAGAGGTGTTCAATATGCCTAAAATTAGACCTAAACCTAAGGCGATATAACCTAACATCTCTACAAAAGGTCCTACCATTTCAAAGATGAAAAAATAGGGAAAACCAATCATTCCAGGTTCTTTAAAGCGTGGGTTAAAAAGCATTTGTCGATGATAACTCAAGATATCAAGTAACCCACGTTGCCAACGGTTACGCTGTTTGAAAAGTGATTTTGCATCTGAAGGGAGTTCGGTATAGCAATTGGCTAAATGAACATAGGATACTTTGTATGTCCTTTTTTCAAGTAACGCTTGATGGGTAAGTCTTACGACAAGTTCCATATCTTCACCAACGGTATCTTTCTTAAGTTCACCACTGATGGTTAAATAACCACCTGTTTTTACAAGTGATTGACGTTTAAAGAGTCCAAACGCACCCGAGATGATGAGTAAACTATTGACTTTTGACCACCCGATTCTTCCAGTAGTAAAGGCTCTTAAGTACTCAATCGTTTGAAACCGGACCCATCCATTTTTCCCTAAACCTTGTTTTTCAATCTTACCTTGATCGACCACACAACCATTGACAGGAACGATGTTTCCTCCCAAAGCAATGTAATCCTTATGGTCATCTAAGGTGATACTCATAAGTTTTAATAGTGCATCTTCTTCTAAAAGTGAATCTGCATCGATACCACATACATAGTCATATTTCGCTGCGTTAATCCCCATGTTAAGCGCATCAGCCTTACCACCGTTTTGTTTATCAATTACCACAAGGTTTGGAATCTGTCTATTCACATAGACACCACGTAAACCTTTGGTTTTAATCTTTTCCTTAAAGAAGGGATGTTTTCTCTCTAACTGGAAATGTGCGATTAAGACATCCATCGTTTGATCCTTCGAACCATCGTTAACTACAATGACTTCATAAATGGGATATTTTAAATTCAAAAGGGATGTCACACTTTCAATGATACTTTTCTCTTCGTTATAAGCGGGTGCGATGATTGAAATCGAAGGAAGCAAACCTTTCTCAAAAAGGAGGGTATCCTTTTTCATATCCCAAAGGCTTAAACGATCTTTCGCGCCTTTAATTGATAAAAAGAGGAGGATAAGGTAAAGCGAATTCACCAACATAAAATAGACGACAAGATAACGATTGATGGAAACAACCATCAAGACAAGTACATTCTCAGTTCCAGAAAAGATCACTCTCAAATTGGCAAAGAAGGCAATCAAAGGCAATGCTAGAAATCCAATGCTGACCCATACCGATATCCAAATAATCTTATCTTTTTCTAGAGGAGATTTTTCCCGAGGAATGACGGGTTGTGGTTTTTTCAATAAACCTAACGCATGAAGTAATGACTTCGAACCATAGATTTGTAGCTGATCTTGAATATATGGATCTCTTGCTGCATAGCGTTTCATGAGAGGTAGATATTTCTTTTCTAAAGACTGATCCTTGTTTTGATTCATAAAGTCAATCAAGTCTTCAATCACATGAAGTTCAATGATCATCTCCAAAATGCTCAAAATATAGTCATAGCCCCCGCCTTTAAGTTTTAAGGTTAAGTAGTCTATCTCTTGGGCTAAAACACGTGCAATCACCCTTTTTGTGGATATTAGCGGTTGTTTTGCATACTGCTCAATCAAGTAAAGGAGTAAATTTTTCTTCTCAAAGACAATTTTTGAAAGTGTTTGTGTGATATCTTCCTCAAGTTGTTCATCTTTAGCAAGCTTAAACAACGTTTGAATCATTTCTTCTGTCTGTGTCTGGCCACACGATTTGATTGCAATCTGTCTTACCCAAAGGTGTTCGTGCATCAAAAAATGATCTTGAAGTAACAATTCAGGATATTGGTGTGCTAAAACATTCAATGCCTTTTTTTGTAAATCTTGATCTAAAAGAGCTTCATTAAATATACGGAGTGTATAATCTCTTAAAGGCTTTTCTAAGTGTTGATCTGCAATTTCTAACAACAAATAAGCCATTTCTTTTGTGTGATTTGCATAAATATCTTTGATAAAAGGTTTAACTTGAACATAATGATTCGCGATAAGATTACGCATCCAACGTTGATAGAACGGTGTGGAACCTTCTAATGACATCAGCATTGTATTGACTGTGTCTTGATCAAGGAAATGCATGAGTTGGTAAGAAAGATAGAACTTCACAGCTTCATGTTTTTCCCTTTTCAGGCGTTTTTTTAACGCCTTAACCGCATCTTCTGTTCGAAGTTGCGAGAGATAAAAGATAGCCTTTCTCCTTTTGACGGAGGATAAACTATTGATCTTTTTGTATTGTTTTTTCGTAAAAGCCATGCGTTCAAGGTCATTGACAATTTTGACTCTGACATCTGGATCTAATTGAACTTGCGTTTCGATGTCAATAAAAACATCAAAAAAGAAGCGATGACTAATCTTTTTCTTTGTTGGTTCACCATCCACATAGACTGAAAAAACCATATCTCGAATGACACCCTGTAAGATTTTCTCACGTTTTAAGACCCACTTTTGGATTAAAATTAAATCGATTAATAAGAAAATAAAGGCTAGACAAAAGATCGCAATGAAAAGTGCGAGTTCAGTGGTCATGATTTTCTCTTCTCCTTCATCCGTTTGACGTGTCCAATAAGTTCCTCAGGAACGATCGGTTTTTCTAAGATGAGATCCACATCAAGCAAGTTACCTCTTCGAATATTATCGATTGTCTTGTTATGAGAGACCATGATAAAGGGGATTTCATGGTATGTTTTTGAATCGTTCATCATCATTTTGAGTTGAAAACCATCCATTTTAGAAAGGTTAATTTCTGAAATAACCACATCAATTTTTCTTTTCTGAATCATCTGATAAGCTTCAACCACTGAATCGGCGACGATCACATCATAGTTGATGCGTTTAAAGATTCTATAAAGCATGTTGCGGTTAATCTCATCTTGATCAACAAGTAAAATAAAACCTTCAGCTTGGGTAGGTATTGTGGTTGAATCATCGACGATTTGACCATAACCTTTAATTTTGGCGTAACTCATTCTTTTTTCAAGGGTGGTCAGTAAATTTTTCATCTTTTCTTCAATGGATAACTGCACGTCTACTTCTTCACATGTGACAACCGCGATAGAGATGGACACCTGTTCGATAAATGAACTGGATTTTTCAATGCTGTTTCGAAATTTAACAGCTTCTTTGATGATATTTTCTTTTGTTTCGCCATCAATCATAGCGAAAACACCAGGACCACTTTGTTTAAAAAGCATCACATCTTTTTCTTTCACTTGATCGAGTACATATACCATGTTACGTACGGTCTCATCACCCGTTTCTTTATCGTATTTTTTATTGATTTCTGGCAATTGGTCAAGTTGAATCAATAAAAGACCACGCGTTTTATGGGAAGCTACGGGATGGACAAACTGTTCTTTGATCATATGTTTGAGCATATCTTGGTTATAAAGTTTCGTTAATGGATCTTTAACTATATCATCTTTTGCTTCATCAATCTGCTTGAGTAACGTTGATAAATGATCTTCGAGTTCTGCTTTTTTTGCTTCGAGTTGTCTTGCTTCTTCACGAAGTTTCACTGTTTCACTTCGGTATATGGAAGGTAACTCAACACCATATGTACGCATCAGATGTTGAAGTGTGGGTTCCATAATAATGAGCCAGGCCATACCTTTTTTTGCGAACACTACTTCAAAAAACTGATGCCATAATTTATAGTTAACCAATGAAGTCTTCTTTACAGTCAGTGTATCAGGGTCAAGATGAAATGCAGAACCAACAAAGGTATTAAGTATCTCAATTCGTGAATAATGATTTTCAAGTGCTAAAATCAGTTGGTTGATCAGCATAAAATAGTCAAGATTTTCAATCGCTCCACCTGTTTTACTGTTGCTTACATAATTGTTATGAAAGCTCATTTTTCTAAGCCAATCCATGGCTAATGGCGATAACCTTTCATCAAGAAGTGATCCATAAGCTGGTAAAATCAGTTTGGGCTTAACCTTATCTATCTGAACAAGGGCGGGATAAATAAACTGAGAAGAGGGCATGATTTCTTTATGAAAACGAAACATTCCTTTTTGAAGTTCTGTATCACTTAAAGGACTTGAATCCTCTTGATAACTTGAAAAAAGAAGTCCTGGAAAAAGCATAGCTTGAACTGGTTCATAAGCAATCATCATGTCTGGGTATGGTAAAAATTGAACAGGAACAAATTGTAACAACAATTCATCTTGTTCATTAAGTTGATGTTGATGATCATCAACGATATATACATTCAACTTCAATTTAGATGGTGTCAGTTGATGTGCTAAAAAACGATCGGTGACAATCACGCCATTAAATCCACTTTGAATGAGTTCTGTAATGACATAAAGTGTGGTTAGCATTCGGTTCAATAAGACAAGATGTGTGATTGATGCGATGGGCACCACTTTTTCAATGTCTTCTTTAAACTGATCAAATACTTGAATAGGTGCTAAATCAATTAAAATAATTTGCTTGTTTTTATGTATCAAATAAATATTAGCAAATTGCTTAACTTCAACGTGATAAGGCCCTAGTGGTTGAATTTTCACACGTGTATCTATTTTCATATGTGATAACATAAAAAACACCTCATTTCATATACATTTATTGTATCATGACTCGAGATGTTTTTTTTAGTATTTATATGCGCATTATGATGATAAAATGCCCATTTCTTTAGCCGTTTTTGTGATGATTTCAACCGCTTGGTCTAACATTCTTTTCGTATGAAGTGCTGAAACCATACAGCGAATGCGTCCTTTTCCACGACCAACCGTAGGGAATACAATACCAGAAACATAAACGCCACGCGAGAGTAGTTCTTTAGAGAATGCCATGGTTTTCGCTTCATCGCCAACCATGATGGGTGTAATCGGTGTTTCGCTTATACCGATATTAAATCCGTTTTCAACGAGTTTCTTTTTAAAGTAATGTGCATTGTCCCATAACTGGTCGGTATATGATGTTGTCTCTTCTAACATCTTGAATGCTTCAATGATTGCTGCTGCTGCACTAGGCATCATTGCCGTTGAAAAGAGGAGTGGTCTACCACGATGGAGAAGCCAATCTCTAGAAGCTTTGCTGCCACAAACATAACCACCGACAACACCAATCGCCTTTGACAACGTTCCAATGATAAAATCTACTTGTCCATGGAGGTTAAAATGGTCAACGGTTCCACGACCTGATCGTCCTAAAACACCTGAACCATGCGCATCATCCACATAAGTCATCGCTTGATGTGCTTTTGCTAGTTTTACGATTTCAGGAAGTTTTGCGATATCACCATCCATGGAGAACACCCCATCGGTGATGATCAACACATTTTGATAATCTTTACGACGTTCAACTAAAATGCGTTCAAGATCTGCCATGTCTGAATGCTTATAAACCGCACGATCTGCTTTGGCTAAACGTACACCATCAATGATGGATGCATGATTAAGTTCATCCGAGATAATCAAATCGCCTTCATCCACAATGGCTTGAATGACACCTGCATTGCATGCAAATCCTGATTGAAAGACAAGTGCAGCTTCTTCATGTTTGAAGTTTGCGATCACTTGATCGAGTTTTTCATGGATATCCATGTTGCCGACAATCGTTCTTACAGCACCAGCACCAACACCATAGGTTTCAATCGCTTTGATTGCTGCATCTTTAAGCCTTGGATGATTGGCAAATCCTAAATAATTATTCGAAGAAAGATTAATGACATCTTTCCCATTGAGTTTGATGATGGCTTCACAAGGCCCTTCATTGACCGGTAGTACACGATACGTACCTTGTTCTTTTAAACTTTTTAGTTTTTCTTCAATCGTTGCCATACGACCTCCTTATTCTTCTAAGACGAGAACCACTTTTCCACTGTTACCAGAAATCATGGTTGCCATCGCTTCTTCCATTTGATCAAATGGGTAGAAATGGGTAATGATTTTTTCCAAATCTAATTGATTATGCTTAATCATGGCTGTTAATTGATCCCATGTTTCAAACATTCTTCTTCCCACAACACCATAGATACTCACACCTTTAAAAACGACATCTGTGGATAAATCAATCTCAATGTTTGAGCTGACAATACCTAACATTGACATCTTACCGCCAGCCTTCACGTATTTAAACGATTGTTCAATGGCTGTTTTATTACCAGAAAATTCTGTAACAACATCAACACCACGACCATCAGTCTCTTCTAAAACACGCTTAATCACATCTTCTTTTAATGGATTGATGACCACATCTGCACCTAATTCTTTGGCAAGTTTGATGCGATAATCATTCACTTCAATGGCGATGATTTTCTTGGATTTCATCGCTTTCGCAATGTTAACACCCATCAGTCCAATCGGACCACATCCCACAACAGCTACCGTTTTGTCAACGATGTCAAAATGAAGCATGGTATGCACGGCATTTCCAAGTGGTTCTTGAATGGATAAATATTTCGGTTCAGTTTTCGTATGGTTAACAATCAAATTGTACTGAGGCATTCTGGCATATTCAGCAAAGCACCCATCCGTGTCAACACCAATGATTTTGGTGTTTTCACAGATGTGATATTCACCACGTTGACAAAACTCACACGTGCCACACACAATGTGTGTTTCAGCTGACACGATATCTCCTACCTTCACTTTGGTCACTTCAGAGCCTACTTTAATGACTCTACCTGAAAACTCATGACCAACCGTTAGCGGTGGTTTAATACGTCCTTGGCTCCAGCGATCCCATTTATAAATATGCACATCCGTACCACATATAGATGTTGCTAACACTTTGATCAAAACTTCATCTGGCTTCAGTTGATCTGGGATAGGTTTCGTCACTTTTTTAAAACCAGCGTCGCGTGTTTCTTTGATATAAGCATTCATTTCCATAGTAAAAAAATCTCCTTTAGGCATCGTTCATGTCATTACTTTCATTATACGCTGAAAGGGCTTACAATGCCACACTTTTTTGAAGAAATTAGTATTTATCTTGTGCAATTCTTAAGAATGCAATAGCTTTGTGTTCAAGTTTAAAAAGATAGTTTTTATCGTTATAAAAGAAAGCGAAATCACGACGCATGGTCAACGTAGGATTACTGATTTCATGCGTTGGTATCACTTGCTCATAAGCACCATTTATCATAAATTGTTGATGTTGATACGTTAATCTAACTTTACCAATCTCATCTAGTGCCATGGTTTTTTCATTTACAAAAAAGAGGGTTGCATCCGTTGTTAACGATGAATGTCTCAGCTCAACGGCGAATTTCCGTTGATAGGTATTCCATTCAATTAAATTATCAAACGTAAATCCATGAATAAACCCATAAGGGTCCATGTACCCTGACGTTTGACAGCTGTTACAATGAATTTGGTTTCCTTTTGTTTCGATGCTGTGCAGGGCTTGACATACAGGACAGACATATAAAACATCTTCTAATCCTTCTGCAAGATGTTTTCCAGGATGCGCAATCATATGTTCTTTTTGGAAATCATATGCGTTATGATAGAGTGCTTTCTTAATCGTTTCATTGATTTCATCTACACTCATCTCTTTCACTTTTTCTTTGGGAATGGTGAGCTCATAATGAAATTCTGCATAACGATTCTTTCGTTTACCTGTTGCCCAGCGTGGTTTTGAAAGATAACCACCTCTTACATTACATGTAATGACATCGATTTCAAGCTTTTTGATCAGTTTCATCGTTGATTCTTCAATATAACCCGTTTCACCAAAAAAAGTGGTATCACCTTCTGGAAAGATCAAAATGGGATATCTTCTTTTCACTGCAGAAATCAAATCTCTGACCGTGGCTGTATCACTTTGCCCCTTTTGTTTGCTAATCACGTGTGCGACTTGGCTGACTAAAAACTTTGTCGCTTTCTTTTTAAACAACGTCTGATTTGCTACGATAAACGGAACTGTTCTAAACCGTAATGGGACATGAATCACATCAAACATAAACGTATGGTTGGCAAGCATGATATAAGGTTCTTTTCTTCTAAAACTGACACCTTCGCCTAAAACAACCTTACGTTTACTGTCTTTTCTCATCCATAAGTAAACTAAAGGTCTTAAAACATGCATTAATAGGTCTTGTTGTTTATCAATATATCGTCTTTTCATGTCGTCACACATTCATCATATAGTATTGGATAGAAATAATGGTTTTACCATCTGTAATGAGTCCTGAATCCAACATCTCTTTGGCTTTTGCTTTATCCACGATCAAGAGTTCAATCGATTCATCTTCATCCATCGGTTTTGGTTGATCCACTTTATAACAGTCATAGGCAATAAAAATATCTAATTTTTCATCGGAATAACCGACACAAGGGTGAAGGGTAAACATATGCTTGATATCATGAGATGCGTAGCCAGTTTCTTCTTCAAGTTCTCTGATTGCACACGCTAGACTATCTTCACCAACCACATCTTTTTTACCCGCAGGAATCTCAATACTGACTTGTTCGATGGGATAGCGATATTGTTTCGTAAGGATCAGATCTCCGTTTGGTAAGATAGGAAGTACACACGCACCACCTGGATGTTTTATGACAACTCTTTTACCAAAACGCTTTTGTGGCAATTGGACATCATCTTCATAGAGTGTTAAAAAGGAACATTCATACTTTTTAATTCGTTTTAACCTGATTTCTTTCATGGTTGACCTCACCTGTTGAACATCGTATTGTCTTTATTATAACACAGCTTTAACTGATGGAAAAAAGAGGGTTATCCCCCTTAAATCAAATCTTTTTCCATCAGCCAGCGATTAAAAATTTGGATCGTATCTTCAACAACTTTTGGATGAACATGTTCGAGTGTGTCCGAAGGTGTGTGATAAACAAGACTTCGTTCTTTGTTTGTCCATGGCATACCAATAAGTGTTGTGGCATGAACACCTTTTTTAGCGAGTTCTGCCGCATCGGTACCACCTGTAAGAAATGCTTGACGTTGTGTTTTTGTTTTAATGCCAATGTGGTCAGCGATATGGACAAGTTCATCGGCTAACTTTTCATCTAGTTTGACAAAATCGTTTAAATCCGAAGTTAAAAAGAAAAGTTCCTTTTCATCGTATAAACAATCCATATTCAGTAAATATGTTTTTGTTTTCTTAAAATGTTCTTGATGTTTTTTCGCAAAAGCCCGTGCACCTCGTAAACCTTCTTCTTCAGCATCAAAACTCATGATAATAAGTCTTGTATGCTCTAAACCAGCGCCATGATCACGTTGCGTTCTAAAATGCTTTCCTAACGTGATAGCTATCGACGATGCAACGAGGTTATCGCCAGCACCAGGTGCTACTTTTTTCGATTTGAAAAACCACATTTGACCCACCAAGAGAAAACCAAGACTTAAGAAAATCTTTATTCCCCACTGAAGTGCCAAAAGACTAGGGAAAATGAGTGAAAGTGTGGATAACACAATCATCATGATGACGATAAAAATGGAACCTGTTGTTCTTAAGTTATACCATTTTGGTTGATGGATAAAAAAGTTAAAGACATGCGCACTGTCGTGATGACCACTGATGATGATCTGTTGCTTAACTTCTTTGGTTGGTTCAATCAATCCATAAACATTTCTAGCTCTTCTTTTGGGATAAAAGCGGTCTAAAAAGGGCAAGTATAAAAAGAATTGGAGCGTCAACACTAAGAGTGAAAATAGAGCAAGACTAAGTGATAGATAAGGCATGTTAAACCATAGCGCTAAAATACCTAAAAAATAGGAAAAAACAAGGATACGAATCCAACCTAAAAAAGCACCTTTGTACACAAAGAAATCTTCTTTCTTCACGTGATCTGCAAACGAACTGAGTTCTTGAAAAATCTCATCTGCACAGTCTAAACTTGCTTTGGTTCCAGCAAGCCTAGGTCCATGGTGATGAATCAATCGTTCAACGCGTTCAAAAACCTCTTCTTGCATCGCTTTTGTATTCATAGAACACCTCTATATGAGTTTAAATTTCATCACGACCGGATTGTGGTCTGATGATTGAAAATCAAGATTTAACGTCATCGCCCCGACACTCAGACCATCGTAAGACAAGACTTGAATGTTGTTGGAAACGATGAAACCATCAATAATATAATACTGTGTCAAAGCACTATCAGGTTGATAAGGTTGATTGAGTAATCGACAGGTGGGATGAAGAAGATCTATTTCAAACCGATAACCTGAAGGTAGAAAATCATTTTCAATGGGATAAGCTTCCCATAAACCATCCTTTGTGGGGTAAACATCTTTTGCAGCTGGAAAAGTTTGATTGAAATCTCCACCGACGATGACGTAGTTCCCAAGGGCTTCTTGTTCTTCGAGATATTGCTTTAAGAAAGCCATTTCTTGCTCTCGTAGTGTTCCACTTGCATCGTAAGCAGACATGTGTAAATTGACGACATGAAACATCTTATCGGATCCTTCAATCGCATAGGTTGAGACCATCATGCCACGCTTTAAATTTGCGACACGAAGTGGCCAACTGAATGCACCCGGAAACTGATAACGAGTGGATTCATTAACTCGGTATGTACTATAGGTGGCAATACCACTATGAACAAAGCCAATATAATCGGTTAATGAAACCGGGAATGGCACAAATGGTGCTTTAAAATTATAGGCAAATTGTGAACTATATGAATCCCCCAAGTGATCTTTAAGACCTGTATACTGGTTCATGTGATAACTTCTTCTTGCTTTCACATCAATTTCTTGCATCAAGTAAAAATCAACAGGATGATCAGACAAGATATCTTTAATACCACTAAAATAAGTTTCAACGACTTCTTTGTTCTCAGGAATACCGTTTTGACCGCCATCCATGATGAAATCTTCATTAGCACCTAATCCAGCATAGCCTATATTGAATGTCATGATTGTCATCTCAGTGTTTTTCAATACGTTGTTATTTTGGTTATTTTCAACAACTAAAAGCTCAATGGGTTTGGGTTTATATTCAAGTGCTGTCAGCGTTCCAAGGAAGAGAGCTACCATGATGATGATGGTTAAAAAGATAATCAAAAAAACTTTAAGTATTTTCATATGAACACTCCTTTTGATAGTTTTATTATATCGAGAAATTCATGTTTTGTTTTAAAAAAAGAACGTGTGCTCACGTTCTTATTGCTCGAGTGGTTTCGTTTGATATTTTTTAACTTCATCGACGATCAAGTTTCCACCATGAATATCGTAGGTTACAATGGCTGGAAAGTCTTCAACTTCGAGTTTATAAATGGCTTCTGCACCAAGATCATGATAAAGTACGACTTCGGATGTTTTCACCTTCCGAGACAAGAGGGCTCCTGCACCACCTACGGCTTGTAAATAAACACCTTTTTCTTTGATCATATCTTGAATAAACGCATCACTTCTGTCACCTTTACCAATCATGACTTTGAGTCCTTCTTTCATCAGTCGTGTCGAATAGGCATCCATACGATAGCTTGAGGTCGGTCCACATGAACCGATGGGTCGACCCGGTTTTGCCGGTGTTGGACCCACGTAATAAATGACTTGACCGTTGAAATCAAGTGGTAACTTTTCACCGCGGTCTAGTGTCTCAACAAGTCTTTTATGTGCAGCATCTCTACCCGTATAAATAATGCCACTGATGTAAACAATCTCTCCCGCGTGCATGTTATATATATCTTTTTCTGTGATCGGTGTTTTAACATTCATTTGTTCATCACCTATATCGTTCTTTCTTTATGTCGTGATGCATGGCACTGTAAGTTGATGGCGACAGGAAGGCTTGCGATATGACATGGATAGGCGTTAATTTTCACAGCAAGCGCTGTTGTACTTCCGCCAAAACCCATCGGACCAACCCCTAATGTATTTATCTCTTCGAGTAATTCTTGTTCAAGTTTTGCTAATACGGGATCCGGATTGACATCCTTAAGATCACGCATTAATGCTTCCTTTGCGATTTGTGCTGATTTTTCTAAATTGCCACCTAATCCGATCCCCACAATCAGTGGTGGACAAGGTTTACCCCCTGCATAAAAAATGGTGTGCAACACAAGTTTTTTGATCCCTTCAATACCATCGGATGGGACAAGCATTTTCACCAAACTCATGTTTTCACTTCCACCACCTTTGGGTGCGAGTGTAATTTTAATGTTTTCACCAGGAACAAGTTTAACATGAATGACGCCTGGTGTGTTATCGTTTGTGTTTCCTCTGGTGATAGGATGTTTTGCAACTGATTTTCTTAGAAAACCTTCATGGTATGCTTGTCTGATACCTTCATTGATAGCATCATATAAATCACCAGTCAAATGCACATCATAACCAAGTTCGACGAAAACAACCACCATGCCCGTATCTTGACACATGGGTTCTTTGTTTTCCATCGCAATCGTATCATTTTCAATGATTTGTTCAATCACGTTTTTCCCAATTTCTGATTTTTCCTTTTGTAAGGCTTCGCGAAGTTCATCGATGAATGATTTACCGATGTTACAGTTCGCGTCCATAGCCAGTTCTTTCACCGTTTGTGTGATGAAATTCATCTCTATTGTACGCACATTATCACCCAATCTCATTATACACGAAAAAAAGTCAAACGCAAATGAAGGGATGGTGTTGTAATTTAAGCCACTTTGTATTAAAATACAAGTGTATGTAAGCGTTTTATTTTTATCACATAACGCAAGCTGGAGGAGAAAATGAAATCAATCGTTATTGGCGTTATCGGAGCTGATGTTCATGCTGTTGGTAATCGAATCATTGAGTATACGTTAACACGCGAAGGGTACAATGTCGTCAACGTAGGCGTGTTATCATCTCAAGAGGACTTTATCAATGCAGCAATCGAAACATCAGCTCGTTTAATTATGGTCTCATCACTATACGGTCATGGTGAACTCGATTGTCGTGGCATGAGAGATAAGTGTAATGAAGCTGGTCTCAAAGACATTTTACTTTACGTGGGTGGCAATATCGTCGTAGGTAAACAAGATTTTAAGGATGTTGAAAAACGATTTAAGGATATGGGATTTGATCGTGTTTATCCACCAGGAACAACCATTGACATGGTTTTAGACACGATTAAAGAAGATTTGGGGGGCATAGAATGAGATGTTATCTACTCGTAGACTTTGGTTCAACTTTTACAAAGTTAACTGCTGTCGATCTAGAGAGTGAAGATATCATCGCTACTGCAAAAGCGATCACAACCGTTGAAACAAACATCATTGAAGGCTATGAACATGCCCTCGAAGAATTGCATCGAAAGATGGCTCTACCGATGCATTTTGAGAAAGTAATCGCTTGTTCTTCTGCAGCGGGTGGGTTAAAAATGGTGGCGATTGGTTTAGTGGAGGAACTCACCACTGAAGCCGCTAAACGTGTCTGCTTAGGTGCAGGTGCCAAGGTCGAACTTGTTTTATCACATCACATCAATAATGCCGAAATCCAAAAAATCATCGACAAAAAAATAGATATCATTCTTCTTGCTGGCGGAGCAAATGGTGGCAATCGTGAGTGCGTCATTCACAATGCCAAAAAACTTGCTGAATCCCCGATTCAAGCTCCCATTGTTTTTGCCGGGAATAAGGATGCATCAGATGAAATCATCGAGATTCTTTCATCTGCAAAGAAAACTTTTTTTATGTGCGATAACGTCATGCCAAAGCTCAACGTGCTCCATATAGAAGATGCAAGAGATCATATCAAAGATATTTTTGTTAAAAACATTATTGAAGCTAAAGGCATTAAGAAAGTTGAAGCGATCATTGATCGTGTGGTGCTACCTACACCACATGCAGTTTTAATGGCTAGTGAACTTCTCTCTAAAGGTTATGGCGATGAAAAAGGATTAGGCGATCTGATGTTAGCAGACGTCGGCGGTGCAACAACCGATGTTTATTCACTCGCTTTAGGTTTACCAACCAAAATGAATGCAGTGATGACAGGTCTTGAAGAGCCTTACGCCAAACGAACGGTTGAAGGTGATTTGGGTATGCGTTATTCTGCGAAAGGCATCTTGCAATCGATGACCAAATCGAAGATTGACTCTTATGAAAATCAAGGCATTGATATCATAAAAGCCTGTGAAATGCGCCATGATATCATTGATTTCTTGCCGAAAACAGAAAAAGACTACATGATTGAAGACTTGCTTGCATCGGTTTGTATCGATGTTGCCATTAGTCGCCATGTCGGATCTCTCAAAGGCGTGTATACACCGATGGGGATGATGTATCATCAAACAGGAAAAGATTTAACACACGTCAAAACATTTATTGGAACTGGCGGTGTCGTGATTAACAGTCCAAACCCAAAGCAATTACTCGAACAAGCATTAACCGTTGATCACAAAGAATCACTTGAACTTCGACCACAACACCCAGATTTCATGCTTGATAAGGATTATATCTTATCAGCGATGGGTTTACTATCGATGGATTATCCAGAAATCGCACTTCGTATCATGAAAAAACGAATGATTAAACTTTAGGAGAATATCATGCAAGTTGTCAATAAAAAATGGCCAATCGAAAAATTTCTTGCCATGCGTAAAGAAGTCTTAGCCTCATGGCCAACGGGTCAAGATCCCCTACTCGATTTAGATCTTGCCATACAAACATTAAAAAATGTTCCTGATCATAAAAACTTTGCACTTAAGTTAAAACGTGCAAAAGAAGAGAAAAGAACTTTTGTTCAACCACGTGCTGGTGTAGCGTTACTCAATGAACACATTGATTTAATGCGTCACTTAGAAGCTGCAGGCGCAGATTTTTTGCCCTCTACTATTGACTCTTATACCAGACAAAACCGATATGCTGAAGCTGAGGAAGGTATTTTAGTCTCACAAAAAGAAGGACGCTCAATGCTGAATGGTTTTCCAGCAGTCAACCATGGTGTCAGTGCGTGTAAAGAAGTTTTGGACGCGGTTAACGTGCCACTTCAAGCCAGACATGGAACACCTGATGCAAGATTGTTATCTGAGATTATTCACGCTGCGGGATGGACCTCAAATGAAGGTGGCGGTATTTCTTATAACCTTCCCTATGCGAAAAACATTTCGCTCGCAGATTCCATTTATTACTGGCAGTATTGCGACCGCTTGGTTGGTTATTATGAAGAACACGGCATTCACATTAACCGTGAACCGTTTGGTCCATTGACTGGAACACTTGTACCTCCCTCGATTGCTATCACCATCGGTATCATTGAAGCCCTTCTTGCTGCTGAGCAAGGCGTTAGAAATATCACGGTTGGTTACGGCCAATGTGGCAATGTGATGCAAGATGTTGCGGCCATACACATGTTGCAACAACTCACTGAAACTTATTTAGAAAGATATGGTTATGATGTTGAAGTGACCACCGTTTTTCACCAATGGATGGGTGGTTTTCCACAAGATGAAGCGAAAGCATCAGGCTTAATTGCGATGGCTTCTACGGTTGCTGCTTTAGCAGGAGCAACCAAAATGATTACCAAGACGCCTTATGAGTCTATCGGTGTGCCAACCAAAGAGATCAATGCATTTGGTATTCGTGAATCTAAAATGGTTGTGTCACTGTTGAAAGACCAAAAAATGCCTTTATCCGATGCATTAATCATCGAAAAAGAACAAATTAAAAAAGAAGTGAACTGCTTGATGGACCGTGTCTTTGAACTTGGTGATGGTGATTTAGCCGTTGGAACAATTAAGGCATTTGAACTTGGTGTCATCGATGTGCCTTTTGCACCATCTAAGCAAAACCAAAACAAAGTATTACCCGCGAGAGATAACGAAGGTTGTGTCCGAATTCTTGAATTTGGTCAACTCGGTATGACAGAAGATATCAAACAATTTCATAGAGCAAAACTAGACGAAAGGGCAAAAACTGAAGGCCGCGAAATCACCTTCCAAATGACTGTTGATGATGTTTATGCAGTGTCAATGGGCGAAATGATCGGAAGACCTCAGAAAGTAAATCGTAAATAACATGAAAATCAAACAAGTCATTTTAACAAAAAGTTATACAGGTTTTTATTTTGATGACCAAAAAGCCATCAAAAAAGATGCAAAGAAAGATGGTTTTATGTACATCGGAGAAGCTATGACAGATGGTTTTAAGGAAGTTAGAGTTCCTGGTGAAGCCATCTCAGTTCAGTTAATCTTAACCTCTGGTGAAATAGGGGTTGGCGATTGCGCTGCAGTTCAGTACTCTGGTGCTGGTGGGAGAGATCCTCTGTTTTTAGCAGATGATTTTATACCTTTTATTGAAAAAAATATCGTGCCACATTTGATTGGTGAAGACGTGAGTTACTTTAGACCACTGGCTGAAAAGTATGATCGCATGAAAATTGAAGGGCAACGCATTCATACAGCGATTCGTTACGGGATTACTCAAGCGCTTCTTTCTGCAACCGCACAATACACCAAAAGAACGATGGCTGAAGTGATTCGTGATGAATATCATCCGACCTTAAAGAAACTTCACCGTATTCCTATTTTTGCACAATCAGGTGATGATCGTTACACCAATGTCGATAAAATGATCCTAAAAGAAGTGGATTCCATGCCACACGCTTTAATTAACAACGTCAAAGAAAAATTAGGCTATCATGGTGAAATCTTAAAAGACTATGTGATATGGATGCGTGATCGCGTGCTCGCAAAACGCATCGACCCAGATTATCTTCCTGTGTTCCACATCGATGTATACGGCACACTAGGTATTGCCTTTGATAACAACATTGAAAAAATTGTTGATTATTTGATTGATCTTGCAAACACTGCAAAACCCTTCTTCTTACGTATCGAAGGACCGATAGATACCGGAGATCGTGAAGGCACCATGGTTGCACTCCGTGAAATCACAAAGAAAATCGATGAGGTGGGAACACCATTAGAAATCGTTGCAGATGAATGGTGTAACACCGTTGAAGATATTAAATATTTCGCAGATCAAAAAGCAGGTCATATGCTTCAAATCAAAACACCAGATTTAGGTGGAATCAATAACATTGCTGAAGCTATTCTTTACTGTAAAGAGAAAAAGATTGGTGCTTATTGCGGTGGTACATGTAATGAAACAAACCTTTCCGCAGAAGCCACCACATCTGTTGCTATCGCTTGTGAAGCGGACTTATGCTTGGCAAAACCAGCGATGGACGTTGATTCAGGTTATATGATTGTCAATAACATGATGGAGCGTGTGATCGCACTTTCCAATGCTAGAAAATAGGTGACGTTATGAAGTATGCCACTGCAGGGACTTTGGAGTCCAATGATTGCTTAATCACCGTTTACGAAAATGAATCCTTAGATATCGTCATTGAGAGTATCGTTAAGGATGTTTTTGGTGATCAAATTTTAGCGGTCGTAGAAGAGGTCCTCCAGCCATTGAAAATCAAAAAAGTGAAAGTCTTGGTGCAAGATAAAGGTGCACTAGACTACACCATTCGTGCCAGACTTAAAACTGCGCTGAAAAGATGGGAGGATATTCAATGAAACGTAGTCTTCTTTTTATCCCTGCCAATTCCCCAGCTATGTTACAAAATGCCGATATTTTTGATGCTGATGCATTGATCTTCGATTTAGAAGATGCTATTAGCATATATGAGAAAGATGCTGCTCGTGACCTTATGAGCTCCTATTTTTCAACCTATAAACTTGAAAACATGGAACTGATCATCAGAATTAACCAAATCGACTCACCTTTTTTTGAAAAAGATTTTGAACGCGTCTTGATGTGGCCAATTGATGCTTTGATGGTACCAAAGGCTAGTTATGAGAGTTTAAAAATGATTCAAGAACGCCTTTTAAAACGCGAGAAAAAAATGAAAAACACGAAACCTTTGATGCTTATTCCCATCATCGAACAAGCGATTCATCTTTTTGAAGTCGAAAAGATTGCATCCCTTGAACGTGTTTCCGCACTTCTTCTTGGTGGAGAAGATCTTGCAACAAACCTTGAAGTGGAGAGAACCAAAGAAGGTGAAGAAATTTTACTCGCAAGACAACTCGTCATCTATGCAGCGAAGGCACATGGTAAAGAAGCCATCGATACACCTTTTACCGATGTCACGGATAAAGAAGGCTTAATGGCAGATGCACGGCATGCGAAAAAACTTGGCATGACGGGTAAGGCTTGCATTCATCCCGTCCAAATTGATGATGTGAATCTGATTTTTTCACCAACAGAGAAAGAAATTTTGTTTGCAAAACGTGTTTTAGACGCTTTTAAAGAAGCTTCTCTTCAAAACAAAGGTGTCTTTTCAGTCGATGGCAAAATGGTAGATAAGCCCATCATCGAACGTGCGAAAAAGCTCTTAGAGAAGGTGAAGTTATGAACACCATCAAAAATATACTCGGACGATCAATCCCTGAAGGGATGACTCCTTATCAAGGTGCTGATTATTATCTAAAAAAACAAAAACGTGTCCTTATTGATGAAGTCATCGTTGGTGGCGGTCATAAGACTGTCTACAGCGATATCGCATTGATCTTTGATACGTTTGGCATTAAAGATGGGATGACACTTTCTTTTCATCATCATTTGCGAAATGGTGATGGTGTTTTAAACTTAGTGCTTGCAGAAATCAAGAAAAGAAAGCTTAAAAACATGGTGCTTGCACCAAGTGCCATTTTTCCTGTTCACGAAACGATGGTTCCACTTATAAAAAACGGCAGCATCGTTAAAATCTATACCAATTATATCAATGGACCCGTCGCTAAGGCTGTAGAGGAAGGTTATTTGAAAGAACTCCTCGTGATGGACACACACGGTGGTAGACCAAGAGCGATCGAATCGGGTGAACTCAAGATAGATGTCGCTTTTATTGCTGTACCAGCGGTGGATCGTTGTGGTCATGGTAACGGTATTGAAGGTCCTTCTGCGTGTGGCACACTAGGCTATGCGATACCTGATCTCTTATATGCCAAACATAAAGTGGTTGTGACCGATCACCTTACGGATCGGGTGAAAAAAATCGATATTGATGGCAGATATGTCGATGCCATTTTGCATATCCCATCGATTGGTGATCCGAGTGGTATCCAAAGTGGTACGACAAAACCTACACGTGATCCCATTCAACTTAAAATTGCTAAAAACACAGCGATGCTTATTCATGCCTGCGGTTTAATCAAAAAAGGTTTCAGTTTTCAAACTGGTGCAGGTGGAACATCTCTTGCTGTCGCTCAAGATATCGCACATTATATGAAAGAACATCACATCATTGGTTCTTTTGCTTCGGGTGGTATCACGAATTTTCTTGTTCACATGCACGAAGAAGGATTGTTTGAAAAACTTTATGATGTACAATGTTTTGATCTTGAAGCAATTAAATCTTATGCTAGAAATAAAAATCATCTCATGATGAGTGCATCTCAATATGGTAACCCCTATGATAAACCGAAAGTAAACGAGCTTGATGTGGTTGTTTTAGGAGCTACAGAGATTGATACAGCGTTTAATGTCAATGTCACCACCGATTCGTTTGGTCATCTCATGGGTGGTAGTGGGGGTCATTCAGACACTGCTTTTGGTGCTAAATTGACGATAATTACGACGAATTTGCTGAAATCTCGTCTATCTATGGTAAAAAAAGAAGTAAGAACCATCACCACACCCGGTGAAACAGTAGACGTCTTGGTCACTGAAAGAGGGATTGCGATTCATCCCCGTCGTCAAGACTTGATCAAGAAACTCGAAGGTAGCAATCTTCCCCTCATGACGATTGAAGCGTTACTCGAAAAAGCGGAAGCTATCACGGGTAAACCCAAAGATATTCATCCTGAAGAAAAAATCGTCGGTGTTGTACGCTATCGCGATGGATCCATCATTGATAGCATTTATCAAGTTAAAGGAGTCTAGCATGGCTTATCATTTCGTGTTATCCAAAAGCCCATCAGAGTTAGCGAAAACGAGGGATTTATTATCCTCTTCTCAACTTGTCATGGATAAACACGTGTCTGAAACCTACAACTTATATGATGATGATTTACTCGTTGGTACAGTTTCAATCCACGAAAATGTCATCAAAATGATTGCGATACATCACGGAAGACAAGGTGAACAACTGACGGGGTTGTTGTTACATCATGTGATGCGCATCTTTGAAGAGAAACAGATCAATAAATACTTTATTTATACAAAACCAGAAAATAAGCATCTTTTTATCAGTTACCCCTTTTCTGTGGTATCTGAAACAAGTCATGTCTTACTTTTAGAAAATAAATTATATCCCATTAAAGACCATTTGTTATCACTTAAATTAACTTTGAAACCAAGACATGGTGAAAAAGCAGCGATCGTGATGAACTGTAATCCGATGACTAAAGGACACCTCTATTTGATTGAGACGTGTGCCAAAGAGATGGGTGATGTCATCATCTTTTTGGTTGAAGAAAACAAATCTGTATTTCCTTATGATGTTCGCTTTAATCTTGTCAAGAAAGCAACAAAGCATTTAAAGAACGTCCACGTACTGCCCTCAACACCCTATATCATCAGTGCTGCTACATTTCCTACATACTTCATGAAAGAAGTCAGCGAAGCAAGCTCAAGATACATGGAATTAGACATTAAAATTTTTAAGGACTACTTCTTTCCCATGTTTGAACTAAGCTATCGTTATGTTGGTACAGAACCTAACGATGAAGCAACCTCTACATATAACAAAACCATGAAAACCATCTTAGGTGACAAACTTAAAATCGTTGAACGCAAAAAACATGAAACTGAAATCATCTCAGCATCGCATGTAAGAGAATTAATGAGACAAAAAAAATACAGAGACATTAAAGTTCTCGTGCCAAGAGTCACGTATAAGTATTTAATGTCAAAGGAAGGAAAGGCACTTTTTCATGCATGATCTGATCCTAACAGCAAGAGAAAACCGTGCAAAAGAAATCGAAAAATGGCTTCATCAAGGCAATGAAGCAGTTCTTTCAATTCGTGCAAACATGCCCACATCCATCAAGAACTCGAGTGAAGCGTATGTCATCGTACGCTTTTTTGAATGCCAAGTAAAAGAAAAGTTTAATGTGATAAAACATGAACGCTTTGAGCCAGCTGATGGACCCTATACGTTATGCTCAATCAAACATGAAAGGATGGCTCAATTAAAAAGAGAACTCATGTCTCTTGAGGATAATCTTTCTATAGGCAGACTTGTTGATCTCGATTTATGGTCTATCCCTGATCAGTTATGGTCTAGAAGTGCCTTAGGCGAAAAGCCTAGAACGTGTTACCTTTGTGCAAAACCTGCTCACCAATGCGTACGTTCACAAGAACATGACATTAACGATGTCATAAACTACATTAAGAAAACCGTTTACGATCATTTACGGAGTGAAGTTTACGCCATTGCTCAAAAAGCAATCACGCAAGAACTTCGTTTAGAACACAAGTTTGGTTTAGTCACACCGACGAGTATGGGCTCTCATAAAGATATGGATTACACACTCATGATGAAATCACACGAGATCATCTTGCCTTACTTTGTTGATATCTTTCGTTTAGGTTATGAAAAGGCTGAACTCTATCATCTACTCGAATTGGCAAGACCTTTGGGCATTCAAACAGAAAAAAACATGATGCAAGTGACTGGTGGGATTAACACTTATAAGGGCTTGATCTTTATTCTTGGACTTGTATGTCTTTCATTGGGTTACACCATGAATCACCATCAAGATTTTAACCACATTTTCCAAAATATTCATCATCTCTCACAAAACATCTTAAGTGACTTTGAAAAGAAACCCAAAACGTTTGGTGAGAAAGCATACCGTGAACATCAAATTCTAGGGGCGAGAGGTGAAGCCTACTTAGGTCTTCCATCGGTTCATCACGCGCTTAACTTAATGTCAAATGCAACTATTTCTGATGCTTTATTAAGGCGTGTTTTACAGCAACTGATCAGGACCACTGATGACACCGTCTTACTTAAACGTGCAGGTTCCTTCGAAAACTACATGCACATTAAGAAAATGGTGGCATCTATTCAAGTAGATAACCTTGAAGAGGCGAAGAGCTTTACAGCTTATGCCATTGAAAATCATCTCTCCTTTGGAGGTGCAGCGGATTTATTAATCGCCACCATCTTCTTATACGAAATCAAAAAACGCTATTATTAAAAAAATAAGAAGTACGAGTTCGACCACTCGTACTTCTTTTGATTTAGAATGTTTCAGAAACAGTTTTACCTTGCATATGCAAGATCAAGTAATCTGGACCACCTGCTTTTGAGTCCGTTCCACTCATGTTAAACCCACCAAAAGGTTGGTAACCAACGATAGCACCCGTACATTTTCTGTTCAAATAAAGATTTCCAACATGGAATTCTCTTCTCGCTTTTTCAAGATGCATTCTATTTCTTGAAATCACGGCACCAGTGAGGCCATATTCGGTGTTATTCGCAACTTCAATAGCTTCATCAAAAGAACGAACCTTACATACCGCTAGAATTGGCCCAAAGATTTCTTCTTGCATCAAGGTAGACATTGGGTCTAAATCTTTAAAAATCGTTGGATAGATAAAGTATCCCTTCTTACCATCTGCAACCCCACCAATAACTTTCTTACCTTCTTTTTCACCAATCGTGAAATAAGAAGATATTTTTTCGAAAGCTTTTATATCGTTTACAGGTCCCATGAACGTATCTTGTTCTGCTGGGTCACCTACTTTGATTTTTTCAACAAGTTTAGTCATCTTTTCAATCACAGTATCATAAACTTTTTCATGAATGATGGCTCTTGAGCAAGCAGAACATTTTTGACCAGAAAAACCAAATGCTGATTTCACAATCGAATCTGCTGCTAAATCGAGATCTGCATCATCGTCTACGATGATCGCATCCTTACCACCCATTTCAGCAATCACACGTTTCAACCAAATTTGTCCTTTTTGAACCTTCGCTGCCTTTTCATAAATTGACATACCGACATCTTTAGAACCGGTAAATGAGATAAATCTCATCTTGGGATGATTAACAAGGTAATCACCAATGACAGCTCCACTTCCTGGTAGGAAAGCAACAACACCATGTGGTAATCCAGATTCTTCTAGTACTTCAACAAACTTATAGGCAATCACCTGTGTGGTTGAAGCTGGTTTAATTAAGACGGTATTTCCTGAAACAATCGCAGCTGTTGTCATACCAACTAAAATAGCCAGTGGAAAGTTCCAAGGTGAAATGATGGCACCAACCCCTAAAGGAATATAGGTGTATTCGTTTCTTTCAAGGTCTCTTCGAGATAAGACAACGTCATCAATACGTGTTAAACTGAGCATTTGACGACCGTAGTACTCCAAAAAGTCAATCGCTTCAGCAACATCAGCATCAGCCTCACCCCAAGGTTTACCCGCTTCTTTGGTCATCAAAGCTGCAAATTCAAACTTTCTTCTTCTGATAATCCCTGCAGCTTTAAACAAAACATCAGCACGTACTTTGGGGTCAACCCATTTCCATGTTTCAAAGGTTCTTAAAGCGACTTGCATTGCTTCTTCAGCTTCTTTGAGTCCTGCTTGATAAATCGTACCCACAACTTCTTGGTGTTTTGCAGGATTTAACGAGGTCATGGTTTTCTCTGTTTGAATGCGTTTGCCATCGATAATGAGGTCATACGTTTTTCCCATATAGCCTTCGACAATGCTTAAGCCCTCTTGATACTTCTTCTTGTTTTCTTCTTTTGTAAAATCGGTGAGTGGTTCTGTTTGATAATGATAAATAGCCATCATAATCTCCTTTCGTTATACAACTGATTTTTCTTGATAAACAACATCTTGATCTTTGAAACGATTGATATGCAGTGTTTCCATAGCAATCGATGGTTTTTCTCCTAAAATGACTTCGGCTAAAAGTAATCCCGTCATCGGTGCCAACATGAACCCATGACCACTAAAGCCACACGCCATATAGAATCCTTTGAGTTCATCGGTATCTCCTAAGATGGGTTGTCTGTCTGGAGACATGTTATAGGATCCACCCCATTGTCTGACGACACGAAGTTCAGCAACCTTAGGCATAATGTCAACCAATGTCTTTGACATATGATCCAAAAATTGCCAGGTTGATTCTGTGTTATGGTCATGCGCAACTCCTTTTTCAGATCTACCCATCAAAAATGCTCCGTGAGGAACTTGTTGACAGTAAATGTTTTTAGAAAAAGACATCACCATAGGACCTTGCATTTTTTCAACGGGTTCTGTCGCTAATATTTCATGATTTTCAGCATAAACAGGGATGTTAACACCTGCCATACGTCCTATCTCATGTGAATAACCACCTGCTGCATTGACAACAATGTTTGTTTCATAAACATTTTTTGACGTATGGACCGCTTTGATCATGTGGTCTTCAACATCGATTTTCTCGACTTCTTCATAAAAAGAGAAGGTGACACCTCGTTTTTTAGCTGCTAAATAATAAGCTTCTGTCATCTTAAACGGATTTAAGTGCCCATCGGTTTGACAAAAGGTAGCACTGTAAAAAGCATCAGGATTGAGGTGAGGTACAATCTTAAGCGCTTCTTGTTTTGTAACTTGTTTTGAGGGAATACCTAAACTGTTTTGCAGTTTAACGTTTTTGGTAAATAGATCGTGTTCTTCTTTTGAAGTTGCTAAGATCAAATAGCCTTCTTGTTTAAATTCAAGATCCCCTGGATATGCTAAGATGTCTTTCGCATGTTCAAAGAACTCAATGCTTTTCTTTGCCAAAATACAATTCATTTCGGTTGCCCATTGTTGACGAATGCCTGCACCACATCTGCCTGTTGCCCCATTCGTAAAATAACCTTTATCGACAACATGAATGCCTGTCATACCTTTTTTGGCAAGGTTATAAGCAATAGAAACACCACTAATTCCAGCACCAATAATGAGACAATTAACCTTCATGGTCTTCACCTTCTGCTTCAGCAATCTTTTTGAGTGGAACACCCATCACTAAAGGTCTCACTTTATGTACAGGAACTTCTTCAACTGGTTTTTGTAAATGTTTTGCAATTTCTCGTTGAATGAGATGACCACATGTATTGGCTTGACACGGTCCCATGCCCACACGAAGGAGTCTTTTTAAATCTTCAAATGTGGTATATCCTTGGTCAAGCAAATCATGAATTTGCTTTAAGGTAACATCTTCGCAGCGACAAATAATGATATCTTCTTTTCTCATCGTTTTACCCTCACTGTCACAAAATCATGTAAAAAAGAAACGGGTACACGTGCCGTCACAACCGCTGTATGATCTTGCTTGTTGGTCACTAAGACATGCTCTATGACCGCATCACAAATCACATCGCCACTTCGGTTAACGCCATCCCAAATCTCACCTTTCTTTGGGTGAGGAAGAAACTCATAAGGAAGTTTAAAAACAGCATGTTCCCCACTGATCTGTGCAATCACAATGGCGAGTCCTGGACAACTTGGTACACAAAGACCGCACCCAGTGCATAAATCGGTGTGAAGTTTAGGCTGTTTATTGATATTTTCACCAATTTCAATGGCATTAAATGGACAAGATGTCGAACAAGGATTACACGGAATGTCTTCATAACATTCTAAAATAGCTTTCGGTCTTAACAATGCTACATTGTCTGGAAAGCGTGAAAGAACTTGTTCTTTAGAAGGTACGCCTGTTTTATTTAGCATGGACTTCACCCTTTCTCAGTTTTTCTAAACCAATCTTGGTCTTAATCCCAAATGGTCCATTTCTAAGCATATCGAGTTCGTGTTCGTATTTATCTTTCAATGTTTGTTGTTCCGGATGTGGTTTACACATGTCTTCGCATACATAAAGACCTGTTAAATAGCCTTCCATCATGGCTGAACTAGCTTCTTCTATACCTACCGCATCACCACACGCATAAATACCTGGTACCGATGTTTGATGATGTGCATCAATAACCG
Organism: Acholeplasmataceae bacterium UBA5769; assembly: GCA_002418725.1. Classification (GTDB taxonomy): domain Bacteria; phylum Bacillota_I; class Bacilli_A; order Acholeplasmatales; family Acholeplasmataceae; genus Peloplasma. The sequence continues at coordinate 45,729 of DIER01000023.1, forward strand.
GGACAAATCCACCAAGCTCTGTGACGTACTTCGTTTTCGCATTGACCATTGAAAGAAGTTGGTGCATGGGTGATAACCCTACAGAGATACAGAGTGCATCCACTTTTTCTACACGTTCACTACCATCTATCGGACGCCACTTTTCATCGAGTGACACGAGTTCAACCGCTTCTAAATGATCTTTTCCGATCGCTTTTTGAACGGTGGTTTGTGTCCAAATGGGTACACCTAAACGTCTTATTTTAGAGGCGTGAACTTTGTACCCTCCAATCGATGGTGCAGCTTCAATGATGGCTTTCACATGGACACCTGCCTGAAGCAATTGATAGCTCACAATTAAACCAATATTCCCACTACCCACCATGATGATCTCTTGACCAGGTAACACGCCATAAAGGTTCATTAACGTTTGTACAGCACCTGCTCCATAAATGCCTGGAAGATCGTTGTTTTCAAAAGCTAAGAATTTTTCACTCGCTCCAGTAGCTACAATCACCCGATCTGCTTGATACTTGGTATATGTATCCTCATGATAAACGGTCACCACTTTATCCTCATATAAACCAACAACAGTGGCTTCCTGTAAGATCTCTATCAAAGGATTTTTCACTTGATCAATTAAAAGACGAGCGATATCAAACCCTCTGGTTTTTGCATATTGTGCTTTTGAACCAAAAAATTTATGTGTTTGTTTGATGAGTTGACCACCGAGTTTTGGACTCCGATCAATCAAAAGGACACGAATACCGGCGTCAACTGCCATTTTGGCAGCACATAAACCTGAAGGTCCTCCACCAATGATAATCAATTCTTTTTTAATCATTTGATGACCCCCTTATTCGTTTGTCTTTCGACAACCATGTTGGGTTTAAGCTCTGTGATACACGTACGAACATTAGGTATACCATTGACAACCATGTTACACGACGCACAATTGCCAATTGCACAATAAAAACCGCGGGGACGGTGCTCTTTAATTGAATAACTTAATGTTTTGACGCCTAAGGCATGAAGTGCAGACGCGATGGTATCGCCTTTGAAACCTTGAACCTCTTTCCCCTCAAAAATGAACGTGATAGGCTCACGTTCAGGAAAGTTTAAAATGGGATGTTTTTCAATACGCATAGAACCTACCTGTCTTTTCGAAATGTCATTACTTTTATTCTATCACATAAATATGTGATAACAAAGCACATTTTAAAAACGCTTACATTTTCCCATAAAGAAAAAGAGGATGGCATCCTCTTTATAAGATTCTTTTCAATGATAATAGATCTTCAATCAAGTAATCGGCATCTTTTAGCTCATTTTCTAGTCCATAACCATAAAGACATCCAATGGTCAATATAGCATTATATATTCCCGTTTCGATATCGATGTCACGATCACCTATCATCACCATCGGTGCTTCAAGTGATGATAACACCTGATTTAATATCATTTTTTTAGGGATATATTGATACATCTCTGAGGTCAAGTATAGATCGAAATATCGATCAAGTTTGAATGCCTGACGCATCGCTTCCATATAGTAATTTTTAGAGTTTGATAAGTATACAAGTTTATATCCTTTTTCCTTAAGATAGGTCAAAACTTCCTCTGCATGTGGATAGAGTTTTGCTTCATGGTGTTTAATGGATTTAAGCATCTCTTCTGAAATTAATTGACTGGCTTCTTGAATATGAATATCCTTGGTGTTTGGGAGAATGGTTTGCCACATCTCTTGGGGATTCTTTCCTAGAAATAAGGAAATATCTTTTGCTGTAAATGTCTTTTGTTCAGCATAACCTTTATCAACAAGATACTGAAAAGCTTTACGAAATGCTTTTTCATAAATATGCATGCTTTCGTGCAGCGTTCCGTCCCAATCGAAAATTACGGTTTTGATGTGATCAATCATTGTTCATTCTTAAACTTTAACATGTGTCCCATTTTTTCTTTTTTAGTCTTCATGTAAAGCTCGTTTCTTTCGTTATGATTGAGTTCGATATGTTCTCTAGAGGTAATTTCAATGCCATGACCCGTTAAACCTTTCAGTTTTAATGGATTATTGGTCATTAATTTAACCTTGGTTGCTCCAAGATCGGCTAATATTTGAGCACCGATACCATAGTCTCTTGCATCTTCATCAAAGCCGAGTGCTAAATTTGCTTCAACGGTATCCATACCTTGATCTTGAAGACCATACGCACGAATTTTATTGATCAAACCAATCCCGCGTCCTTCTTGTCTCATGTAAAGTAGAATACCTTTACCCGCTTTTTCAATGCGGTCGAGTGCAGCATTTAATTGTTCACCACAATCACACTTTAAAGATCCAAACGCATCACCGGTTAAACATTCAGAATGGACTCTAACTAATACTTCATCACCAGGCTTAATGTCACCTTTGACCAGTGCGACGTGATGTTCTCCATTGAGTGCATTTTCAAATCCAACCATGCGAAAATCACCGTGAGATGTTGGTAGATTAGCTTCTGCAGCACGTTTGATCAGTGAGGCATCTTTTCTGCGATACTCAATCAAGGATGCAATGCTGATGATTGGCCATTGTTTTTCTTTAGCAAGAGAAATCAGTTCTTCATTGTTGTAAAGCGTCCCGTCATCTTTCACCATTTCTAGTGTGAGTCCTGCTGGATATAAACCCGCAAGGGTCACTAAATCCATGATGGCTTCTGGATGTCCTGCTCTTTTTAATACGCCACCTTGTCTAGATGCAATCGGAAAAAGTTCACCTGATGCTTTAAAATCTTCTGTAGTCGCATGCACATCTGTTACTTTACGGATGGCTTTTTCTAGTTTTTCAAAACCTTGAATACCTGATTCATTGATATCGAAGGTCACTTTGGAATGGGCATCACTAATTAAAAAATGCTCAAAAGATGCTTGAATACCAATCGCATTAAAACGTTCTTTTGTTGCTACGACAGAAAAAGCCCCTTTCGATAAACTTCTAAATTCTTTAAGGTATGCTTCAGTGATGAATGCTGCGGGATATACGATCTCCCCAATATTATCATCATCGTCATCGTCAACCACGATCACGGGTAATCCCTTTTTGATGGCCTCTAAGGCTTCATTTACGTTTTGAAATGTCATTTTTATCTTCTCCTTGTTTTTGTTTAAAGTAGCCTTCGATCATGATATCTTCATCAAATAATCGATAGTTTATGTTTGTTAATTGATGTGCATCTTTCATTTTAAGAACGCCCTGTGCACCCACTGGTGTTAATGCTTTTTGTCCACCAATCATTTTAGGTGCGATAAAGACGTAAGCTTTATCCACGATATTCGCATCTAGAAAAGATCCGTGTAGATAGGATCCGCCTTCAATCAATAGACCATCAATCTTATGCTCACCTAAGGTGGTCATCAAATCTTCTAAATCTAGAGGATCGGTCTTTTTTTCAATAATTTTTACACCGAGATCCAGATAGGGTTGTAATTCATTCAGCGTTCTTTGATCACTTGTGACTAACCATGTTGGTTGTGTGTTCGCGGTTTGGATCACTTTGCGATTTAAGGGCACTGATAAATCAGGATCGATGACAATGCGAATAGGATGACGTGTTTTTATACCTTCTAGTCTTGTATCTAACATGGGATCATCAAGAATCACGGTGTTTGCACCAACCATGATAGCCATATAGTTGTTTCTAAGCTCATGAACAAAATGTCTTGATTTTTCATTGGTAATCCACTTTGAGTCTTTTGTTGAGGTCGCGATTTTTCCATCAAGTGTCATCGCATACTTCATCACAACAAAAGGTTTTTTCTCTTGAATATATTTTAAGAAAACTTCATTTTGTTTTTTTGATGCGTCTTCTAGAATACCTGTTTCTACTTTTATTCCTGCATCTTCAAGCAACTTGATCCCTCTGCCACTGACCAGTGGATTAGGATCCAATTGACTTACAAAAACACGTTTAATTTTCTTCTCAATAATCTTTAACGCACAGGGTGGTGTTTTGCCATAGTGAGAACATGGTTCTAAAGTGACATACATGTCTGCCCCTTCAACATCCTCTGTGGCATTCAAGAATGCATTCACCTCAGCATGTGCTTCACCAAAACACATGTGATAACCTTCACCGATGATCTTTCCGTCTTTGACAATCACCGCACCTACGAGAGGGTTTGGATTGACAAAACCTCGTCCACGATCTGCTAGATCAATGGCTCTTTGCATGAATGCGATTTTTTCTTGCGATTTAGGATTCATGATCTTCACCTTGAGTTAATCTTGCTTGGTTAATTTTTGTTAAAACTTCATATAATTTTTGAATGTCGTCATCTGGCAAATCGACCATGTCATAGACAGCGAATGGCACCGATTTTGCCTCATGAGCTAACTGCTTTCCAGCTTCGGTTAAATCTATCCATACTTTACGTTCATCCTCAAGATCACGTGTACGTTTGATTCTGCCATCAGCCTCTAATTTTTTAAGCAGAGGTGTCAGTGTTCCAGAATCAAGTGCTAATCTTTTCCCTAAATCAGAAACGGTTTGATGATCTTCTTCCCAAAGGGCAATCATCGTCACATACTGTGTATACGTTAAGCCAAGTGGATCAAGAAGTTCTTTATATTTCTTGATCACATCTCTTGAAGATGAATAGAGTAGGAAGCATATTTGTTCACTGAGCTTCCAGTCCATTTAAAGCACCTCTTCGATGTAAGTCGCGATTTTATCTGGTGTAAAGCCTGGACCAAAACGGTGGATAACATTGCCTTGTCTATCGACAAGAAATTTCGTGAAGTTCCACTTGATGTTCGTCTTTGGCAATAATTTAGATAACAGTGTTGTTTTACCAGATTCACCCAAATCTTTTTTCTTTTCATTTCTTAAATACTTGTATAATGGGTGAGCGTTTTTGCCATTGACATCCAGTTTGGCAAATGTTTTAAATGTCGTCCCATAGTTGAGCTCACAAAACGATTTTAATTCTTGGTCTGTCCCTGGTGCTTGATTCATGAACTGATTGCATGGAAAATCTAAAATTTCAAATCCCTTATCTTTATATGTTTCATAGAGTGTTTCTAATCCTTTGTATTGGGGTGTTAACCCACATTTTGTGGCTGAATTCACAATCAACAATACTTTCCCTTGATAAGACCCTAAACTTACTTCTTTTTGATCGACATCTTTTACTTTAAAACTGTATACGTTCATCAGAAAACCTTCTTTCTTTACATTTATATTTTATTCAACTTAATTTTATCAAATCTATTTTCACGAGACAAATATAATGCTTAACAAAAAAAGTAAACCTAAATAGGCCTACTTTAAGTTAGCAATTAAATCGTCTGCGATGAGTGCAGATTGATAAATGGTAGGTAGTCCGCTTCCAGGATGGGTTCCTCCACCGACCAGATACATCCCTTTAATGTCTTCAAACTGATTATGAGGTCTTAAGAATAACATTTGATCTAAACCGTGTGCCAAATTGAAGACTGCACCCAAATATACATTTTCTTGATTCATCCAATCTTTCGGTGAGTAGGTGCGCATCTCTTCGATATAAGGTTTTAAATCTAATCCATGTTTTTCTTTTATTTTTTCAAAGACACGTTCTTTAATCCCAGATTCTTGTGCTTCCCAAGATATATTCGATGCGACATTGGGCACTGGCACTAAAATATAGAGGGCTGATTTCCCAGCTGGTGCGAGTGAATCATCGATTTTAGAGGGGTTATGCACATAAATAGATATATCATCTGTCAATTTTTGGTTCATAAGATCTTTAAGGTATTGATCGTAATCATCTGAAAAAAGAATTTCATGATGGGGTAAATCAAGTTCTTTGTTTATGCCTAGATACATCATCCATGTTGAAACAGAGTATTTCTTCTTTTCAATTTTTTCTTTTCGGTATTTTCTTAAATGTTTTTGCTCAATTAAATGCGTCATGCCATACGCAAAATCAGCATTCATCACGACAAGATCGGCGTACTGAGCTTCACCACTTTCAAGTAATACACCTTTAAATCGCTTCTTTTCAATTAAAATTTCTTTAACTGGACTACTCAATCTTAACGTTCCACCTCGTTCTTTAAAGAGTTCAGCCAACTTTTGATTGATCTGATTAAGGCCACCTTTCACGTGATAAAGACCAGTAACATGTTCCAGATAAGGCAAAATGGTAAATATGGATGGTGCTTGATATGAAGCCATCCCAAGATATTTTGCTTGAAATGAAAGCGAATGGATAAATGTCTTATGTTTACTATAGGTTTGAAGCATGGTGTAGACTGATTTTGATAAGTGGGCTACGCCAGCAGCTTTTAAAACATCTTTTCGAAACAGATGAAAAAAACTTGGAAAAGGTTTTTCCAAAATGGACTTGATCTTAAGCATTTTCAGTTCTTGATCGGTTAACCATCTTTGATATGAAACACCTAAACCAGGTTCAATCCGATCAAATATAGCCACATTTTCTTCAGGATTTGCTGATAGACTTAAATGCTCATCTTTAAAAACGAGCGTATAAAGTGGATTTAATGGCATCAGTTCAAGCTCTTCTTCTAAACGAAAACCAGCTCTTGAAAACACTTGTTTTAAAACATCAATATACATCAAAAAAGTTGGCCCCAAATCAAATCGATAATCACCAAGTTGAATGTTTTTTGAGCGCCCACCAACGCGGTCATCTTTTTCAAAAAGCGTGACATCAAAACCTCTAGCTTGTAGTAGAAGTGCAGCTGAAAGTCCCCCTGGTCCTGCACCGATCACATGTATCTTTTTCATCTGTTCACCACCTGATCTGCTTCTTTAAACTCCTTGATGAAGCGACGCATCTCTTCCATCAAGATGGTATGGGGTGCACCTTTTAAAACCATACCATCTAAATACATCATACTCTTAATGATGGGAAACATCCCTTTCTCAAAGACCATACCTGAATTGACACCAAGTTTGATGGTTTCCATCATCTTTCGTGTTAAACTCTCTTCAGAAACAGTCTTTCCAGCAAAATCTTGGTACAACACTTTCATTTTTTCGTGAAAAAGGTCAAATGCTTTCCCGTGGATCTCTTTGTCTGCCATATGATTTAAAGCATGCGCACAACCATCATAATCGTATTGTGATAAATAAGTCATGAACTCAAATAATCCAGATTGAATTTTTCTACCAACGTGTGATATCGCACCTGTATCTATGAAATAATAGCGCTTGTTTTTCACAATGAGATTTCCTGGGTGGAGATCACCATGAAATGTACCCACCAAAAAGATATAAAATCCATGAATGTGAAAAATTTCTAATATATCGTTAAAGGGCAACTTCTTTTGTTCTAAAAGTTCATCTGCGGTCGGTCCATCAATATATTCAGAAACTAAGATGTGTTCGTTGGATAACTCTTTATAAATTTTGGGGAACGCTAGGCGTGATAAATCAAACGCATCTTTGTTTTTCTCATAAATAGCTTTCAACACTTCGCCGTGTTTGATTTCGTTTCTTAAATCGAGTTCAGCTAATGTGTAAGTTTCAATATGTTCTAATATACCCACAGGATCAGCTACTTTAGCGAGTTTAGGATAAAAGAAAATCACGAGTTTGATCAATCTTCGAAGGGCACGCACATCACTTTCAAATTGACGTTTAAAATTTTTCTTGATGACCTTCACAACCACTTTTTCTCCTGTGTTTAGTTCAGCTAAATGCACTTGGCCGACGGAAGCACTTCCCAATGGCTTTTGTTCAATCGATTTAAAATGACGAAACCATGAGGGATGTGTGTAACCTCTCAATAGCGATAAAAAATCCTCTTGTTCAATCGGTGTGGTATGGGTATAGAGTTTAGCAAGATGTGTACACGTTTCCTCGCTTAAAAAATCAATTCTAAGTGCAAACGTCTGTGCTATTTTGACTGCAAGTAAACCTTGTTTTTGAATATATGTTAAATCTGGTAGTTTCTTCTTATTAAAAATCATTCGAAACAGTTTAATAAACATTAAAAAGCGCACATTCATTCCTCCAGTTTAGGTTTATTGTATCAAATTTATACAGATTCATGTGAAATGATAACTATCTTTTTTTCTTAATGATAACGATGAGACTTGCGACAGAAATCAGTGTTATTGCACTAAAAGTGATTTCTATAGGCGTTAAGGTACTACCTGTTTGTTGTGGGTTTTCACCTTCTAAAAATCTGGCCTCAAGTTCTATGGCTTGATCAGGTCTAAGCAGCAATGTTTCTTCACCACTGATCTTCATATCCTCTTTATACCATCCATCGAAATAGTAACCCTCTTTAGCTAAAGCCTTCAAGTTGAGCAACAAACGATCATAGACTTTCGTTTCAATCAAACCTTGTTGGTTTATTGTATCGTAAAACGAGACTTCACCTTTTGAAGCTTGAAAAACGATTTTTAAATCATGTTTTTGTTCAAGGCTAAAGTAATCCTCGAGATGATCGATGACATAACCCTTTCGTTCTTTAGCAAAGGTTCTCATCCGTTCAGTATAGTTGTACCACGCTGTCATTGAAGCAGGATACCCATAGCGAAAGATGTGCTCTTCCATCTCTTTTTCATATAAAGCAATCATAGCATCCAGTTCTTCTTCGACACGATCAGCTTCAAATATCGTATCCATAAGCGTATGATACCTGTAAATAAATCTCGCTTTAAACTGTTCATTTTTCAATAAATTGACAAAAAGTTTTCCTGTTTTCCATGAATCTCCTGTCATGCGTTCTAAACTGTTAACCTCTGGCAAGTTCGTTCCAAATGAAATCCCAAAGGAAGCGTCCATATCTGTGATCATCCAGCGCCATCTGCCATCGTGTCCATAAGGTGCATGCGGTTGATAACTGGTATTTTTTCGCCAATATAGGATGTTATTTTGTGGCCAATCACTGTTACCAGTATAAAGTTCTGCAATCATGTAGTCAATAAAGTTATCGGTATCCATCCACCGTTCAATGGTTGAAAAACGTTTATCATTTTTCAAGTCTCTGGTGTTGGCATAGGCATAAAGTGTTTGATAATGAAGGGAACCACGTTTTGAACCATCTTCATGATAAGCATGACCGACGAGCATGGTCACCTCATGTTCATTTAATCCATAATAAGCATACAAATAATGTGTATCCAGTCTTTCTCTTAAATTTCGAATACCAAAATATTCTCCGTTCATAAAAAGAATGACGGGTAAGTTATCTTGGATATCAAGATTCAGTGGCTTTAAGAGTTGGTGAACGAATGCATCACCAAAAAAAGTATATTGATAGGCTTGTCCACCATTTCTAAGCACTAATCTTTTATATGTTTGTTCACGATCATTTTCAAAGAAGGGATAATCAAAGGTATTCTTTTCATCGTATTCACCTCTTGCGTAAAGGCGGTAACTTTTTATGGGGTATTGTCTAGATAAACCTCCATGAATACGAAGCCCTGCATGCTGTGCCATCACTTTTAGTCCTGAGTTCGTATAAAGTTCAACATACACCGGCTTTTCCCATGCATCACCTGTTTGAAAATAATTTCCTGTACGATTTCGAGAGGGGTTATCCTGAGCGTAATCATAATATTTACCTGGGATTTGAATACCTGTTTCATAATCATATAAATGGCGGTTATCTATCGTTAATGAAAAGATGGGAAACTGATATCTTTCAAACATATCGCCTGCTACAAAATAGGTTTCTGTGATGACTTTACTATTATCCTTGTTAACCCTATCAACAGCTATCACTTTTAACACAGTCGCCTTAAAAATATCGCCTTGTGGGAGTTTCCATTTCGCCTCAGAAGTCCTGATAAAAGATATTGGCACAAGAATTTCTTCTGCGCTTTTCGTGATGTTCACTTCTTCATGATGTTGATCAATCCACGTTTCTTCAATCCATATAGGTTCTTGATACTTAAGTGACTGTTCATTCGGTGTGGAGCCATCTAACGTATAGTAGACAACCGTGTTGGATTTCGGGATAATGGTTAGCCAGAAAGACTCGGTGTAAAAACCACCTTCATGCGATAAAGTCGGTGTTAAATCGCTTGTTTTAGCGTTTATCGTTAGAGGTTTTTCATACAAAATGAAAAAGAAACTGACCATTAAGATTAAGATTAATGACATGATCTTCTTCATTTTTTTCACCTCTATTCCAAATCTATTTTACCACAATCAGGAATGTTTCTTCTGGCAACTTATGACAATATCCATGCAACATACAACAGTAAAATATTGAACAAAAAAGAGAAAACCCTAAATGGTTTCCTCTCCTGTTTTGATTTGTGAACGGTAGATATTTGCATAAACTCCGTTTTTAGATAGCAAGTCTCTGTGTTTTCCTTCTTCGACTTTGATACCATTTTCTAATACCACAATTTTGTCAGCATTTTTAATCGTAGATAGGCGGTGTGCAATCACGATCATCGTGCGACCTTTTTTCACTTTTTCAAGTGCTTCTTGTAACATCGTTTCTGTTTCAGTATCGATATTAGCAGTCGCTTCATCCATCACAAGAATCGCTGGATCATGAACCACAGCTCTTGCAAATGAAATGATTTGTTTTTCACCAACCGATAAGTTTCCTCCACCACGTGTAATCACGGTATGAATACCTTTTTCAAGCTTATCTAAAAGTTTCGAACCACCGATTTCCCTTAATATCTCTTCAATACGTTCATCGGATACGTTTTGACCGAATCGAATGTTATCCGCGATGGTTCCTTTAAACATCGCAGGATCTTGAAGTACGATACCGACATGTGTACGATAAGTCCTTTTTGAATAGGTTGTAATATCCATACCATCAACGGTAATGTGACCCATGTCATAAGATTTCATGTCATAGAAACGCATAAGTAAGCTCATCAAACTACTCTTACCAGATCCTGTATGTCCTACAAGTCCCACCATTTGACCTGCTTTAATCTCAAGATCAATACCCTTTAACACAGGGTGACCTTCGCTGTAGGAAAACCAGATGTTATCAAATTTTACATGACCCACAAATCTTGGAATCTCCTCAAATGATCCATCTTCTTGATCACCATCAATGATTTTAAAGATACGATCTGTTCTTACTCTTGCATGTTCTAGGTTGCCAATTTCTCTAAATAATGTACCAACAGGCTCAATTAAACGTGATAAATAATCGTTATATGCATAGATGATCCCTGCAGAAACGACGAAGCCTGAAATGGTTAAATAACCATTCCCAAAGTATAAGACAATGATGGCTGTCACCAGTGCACCGATTAAGCGAATCATGTTCCAACCAATCGATAAGTGTAAGATATTTTCTTTGACTTTCTCTTGCATAAATTCATTGGAAAGTTTGTTAAATCTATCTTCAGTTTGCTTTCTAAAATTAAAAATTTGTAAAATGTTGATGCCGTTGATAATCTCATTAAGCTGTGCGGTAATCATCGAGGATTGCTCGTTTACTTTGACTGCAATCTTATTTAATCGTTTGGTGAAAAACTTCAACCAAACATAAACGACAGGGAAAATAAGAAATGTCATAAGCGCTAATCTAGCATCCAAGTAGAACATACCAATATAGGCAAAGATAACAGCTAAACTTGCGTTAACGAGCAAGTTCATGATGGTAGAAAACAAATTCATCATGCCACCAACATCACTGATAATTCGGTTTGCAATCTTACCTGCAGGTTCCGTTTCAAAATAAGTCATGGGCATTTTTTGTAAAGCCCTCACCGCATCTTTTCTTGCATCTCTGACAATGTTCACGTTAATCATCGATGTCGTAATCCGTTGAATGTAGGTGAAAATGGTTTGTAAGAAGAATCTTACAGTCAGTAGAATGATTAAAAAAGTTAAAGGTTCGACAAATGGTTGATAAAACGAAACAACTTCCTGCCTTGACAAACGTGAGACTTGATAAGATTCTGTTTGCCCATTTTGTGCAATGATAGTCAGTGTTGATCCATCTAAATTCTTTTGACCTCGGATCACCTCGGTATCACTAAAGTAATATTTACCTTCGAAAATAACAATCGAAATCGCATGATCACTCGTATCTTCTTGACTGAAATAGCGGTCTTGATACGTGACCTGTGCTTGTTCTTCAGAAACCTCATACCAAGGACGTTCGATTCCTATCAAGTAATCATCTAAAATGGATTTAACAATTAAGGGTGACAATAACCCTAACGCTTGAACAATTAACATCGCTGTTAATGTCGTGAAAAGCAATTTTTTATACTTGGCTACATAACGCCAAACTTTACGCATCGTTTTCATGTGATCACCTACTTCATCGTCATCTGTTGGATATATTGATGCTTATACCAACCATCGGTTCTAAGAAGCTCTTCGTGGGTTCCACGTTGCGTAATCTTTCCACCTTCCAATACTAAAATCATGTCTGCGTCACGAACTGCTGAAAAGCGATGTGCAACGATAATATTAGTTTTCCCTTTTCTAAAATCTTTTAAGTGACCAATGATCGTATCTTCTGTTTTCGCATCTACTGCTGAAAGTGAGTCATCTAAAATTAAGATTTCAGGATCTTTAATCAAAGCACGCGCAATGGAAAGACGTTGTTTTTGTCCACCAGATAACGTCGTTCCAGACTCGCCAACCATGGTCTGCATATCGTTTTGCAGAAAATGAAGGTCTTTTTCAAAGTCAGCAATCTTCACAGCTTTATCCAAAGCTTCAATCGATGCTTTAGGGTTACCAATCATGATATTTTCTTCAACAGATCGTTTAAAAAGCATATGTGACTGTGGCA
>DIER01000019.1 GCA_002418725.1 Acholeplasmataceae bacterium UBA5769
GTGCTGCTGTGAAGAAACGTGAAGATGTACACCGCATGGCTGAAGCAAATAAAGCATTTGCTCACTATCGCTGGTAATTAAGGAGATTTATTATGCCACGTGTATTCCCATTAGAAAAAGTCCGCAATATCGGCATTATGGCCCATATTGATGCGGGCAAAACGACAACGACTGAGAGAATCCTCTATCACACTGGTAAGATTCATAAGATCGGTGAGGTTCACGATGGTGCTGCTACAATGGACTGGATGGAACAAGAACAAGAACGCGGGATTACGATTACATCTGCTGCAACAACAGCATATTGGCGTGATCACAAGATCAATGTTATTGACACCCCAGGTCACGTTGACTTCACGGTTGAAGTTTCAAGATCACTACGTGTATTAGATGGTGCTGTCACTGTCTTAGATGCACAAGCCGGGGTTGAACCTCAAACAGAAACTGTTTGGAGACAAGCCACCGAGTATAAAGTTCCAAGAGTCGTTTATATCAATAAGATGGACAAGATTGGTGCTGATTTTGAGCGCGCTATCAAGACAATTCACAACCGCTTAGGTGTTAAAGCATATCCCATTCAGTATCCTATTGGTTCTGAATCAGATTTCAAAGGTATCATTGATATCATTGAAAGAACAGCGGTGATGTATGATGGTTCTGCGGATGAAGGTAACAAACCTGTTGCTATTCCTGCACACCTCGTCGATGTTGTCGAAAAGAAAAGAGAAGAACTCATTGAAGCGATTGCTGACTTTGATGAAGAACTCATGATGAAATATTTAGAAGGTGAAGAAATTACGATCCCTGAGATCAAACAAGCCATCCGTAAAGGGACACTTGCTGTTAAATTCTTCCCAGTAATGTGCGGATCATCCTTCAAAAACAAGGGTGTTAAAAAGATGTTAGACGCTGTTGTCGATTATCTTCCCGCACCAACCGATATTGATTCGGTTATTGGTCATGATTCCTATGGCAATGAAGTTGTACGTCATCCTTCAGATGATGAACCATTCACTGCTTTAGCATTTAAAGTCATGACGGACCCTTATGTTGGACGTTTGACATTCTTTAGAGTCTATGCTGGTACTATTGGTGCAGGTTCTTACGTGTTAAACACGAACAAAGGAAATAAAGAACGTTTCGGTCGCGTGCTTCAAATGCATGCAAACCATAGAGAAGAAATCAAGGATGTTTTTGCTGGTGATATCGCAGCAGTTGTTGGCCTAAAAGACACAACAACAGGTGATACCTTAACCGCAGAAAAAGATGATATCATCTTAGAATCTATGCATTTCCCAGAGCCTGTTATCAACGTCGCCATTGAACCAAAAACAAAACAAGACCAGGAAAAAATGGGTGTTGCATTACAAAAACTTGCTGAAGAAGATCCAACATTCAAAACCTTCACTGACCAAGAAACAGGTCAAACGATTATTGCGGGTATGGGTGAACTCCACTTGGAAATCATCGTTGACCGTATGAAGAGAGAATTTAAGGTGGAAGCTAACGTTGCTGAACCTCAAGTATCTTATCGTGAAACCATTGCTGGTGAAGCAGATATTGAAGGTAAATTCGTTCGTCAGTCAGGTGGTAGAGGACAATATGGTCACGTTGTGATCAAGTTCGAACCAAACCCAAACAAGGGCTTCGAATTCGTTGATAAAGTTGTTGGTGGTGTCATTCCTAGAGAATACATTCCAGCTGTTTTAAAGGGATTAGAAGAAGCGTTGCCAAACGGTATTATTGCGGGTTACCCATTAATCGACGTTAAAGCAACCCTACATTATGGTTCATACCATGATGTCGACTCCTCTGAAATGGCGTTTAAGATTGCCGCTTCGATGGCACTTAAAGAATGTAAGACAAAGGCGAACCCTATCATCTTAGAACCTATCATGGACGTTGAAGTGGTTGTACCTAACGAATATGTTGGTAACGTCATTGGTGACTTGACATCAAGACGTGGTCGTCTTGAGTCGCAAGAAGGACGCGGAACAGCGGTTTCTATTCGTGCACTCGTACCACTTTCTGAAATGTTTGGTTATGCAACATCACTTCGTTCAAACACACAAGGTCGTGCCACATTTATGATGCAATTCTCACGTTATGAGAAGTGTCCAAAATCGATTATGGACGAAATTGTGAAAAAGCGTGGATCAAACTAATCCACTTGCAAAAATGTATATTTTAATATACAATAAATATGGTTATAAACAAAACAAAGAGAAAATAAACTCAATTAGGAGGAAAAATCAAAATGGCAAAACAGAAATTTGAAAGAACTAAGCCACACGTTAACGTTGGTACAATTGGCCACGTTGACCATGGTAAGACAACTTTAACAGCCGCTATTACAACTGTATTAGCAAAACAAGGTCTTGCAGAAATTAAAGACTATGCATCTATTGACTCAGCACCAGAAGAAAAAGAACGCGGTATTACCATTAATACAGCACACGTAGAATATCAAACAACAAAGCGTCACTACGCTCACGTTGACTNNTTAAAAACATGATCACAGGTGCTGCCCAAATGGACGGTGGTATCTTAGTTGTATCCGCAGCAGACGGTCCTATGCCACAAACCAGAGAACACATTCTACTTTCTCGTCAGGTAGGGGTTCCCAAGCTCGTTGTCTTCTTAAACAAATCAGACATGGTTGATGATGAAGAATTATTAGACTTAGTCGAAATGGAAGTTCGCGAACTTCTTTCCGAATACGAATTCCCAGGTGACGATATTCCTGTCATCAGAGGTTCCGCACTTGGCGCATTAAACGGCGATCCAAAATGGGAAGCTACAGTTCAACAATTAATGGATGCAGTTGATTCTTATATCGACACTCCAATCCGTGAAACTGACAAGCCTTTCTTAATGCCTGTTGAAGACGTATTTACGATCACTGGTCGTGGTACAGTTGCTACAGGACGTGTAGAACGTGGTCAAGTTAAAGTTGGTGACCAAGTTGAAATCGTTGGTATTACTGACACTAAGACAACTGTTGTTACAGGTGTTGAAATGTTCAGAAAGTTACTTGATTATGCAGAAGCTGGTGACAACATCGGTGCGCTTCTTCGCGGTGTTACCCGTGACCAAGTAGAACGCGGTCAAGTTCTTGCTAAACCAAAATCAGTGAACCCACACTTCAGATTTGAAGCACAAGTATACGTTCTTTCTAAAGAAGAAGGTGGACGTCATACAGCGTTCTTCTCAAACTACCGCCCACAATTCTATTTCCGTACAACAGACATCACTGGTGTGATCACACTCCAAGAAGGTACTGAAATGGTTATGCCAGGGGACAACACAGTCATGATCGTTGAACTTATTCACCCAATCGCTATCGAAGAAGGTACAAAGTTCTCTATTCGTGAAGGTGGACGTACCGTTGGTGCAGGTTCAGTTGTTAAAATTCTTGAATAGTTTTTAAAAGAGGCTTCGGCCTCTTTTTTGTATCTTAAGACTAGGCGTCATCGTTTAGTCTTTTTTTTGTCTAAAAATGGTAGATGATGTGATATGCTTCAATGCATCCATTTTTGATACTGATATGATAAAATAAGAGTACGAAAAGGATGATGAGAGATGATCATAGATACACATGCACATTTGAATATGGAAGACTATGATGGCGACTTAAGCCATGTCCTCGGGAAAGCCATCAAACAGGATGTCACTAAAGTGATGGTCATCGGTATGGAAGATATATCAAACCAAAGAGCTATCAAGTTAGCAGAAACACACGACATGCTTTTTGCAACCGTAGGCATTCATCCAGGTTATGTGGATGAAGATCAAGATGTTGAGCGTTTGAAAAACTATCTTGACCACCCCAAAGTTGTTGCTATCGGGGAATGTGGTCTTGATTTTTATTGGCGAGAAGATAATAAAAAACTTCAAAAAGACATCTTTCAAAAACAGATTGAACTTGCACTAATCTATCAAAAACCTTTGGTGATACACACAAGAAACTCATTTACTGAAGCTTACCACATGGTTTTACCGCATAAAGGAAAACTTAAAGGTGTTTTTCATTGTTTTTCAAGTGATGTTGAGGATGCGAAGAAAGCTGTTGATCTAGGATTTTATATTGGTATCGATGGCCCCATCACATTTAAAAACAATCACACACTCAAAACCATTGTCGAAAAGATTGATCTTAAACATATTTTAGTGGAAACAGACAGTCCATTTTTGACCCCGATACCTTATCGTGGGAAAAGAAATGAACCTGGAAATACGAAGTATGTGGTAGAAAAAATAGCGGAGATCAAGCGAATGGATCCGCATGAAGTTGCACGAATCACAACAGAAAATGCGCGTATGCTTTTCAATATCAAGGAGGATTAGACCATGCGTAAAAAAGGCTTATTAACACTCATGTTATTACTGACAAGCTTGTTGCTTGTTGGATGCGGTTTGCAGTTATCTGCAACCCGTGTTGAAATTCCATATGTCTCACCAAGCACCTATGAACAACTTAGAATTCAGATGATTCAAACTGTTGAACCATCGGTCATCGTCGTTAAAACCGATACAGGACATGGTTCTGGTATCATCTTTAAATCAGAAGCTATTGAAGGGACAGATAACATCCTTTATTATGCGCTAACCAACCAACACGTCGTCGAAGATGGTGGCGAGATGCGCATTCACTTTGGTGATGAAAAAACGGATTTAGCGGTTAAAGATTACGCAGCTTATGAACCTTACGATATCGCAGTCGTTCGTTTTATCGCACCTAAAACAAGAGTGATTCGCGTGCATCCTATTTCACCCATCAACGATAATACCATCACACAAATTGTGAAAGGGCAAGATGTTTACGCTATTGGGACACCCGAAGATATTAAACGTTTTAACTACGTCACACAAGGTGTAGTTTCTTTAAATAGCTATCCATATAATGGGGTTGAAGGATTGGCCATCATGCACGATGCAGAGTTAAATCCTGGCAATAGTGGTGGTCCACTTTTCAATCTCAATGGCGATGTCATCGGCATCAACGTTGCGAAGGTTCCTAGCATTACAACCACCGATGGTACGATTGCTGCTGAAGGTTTAAATTATAGTTTATCGATTAATAAAATTGCACCCATTGTTCGTGGGTTTACCAACTACACCGAAGTTGTAAGAAGACCTAGACTTGGTGTCACTGTTCAAGATGTCGATGTGTTCTTGCAGAACAACCCTGCATCGCTTCTTCCAAATAACCCTGTAGGTGTCGTTGTTGTCGGTTTTGACTACACCAGAAACGCCAAAGATGTCTTAGAGAAATATGATTTAATTATCAAAATGGACGGTGTCAATATCAGTTCATTAGCAGACCTTGCAGTCCTTCTTGAAGGAGCGAACTTTGGCGATGAACATACGATCACTGTGATGCGTAAGAGCGGTCTAACCTTCCAGGAAGTTACGGTAACCATTAAGCTATCATGAGTGCCAACATCGTCTATCAAAAATGCATCGATAAGGGCTTAACCATCGCGTTTGCTGAAAGCATGACTGGTGGTGGTGCATGCTACGAGATGGTACAGATTCCTGGGGCATCTAAAGTCGTTTTAGGTGGGATGATCGTTTATCAAAATGAGTTTAAAAACACATGGTTAAAGATCGATAAAAACATCATCGATCAATACGGTGTCGTCAGCGATTACGTAGCGAGAAAGATGGCATCATCCATTAGGGATTTAATACATGCAGATATTGGCATCGGCATTACAGGAAATGCTGGTCCAACCATGCAAGATGAACGTGCGGGTTTAAGCGCATTTATCAGTATCTTTTTTAAAGAAACGTTTTATGACATGCAGATGATATTCGAGGATTTAACACGCGAAGAAGCGTTGCAATTGACCATTCAATCTCTTTACGAAAAACTCGCTGAGATTCTTTGATTTTCAAGTTTAAAAATCATTGTAATATCAACTTCGTTGTGTTATAATAATACGGCATAAGATAATCCTTGTCTTATATAGACCATAGACCAAAAGGAGGTGGAACAGATGAAAAAGTACGAAGTTATGTATATCATCCGTCCAACTGTAGAAAGCGAGAACATTAAGCAAATTGTTAACCACTTTAGCGATATATTCGTTAATTACAACAGCCAAGTTCTAGAGCTCAAAGAGTTGGGGCTAAAAGATTTAGCATACGAGATTGAGCACCATAAAAAAGGCTATTACGTTTGGTTATTAGTTCAAGCAACTCCAGAAGCGATTGCTGAATTCAACCGCGTTGTTCGAATCACTGAAGAAGTGCTTCGCTACATCGTTGTAAAGGAAGGGGAATAATATGATGAATCGCGTGATTCTGGTCGGACGTATTACGAAAGATCCAGAAGTTAAAGTGACACAATCAAATATTCCTGTCGTTACCTTTACGCTTGCAGTAAACCGTCAATTCGCGGATCAATCCGGGGAAAGGCAAGCCGACTTCATTCAATGTGTTGTCTGGCGTAAGCAAGCAGAAAATTTAGCACGTTTCGTTAAGAAAGGTGCATTACTAGGTGTCGAAGGACGCATTCAAACAAGACAGTATGAAGCGGACAATGGCACACGATACATCACGGAAGTTGTTTGTGATTCCGTTCAGTTCCTTGAATCAAGAGGAGAACAAACGCAAGAATCACCATATACCCGTGAAGAATCCACAACTGCAGACAATGATGAGTTCTACGAAACTAGTAAGCAACTCGCTGCAGAAGAAGATTTACCATTCTAAGGAGGAAACATCATGCAACAGAATTACAAACGTGGTGGCGGATTTAAGAAACGTCGTAAGGTATGCTACTTTACTCAAAATAAGGTTGAACACATTGATTTCAAAGATGTTGAACTGTTAAAGCGTTTCATCACAGATCGCGGTAAGATTTTACCAAGACGCGTCACCGGTACGTCTGCAAAATGGCAACGCCCACTCGCAATTGCGATCAAACGTGCTCGCCATATGGCATTGCTACCATTCGTTAAAGACTAACTGATAAACCCATATTTTATGATATGGGTTTTTTTACTGCCTTGAGAAGTTTATGAGTGTAGCTTTTTTTTCAGATTAAAGATAAAATCTTTATCAACGTGTGGTGCTCGTGTTATAATATCTTTAAAGTGGGTGAACCTATGAAAAGATGGTTAATCTTTGGTGTTGCACTGGTGTTGTTGTTGATCAGTGTGTATCTTTATATCCCTTATTTAAGCGTACAAGGTGGTTTAGAACTGCTTCGTCTTTTCATGCTTATTGGTAGCACCATCTTCGTTTTTGTCATGCTATACATCATGTTTAGCATCCAAAACAGACAGAAAGTTAAAACCTTACAAAATCGTTTATCCATGTGGACAAAGCTTTCTTATCACGTCAATCAAGTAGGTGACGAAGTTTTCAATGAACTCCCGATTGGTGTCATCGCGTTGGATGATGATTTTGAAATCAAGTGGGCAAACCCTCATGCGAAGACAATCTTCGATCCTAAAATCACCGGTAAGGCATTAAAAGATGTTCATCCTCAACTGCACATGCTTGCGATGAACAATAAAGTTAATTTTATGATTCAAGTTAAAAACGAAACATACGACGTGATTTATCGTTCAGAATTTAAATTTTTCTATTTGTTTAATGCCACGGAAAGAGAATCTGTCAAGCAACGCTATTTGGATCATCTACCTGCTTTAGGCATCATCTATTTAGATAACTTAGATGAGTCATTATCCTCACTTGACGTTTTGGAACAGTCTTCTCTTAAGGGAGAATATTTAGCAGCGATTGCAGACTGGGCGAATAAATACGATGGGTTTTTAAAGCCTTATGATGATGAACGTTTGATCATCATTCTCTATCGTAAACAGCTTAATCTCATGGCCCAAGATAAGTTTGACATTTTGGATAAAGTAAGACAAATATCAACACAAAATCAAGTACGTATCTCCATGTCGATGGGGGTTGCATCATGGGATGTTGATTATGAAGAACTCGGTATTTATGCACAAAATGCCATTGAACTCGCAGAAAAGCGCGGGGGCGATCAGGTTGTGGTCAATATCCAAGATCAGAAAATTCAATATTTCGGTGCGAAGACCAATGCATCTGCCAAAAGCTCACGCGTCAGTGTGCGCATCAATGCGCAAACCATTCGTGATTTCATCGATAAAGCATCCAATGTGTTTATCATGGGACATAACCAATCCGATTTAGATGCTTATGGAGCGATGATTGCGGTGCACCACATGGCGAAAGCCAGTAAAAAACAAGGTGTGTTGATCATCGAAGAGCCCAAACTAGATTTAACAACCCAAAAAATATTTCAGATCATGAAGACAGAAATGCCCGGTTTTATTGAAAACTGTATGTTACCTGAGGAAGCTATCAGACACATGAATGAAAACAGTTTATTGATTGTCGTTGATTCACAATCACCTAAGATTGTCATGTCACCTGAGGTATTAGAGAAAGCTTCGACATTAATCGTCATTGACCATCACCGTGTGGGTGAAGATTCATTTGATGCAGATTTCTCATTTATCGAACCTTATGCGTCTTCAACCATTGAACTTGTGATGGAACTCTTAAACTTCTATAACATGGAAGATGAGATTGATATATCGTCACTTGAAGCGACGGTGATGTATAGTGGTTTAATCGTCGATACAAACAATTTCTCGTATCGTACAAGTTCACGTACCTTTGAGGTCGCATCCAAATTAAAAGAACTTGGAGCCGATATTACCGAAGCGAAATTATGGCTTCGTAGAGATTTGATCCGGACACTAGAGATCAATCGGTTACTCAGCAAAGTTGATATTTTCTTAGAAAGATTCGCCTTTGTCGTGACCTCGGATATTTATGATGATCGTATTTTACTTGCCCAAGTAGCAGAAGCACTACTCTCCATTAATGGCATCGATGCAGCCTTTATGATCTGTCGACTGGGCAATGATACTGTAGGCGTTTCAGCCCGGTCTTATCAACAAGTAAATGTTCAAATTTTAATGGAAGCCATCGGTGGTGGCGGCCATTTAAACAGTGCCGCAGCACAGGTACCTCATCAGTCGGTTGCGGAAGTCTATCAACAATTAAAAACCTATCTCGAACTTGAGTATGGTGGAGGAGGAGAACTCGTGAAAGTTATATTACTCGAAGATGTTAAAGGAAAAGGTAAAAAAGATGATGTGATTGAAGTTGCATCAGGTTACGGTCAATTCCTAGTAACTCAAAAGAAAGCATTACTCGCTAATGAAGAAAATCTTCAAGCTTTAAATAAAGCGAAAGAAGAAGCTTTTCAAGCACAACAGCGTCATCTCCAATTGATGCAGAAGTTGAAATCAGAAATTGATGGAAAGAAAGTCACTTTAGGTATTCAAATCGGTCAAGATGGTAAACTCTTTGGTGCGGTGACGACCAAACAAATCGTTGAAGCATTTGAAGAAGCACATCACATTATGATTGACAAAAAGAAAGTTGAATTATCATCAGATATTAATTCGGTCGGTATTTATACAGCAACCGTTCAACTGCACAAAGACATTAAAGCATTATTTGAAGTACACATTGTTGAAAAGTAGGTTTTAACATATGGCGAAGAGCTTACCGCATCATAAAGAAGCGGAAATGAACGTCTTAGGGACCATCTTTTTAGACCCTAAAGAAATTCTGACCGTGATCGACCAACTTAATCATGAAGATTTCTTTGATCAAGGACATCAACTCATCTATCAAGCGATGAAGGATTTAAATCAAGATCAAATGAAAATTGACTACTCATCGGTTGCGGCGAAGCTTGAGTCTTCTCAGCAACTCGCTAAAGTTGGGGGGATTAAGTATTTACTCCAACTCTCAGAGTATGTGCCTTCAACCAGACACTTAGAAACCTATATCGATTTAGTCAAAGATAGTGCACTGAAAAGAGAAACGATTGGCTTAGCTTCTGAAATTCTTGAAAAAGGATATCAGGGTGAAATGGATGCCGCTGATTATGTGACCTATGCAGAGGAATCGATTTTTGCGCTAGCACAAAAGAGAAAAACATCAGCGTTCTCTGAACTTGCTGATGTCATTCGCGAAGTAAAAGAAAAGACAGAATTAAACCGTGATAAAAAAGGCGGAATTACCGGTCTTCGTACGGGGTTTTCGAACCTAGATAATTTAACATCAGGTCTTCAACCAGAAGAATTAATCATCTTAGCTGCCCGTCCTTCGATGGGTAAGTCTGCATTTGCGATGAATTTAGCGTTAAACATCGCAAAACGCAACAAAGATGGACAAGCTGGTGTTGCCATCTTCTCGCTTGAAATGAGTAACGAACAGCTTGCTGCACGTATGCTTTCTGCAGAATCAAATATCGAAAACAATAAGATAAAAACAGGGCACTTAACGAGCCGTGAATGGCAATTCTTAGAAGGTGGCATGCAGTCCTTAGCGAAGCTAAAGATTATGTTTGATGACTCTGCATCTGTATCTGTTGCAGATATCAGAGCGAAATGCCGTAAACTTTCTCAAGAAGGTAGACTTGATTTTGTTGTCATTGACTACTTGCAGCTCATCAAAGGTGATGATCGCTCAGGTAATAGACAAGAAGAAGTCGCTAAGATTTCACGCTCTTTAAAGCAGATGGCAAGAGAATTAAAGATTCCTATTCTCGCACTTTCGCAGCTTTCACGTGAAGTTGAAAAACGTGAAGATAAACGCCCACTTCTTGCCGATTTACGTGAATCAGGATCGATTGAACAAGATGCCGATATCGTGATGTTCTTGTACCGTGAAGATTATTACGAACGTAAACAAGAAAATAAAACGGGCGAAGTTGAACTTTCCATTGCGAAAAACCGTCAAGGTATGGCAGGGGTTGTTCTCAAATACCGTTTCGATACAGAGTTTTCACGCTTTGCTGCACAGTCAGACCGTGAAGAAGAAGCATTTAAAGACTAGATACAAAAAGAGCTTTCTCATCTCGAGAAAACTCTTTTTTGTTTAGTGTCTTATTTAAGTGTAAAACTTAGCATCCAAATGTGCTTTTCAAAACTTGATAAAGTACCAATGATAAGATCTGCAGTCACTTCATCACCTAAATCTTGTGAAATCTTTAATGCTTCTTTAAGTTCAATAGCGATTAATTTAAAATCATCTAAAATGTGTTTAACCATTTCTTCTGGTTTCTCTGTACCGCTTGCTTCCTTAAGCGATGTAATCGCAAGATAGCCTTTAAGATTTGAAACGGGATAACCGCCAATCATCAGTAATCTTTCTGCGAAAGCATCGTATAGCTCATTCACTTCATCATAAAACTCTTCAAATTTCGCGTGTAGTTGATAGAACTGTGGGCCTGTGACATACCAGTGGAAGTGGTGTAACTTTGTGAAAAGTACACTAAAATTAGCAACCTGTTTGTTTAAAACATCATACAATTTTTCCATGTGATTCACTCCTTTATTTATATTTCATCCTTATTATATCACATTTCAGCAGTTTTATCAGTACTTACGCTTGGTCAAAAAGATTTCATGAAATGGTGAAGATTCATGGAAAAAGATGTCTTTTTATGGTAATATGTTTTAACGGGTGATAGCATGTTTGATCGTTTATCAATAATGGAAAAACGTTATAAAGAAATTCAAGAAAAATTAGCATCAGGGACACTTGATGTCAAAGAAATGACCAAGCTTTTAAAGGAGTCTGCTTCGCTTTCTGATGCTGTTGAAGCTTACCAGTTTTACAAGGTAAAAGCACAAGAAGTCGAAGACTTAGAGTCTCTTTTAGAGTTAGAACAAGATGATGATTTAGTCGATATGGCAAAAATAGAAATCTCTGAACTCCGAGAAACGCTTGAAAAAACAGAAGAGAAGTTGAAGATTCTCCTTTTACCAAAAGATCCGAATGATGATAAAAACGTTATTGTGGAAATTAAAGGGGCTGCCGGTGGTGATGAAGGAAACATTTTTGCCGGTGATCTTTTTAGAATGTATTCACGCTTTGCAGAAGCTAAGGGATGGAAAATTGAACTTCTTTCAGCATCTGAAGGTGCTATGGGTGGTTACACATCGATTGAGTTCATGGTTTCTGGGAAGCTTGTGTATTCACTTTTAAAATATGAATCAGGTGTGCACCGCGTGCAAAGAGTTCCCGAAACAGAATCCATGGGACGCGTTCACACATCGACGGCAACCGTTTTAGTGATGCCTGAAGCAGAAGAACTCGAAGTCGATGTCAAATGGGAAGATATCCGTTTTGACACGTTCAACTCCTCAGGTCCAGGTGGACAATCGGTGAATACAACGAAATCTGCAGTCCGCTTAACACATTTACCTACGGGTATGGTTGTTGACTGTCAAGAAGGTAAAAGCCAACATGAAAACAGGGATAAAGCGTTCCGTTTATTAAAAGCACGTATCTATGATAAGTTCTTACAGGAACAACTTGAAAAAGAAGGTGCTGAACGTAAAGCGTTGGTTGGCCGTGGGGATAGAAGTGAAAAAATTAGAACTTACAACTATCCACAAAATAGAGTTTCTGACCATCGTATTGGGTTAACCCTTCAACGCTTAGATGTCATCATGGAAGGTCGTATTGATCTTGTGATTGAGCCGTTGATCAACGAGTTTCAAAAAAGACAACTCATGGGTGAATCGAAGTGACCTACGATAAACTACTTCGCTTAGCCTATAAAAAAGTTAGCGAAAAAAAAGGTGAAGAAGAAGCTGCAAAGCTTCTTTTAATGGAGTTATCTGGGCTTGAGCCACATGCCTTTTTTATGGCGATGAAGCAAGAGGTAGATCCCAAACTTCAAGAAGATTTCCTTAAGAAACTTGATTTATACTTAGAAGAACATATGCCAGTTCAACACATCATTGGCCACAGTTATTTCTTTGGTCATAAACTTTTCGTAAACGAACATGTTTTAATACCGAGACCAGAAACCGAACAACTCGTTGAGCATGTCCTTTACTTTTATGACACTTATTTTGGTTCACAAAAAATCAACCTTCTCGATTTAGGAACAGGTTCTGGATGTATCGGTTTAACACTCGCTAAAGAAGAACCTCATCTTTTTGTAACAATCAGTGACATCAGTGAAGACGCACTTGAGATTGCTAACAAAAACAAACAACATTTAGGTGTTGAAACAAACATTGTCTTATCAGATCTCTTTGATCACATTGAAGGAAAATTTTCGATCCTAGTCTCCAATCCACCCTACATACCTGATAGTGAAGTTGTTGAAGATGTTGTTCAAAAAGAACCCAGTGTGGCTCTCTATGGTGGCTCATTAGGGGTTGATTTCTATGAAAAAATACTTAGAGAAGCGAAGCCTTTCCTTGAATCCAAAGCCCTCATCGCATTTGAACACGGTTATCAACAAAAAGAAGTCATCGCTTCCTTTGTTAGGGCAGAATATCCACATGCCATCCTCATTCAAATGAAGGATTTGGCTGGAAAAGATCGGTTTACTTTCGTTGGACTTAACGGTGTTTTAGAAAATGAATAAGGAGTTTTCCAAGTTATCAAAAAAGATGGTCAGAAAGAACGCTTTCTGACTTTTTTCTTATGTTTTTTTAGGAAAATGTTATATAATAGGTGAGGTTAGAAAAGAGGTACCTGAATGAATATTAGAAATATTGCGATTATCGCTCACGTCGATCATGGCAAAACAACATTGGTTGATCAACTTTTAAAACAAAGTGAAACGTTTGATCAACACCAAAATTTAAGCGAACGCGCCATGGACTCCAATGACATCGAGCGTGAACGTGGTATTACCATTTTAGCGAAAAATACAGCGATTATTTATAAAGATACACGGATCAATATTCTTGATACCCCAGGTCATGCTGACTTTGGTGGTGAAGTTGAACGTATTATGTATATGGTTGATGGTGTGCTTCTGTTGGTTGATGCTTACGAAGGGGTTATGCCTCAAACACGTTTTGTTCTTAAAAAGGCTTTGGAAGCTCATCTTATGCCGATTGTTGTCGTCAATAAGATTGACCGCAAATTTGCAGATATCCAACGCACAGTCAATGAGGTCTATGACCTTTTTATCGACTTAGGAGCTGATGATCATCAGCTCAATTTCCCGGTTCTTTACGCATCCGGATTACAAGGTTTAGCCAACTATATTCCCGTCTTAGATCCCACTTTAAAAATGAATCCTATTTTGGATACCATTATTAAAGAAATACCAGCTCCTGAAATCAATCGAAAAGGATCGCTACAGTTTCAACCAGCTTTAATCGATTATAACGATTATGTTGGTCGTATGGGTATTGGTAAGATTTATAAAGGAACCATTCGTGTTGGCGAAACGGTATCTTGCATTCGTCTTGATCACAGCATTGTTCAATTTAGAATCCAAAAGATTTTACAAAGCTTAGGTATGGAAAAAAATGAAGTAGATGAAGCGTATGCTGGTGATATCGTCTCGGTTGCTGGTCTGCCAGACATTCATGTCGGTGAAACCATTACCGCTGTCGGTTTTGAGGAGGCACTACCACCACTTCATATCGATGAACCAACCGTTCAAATGACCTTTTTGACGAACAGTTCACCATTTGCAGGAAAAGAAGGACGCTTCGTTACGGCATCAAAAATTGATGATCGTTTATTTAAAGAAACACAAAAAGACGTTTCACTTCGCGTAGACCGGATTGCGACTTCTGAAGCTTGGACTGTCTCTGGAAGAGGAGAACTCCACTTAGGAATCTTGATTGAAAACATGCGTCGTGAAGGTTTTGAGTTTCAAGTCTCACGTCCAAGAGTTATCGTCAAGAACATTGAGGGTGTCAAGCATGAACCTTATGAAGATGTTCAAATTGACTGTCCTTCAGAATATATGGGTACCGTCATTGAAATGCTAGGTGACCGTAAGGGCGATTTAGTTCAAATGAGTCAACACGGGGATTACGCACGCATTCATTACATCATGCCTTCCAGAGGTTTGATTGGATTTGTCACACAGTTTTTAACCGCAACCAAAGGCTATGGTATCCTGTCTCACGTGTTTTTAGATTATCGCCCGATGATCTATGAAGCGGTGGGTAACAGACGTACTGGCGCACTTATTTCGATGAATCAAGGCATGACCACGGCATACGCGATTGGTAGATTAGAAGACAGAGGTTCTATGTTCTTAGAACCACGTGTTTCGGTTTATGAAGGTATGATTGTTGGTGAATCCAACAAAGATACCGATCTTGTCGTCAACGTCACGATGGAAAAACAGTTAACCAACATGAGAAGTTCTTCCAAAGATTCAACGGTTGTTCTCAAAACACCAAGACTCATGAGTTTAGAAGCTTGTTTAGCGTTTATTAACGACGATGAACTGGTTGAAATAACACCTTATTCCATTCGCTTAAGAAAAGCGATTCTAAAAGCGAATGAGAGAAAAAAAGCATACTATAACGAGACCCAGTCAGACTAGGTCTCGTTTTTGGGATATTATAGTATTTTACTATAAAGCATTTTGAATTGTGATATAATAACTAATAGGTCAATAAAAGGAGGATTCATATGAGAGTAGCTATCGGAAGTGATCACGGTGGGTTTGATTTAAAGGAAAAGATTAAACACTATCTTTTAGAAAAAAAGATAACCGTCATCGATTATGGCACCAACTCCGGTGAATCTGTTGATTATCCTGAATATGGTGAAAAAGTAGGTCATGCGGTTGTCAGTGGCGATTTTGATTTTGGTATCGTCTTGTGCGGTACTGGCATCGGGATAAGCATCGCCGCAAACAAGGTTAAAGGCGTACGTGCAGCACTCATTTATGATATAGAGACCGCACGTCTAGCCAAAGAACACAACAACGCCAACGTGATTGCGATTGGCGGAAGAACGACTTCCTATGAAAAAGCCATTTCGATGATTGACACCTTTATGCAAACGACTTTTGAACAAAGACATCTTAGACGTCTAGAAAAAATTAAAAACATAGAGGGGAAGGAATAGAAATGAGCAAAGTAGTGATTCTGAATCATCCTTTAATCAACCATAAAATGGCAAAGATTAGAGACAAAAGAACAGGAACCAAAGAGTTCAGAGAAAGTGTATCTGAAGTTGGGGGACTTATTACCTACGAAATTACACGCGATTTCACCACACGAAAAATAACCGTCGAAACACCGATTTGTGAAACCGAAGCTTACGAGCTCGATAAGCAAATCATTATCGTCCCTATTCTACGTGCTGGGCTCGGTATGGTCGAAGGCATTCATAACATGATTCCGACCGCAAAAATTGGACACATCGGTCTTTACCGTGATGAGGAAACATTACAACCTCAAGTCTATTATCAAAAATTTCCTAAAGATATAGTCAACGGCGTTGTCTTAGTGGTTGACCCGATGCTTGCTACAGCTGGTTCAGCTTGCAAAGCGATTGACATTTTAAAAGAAAAGGGTGCAACAGACATTCGTTATGTCGGTTTAGTGGGTTGTCCAGAAGGGATTTCCAGATTACAATCAGAACATCCTGATGTCCCCATTTATTTAGCAGCCATGGATTCACACTTAAATGAAGTAGGTTATATTGTCCCTGGTTTAGGAGATTGTGGGGATCGACTCTTTGGAACGAAATAAGTTTAACAAAGCGAGACGCTTATTTATGTCTTACATGATGGTGATGCAGTTTATTGTGACGACCATTGTGATGGCATTACTTGGATTTTACGTAGGTCAAAAACTGAATCCTGAATCGGATTTATCGACCATCCTCACCGGGGTTGGTCTTGGTTTAGGTGTGATCATCGGTTTTGTGACACTGATTTATATGATGAGGAGTGAAGAGCGTTATGAAAGAAGTACACGTCATTAGCATTATTGGTTTTATTTATGCCGTCATCCTTACACTCATCACGTGGCTGTTTTTCAAAGATTATACGCTATGGGCGATGTTAGGTTCTGCAACCGCACTCTTTAACCATAGCATTATGATTCAAATCTCAACAAAGGGTAAGTTTTCGACACAACGCTATGTCTTTCATTTGATGCAACGCTATGTGTTCTATCTCATCTTGATTGCATTTGTCTATCTTGAAACGAAAGATTTACCCGGCAATACGATGATGTACAGTTATGTGTTTATGTTACTCGGTGTGTTTGCTATTAAGTTTGGTATTTTCATCTACCATACACCACTCATCAAAAAGCCAGTTGAAGAAAAGAAAGAGGATTCACATGACACAGATCATCAACTACCTTAAAGAACTGCCCATCTATTTCATCACCTCGTTAGGGATTATGACTGCTATCGCTTTGTTCGCCGTTATTTTAGGCAAAAAGATTAGCAAGATGGATGTAAAAGCAAAACCCAATCGTCTTGAGACAGTCGTGATTTCTGGTGTTGGCGGATTCAATGGATTCGTGAAAGCATATGTTGGAAAGCACTGGAAATATGTGACACCCTTTGCGTTAACCATGGCGCTTTATGTCTTCATTTCCAATATTTCTGGACTTGTTGCACTAGATTCACCCACCAAATATACCTCGATTACGGTATCGATGTCACTTGTATCATTCTTTGTGGTGCAATCCACGGGGATTGTGAGTCAAGGATGGCGCCATTTCTTAGGTATATTTAAACCGCTTGCTCCCATGGCACCCTTGAACGTTGTCAGTGATGTGGTTCCCATTGTTTCCATGGCACTTCGTCTGTTCGGGAATATCGCGAGTGGGGCGTTACTGATCACTTTGATTTACCGGATTACAGGTTGGGCATCACTGATCATTGCACCACCTCTACACATGGTGTTTGATATCGGGTTTGGTCTCATTCAAACGCTTGTCATTGTACTACTTACCATCATTTTTGCTTCCATGAAATGTGATGAAGCAGATTTTGATATATAAAAAAAAGACATTTTAAAAGGAGAAAAGAAATATGTTACAAACTTTACTTGATTTAATCCCACGCATTTTGGATGTTATTCCAAACGAATTCTATCGTAGTGGATTAGCCTACATCGGTGCGGGTATTGCCGTATTTACTGGATTTGGTACTGCGATCGGTCAGGGTATTGCTGCATCTAAAGGTGTAGAAGCAGTCGGTAGACAACCTGAAGCCTCAGGCAAAATTACAGTGACAATGCTTATTGGTCAAGCTGTTGCTGAAACAACAGGTATTTATGGTTTGATCATTGCGTTTATCCTGATTTCAAAATAAAAAAAGGAATTGATTCTTGTGACCCTAGAACAAATATTTTCTGAAGCGGTCAGTGCAATCGAAGAAGGGTTATACTCTGTTTTTAATCGCCCCGATATTGTACTGCTCAACATCCTCGCCTTTATTGTCCTGATGCTCATCATTAAAAAATTCTTTTGGGAAAAGATAACAGCATTTATCGACCAACGCCAAAAGACAATGATGGAAGCGATGGAACAAGCTGAAGCAGAGCGTTTAAGAGCGATGGAGATTCAGGCCAAAGCTTCAAAAGACTATGAAGCGATGAAAGAAGAAACAAGAGAATTAAAAGAAAAATTAACCCAAGAAGCTTACAAACAACAAGATGAAATGATTGAAGCTGCAAAAGCAGAAGCGAAAAGACGCTTGGAACAAGCTGAAAAAGATATCGCTTTTGAAATTGAACAAGCCAATGAAGAGATTAAAGAATCGATTAAAACCATTGCGTTTGCTGCAGCTGAAAAAATTGTGAAGCGTGAGATCGATGAGTCTGTCCATCAGGATATCATCGAAAAAGTCATTCGGGAGAATTCGAAATAATGCGCACCTCGAATCATGCGAAGGCGCTTTTTGAGCTTGCAACAGAAGCCAATAAGATCGATTTGATTCAATATCAATTTGAGTCATTTAAAGATGAATTGAAAGCATCAAGCACATGGGTCGACATGATGGACTCCCCTATGATTTTATTTTCAGATAAAGTCAAAAAGATTGATGCACTACCGTATGATGGGTTATTCTTATCGTTTTTAAAAATGCTTGCAGAAAAGAATCAAATGCATGCTATTTTTGAGATTTTTTCGCAATGGAACCAACGTGTTCGCAACTATCTCAAAATTGCGCATGTCAATATCATTTCAGCAAAGCCCTTAAGTAAAGATTTGGAAATGAGATTGCATGATGCTATCCAACAGACATTTCCACATCACAGTGTCTCACTGCACATGCATGTCG
Source organism: Acholeplasmataceae bacterium UBA5769 (assembly GCA_002418725.1). Classification (GTDB taxonomy): domain Bacteria; phylum Bacillota_I; class Bacilli_A; order Acholeplasmatales; family Acholeplasmataceae; genus Peloplasma. The sequence continues at coordinate 19,117 of DIER01000019.1, forward strand.
ATAAGCATTTAATCGGCGGCTTGAAGGTTATCTACCAAGGCCAAGCGTTAGATCGCTCGGTTGCACGTGAGCTCGAAGAACTTTATCAGATGTTATAAGGCGGTGAACACATGTCAAAAATTAAAGTAACTGAAATGACTGAAATCATTAAAAAGCAGATTCAGTCCTATGAACAAGATGTCAAATTAGAAAATGTCGGAAGAGTGTTATCCGTAGGTGATGGGATTGCCATCGTCTATGGTCTTCAACAAGCCATGATGGGTGAACTCTTAGAGTTCCCACATCACGTCAAAGGGCTTGTCTTCAACTTAGAAGAACATGCCGTTGGGGTCATTTTGCTTGGCAACAGCGAACTCATTAAAGAAGGCGATACCGTTAAAACAACGAAGCGCATTTTTGAGGTTCCTGTAGGAGAAGCACTTTTAGGACGTGTCGTCAATCCATTAGGAGAACCTTTGGATGCGAAAGGTCCGATTGATACGAAAGACTTTTTACCGGTTGAAAGAAAAGCGCAAGGCGTCATGCAGCGCGGTTCAATCAATGCTTCGATGGAAACAGGGATTAAAGTTATTGACGCCCTTGTTCCGATCGGTCGTGGGCAAAGAGAACTCATCATTGGTGACCGGCAAACCGGAAAGACGACGCTCGCTGTGGATACCATTTTAAACCAAAAAGGTAAAAACACGATTTGTATTTACGTTGCGATTGGTCAAAAAGAATCCTCGGTTTCTTCACTTGTCCAACTTTTCCAACAGCATCAAGCGATGGATTATACCATCGTTGTTTCTGCGGGTGCGTCTAAAGAAGGCACACTCCTCTATTTAGCACCTTTTGCAGGGGTGACCATGGGTGAATACTTCATGGAACAAGGAAAAGATGTTTTAATCGTCTACGATGATTTATCGAAACACGCTGTGGCGTATCGTGAGTTATCCCTTTTACTCCGTCGTCCACCAGGAAGAGAAGCTTACCCAGGGGATGTCTTCTATCTACATTCAAGATTACTTGAGCGTTCTGCACGTTTAAATGATGCTTTAGGTGGTGGTTCAATCACTGCACTTCCCATCATTGAAACCAAAGCAGGGGATATTTCAGCCTATATTTCTACAAACGTGATTTCCATCACAGATGGTCAAATCTTCTTAGAAGCTGAATTATTCTACTCAGGTATTCGTCCAGCGATTAACGCGGGTCTATCCGTTTCACGTGTCGGCGGTGCCGCACAGTGGAAAGGGATGAAGAAGGTTGCTGGGACACTGCGTATTAACTTAGCCAACTACCGCGAACTTGAATCGTTTGCACAGTTTGGTTCTGACTTAGATCCAAGTGCGAAGAAGCGTTTGGAAAGAGGACGTAAGACCGTTGAACTTTTAAAACAAGATGTTCACGAACTCGTTCAAATGCCAACTCAAATCGTGACTATCTATGCCTTATCTGAAGGTCATATGGATGATTTAACGCTTGATCAAGTCAAAGCTTTAGAATATGAAATCAATCAAGGACTTAAGATGAACGATCTTGGAAAGAAACTTCATGAACACCTTGCAAAAACAAAATCATTGCCTGAGAAGAAAGATTTAGATACCTTTATTACCAATCTTAAGAGGTTAATCTAATGGGGTTAAAGGATATTAAGCTTCGGATGAATGCAGTCAAAAAGACATCATCCATCACGCAAGCCATGCATAACATTGCATTATCCAAAATTAAAAAAGCGACAGAACTTGAGCGTCACGCGGCAGCCTTTGTGGATAAGATTGAATCGATTATTGCCTATGCAGGTCACACCATGGATGAAACACATCTGATGATGAAACCTTCAGAAGGTTTAACGAAACTCTACGTCTTAATCACATCCGACAGAGGTCTTTGTGGATCGTACCATAATAACCTTTTTAAAGCGTTTTTAGAAGAAGTTGAGTCTTTACCTAAAGATGCTTACAAAGTGGTTGTGCTCGGCAAAAAAGGGTTTTATTTCGCACTTAAAAACAAACTGCCTTTAGTCAACAAAGACATTATTTCTAACCGTGATGATGTCACGACAATGTCTTTTAGAAGATATGCAACCGTCATTAAAGATGTGTTTATGAATAAGTCGATCGATGAGGTGGTTCTCTTCCACAGCCACTACATCAACACGGCAACCCAAGAGGTTAACAAAGAAACCATTTTACCTGTTGCTTTAGAAAAACCAGATCGCACTAAGTCAGATTATATCTATGATATACCGGCTGAAGAGGTGATCAATCAGGCCATGGAAATCTATATTGAATCACGCATTTTCACCGCACTAGCGGATGCGAAGCTCAGTGAGCACGCATCCAGAATGATTGCGATGAAAAATGCGACAGATAATGCAAATGAGATTGTTGACAGACTGCATACGATGTATCATCGTGCCCGTCAACAAGAAATCACATCCGAGCTGATTGACGTTGTCAATGGCTCCAATGTTTAGGAGGTAATGCCGATGCAAGGAAAAATTACACAGGTGATCGGACCCGTCGTTGACGTTTATTTTGAAAATCAATTACCTGCCATCTATGAAGCACTCATCGTGATGAATGGTGATAAAAAAGTAACACTTGAGGTAGCGATTCACCTTGGGGATAACGTGTGCCGTACGATTGCACTTGAACCAACCGAAGGTTTAAGAAGAGATTTAGTCGTTCAAGCCACAGGAAGTCCTGTTCAAGTACCCGTTGGGAAGGCTGTGTTAGGCCGTATTTTCAACGTACTCGGTGAACCTATTGATGATGGTAAACCCATTACTGATGCACCTAAGATGAGTATTCATCGCCCAGCACCCCCATTCCATGAATTATCATCTGAGGTTGAAATTCTGGAAACCGGGATCAAAGTCATTGATCTCTTGGCACCTTACATTAAAGGTGGAAAAATTGGTCTTTTCGGTGGTGCCGGTGTTGGTAAAACCGTTTTGATTCAAGAATTAATTCATAACGTTGCACAAGAACGTCAAGGGATTTCTGTATTCGCTGGTGTCGGTGAACGTACCAGAGAAGGTTATGAGTTATTCCAAGAAATGACCGCATCAGGGGTTATTGACAAGACCGCTTTGGTCTTTGGACAAATGAACGAAGCACCGGGAGCCAGAATGCGGGTTGGTTTAACCGGATTAACGATGGCTGAACATTTTAGAGATACTGAAAAGACTGATGTCTTGTTATTTATTGATAATATTTTCCGTTTTATTCAAGCGGGTAGTGAAGTTTCAGCGCTGCTAGGTAGAATGCCATCAGCGGTAGGTTATCAACCAACGCTTGCGACTGAAATGGGACGATTACAAGAACGTATTACATCAACCAAGCATGGATCGATCACATCGATTCAAGCAATTTACGTACCAGCAGACGACTACACAGACCCAGCCCCATCCACGGTGTTCTCACATTTGGATGCGACGACGAACTTATCGCGTAAATTAACTGAAATTGGGATTTATCCTGCAGTGGACCCACTGGCTTCAACATCGCGCGCTTTAGCACCTCACATCGTGGGTAAAGAACATTATGAAGTCGCACGTACCGTTCAAAAAATGATTCAACGTTACCATGAACTCTTAGATATTATTGCCATTTTAGGTATGGATGAGTTAACCGATGAAGATAAACTTGTCGTGCATCGCGCAAGAAGACTTCAAACCTTCTTATCACAAAACACACACGTGGCAGAACAATTCACCGGTGTACCAGGATCGTTTGTTCCATTGAAGGAAACCATTCGTGGCTTCAAAGAAATCATTGATGGAAAACATGACAACCTTCCTGAAGATGCATTCATGATGGTCGGTACCATTGATGATGCAGTGAAGAAGGCAGCAACCTTATGATTTTCAAGGTGCTCACCCAACAGGGAAAAACGTTAACCGATACGATTGATTTCGCTGTGGTGAAAAGCCAAGATGGTGAAATCGGTATTTTGGATAACCACGTCCCGATTGTTGTGTCTGTGAAAGAAGGCTATGTCAAATTAGAACATGGTGATGAACAAACGTTTTTGGTGATTGAACAGGCACTTGTTGAGTTTAGAGATCATGAGTTATCGATTTTAGCACTAGAAGCGCAAATAGGCAAAACATTAGAACAAGCTAAACATGCGTTTGATGCGATGAAAAAGGAAAAACTCGAACTGACGAAACAAGAAACCGTTGATTTCTTTAAACTTGAAAAAGAATTAAAAGAAAACATCATGAAGAGTAAGGCAGGACAACTCTAAGGAGGTCAATTCCGATGATGGATGAACTGATTTATTTCACGTCACTGATCATTTTCTTCGCGGTATCACTAAGAGTGCTAAGGGCACTCCATATCGAAAATAAGTTTGAAAAGTTCAAACTTTGGGAGATTAAAGCCGCATACTTTTTATTCGCTTTAGTGATGGCGCATTTGCTTTCAGAAGTGATGGTTAAACTATCACAGTTACTCGTTGGTTATTTTAATTAGCATAGGATGCGTCCTATGCTTTTTCATAGGTGTATATGAGAAAAATATGGATCGTTTTGTGTGGGTTATTGATCTTAACGTTATCTGCATGTGATGCATTTAGAAACTATGATGAAGAACTCTTAAGTTTAGAAGATATCATTTTAAATCAAATTCCTGAGAAGATTAATGCTGATTTTAGTCTTGATCTTCCCAATGAATATCAAGTATCCTTTAGGTTTCAATCTTTGGAATATAAGGATATGTTTAAGTATGCACCTCCTTTTTATGACGTTTCGTCTACCCTTGATGTCACCATCAAAAGAGGAACCTCACAAAAAACATTCTCTAAACAGGTTATTCTATTATCCTTAGATTCTGGTTATCATGAAACCAAGATATATTTGACGTTGCCACACGCAAAAGAAAGCATTCAAAGAGATGTTTATACGCAAGTAGAAGTTACCGTGGAAACCCAAAAAAATGGGGTAATGACCATTGAACATCATACACAAGAAGCTCAGCTCAGAGGGCGTGGGAATTCAACATGGTATGTGTATGAGAAAAAGCCATATCGTCTGCGCTTTGATAAAAACACCTCTATTTTAGGTATGCCAGCTGCGAAAAATTACGTTTTGCTGGCTGAGTATGCGGATAAATCATTGATTAGAAATGCTGTAACACAAAAAATGGCATCCCTTTTTGATACGTTGGATCCCCTGGAGGTCAGACCTGTTGAACTCTACATCAATTTTGAATACGTTGGTGTATACTTGCTGACAGAACATATCGAAAATCACCCCAATAAGTTAGCTTTGGATACGAAAGCTGGCGTGCTTGATACAAACTATTTGTTTGAACTTGACATGCGCTTTTATGAACAAAACATTGAAGAAGGTTTGGATTGGTTTATCGTAGACCGTCATCCTTATCAGATTAAAGATCCTGATCCTGATGACCCCCTTTTTAAAGAAGGACATGCGGATTACCTTAGGGAAAAGCTATACGCATTAGAAAGTGCGTTGATGGCTAAAGAGGGTTATGAACATCTACTTGATGTTGATGTTGCAGTGGATTTCTTTTTGATACATGAAATCGCGAAAAATGTGGATGTCGGCTGGAGTTCTGTCTTCATGATTAAAAAAGAAGGTGGCCCCTTTACGTATGGCCCCCTCTGGGATTTTGATTTTGCATATGGCAACGCGGATTACATCGACTATGGCATTGAAAACTGGTATGGCATGCGCGCTTGGAAAAACCGGATGTTTATCTTGATGATGCAAGTTCCTGAAATTCGCGAAAAATTTAAGGAAAGATTCACCTATTTTGAGACCCACGTCCTACCAGAAATTGAAATGGTCATTAACGCATATAGCAGATCGATGGCTGACATGGGAAACAGAAATGTTGAACGTTGGCCTATTTTAAACACTTACGTGTGGCCTAATCCTTTTGAAGTGATGGAAAGAAAGACCCATAAACTACAAGTCGATTATGTGCTTCTTTATCTTATCGGGCGGACGCTTTGGATGAAAGAAGAACTAAAGACTGAACGTTACCATATGGGGATGTTCGAATAAAAAAAACTACGCTTCAATGAAGAGTAGTTGAGGGTCTAATAGATCATGGTGGATCAAAAGATAGAGTATATCATCAATCTTTGATACATCAGGTTTTAAATAACATGTATAAGTGACGGTATCTGTAAATGCTTTACTGGTAATCGTCGCTTTTTCATTTAAATAACGGTCAATCACATCGATGTCACGGTAATGAAAGGATAACTGATAAGTAGGCACGTATTTTTTGATATAAAAAGAAGCCTGTTTCATCACTTCTGCACAAGCTTTGGTATAAGCTCTGATTAAACCGCCACCACCGAGCTTAATACCTCCAAAATACCGGACAACAACACATAGGATGTTGGTGACATCGTGATGTTTTAAAACGTCTAATATGGGCACACCAGCTGTTCTTGAAGGTTCACCATCATCGTCTGCGGTTTGTTGTTCCTGGTGTTCACCAAAAAGAGATGCACTACAATAATGGGTCGCCTTTGGAAATGATTCCTTGACTTCTTCCATATATGTTTTAATGTCTGAAAGATGATTTAATGGATAAATAACCGCGATAAAAATCGATTTATGAATCTCGTATTGATAGACGGTTTTTTCTTTCAAGTAACGCATGTTTATCACCATAAGTAGTATATCATATTTACAAACAAGTTAAAAATGTGATAGCATAATAATGCTTAAGACAAAAGGGGACAAAACATGAAAAAAATCGTATGTGACACATCCACCGGTGGGTTGGATTATTATCCGCATGAACACGGTGTAAAACTGATTCGCATTAAAATATTTATCAATGACAAAAGTTATCAAGATGGTTCTGAGCTGAAAGCAGATGATTTTTACCAGTTGATGCGGCAAGATCCAACCATGGTACCTAAAACAAGTCAACCATCCATGGGAGAAATCATTCATTTTTTTGAAGATCTCTATGAAAAAGGTTATGATGAAGTGTTTGTTACAACCATCTCATCAGTTTTATCTGGGACACACAATGTTATTAAACTTGCTGCAGAAGAGTTAAAAGATAAGATGCATATTCGCATCTTTGATACGAAAACGGTTTGTTTTTCTGAAGGGCTTTTCGCACTTGAAGCAGATAAGATGATAAAGATGGGAAAAACGTTTGATGAGATTGAAAAGAGATTAGAAGAGATGAGACATCAAAACACCATATTCTTCGCCGTAGATTCGTTAACACAACTTGTGCTTAACGGCAGACTTTCTGGTGCCCAAGCCTTTATGGGAAAACTGTTGAAGATTAAACCGATACTTCAAGTCCAAGAGAGTGGACATATCGTTTCCATTGAAAAGGTGAGAAACATTAAAAATGCCCTTTCATCCATCACAGGCAAAGTAAAAGATTACACAAATGGTAGACCGTATGATGCCTATATTCTCTACACGGGAAATCCAAGTTTAAGAGAGTTTTTCGTTGAGATACTGAAAGAAGATTTGGGATTAGAAAATCTTTATGAAGCACCATCAACACCAGTTGTGGGTGCGCATATCGGTCCCGATGTGATTGGTCTTGGCATCTTTATGAAGGCTTAACATAGAAAAAGGTCATCGACCTTTTTTTCGTTGATAAGTCGCAAGAATCAAGCCTTTTTCATGTTCCACACGGATACAATCAAAAGATGCTTGAACACCTTCGAAAAGTCTTGTTCCTTCTCCGAGAAGTGTTGGGATGATGGCAATCACCATAGAATCGATGAGATCATCTTTTAACAAAGACTGAACCAGTTTTGCACCACCAACAATCCAAATATCTTTTCCATTTTCTTTTCTCAACGTTTCGATTAAAGTTTTGGGAGATAATGACGTTAGGTTTGCATGTGAAGAAGGGATAATATTAGATGTAATCACATAGGTTTGATAGCCTTCATAAGGCCAATCTCCCATGTTTAAAACAACATCATAGGTACGTCTTCCCATGATGATGGTATCGATTTGATTCATCAATTCTTGATAAGACGATTGAACCAGTTTAAAGTCATCGTATCCATGAAGATAGGAAAGATCATCGTTAACTCCAGCAATCATGCCATCCAAACTTATGGCTATGTATAAAATCGTTTGACGCAAACTTATCACCTCAAAAGCCATCATAACACGCACTTTCTGGATTCACAAGCGAAAAACACTTCTAAGGATTATGACAAGTCATGGTATAATAAAAACGGTGAAAATAATGAGTATAATGGATCGTGCGATGAAGGTCGTACAAATTTTAAAACAAAACGGTTATGAAGCTTATATTGTTGGTGGCGCTGTTCGCGACCATCTTTTAAAAACCCAATTAACCGATATCGATATTACAACAAACGCGAAGCCTTATCAGGTGGCTAAACATTTCAAAACGAAACCTACAGGGATTAAGTACGGTACCGTCACTGTCCTTTTTGGACCAGATACCTTTGAGGTGACAACCTACCGGATTGATGGTGTTTATCAAGACTCAAGACATCCCGAAGAAGTCAGTTTTGAAGCAACCGTAGAAGACGATGTCAAACGTCGTGATTTTACCATTAACGGTATGTTAATGGATGAAAAATCACAGATTATTGACTACGTTTCTGGTCAAGAAGATTTGAAGAGTAAACAGATTAGAGCCATTGGCGACCCTATGGTTCGCTTTGAAGAGGATGCCCTTCGTATGATGCGTGCCTTCTATTTTCAAGCTAAACTGGGTTTTCAAATCGAAAAGAAAACAAGAGATGCGATCTTGGAACTTCGTCATAAACTTTTAGAAGTCTCAAATGAACGTATCTTAAATGAATTGATTAAAACCTTTAAAGGACCTTATTTAAAAAGAGCGATTCAATCGATGGTAACCACCCGTGTTCACGAGGTTTTACCTGGACTTAAAGAAGGTTTACTTTTCATTCAAAATTTGGATGATATGCCCTTTGTGGATGCCTTTTTCACGATGGCGTTCACCTTACACGGTGAAGTACCTAAAGCGTGGACTTTTTCCAATAAACATAGACACCGCTATGAAACAGCTAGCTTTTTAGCTAAACAACCTCAACCCTTTGACCCGTATACGCTCTATACGTATGGACTTGATTTGTGTCTTTTGGGCAATCGTGTTGCACACCTTCTTGGCTATAGTAAAAACTTAAAACAGACCATCGAAGAAGCTTATAAACGTTTACCTATTCAAAGTGATCTTGACTTAAAACTACGGGCACCTGAAATGATTGAACTAACGAAGAAAAAGGCTGGTGCTTGGGTTAAAAAAATCCAAACAGACATGGTCATCGAAGTCTTAAACGGACGATTAATCAATGAAAAATCTGCGCTTGAAGCCTATGTGCTCTCGCATGTGAAGGAGTAAACGATGGAACTAAATGTCAATCAACGTTACACAATCGTTGCGAAAGTTGAATCCATTAACAGTGGTGCACATTTTTGTAACACCACCGTCATGACCACAGATGGTGAACACATCAATTTAAAACTCGAATTTGAACAACTTTCTGAACTTCAAATGGGAAAAGTATACCAATTTGAAGCGTTAGCTGTTGTCAAAATTGAAGATGAACTCGTCTTAAAATGTGTGGGGATTACACCTGCAGAAACCGTATTAACCGATGAAGCATTGGAAGAAATCCTTGAAAAATTCTATGTATATGCACCGATTCCCATGATGCAGATCAAACGTGGCATTGAATCTTATCTCAATAAGATAGAAAATGAGATTATTAAAAAAATCACGAAGACGATTTACAAAGAAAATGAAAAAAAGTTTTACTTGCATCCTGCAGCAACCAAATTTCATCATGCCTATGTCGGTGGATTATCACATCATACGTATACGATGCTGAAACTTGTTGATCCCTTTATTCATGTATATCCTTATTTGAACAAAGATCTTTTGTATGCAGGAACCATCCTGCACGATATGTCAAAGATCGATGAAATCAGTGGTGTCGATGGTGAATATACCAAAGAAGGACTTCTGATTGGGCATTTAGTGATGCAAACCATCGATATTGATCGCGTCGCACAATCTTTTGGTTATGCGGATACAGAAGAGGTCTTAATGCTTAAACATATGATCATTTCACATCATGGCCAGTTTAACTTTGGATCTCCTAAAAAACCACAAACTGGTGAAGCCCTCCTGTTATGGTTTATCGATACCATCGATTCTAAGTTTACCGTTTTAGGTGAATCTTTAAATGATACGGTTGAAGGTACGTTCACTCAGATGTTATCCGTGATGGATAAGATGAAGTTCTACAAACATAAGATTAAATAACGAAAAAAGCACATGTTGTGCTTTTTATTTTTAATGTTAAGATGAAAAAAAACAGCTACCCTATGGATAGCTGTTTATGTTTTCATTAACCTTTAAGAATGGTGAACCATGAACCATAAAGGGTTGCGTAGTTTTGATCAAACACGCCAGCGGTAGATAACATGTATTCGTCAAGTTGACGTAAGTTAATATCGCGGATGTTTGCAAAACGTGCAGCACCAGTGTTGCTTGCAAATTCAACATCTTGAACAAGTGAGAAGATGAGTTCTCTTTGCATGAAGGTGTTCTTATAACGGTTTAGTACAGGTGTTAAGTAGTTGTTAACAGCGGTTTGTACATTCGTTGGAAGAATAACGCCTTCAGCAGATTTTTGTTCAGTTAAGTAGAACTTGATTTGTGAAGCAGTTAACGTTTCAGAATCTTCGTTATAAACATTTAATGTTTCATCATCAGAAGATACATACTTACCATCTTCATCATCAGCTGCACTGAAGACTGCAGAAGTCTTCTTGCCCATGGATGTTGCAAGAATTAAGTGCCAACCGAAATCGCTCATGACTTCGTCAAGTGCTGTTTCAGTAATCACGGTACCATAAAGATCTAATAATGGGAATTTTGCATCGTCATCTTCGATTTCTACAAGTTGTTGATGGAGAGCCATCGCACGGTTGTAGAAGACAGGATCAAGTACTGAAGAACCTGTAATGAAGTTTGATGTGTTTGTGATTTGTGAAGAAATAGTTTCAAACTTTAAGTAGAATCCGAGTTTACGGTATTCTGACCATAATTGTTCGATTTGATAATCATATGGAGGTGTCACACTTCCACGTAAAATACGTCCCGAATTGTTGAATTCAGTTGCAATCGCTGTTAAGCCAGCAGCATGACCTGTGTAGTTACCAATACGATCGTAGACAAGTTCAACAAGATCTACTAAACCAGCTTTAATTTGTGCAACAGTTGCAGCATCAAGCTTATCTAAATAGTCTTGTGGGTTATCAGGTGTACCATCACCATTTTCATCAAAGTAAACGAGTAAGTGGCTAACATTGATTGACTTGAAGTTGTTGTATTGTAATGCAGCAAGATCAGCTAATTTTTCATAAACGGATGCATCTTGTGTGCTGTAATGAGCTTCAAGATCGTCCATGTATTGTTGTCTTAATTCTGGGTAAACGTATAATTGGTTAATCGCTTCTTGGTTGGTCTTAGAACCGAAAGCAAGAAGTAAGAAACTTTCACGACCCATGGATGCTGGGAATCCAGCAGATGCGAAGTTATTAGCTGAGAATTGGCTGATGATATCTTCAAATTGTGTTTTGAAGGTATCCATTTCTTTAGCATCAATGGTGTACTTTGTACTTGCAAGAAGAAGCTTGTTAGAAGCTAAATCTAAAGACAAGTTGATACCATAAGATTTTTCAAGTTGTGCATAGAAATCATCCACTAAAATGTCTTTACCATCAATCGTTGCAATCACATCACCTGATCTATCTTTTGTTGTGCCCTTGTAACCATAGTTTTGTTCATAGAATGCGCGAACAACTTTGTCATAGATGTTAAGTTCTTTATCTTGATAAAGTGCAGAAACTTTTGATGAGATATAAGTTGATGTTAACTTGCTATCAAAGATTTTACCAAACGCTTCGTCTTTCTTCGCTTGTGCAGCTTCTGTATCTGCGAATACTTTAACGTCTGGATCTGTTTCACTTTCAACTAAAATACCTTCTTCAGTGTCGGATTCATCATCGAGCTTGTAAACGAGGTAACGTGAATTACCAAATGTTTGAACGCGTGAAGAGAAAGGTTTTTGTGTGGATAAGTCTAAGACATCATCCATTTGTGTTTCAGCAGTTAATGTGGTGTAAATATGGCCTCTTAAACTGGTGTTCATCTTTGTAAGATCATCATAAGTCAATAAAGAATTGAATGATGAACCTGCTTGAGCAACAATGGAACCATCTACAGCAACTTCAACTTTGTTTGCTGGGTTAAGGATGTTATAAATGTTAACAAATTCCGCTTTAACTTGTTCAGCGGTTAAAGCTTCATCGGGTCTACCTGTTTCACGTGTTGTGCTGATCACGTAACGTTTGTAGTAATTTTCATAGTCGGCAACTGAAAGTTGTGAACGATCTTCACGATCGACGCCTAACTTCGATAGAAGACCTAAATCACTTAGGATGGTAACGATATGTCCATTACCTGTAGGTGTTTCATTGTTTAAGTCGACATAACCTGGATTACCTGCAGTGATGCGGATATCAGGAATCTTGTACCATAAACCTTTTGAATCTGATTTGATGGACCCTTGGTAAAGTGCTGCGTTAGCTTCATTTAAGTTAATGAAACGAATCACAAGCGCATTGACATCGTAACGACCCACCATGCTGGTGTTATAGTAGTTGACTAAGTTTGCTTCTGAAATGAAGTTGACGTTGTCTTTATCAAGAACTTCGTCATCAAGAATGCCCTTTGCATAAGCCTTTTGAGCAACTCTTAAGATATAACGATCAAGTAGAAGAGGAATGCTTGCATAGTTTTCGTATTTACCATCTAATGCAAGGATACTGTCTTTAACACTCGCTATATTTGTATTGTTATCTAATAAGTATAGTGAGTCAACGAATTGTTCGATATTGCGTACAAAGCGTTCTGGATAGTTATTGTAATTCTTTTCTAATGTTTCTAAGTCTGCAGTACCATGAATCGCATTGTTAATGATTTCATCAAGATACTTAAGTGTTTCTTCGTCATTTGCAAGAATCAAGGCTCTAGCGTCTGCAACTTGATCTGCAAAGATTTTTTCATCAATCATCGTTGCTAAAACTGAAGCACCTTGCATACGCAATTGATCGTATAATTCCTTTTCCGTTACGGTGATGTCACCAATCGTCAGATATGCGTCATCAGAGATGCTACCGTAAGGAGTTTTGTCACCACTTTTACATGCGGCTAACGTAAGTAGACCTGCAAAAATTAGCACAAAAATTGCAAGTTTTCTTAGTGTTTTGGTTTGATTCATTGTGTTCACTCCTTCAATGTATTTCATACAAGCAAGTATAATATAGCATTTTTTCAGGTCTTATGCAACCACTTTCATTTTATTCGTAAATCTCACACATTTTTATGATAAGATTAAAGAAGGTGAAGTGAAATGGAAATATTCGTGCTTGCCAGCGGCTCAAAAGGGAACGCAGCCTACTTAAAAGTAGGACATGTAAAACTCTTCATCGACGCTGGCATTTCTTATCAAAAAATCAAGCAGAAGATGCTCTCTTATGAAGAGAACATTTTTGATGTTAAAACACTACTCATTACCCATGAACACCATGATCACATCATGGGTTTAAAAATGCTCTTAAAATATGGTGCATTAGAACATGTCTATCTCACGAAAGGGACGTTAAATAGTCTACCCATCGATGTGGTTTCCCTGTTTCCTGAAACACACATTATCGAAGCGGACATCCCTTTTTCGATAGGAGATATGAAGGTGATGCCTTTTATGTTATCGCATGATGCAGAAGAACCGGTTGGGTTTGTCATTCATGATGGCGAGCATAAAGCAGTTTTTTTAACCGATACAGGGTATGTTGATGAAAGCTATTATCCCATGTTAACAGGTGCTGATTTTTACCTGTTAGAAGCGAATCACAACCCGTTTACCCTCTTTCAATCCGCACGTCCTTTCTTACTGAAAAAGCGTATTGTAGGTGAAAAGGGACATTTATCTAACGATGATGCGGCTAGATTGATGAATAAGCTGGTCACAAAACATAGTATTTGGGTGGTTGCCCACATTTCTGAAGACTGTAACTGTATTGATGATATTGATGAATCTATTGTTAAAGCGTTTGATGATCCGACTAAAGTAGTGGTTTATTACGCTTTTCAAGAAGGGTTGCCGGTGATTAAATTATGATTAAGATTATCGCCGTAGGTAAAGTGAACCAAAAAGGTTTAGATGAAAGTATGCGTTACTACTTAAAACAATGTCCCGTTAAGATTGAAGTGATTGAGGTTTTAGATGAAGCATCTGAACAAGGGAAGCACACAGAAGGTGAACGTATTCTTTCTAAAATTAAAGATACAGATGATGTCGTGTGTTTAGCCATCTTAGGCAAAATGACATCAAGCGAAGGCTTTGCGAAGATGCTTGATGAGAAGATGACATATACTACCAAAGATATCGTGTTTGTGATTGGTGGTAGTTATGGTTTAAGTGATGATGTTTTAAAAAGAGCGAACAGTCAAATATCTTTTTCGATGATGACGTTTCCTCATCAACTCATGCGCTTAATTTTGATCGAACAAATCTACAGGGGATTTATGATCTTAAAACATCATCCCTATCATAAATAAGAGGATCCACATGAACTATATATTTTGGGATTTTAATGGCACCATATTGGATGATGCGAGATTATGTTATGATATTTTAATTGAAATGCTAAAAGAAGAAGAAAGACCTTTGGTTACGTTTGATGAATATCTCATGATTTTCACATTTCCTGTTGAAGCGTATTATGATAAGGTATATGACTTAAAGAAAACAAGTTTTAAAGTATTAGCCCATCGTTTTATCGAAAGATACCAACCCAGAAGTTTGGAACTATCGCTTCATGAAGGCGTTATCGAAACAATTAAGGCTTGTGAGAAAAAAGGATATGTGAATGTTTTACTCTCCGCATCTGAAGAGAAAAATTTACATGAGCAACTTAAACATTACCAGATAGATCATTTGTTTCAACATGTTTTAGGAACTACCGATGTTTATGCAAATTCAAAAGTTATGGTTGCTAAAAAGTTCATTGAAAAACACCAGATTGATCCAAAAAACATCGTGATGATTGGTGACACATTGCATGATGCTGAAGTTGCTGAGGAAATTGGTGCGAAAATCATCATTTTCACAAAAGGACATCAACATCCATCACGCTTTGAAAAACATGAGAAAATTGACCAAATCCAAGCAATACTTGGTAAAATATAAATAAAAGACGATAAGGAGAATTTTATGAGCAAAGTAGCTATTCTCGTTTGTAGTAACGCAGGACTTGATTATCTTGATTACCCTAAGGACATTCGCATTTTACGTTCTGTGATTCATTTTGGTGCAGATGAAGCTTATGATGATTATGTTCAAATGGATGCAAAAACATTTTATGAGCGTATCCAAAAAGATCCTAACGACATCCCAAGAACATCGTATGTTTCACCAGGGACCATGATTGCTTATTTTGAAGAACTTGAAAAAGAAGGTTACGAAGAAGCGTTGGTAATCACCATTTCTTCCAAACTTTCTGGTTTATATGAAGCCGTGAAACGTATCGCCTCTGAAGTGACGATCAAAGTGACTGCTTTCGATTCCTTAACACTTGCGTATGCAGAAGCCTACATGGCACTTGAAGCGCATCGCTTAGCCCAAGAAGGTAAATCAGTGGCTGAGATTTTACCCTATCTTGAAAGAATTAGAGACAATGATCGGATTATCTTTGCTGTAGATACGCTTCTTTATTTGGTTAAAAATGGACGTTTATCCAAACTTCAAGGCACGCTTGGAACGATGCTTCAAATGAAACCTTTGTTGCAGATTACCGAAGATGGCAAAGTGGAATCCCTTGAAAAAATTCGTACCATTCACAAGGCGCATCAACGCTGTTTAGAAAGATACATCGAAGAAACACAAGGTTTAAACGTGTTAACCTATATTTCTCATGCACATGCCGATGAATATGTGGATTGGTTTAAGACAGAAATTAAAAAAGCATTCCCTGAAAGAGAAGTTGTCGTCGCGTATTTAACCCCTGTTGTAGGCGCGCATACCGGTCCTAAAGGTATCGGTATTGGCTATATCAAATTATAACGAGCACCCTTCGGGG
Source organism: Acholeplasmataceae bacterium UBA5769 (assembly GCA_002418725.1). Lineage (GTDB taxonomy): Bacteria > Bacillota_I > Bacilli_A > Acholeplasmatales > Acholeplasmataceae > Peloplasma. The sequence continues at coordinate 35,288 of DIER01000019.1, forward strand.
TGTTTTTTTCTTTGACTTAAGGATGAAACACATTTTGAATAGGGTAGTGCTATAATGAAATCATAGGAGGCGAACGCATGAAAAAATTTGCTCAAGATTTTAAAAAGTTTATTACGAAGGGTAATGTCATGGATTTGGCTGTAGCGGTCATTATCGGTGGTGCATTTGGTAAAATCATTTCGAGTTTAGTCAATCATATATTGATGCCTGTGATTAGCTTGATTGTAGGTAAAAAGAGTTTTGAGGATATTAAAACGGTACTTAGACCGGCGGACGAACTTACAGGAGTCACAGAAAATGCGATTTACTGGGGGCTATTCATTCAAAATGTGATTGATTTCCTAATTATCGCTTTGGTCATATTTATCATTATACGTACGTTTGCGAGAATGGGTGAACTTGCTGAAATCGCTAAAAACAAACTTCGTGAAGAAGAATTGCTGGCTAAAGCAGAAGCTGAAAAACTAGCCTTAGAAGAAGAGGCGAAGAAACCAAAACCACCAACAGTAGAAGCATTACTAACTGACATTAAAGCATTACTAGAAAAGAAGACATCTTAATGCAAAAGGGAATAGCCCATCTCATATGGCTATTCCCTATTTTTATAGTTTAGTGTTTAAGATTTGATGAAACAGTAGTTTGAAATCTTGCTTGCGATAAATATGTGGTACAGGGTAAAGTGGGTTTGCTTCTTTGTGGGCATGTGCTACCATGTCTTCTACGTATTGATCGTGAGGAACAACGATTTGTTCAGGAATGTTCATCGCAAGATTCATGGACTTGATCTTCTCAATCATGGCATGCGCTTTATCTATTTTTCGCTTTAAATGATCATTGGGATAGAGATGATCATAAAGTTTGGCTAAACGACCTTCAATATAAGGAAGCGAGTAATGAAGCACATGGGGCATGATGATGGCGTTCGCATAACCATGTGGGATGTGATAAAAACCACCAAACGCGTGCGCAATGGCATGAATATTTCCGACATAGGCTCTTGTAAAAGCGTATCCTGCATCATAGGATGCCTCCAAAAGATGCATTCTGTAGGATAAATTATCTGGCTCTAGATAGGAACGCTCGAGTTCATTGAATATGACGCTCATGGCATTTAGGCTTCGTTGATCTGTTTTTTTCGTTCGACCTAAACTGATCCATGCTTCCATGGCGTGTGTTAATGCATCCATACCCGTTGTCGCGGTATAAAAAGAGGGAAGGTTTTTCAGTAACGTCGGATCTAATACTGCAATGGTTGGTACTAAATGCATATCCATGATGGCATATTTTTGATTCTTTTGGGGGTCTGAAATGACAGCAGCAAGCGTACATTCAGAACCTGTACCGGCTGTTGTCGGTATGGCAATCACCGGAACTAACTTTCGATGTATTTTCAAGATACCTTTGAAATGGGCTATTTTTTTCTTAGGATAAGCGACTTTGATGCTTAACCCTTTGGCACAATCCAAAGAAGATCCACCACCAAAACCGATGATGGCATCACACCGATAGGTTTGGTACAATTGATAAGCATCATCAATGTTTTGCACGGTTGGATTAGGTACCGTTTGATCATAAACATGCAAATGATAATGTGAATCTTGCAAAGTGGACATTAAATGCTTAACTAGTCCGACCTTAGTCATACCTTGATCGGTCACAATCAAATAATGTTTATAGGGAAGACTTAAAAGATGTTCTTTAAGTAAAACAAGGCTCTCTTCACCTTTGATGACCATGGGTTCTCTCCAGGGAAGTAGTTTCGAAAAAAACTTTAACATGTATTGATATAGGCGGTAAAAGATGTTCATCTGGTGTCTCCTGACTTGCGATTTGTTTATATTTTAGCATGAATCAGCATAGGTATAAAGGAAAAGGGCAAGTAAGGCTTGCCCTTTTATAGAGAGTATTGCCCAACGGGGGGGGTGTTTGTGCAATACTCATACTTAACTTGAAGATGAAATCATCTCCAAGAAGTACTCATGAACGGTCGTATCAGCCGTCAATTCTGGATGGAATGCGGTTGCAAGCATCTTTTTTTCTCTCGCTGCAACCCATCTACCATCTACGGTTGATAAGATATCAACACCTTCATCTACAGATACGATGTAAGGTGCACGTATAAAGGTCATCGGAATCTCTTGACCACTAAAAAGATTTTTTGTATAAAAACTCGACAATTGTCTACCGTATGCGTTACGCGCTACCGTGATATTCATCTCACCCAAATGGATGGTAGGATCATCGTGGATGGATGTTGCCATAAGGATCATCCCAGCACATGTACCCATGGTCGGTAGACCGTCATGGATTTTCTTTTTTAAAGGTGCTAACATCTCTAAATCACGCAACAATTTTCCCATAGCAGTGGATTCACCACCAGGTAAAACGATACCATCCATCGGTTTATCGAGATCTTTTCTTTGTCGAATCTGAAATGTCTTGACACCAAGTTTTTCAAACATGGCTTGATGTTCAACAAATGCGCCTTGTAGAGCTAAGATGCCAATCGTTAACATCATTTACCTCTTTCAGCCATTAAAAGTTCGATTTCTTGTTCGTTAATACCAACCATCGCTTCGCCAAGGTCTTCTGAGATTTCTGCTAATACTTTAGGGTCTTGATAGTTTGTGACTGCTTTGACAATCGCCTCTGCGCGCTTTTTAGGATTGCCTGACTTAAAGATACCGGAACCTACGAAAACACCTTCAGCACCGAGCTGCATCATGAGTGCTGCATCGGCTGGTGTTGCAATGCCACCAGCTGCAAAATTGACAACAGGGAGTTTTCCGTGTTCATGGACATATTGAACCAAATCCATGGAAACACCAAGTTCTTTTTGTAAAACGTAAAGTTCATCTTTACGGAGTGATTGTATGCGTCTGATTTCTTTTTGAATTTCTCTCATATGACGCACAGCTTGAATGACATCACCTGTACCGGGTTCACCTTTCGTGCGTATCATCGAGGCGCCTTCAGCAATACGTCTTAAGGCTTCACCTAGATTTTTTGCACCACAAACAAAAGGTACGTTGAATGTTGTTTTATCAATATGATGTAAATCATCAGCAGGGGATAAAACTTCACTTTCATCAATATAATCAATCTCGATGGCTTCTAAAATTTGTGCCTCAACGAAATGGCCGATTCGCACCTTCGCCATGACAGGAATTGAGACTGCCTGTTGAATTTCTCTAATCATTTTAGGGTCGCTCATCCGCGATACACCACCTGCAGCTCTTATATCTGCAGGAATACGCTCAAGTGCCATGACGGCAACCGCACCTGCAGCCTCTGCAATTTTTGCTTGTTCAGGGTTTGAAACATCCATGATCACGCCACCCTTAAGCATTTGGGCGAGTTCTTTATTTAAAAGATAACGTTCATTTGTTAACATATTTGCACTTCCTTGTCTATATTCTAGTTTCATTGTATAATATAAACTGGTATAGATGAATATTCAGATTACAAAAATATGAACATACCAGATGGTGTCTATGAGAAAACCTATTTATGTCGATATTTACGAACAATTTAAAAGACTTATCATGGAAGGTTCTTATGCTGAACATTCAAAGCTCCCATCGAAAAGAAAACTCGCTTCAACACTGAAAGTGAGTCCTTTAACCGTTGAAGCTGCTTATCAACAACTGATTGCTGAAGGATATGTATATGCACTCGAGAAAAAGGGTTATTTTGTATCGAAACATGTTGAAATGATTTTGAGTGAACCCAAAGATGAAGATCATTTCATATATCCTAAAGAAGAAAAACAGGATTACCTTTATCGATTTGACACCAATGTTGTCGATACGACGTTATTTCCTAATGCGACATGGGCAAAACTATCCAGAGAAGTGATTTCAGAAAGTCACCATGAAATGCTGAACATGACACCACCCCAAGGTCTTTATGAACTACGCATGGAGATTGCGAAGTATTTAGACCTTTATCGTGGCATGCACGTTTCACCAGATCGTATCATTATTGGTTCCGGGAGCACATCACTCATCAGTATGATCGTTGAAATATTAGGTAGACATCAATCTTATGCACTCGAAAAACCAGGATTTACAAAAATCGAACAATTACTTACTGCAAACGATGTGAACATTGTTCATGTCGCACTCGATGCTAAGGGTCTATCTGTAGAACGCTTAAAAGAACAAAGGGTTGATGTCTGCCACGTCACACCATCGCATCAATACCCAACCGGTATTGTGATGCCGATTTCAAGACGCATTGAACTTTTAAACTGGGCTATGGAAAAACATGCCTATATTATCGAAGATGATTATGACAGTGAGTTTAGATATCAAGGAAAACCTATTCCAGCACTGCAAGGTCTTGATCAAAATGATCGTGTCATTTATATGAATACATTTACGAAAAGTCTTGCGCCATCTTTTCGTATGAGCTACATGGTGTTACCTAAGCATTTGATGAGTAGATACCAGCACATGTCTTCATACCATGGGTGTACAGTTCCAACTTTTGAACAGTATGTACTTTATAAATTCATGCAAGGTGGTTTCTTTGAAAGACATATCAATCGGATGCGTAATGATTACCGTGAAAAACTTGAAATGGTGCGATTATTGATTAAAAATGTATCGTGGTTAAAACTACATGGTGATGAAGCAGGTCTTCATTTCATGCTTGAAATCACACGTGATGTCGCTATTGAGCAGATCTATGAAGTTTTAGAGAAACACCATATTGCAGTAAAGACTTATGCGAAAGAAGATTTGAGTCAAATCTATCAACATCACTGCTTACTTATCGGATATTCAGGGATACCTAAGGCGAATATCACATCACATTTTAAAGCGATTATTCGTGCGCTACAAGAGATTAAATAAAAAACTGGTCGCCCAGTTTTTTTGTTTAATGTAGTGCCTTGTTTTTCAGATGTGAGAATTTTCGTTTCATCCGTTTTAACGTAAATCCAAATTTCTCGGTTAACGAACGTTTCAGTCCTTTAAAGAGATCACTCAATAAAATCCATATCAAGTATCCGATGATGGCGAAATGAATGACATGAACCAGTGGTGCTTCAAGTCTTAGGTAGGTGTCTTGATCGAAGATATACATGATGATTAAGCCTATCAAGGCTAAGTTTATAAGTGTTTTCATAGGAACAAGAACCCCAAGATCGAGAAGATGATGACATAAACCACATTAAACCGCATGGTTTTTTTGATGTGTAGTTTAATTTCTTGAGGAATCTGTAGTTTTTGTTTCTTACGGATAACTAAAACAACGATCCATAGCATGTTAAAACATAACCATAGGGCACTAAGTCCGAATAAGATCCAACTGATCATGGTGTCATCCCTCCAAAGATGCGCTCATAAAGTGATAACAACCACTCAAGTGCGCTTAAGATACCTCTTTCAATGTCTTCAAAATGAATCCATTGTTTAATCACTTCTAATTTTTCTGAAAATTGAATCAAACTTAGGAAATCCTGGAATGATGTTAAAGGTAGGGTGTTAACCGCGTAGATTAAACCTACTAATCCAACTGAAATAAACACATAGTTTAATAAACGATTGATCAGTAGAAAATTAAACGTAAAGCCTTTTTTATGCTCTTTCGCAAATTGTCTCATCTCGTCATGCGTGTGTTTATCTGATTTAAAACAATAAGGACACGCAATTAAATGTTTTGGATAATCGTGATATTCTGAAACCCGACATTTGGTGAGTCTGTAAGATAATTTTGTTAAAGTGAAATGCCATTCACGCGGCGAAGGACGTTTGATGAAAGCTAAGTCTTTGATTTGAAGTGCACGTCTCATCACCTTTTGATAAAACATAGGGAAAAGTTCGATGGGTTTTCCTTTTTCGTCAATCTCGACACCAGGCATGGTTTTCTTGTGAATAAAGATGTTGTTTTCCACAAAATAACTGATGGGTTTTTGGGCAAGTTTATGCGTTGCTTTGTAGGGATGAGTATCTTGTAAAAGTGTATGAATGATGACGCCTAAATGGAAACGAATCGTTTCTTTACTCTTGGGGCTATAGGTGATGTCAAGTGGGATTTCCTCTTTGACTTCTTGAGCGATATCTTGAACTTCGATGGGTGCGTGTGATTTTTCAAATTCGAAAGAAAACTTGGGCGTTTCCGTTTCAAAGTTTAAGGGTTTTTCTTCTTGAGGTTTCTTTTTCGCTTCAATCTTTTTTTCTAAAGGTGAACGAATAAGTTCAAGATCACGTTTTCTTGCTTCCTCAAGAAGTCTTTTTTTCTCTTGTTCTATTTTTGCTTTTTCATCTTCAAGTTTCTTTAAATAGGCTTGATAGCGCTGCATCGCGTAATATTCTTGAGGTAAATATTCTTCACGCTGAAAAGACATCGGTAGATAAGTACCATCGGGACTACCGATTAAGACGATATCTGGAATATAAGGCTTAAGGTCACTATCGATATAAATCTCAGAGAGCTCAACTGCAATCTCATGTTTTTCGAGTGTTTTGAACATGGATGCGATATGTTTTGCAATCACGACTTTCGCTTTTTCTGTGATTTTTAGTTTTCCTATTTTATTACCTTTAAGAAGTGTATTTAAACGGTACAAGTGTGGTACGTATGGCATGATATAGCCTATGGTTACACCGTTTTTTTGAATGAGTGCTTTCGGATAAGGGAAATATTTCTTAAGAGAAGATGGCATAGATGAGCGGTAAATTGCTTCAACTCGTTCTCTTAATTGGTATTTATCTATCAGTTTTGGATCGAAAAAATACGCGAGCGCCTTTCCTTTTTTAAGCGTATAAGATTTTCCGAGAATGGTTTCATCGTAAACATCGTTTTCATCGACAACCACAGGTTTATGATCTGTATCATAAGTGATAAACTTTCTTGAGATCGATTTAAAATAATCTGCCAGATAATCATAATCTTTGGTTTGTTCTCTCGCACAAATCGGGCACTTTTGAAAATGATTTGGATAAAAATGGGTTTTATCTTTTTTACATTTTTTCAAAGAATCTTTTAAGACACGAAGTTCTTTGACCCACTCTTCAGTGGAAGGACGATCGGTATCGCTTAAGGCATGTTTTTGAAAAGATCGATTAAAAAGTTCTTGAATGTTTTTAGGTAAGAACGTGTAGGGCATCGCATTTTTGGGTGGAATAATGTTGTTTGATGGGTAATTGTAAGGAAAAATTTCTTTTTCCATCGTGTAGTTGATGGCATTACCGTCAAAACCTAACACACCCTTGATACGTGCCGAAAAGGGATGCACACCAAACATCAAAATCTGGAAAATCAGGATAGCTAAACCATAGTTATCGTGATTTGGAATACGTTTGATTTCTTGAGTAAATTTCTTTTTCGCTTCAATCACTTCAGGTGCGGTGTAGTCTGGTGTAAAGACTTTGCAGTGAAAGAGTTTATTTGCAGATGAAAATTGGAAGGAATCGGTGTCGACGACACCAATTTCAAAGCCAGGATAAACAAAGAAGTCACTCGTATTGATATCACCAATAATCGTATCGTTTTGATGTAGGAAACCCATCACTTTGGCGAGATTGATGGCGATAACCACACGATCATAATAGGTGATATTGGGAAATTTAGCTTTTTGTAAACCTGGGGTAATAACATGTGATAACTGATTTTTGGCTTGAACACGCTTCATGAGATAACCAGCAAAGCGTTTAAATTCATCATAGACCACATAACTTGGCCAAGCGATAATGGTTAAGCCGTTATAATCAAGTAATCCAGGTTTTTTACCCACCATGGCTTTAATCTTTTGTTCAATTTCAGGCATGCGCTCTAGCGCACGTTCGCTATAAATCTTCACTAAGATATTAGGATTTTTAGCAAGCTTAAAGACGGAACCTTCACCACCACTTCCGATGGGCTTTGTATCATCGATTAAGATTTTGGATCCATCTTCAAGAAAATATTTTTTCATACATCCTCAGCATAGATAAACAGCAATGTTTTATCATCGTCTGTTTTTTTATTGATACGTTCTGAATTTAAAAACCTTGTTAATGCAGCTTCCACATCTTTTTGATGAAACTTTGGGTTTTGAAACGCTTGGAAGAAGGGGTCATAAAAGAGATGACTCACCTGTTTGTCTTTTGCAGAAATACTAAGCCCTTCGATGCCATCGGTCATTAACGCAACCATGGGATAATACCCTTCAATTTTTTCATAGATGCCATTTTCAATCGACTGCAGGTCACAGACACTAAAGGTTGCGTTGGCGTACTCACCGCGTTGTTGTTCTACCAAAACATGATAGTTATCACCAAGTTTTCCAATGGCTGAACAATCTCCTACTTGACCATAAAATTGTCTTTTTCCAAGGGTGACGAACACTAGAAGTGTCGCATTTAAGTCCTTGACTTTAAGCTCTCTTTCGGAAGATGCCATCAATAGTTGATCGTGAACTTCAACGAATCCTTCTTTGATCAACATCAGGACATCTTCATCATCAAGCTTCGGATCGAGGTGGGTTTCGAGAAAGTTGACGATGAAAGAAGAAGCGACATCGCTTCCAATTTCTGCAGCTTTCGCACTTCCCATCCCATCGGATACGCAAGCAATGTAACCCCAGTTATCTGGTAATATACGGTAACGGTGCGCATCGTGGCACGGTGTTTCTGATTGGACATGAGATGTGCCAACAACGGACGCACCAAACAGTTTAATCACCTTTATACCTCAAATTCAAAAACGTCATCACTTGGTTTTTCAAGCTTAATGGTATCGCCTACACGGGATGAGGACACACTGGATAAGGATGAAGAAACCCATTGGAAGAGTTCTTTAAAGTTTAATCCGTTAAGTTTGAAGACACGGTCTCTTGAACCCGCAATTTGTCTAAGGCGTTCAATGTTCGCATTTTCAACACCAATACCAAAGAAAATCACTTTCTTTGATTGAATGGATTGTTGTAACATGCTGGATGCTTCCATCGTGTTATCGGTTGGTTCACCATCGGTAATGACAAATAACCATGGTCGGTAATAAGAGATACCTGCTGCACGATATTCATTCTTTCGATTTTCTATGTTTCGAAGAGCTGTCACGAGTGCTTCACCCATCGGTGTCATTCCGTTGACACGAAGTTCTGGTGCTTGAGACTCAGAAACGGTCGCAAACGGTTGTAAAACAGTAACGGATTGTCCGAAGGAAATGACCGATAAATCAACACGAACACTGGCAAGATCATCATCTCTGAGTGCTGCATAAAGCGCATGAACGCCTTCGTTTAATTGGTTGATGGGATTTCCAGTCATGGAATAAGATGTGTCTAAGAGGAGAACAACAGGACATCTGGGCTCTGGGTTATCCAGTAAAGCTTCATCAACAACCTCTTTTTCAAACTCAAAATCATTTTTAAAATCGTTCATCATAAAACCTCTTTTCTTTCGTTTTTTTATAAAATGAAAAGCAGAATCACCGCTAATAATAAAGCCCTTAAACTATATGTTGTCCGCATGTAAACCAAAAATGCCACAAACACATAAACAATCATGAGGATCATGTGGTAAAGATCAAAACCTACCGGGGTGAAGCCTAATGCAAAAGCATATAATCCTAAAATCATCATGTATCTTAATCCATAAGCAAATCCGAGTGTTAACTTCATCTTTAAGACTTGGAAGAGGTAGATCACAACTCCTGCAAGGTATAAAATCATCATCATTTGACTAAACATATAAACGATATAGGTATACACGGGAAGCTCTCTTACGAAAAGTGCATAGTCACCTGATCCGAAGAAGTAGCCAATTAAGCCGAAGTGAAAGGGAATATTAAGGTATATACTGACCGTTTGTGTGATAAAAACAGTGAGTGCAATAAAGATAAAAACTTTAAAAAAACGTGGGTAATCTAAAACGGCATGCCTTTTACCCACGGTGTAATGAAAGAGATTTAAATTTAAAATCAAAAAAAAGATAAGTTGCAAGCCATAACGTATCAAGGGTTGATATAAGTTAGGGAAAGTTGTCCCAAAGAGCGTTTCGTTCCAATCGGTTTCATTAAAATAAAGACGCATATAAAAAATAGACCACAAGATCGCACCGATGAGGATTTTATTGACATGAGCAACCACAGGATTTTTCTGCACGGCATTTTCCTACACATTCTATTTTGCCCATATTATATCATATTCTCTAGAAGAGAAATGTTGATTAAAGTTGACTTTATCTCAAATCTATCTGATGAGGTTGAGAGCGCTTAAGCTTTCCTGTATAATGGAATGCGTGAGGGATATGATGAAAGATAGCGATTTGCACCAACAACCCCAAGGATTAGATCTTTTGGTTGAACAACTGAAAAAACACTATGACGAACAGACACGTGAGGTCATCTTATCGGGTATGCGTGAAAAACGTATCGTTTCTTTACGCGTCAATCCCTTAAAATCAAGCATAGAAGAAGTCAAACGTGTTCTAAAAGAAAACAGAATTTCATTTGAACCGGTGTCATGGTATGAAGAGGCTTTGATCATCAATGCCCTAGAGTCTGATATTGAAAAACTTTCAATCTATGAACAAGGCCATATCTATCTTCAATCTTTATCCTCAATGATTCCAGCTTTAATCTTAGAGCCTAAAGCAAAGCAAACCATTTTAGACATGGCAGCCGCTCCAGGCGGTAAAACCACGCAACTAGCAGCATTAACCCAAGACCAAGCATCCATTACAGCAACAGAAGCACATCCCATACGCGCTGAAAAATTAAAATTTAACGTTTTGAGACAAGGTGTAAAACGAATTTCAATCTTGATAAAAGATGCAAGACAACTCGACCCCTATTTCTCATTTGATCGTATTTTACTCGATGCGCCCTGCAGTGGTAGTGGTACGATTTTTATAGATCAGCCGAAAAGTTATCAGTACTTTTCTGCTAAACTGATTGAAAAATCGGTTGAGACACAAAAAGCATTACTGAGAAAAGCGGTAGAACTATTAAAACCAGGAGAAACCATGGTATATGCGACCTGTTCTATCCTACCTGAAGAAAATGAATTTCAAATCAAGCACATCCTTAAAACAGGACTTGTAGAACTTGAACCGATTGATCAGCACATGTGGGACTTGCTCCCTTCGCTTCCGTCCAAGGTACCTGGGACACTGCTTATTGCTCCAAACGCACAATTTGAAGGCTTTTATATCGCAAAACTAAAGAAAAAGATAAAAAAATAAGGCGATTCCTTTTGGATTCGCCTTATCTCTTTATTATGCGTTTTCGATGATAGCAGTAATTGGAATCAATAAGAAGGCTAACCATGAAACATGGAATAGACCTAAGAAGAAACCGAGTGAGAAGAACAAAATCACTGCAATGAATGGCATGATAGCGGTTAACCTAAACTTATCAAATAAGATAATAGCTACTACAGGAATAAGTAAGAAAACTTGCCATGCCCATCCCCAACCATTTAAGCCAAAACCTAGGGCTAAGAAAATGCCTGCTGCAACGATTACTAAAGATAACATCGTGATGGCTTTCTTACGTTCTGTACCATTTAAATCACCAACGATGAAATGGACATCACCTAAAATAAGACCGGTAGCTACAGGAAGAAGAAAACCAAGTGCACCAAATGCCCAAGATCCTTCTGCGTATCCCATGTAGAGATAAAACCCAATAGCGAGTAAAAAGGATAGTTCATATAAGACAACTTTGATGATGTTTTTTTCATGTAAAATGCCAAGCATCGGAATGATGAAGAAGACAAGCCAACCAGGATTCCATAAGTTATAGTAGAAACCTAAAATAAAGAAGGCAACCACAGCAACAAACGGGGACAAAGCGACAGGTAAATCCTTTAAAGAAGTGTTAAGTAAGATTGCCGCCACTGGAATGGATAAGAAGACTAACCAACCGGGATGCCAAAGATTATAGCCCCACCCCAGGATTAAGAAGGTAATGACACTTAAAAAGGGCATTAAAGCAACAATACCATCTTTTAATCTTGTTTGAAGTAAGATCGCAGACATCGGGATTGCTAAGAAAACGAGCCATCCAGGATGCCACAAATCTTGATAAAAACCAAGAATAAAGAAAGCAATTAAACTGATAAAAGGCATGATGGCGATTATTTTAGTTTTAATTGTTTTTTCTTTTTTAAGCTGAAGCGTATCACGCAAATCAGCAATCACTTCTTTAGGTGTCCCTAACATTTGCCAAACCTCTTCATCGGTTTTGCCTGAACTCAGCGCATCATCGTAGAGTTGATCATAATCTGCAAGGATGTCATCGATATCTTTTTTACTTGCTTGATATTCGATTAACGCTTCTTTTAATTGTTTTAAATAATCACGTTTCATTGTTTCCTCCTAAAAGTCTGAAGACGCCACCTAGAAATGAGCGCCACTCGGATTCATAAGCCGTTAATTTTTCTTTTCCGAGATTTGTCATACGATAATACTTACGTGGAGCACCAATATTGGTTTGTTCGACATAGGTCTCAAACAACCCCTGTCCCGTAAGCCTTCTTAAAATAGGGTATACTGTGTTTTCATTGACATCGATTTCTTTAGCGAGTGAATCAATCACTTCGAAACCGTACATGTCCCTTTTCGAAATGATGGCAAGAATACACATTTCAAGGATGCCCTTTTTAAATTGAGTGTTCATGAGGTTCTCCTTACTGTGTTTTACACACTACTATAATACACCGGTCCTGTGCAAAACACAATACCCAAAATGAAAAAAATGTAAAAAAATGTTCGCTACTTGTTTTTTTCGCTTCATTTGTGATACTCTATATGCAAACAAAGAAAAGGTGATTTCAATGTTTACACAAAAAATGGCTGGATATTATTACTATTATTACATCAGCTAAGGACTGCTTCAGGCATTCCTTTTTCTAGTGTATACGAAGGAACAGCCAAATCATGACAAACGTTCATCCTTGGGGTTCCTCAGGGATTTTTTATTTGTTTATAAGCTAAGGAGAGATAAACCATGATTGTCCAGATGAAAAAAGGTTCAACCAAAAAAGAGTATGAAAAGTTAGTTGAGTTTTTAAAAGCGAAGCATTTAGAAATTATTGATGCGTCATCAGATGAAGTACGCGTCTTTGGGATTATTGGGGATACATCATCGATTGATCCAAGTGATTTATACGCATTTGAAGGTGTTAAAGAAGTCACACGTGTGTCGACACCGTTTAAGAAAGCGAGTCGTAGTTTCAAGAAACATGACACCATCATTAAGCTATCGGATGATGTTGAAATCGGTGGCGATCAGTTTGTCGTCATGGCAGGTCCATGTTCTGTTGAATCTGAAGAACAACTGCGCACGATTGCTAAAGGTGTGAAAAAGGCGGGTGCTCATCTTTTAAGAGGTGGTGCATATAAACCCAGAACATCACCTTACGCTTTTCAAGGGTTAGAACTTGAGGGGTTAAAGTTATTACGTAAAATAGGACAAGAAACGGGTTTAAAAATCGTTACAGAAATTCCTTCTGCAGATCTTTTACCTTTGTTTGAAGAATACGTCGATGTCATTCAAGTAGGTGCAAGAAATATGCAAAACTTCCACTTATTAAAGGCACTTGGTAAATCAACAAAACCTATTCTTCTCAAAAGAGGGTTATCTGCAACCATTGAAGAGTGGCTCATGTCTGCAGAGTACATCATGGCTGGTGGGAATGAACAAGTGATTTTATGTGAACGTGGGATTCGCACATATGAAAAATACACAAGAAACACGCTGGATATCAGTGCTGTCTTAGCGGTGAAAGAATTATCGCATTTACCGGTGATTGTCGATCCATCACATGCTGCTGGTCGTTGGAATATGATTGAAAAATTATCCTTAGCATCACTTGCTGTGGGAGCACATGGTCTGATTGTTGAAGTACACCATGATCCTGAACATGCACTATCCGATGGCGCACAAAGTTTAAAGATTAAGAAGTTTAATCAGATGATGGAGGAAATCGAGAAGGTTAGCGCTGTTTTAGGAAAAACAATCAAATGAAGATCTTCATCGTTGGTCTTGGTTTAATTGGTGCATCCTATGCCGAAGGCTTGCATCAAGCAAGACATCACATTTTAGGCTATGATCTAAATGAATCTATTTTAAATGAAGCAAAATCTTTAGGTTTTATTGATAAAGGTTCCTCGCTTGATGATATGAGTCAAGCGGAAGTCATTCTTTTAGCACTTTACCCCAAAGATAATGTTTCATTTCTAAAAGAGCATGGGCACCTTTTGCGTAAGGGTCAAATCATCACCGATGTGAGCGGAACCAAAGTATGGATGATGAACGAAGTTGAAGCCATCATTCCAGAAGGGGTCTCCTACACCTCGATGCACCCGATGGCAGGAAGAGAAACTTCAGGGTTTTATCAACGCAGTCCTTATTTATTCACGCGTGCGAATTTGATGATTGTCAAAGGCACGAAGAGCAAAGAAAGTGATGAAATGGTCATTCGAAGCATCGCAAGCGACCTAAATTTTGGTAAAATAAGTGTAGTTGATGCCTATACACACGATAGACTGGTTGCATTAACCAGTCAGCTGACACATGTGCTTGCGGTTTGTTTAATGCATGCGGACCATGAAAAAGAAACCAAAGAAGCGACCGGAGATTCGTTTCGTGATTTAACGCGTATCGCGAAAATTAACGAAACGATGTGGAGTGAACTTTTTTTGGAGAACAAAGATATCTTGTTAGATATGATTAACACATTCGAACAGGAACTAGATGTCATCAAATCTTTGATCTTATCGCATGATCAAGAAAAACTCAAAGCATACTTACGTCAAGCTAAAGAAAAGAGGAAATCTTTTGACATTCATTAAAATGGCGGATTACGATATTTATATCGAAAAAAACATGTTGAATCAATTGCCAAAAATGATTGAAAAAATCTATGCAGATCGAAAACTTTTTGTCGTGACCGATCAGCATCTTTTTGATTTATACCACGAAAGATTAACGGATATTTTGAAAGACTATAGTGTCCAATATGTCGTGATAAAGCCAGGCGAGAAAAGTAAGTCCTTTGATACGTATCAATTAGTCATTGAAACACTTATTGAAAAAGGCATTAAACGCAGTGATTTGATCGTCGCTTTTGGTGGTGGTGTGGTTGGTGATTTAACAGGGTTTGTTGCTGCGACACTTTACCGAGGTATACCGTTTATTCAGGTACCAACGTCGCTTTTAGCGATGGTTGATTCATCCATTGGTGGAAAAGTTGGGATTGATTTAGCGTATGGAAAGAATTTAGTTGGGGCTTTTTATCAACCAAAAATGGTTGTTATCGATCCCGAATTACTTAAATCTTTACCGCTTCGCGATTATCGAAATGGACTTGCAGAAATGATTAAAGCGGGGCTCATCGGAGATAAACATTTGTATCATTATCTTTTAGAACATGACGAGGTTGGAGAACAAGAGATAAGTCAATCCATTTGTGTCAAAAGAGAATTGGTTTTATTAGACCCATACGATAAGAAAGAGCGCATGCTTTTAAACTTTGGACATACCTTTGGTCATGCCATAGAAAAAAAACATCGTTATGAGACCTATTTGCATGGTGAAGCCATCAGTTATGGTATGTTGATCGCGCTAGAAATAGGAAAATCGTTGGGCGAAACGAAAGATGAACTTTATGAAGAAGTTAAAGCGTTGTTAATCAAAAGAGGTTTAGTTAAAGAACCACTTTTACATATGGATGATTATAAAGATGCGATCATTCACGATAAGAAGATGTTATCAGACGGTCTTCATTTTGTCATTGTTGATAAACCAGGGAATGCCAAGATTAAAGTCTTGCGTCTAGAGGATTTATCATGATTGTCAGGATTGAGCCAAAACCTTTAAACGGTACGGTAGAAGTTATATCTTCGAAATCTTTATCACATCGTTATGTGATTGCTGCTGGTCTATCAAAAGACAGGAGTGTCATTGATAACGTTTTAGATTCGGACGATCTTTTAGCAACTAAAAAAGCATTGAAACAGTTGGGGGTTATCTTTGATGGGAATGCCATCAAAGGAACAGATTTTACCTATGATGGAAATGTTGTTGATTGTCATGAATCGGGGTCGACCTTACGTTTTTTTATTCCCATTTTTATGCTCTTAGATCAAGAGGTTACATTTCATGGGAAAGGAAGATTACCTGATAGACCCCTTGATGTTTATAAAGAAATGTTTGAAAAGACTTACCTTTGGAAAAAACAAGGAAGTCGTGAACTTCCTTTAACAGTGAAAGGTCCTTTAATTGGTGGTACTTATCACATGAGGGGCGATGTTTCCTCTCAGTTTATGACAGGTCTATTGTTTGCTCTACCTTTGGCAAAAGAAGATTCAATGATTCATTTAACGACACCGTTATCCTCTAAAGATTATGTTGAACTGACACTGGATGTGCTTAAGGCATTTGGTATTCACATCAAGTATGATAACCACCAGTTTTTCATCAAAGGAAATCAAACATATAAAGCGGTTCAAGCACGTGTTGAAGGTGATTTCTCACAAGCAGCTTTCTTTATGGTTGCGGGATTAATTGGAAAACCATTGACCCTCACGGGATTAAATCCCTCTTCCAAACAAGGGGATCAGAAAATTGTTGATATCTTAAAAAAAATGAAAGGAAACGTGGTTTATGATCTTGACAGTGCATCTTATCAAATCACACCTTCTGTGACCCAAGCCACAACGATTGATCTAGATCCAATCCCCGATTTAGGGCCGATCTTGATGGTCTTAGCGGGGCTTTCTTTGGGAACAACCCATTTCAAAGGCATTTCAAGACTACGATTGAAAGAATCCGATCGCATGGAAGCCATGCGGAAGGCTTTAGAGATTTTAGGTGTTGAGGTTATAGTGTCAGGTGATGAAGCATGGATTAAGGGAGTACCTTTCTTCAAAGGAAATGTGGTCATAGATGGTGCAAATGACCATCGCATTGTCATGGCTTTATCCATTGCAAGCATTAAAACCCAAGGGACAATCACCATCACCCATGCTGAAAGTATTACGAAATCCTATCCAACTTTTTTCCAAGTCTTTAAGAACTTAGGAGGAACCATAGATGAACTTAAATGAACTCAGAAATGAAATTGATGACATCGATCAACAGATGATGGAACTCTTTAAAAAAAGAATGGCTGTTGCCAAACAAATCGGTAAAGTCAAGAGAGCCATGGGCTTACCTATTTTTGATCAGACGAGAGAGAAAATATTGTTAGAAAAAAGAGAAGTAGCTTTAAATGATGAAGCATTGTGGCCTGCATATCGCAGTTTTTTAGTCAAACTATTTGAGTTATCAAAGGAATGGCAACATCATGAATGAACGCTATGGATTGTTGGGTAAACACATCGCATATAGCAAGTCACCACAGATTCATCAACATATGGCTAAAAAACTAGGTCTTAGCGTGTCTTATGAACTTTTTGATTGTGAGGAAGAGGATTTAGCTAAATATGTCAAACAGTTAAGACAAGGTGTCCTTCACGGTTTAAATGTCACAATTCCTTATAAACAAAGTGTGATGAAATATGTTGATGTTTTAACACCGAAGGCTAAACGAATTAAAGCCGTCAATACGCTTTATCTTAAAGGGGATAAAATCATCGGTGATAATACCGATTATGATGGATTTTTAGGATTGATTGCAAAGTATAACATTGATGTCAAAGATAAAAAGGTTTATCTACTAGGCACTGGTGGTGCAGCGAAAGCAGCGTATGTCGTTTTATCAGATTTGGGTGCAAACATTACGGTTGTCACCAGACAGCTCGCAGAAAATGACCCCTTGTTCAAACGGGTTATCACCTATCCGATGATTAACCCTAAAGAAGTTGATTTATATGTCAACGCGACACCGATTGGGACTGCACCTAAGAGTAATGAGTCTGTTTTGCCTAAAGCAATGGTTGAAAATCATAGGGTTATTGATTTGATTTATCAACCAGAGAAGACACAACTGATGTCTTTTGCAAAAGAGGCATATAACGGGTTATGGATGCTTATCATACAAGCACTTAAGAGTGAAGAGATTTGGTTTGAAAGAAAAATAGATGCTACACATGGGTTGTTGCAAGAACTAAAGGAAGTGATTTATCGATGAATCATTACGGAACATTATTCCACGTCTCACTCTATGGAGAATCCCATGGTGATGCGATTGGCATCATTATTGATGGGATACCTGCAGGGCTAAAGATAGATGTTGAAAAGATTAAAGAAGATTTAATAAAGAGACAACCTCAAGCCATTGGGACAACACCACGTAAAGAGTTAGATGCATTTAAAATCTTATCTGGTTTTTATCAAGGACATGCAACGGGTACACCGCTTCATCTCATGATTGAAAACGTTAATAAAAAGTCTGAAGACTATGAACATCTCAAATCACATCCTCGTCCAGGGCATGCAGATTTTGTTGCGGAAAAGAAATATAAAGGATTTCAAGATCCAAGAGGTGGCGGCCATTTTTCAGGTCGTTTAACTGCAGCGTTGGTTGCTGCAGGCTCTATTGCGAAAATGATCATCCCCTTTAACATCACCTCAAAACTTGTGCAATTAGGTGAACTTACCGATATGGAAAAGGTGGACTCATATGTTACAGAAATCATGAAACAACAAGACTCTGTGGGTGGGATCATTGAAGTAAGAGCGACCCAAATGATGGTTGGATTAGGTGAACCTTTCTTTGGAAAACTTGACAGTGAAATCGCGAAAATGATGTTTTCAGTACCAGCGGTAAAAGGTGTAGAAATAGGTACTGGGTTTCGCGGGATAAACCTAAAAGGAAGTGCTTTTAACGATGTGATGATGGATGAAAAGGGGACGACGAAAACCAATCATAGTGGTGGTATATCAGGTGGTATTTCAAACGGAAATGATCTCGTTGTCCGCGTGATGATTAAACCAGCATCATCCATTGGGAAGCCTCAAGAAACGTATCATTTTGAAAAAAACACTGTTGAAACACTAGATATTGGTGGTAGACACGATGTCGCTATCGCCAGAAGAGCAGGTATTGTTTTAGAGAGTATGTTAGCGATTTGTTTAGCAGATATGTATTTGATCCATAAGGCTTATCAGTAGATAAGTCTTTTTTTGTTTACAAGGATTTAGGATGGGTGTATACTATATATGAACATATGAGCAAACATTCATATGAGGAGGCTTCATGAAGACAGATCGTTGTGAAACGGTGTGCATACACCAAGATAAGATTGAAGTAGTTAAAAAAGATATCTTAAAAGATCAAAAGTTATTTGAGTTATCTAATCTTTTTAAAGTCATTTCTGATCCGACACGGATTCGTATTTTATACGCGCTTGAAAAACAAGAACTTTGTGTCTGCGACATCGCAGTGATACTAGATATGACACAGAGTGCCATCTCGCACCAACTTAAAGTCTTAAGATTAAGTCGTCTCGTATTAAGTCGAAAAGAAGGTAAAACAGTCTTTTACCGACTATCGGATGAACACGTTCAAAAACTTTTTAGACAAGCACTTGATCATATTATGGAGGACAACTGAGATGAAAAAAGTCTATCAAATCAAAGATATTGATTGTGCGAACTGCGCACTTAAAATCGAAAAAGAAATTCAGAAGATGGATGGTGTTGAAGAAGTTAACTTGGATTTTGCCCGTGAAAAGATTACCATCTTAGGATCGGTCAAACATATTGATGCAAAAATGTTAGAGAAAGTCGCACAATCCGTTGAAAAAGATGTTCATGTTCACGATATGGATGAAGTGATTGATAAAGAAGAAGTGACCTTATCACCCAAACAATGGTTGATGTATGGTATTGGAGTTGTGCTCGCGGTTGTCGCCTACGTGATAAGAGATGTTTTGCAAAGTACATTTTTAGATGTTGTTGCGATACCCCTTTATGTGATTAGCTATGTTATCTTTGGACACAGCGTTTTGTTACGAGCTTTTCAAAACATCAAGAAAGGTAAATTTTTCGACGAACATTTCTTAATGACGATTGCAACGCTCGGTGCGATTGGTATTGGTGAGTTCATTGAAGGGATTGCAGTCATGCTCTTCTATCGCGTGGGGGAATACCTTCAAGATTTATCTGTTTCGCGTTCAAGAAAGAGCATTAAATCATTGATTCAACTCAAACCAACCATCGCCCATCGACTTGAACAAGATGGCATCGTTGATATTACTCCAGAGAAGTTAAATGTGGGCGATCTCATCGTGATTAGACCTGGAGAGAAAGTACCTGTTGATGGGATTATCACAGAAGGTAGTTCATGGCTTGATACGAGTTCGATTACCGGTGAATCAATGCCTAGAGATGCCTTTGAAGGTAAAGAAGTGATTTCAGGTTCATTAAACATCTCGGGGTTGATTACCGTTCAGGTCCAAAAAGCATATCAAGATTCTACGGTTAAAAAAATCATGGATTTTGTGGAAAATAATGCGATGAAAAAAGCGAACACAGAAAAATTCATGACCAAGTTTGCATCATATTACACCCCGATTGTTGTCGGATTGGCATTGCTCTTAGCGTTTGTCGTTCCTTTGGTTGTTTCCTTATTCCAAGGTGTAAGTTATGGCTCACTTTTAATAACGTATATTGAGCGTGCTTTGATTTTCCTAGTGATCAGTTGTCCCTGTGCACTTGTATTATCTATTCCACTCTCATTTTTTGCGGGTATTGGATCTGCTTCAAGAAAAGGTATTCTTTTTAAAAGTGGAAGTGATCTTGAAATGATGGCAGCCATCAAGCATGTAGTCTTTGATAAAACGGGAACACTTAGTCAAGGG
Source organism: Acholeplasmataceae bacterium UBA5769 (assembly GCA_002418725.1). Classification (GTDB taxonomy): domain Bacteria; phylum Bacillota_I; class Bacilli_A; order Acholeplasmatales; family Acholeplasmataceae; genus Peloplasma. Next base: position 56,035 of record DIER01000019.1, read on the forward strand.
AAGTTTAAGCTTGATCAAATTGTCTCAGGTGAACCAGAATTAATCTTAGAATACGCAGCACATGCCGAATACCACTCAAACCATCCGATTGCAAAATCCATTTTAGAAGCCTACGGAAAAACACCGAATGACAAGATGGTTTTATCGGTCAGAGAAATTGCGGGTAAAGGTGTTCGCGCAAATTATAAAGGGATTCATCTTTTCATTGGTAATGAAAGATTAATGGATGAACAAAAGATCAAGTATCTGAAAACCCATCAAATGGGTACCATCGTGTATGTCGCTGCTAACGGGGAGTTCATGGGTTATCTTGTGATCAAAGATCAGCTTAAACCCAAAGCAAAGAGAGCGATACAAGGGTTATTAAAACAACATTTAAAAGTGACTATGGTTACCGGTGACTATGACTCTGAAGCGAAAGATGCATGTTTTCAACTGGGGATTGAGGATTATGTTGCAAACTGCTTACCAGAAGATAAAGTTAATCTCGTAAAAGATTTACAGAAGAAAGAAAAAGTTCTCTTTGTCGGTGATGGTATCAATGATGCACCTGTCTTAACACAAGCCGATTTAGGGATGGCGATGGGTGGTATAGGATCAGATGTTGCCATTGAGGCCGCTGATGTTGTCATCATGAACGATGATCCACATCAAGTGCTTGTAGGCTATCATCTTGCGAAGAAAACAATGCATATCGTGTTTCAAAATGTGATCATGGCACTTGGTATAAAAGGTATCGTCTTGATTTTAGGTGCGTTAGGTTACGCAAATATGTGGCTTGCCATCTTTGCTGATGTCGGTGTTTCCATTTTAGCTGTGATGAATGCGATGCGTATCTTTAAACTTAAAAAGCATAAGTAAAGGGATGGATTCATCCCTTTTTTGTATGCCGAAAGATATTCTTCTTGTATAATAAAAACAGGTGATTATATGGACGTCAAACTCGAGCAAATCAAGGGCATTGGACCATCAACATTACGTTTATTTAGAAATCATGGCATATGGAATACCTATGACCTTCTTTTGCATACGCCTAAAGGCTATGAAGATTTTTCAATCACCAGTTTATCCGATGCTTCACATAAAGATACGTTAACCGTGCTTGGCAAAATCATCAGTGAACCTAAGTTGATTCGTGGTGGTAAAGTCGAACGCATTGTCTTTAAAGCAGAGGTATTCAAGCAGCATGTTGAGGTTGTTGCTTTTGGGAAAAGTTATTTATTCAAACAGTTGATTCAAGGCGAAACCATTCAGATAAAAGGCATCTATGATTTGTATCGTAAACAGATCAATGCATCTTCTTTAGTTAAACCAGAAAAACGTGTTGAAATCAAGCCTACCTATGGTCTAGAAGGTTTATACGATAAGACCATCATGAATCTGGTTCAAACCATTAAAGATGAAAAACAAGTGGCAATCTATGAAAATATTCCCAAGACATTGATTGACCGGTATCACTTGCTTGGCCGAGAAGATGCGCTTTTCAAACTCCATCTGCCCAAAGATATGCTTGAAATCGAACAAGCAAAAAGAAGAATGAAATATGAGGAAGCCTTTTTCCTACAACTCAAACTCTTGGGTAGTCAACAAAAGAAGCGTGATCGACTCCCCAAAAATTATGACATTCACGCCGTTAAAGATCTCATACAACACATCCCTTATGAGTTAACACAAGATCAAAAATCTGCTGTTAACGACATCTTTAGAGACTTTAAACAGCCACATACTTCCTATCGACTTATTCAAGGCGATGTTGGATCTGGAAAAACGATTGTAGCAATGTTGGCCAGTTATGCCATCGTCACCGCAAAAGAACAAGTATCTATCATGGCACCCACAGAACTCCTCGCCAATCAACACTATCAGTTTTTTTCTCGTTATTTAAAAGACACCAAAATCGCTTTATTAACAGGAAAAACAAAAGATAAAGAATCGGTGAAGGAACGTATTTTAAAACACGAATATGATATCGTGATTGGCACACACGCCCTCATCGAGTCCGATGTGAAGTTTCATCATTTAGGTTTAGTTATCATTGATGAACAACACAAATTCGGTGTTCAGACCAGAGATGAATTGATTGAAAAAGCACATGCCAAAGATGTGATTTATTTAACAGCGACACCGATTCCACGAACACTCGCCATGGCTGCCTTTGGTGAATCTCATGTGTCACTGATCAAAGAGAAACCCAAAGAACGTAAACCCGTGGAAACCGTCTACTTAACAAAAGATAAAATGAACACGGTTTATGAACAAATGCATCTAGCGTTAAACAGAAAAGAACATGTCATGGTTATTGTACCGGCTATAGACTCAGAAAAAATAAGTGACAACATTGAAACCGTTTATGAAGAACTCAAAGAACGTTTCAATGAAACGATTTATGTTTTACATGGCAGAAAAACTGCACTAGAACAAGATGAAGCGATGAACGGATTTGTCATGCAACCAGGCTCCATCTTACTTGCAACCACGATGGTTGAAGTAGGGATTGATATTCCAACAGCAACCACGATGGCTATCTTCCATGCTGAACGTTTTGGATTGTCACAACTCCATCAATTAAGAGGTCGCGTTGGACGAGGAGAACGATCAAGTATCTGCTACTTGATTTCTGAAAAAGAGGATCTAGAACGACTCCAAGTTTTATCACAGACAAACGATGGTTTTATCCTCTCTGAATACGATTTAAAGATGCGAGGTCCTGGTGATTTTCTAGGTGTTGAGCAATCAGGTTACTTCAAATTTAAATATTTAAACATCGTTGAAGATTACCCTGTTTTGCTCGAAGCACAAAAAAATGTCACAGAATTATTGCAACGAAAAGATTTTTATACCAATCCTCAGTTTAAATATTTGGTGAAGGTCATCACACCAGCACCGCTCGTGTGATATAATTATAGATACGAAAGTAGGGATACATATGATTCGATTAGCAATTGATGGTATGGGTGGCGACTACGCACCAGAACCGATGGTCAAGGGAACCTTGATGGCATTAGAAAAATTTGATAACATTGAAATCACACTCTTCGGGGATGAAACAAAAATGGCCCCCTATTTAAAACAACATCCACGTCTTCATGTGGTACATACCCCACATTATTTACCCATGGGTGAAAAAGATCCGATTCACCAATACCGTACCAACAAGGAACATTCGATGTTTATGGCGATGCAACATGTTAAAGAAGGAAAAGCAGATGCGATTGTATCCGCTGGACCGACACAAGCACTAGTTGTCGGTGGACATTTTATTATCCGTAAGATGCCACAAATGAAAAGAGTTGCGATTGCACCAATCATCCCATCGATTGATGGCAAAGGTCGCATCCTTTTAGATAGTGGTGCAAATGTTGATTTTAAACCAGAACATTTACTTGATTTTGCCATCTATGCATCCATCATGGCAGGAAAAGTGATGAAGCATAAGGATCCTAAAGTTGCGTTGATCAATATCGGTACCGAAGATAGTAAAGGTAGAGAATTTGACAAAGAAACATTTGCTTTATTAAAGGCAAGTCCAGACATTAACTTTTATGGCAATATTGAACCCAAAGAGATTTTAACAACCGATGCGGATGTTCTTTTATCCGACGGTTTTACAGCAAACATCGTCATGAAAACCATGGAAGGTACAGCCAAAGGAATGGGCGCTCTGCTCAAACGAGAAATTAAATCCTCCTTTTTTGCAACCATTGGTGCACTGTTCATGCGTGGTGCGTTAAAGCGCTACAAGAAATCATTGGATGCATCTGAAATTGGTGGTGCTCTCCTCATGGGCTTCCAAAATGTGGTCATTAAGGCACAAGGTGCATCAAAAGAATATGGTTTCTTCAATGGCATTCGCCAAGCTAAAGAAATGGTTGAAGCCAATGTCATTACATTGGTCAAAGAAACCTTAGAAAAAAAGGAAGAGACGAAAGAATGAAAGCATTGTTAACGATGCTTAATCTTCCCTATAAGGATGAATCACTTTATGAAATAGCGTTGACACATGCATCGTTTGCCAATGAAAATCAAACCGAGAAGAATGAAAAACTTGAGTTTCTTGGTGATTCTGTCATTGGAATTTTGATGAGCGATTATCTTTATCGTGAAGATTTAGCAGATGAAGGAACCATGACAAAACGTCGTGCACAAGCTGTTTGTGAAGAAGCGCTTGTAAAGTATGCCGCAACCATTCGGTTGAAGGAATTTTTAAAGCTGGGTCGCGGTGAGCAAGCTAAAGGTGCAAACGATGCGATGATTGCCGATGCATTTGAGGCACTTTTTGGTGCCATTTATTTGGATTTGGGATTTAAATGGGCACAAAAAACATTTGAAAAAATCATTGTTCCCAACTTAAATCTTGTATGGAACATTAAAGACCATAAATCTACACTCCAAGAATATATTCAAGCAGGCGACAAACGTTCTATCAGTTATCACATCACAAAAGAGACCGGTCCTTCACACGACAAAGAGTTTGAAGCAACCGTCAGATTAGACAATGTGATCACTTTAGGTGTTGGCATTGGGAAAACAAAAAAAGAAGCAGAACAAAATGCAGCTAAAGATGCATTAAAGAAGGGTAATTATGATCATCAAGAGATTGTTTGAAGAATTTGATCTGTCGATCGAAAGAATTCTCTTAAAAGAATATCGAAGACTCAAATTGACGATGGCAGAAATGTCTGTACTCATCGCACTTTTTTCAATCTATAAAAAGCGTAAAACCTTTACCATTGCCTCAATCTCGAGAAGAGTTGATTTAAGTCAAGAGGATATCGGTAATGCCATAGAGTCTTTAATTAGCAAACATTTTGTTAATGTGAAACTTGAGCAAAAAGAAGGTAAAGAGCGTGAAATCTTTGATTTGGATTTCGCACTTGAGAAAATTGAGGATTTATATCGTCAAGATGAACTCGATGCATTTCATGAACAACTCGAAAATGACATCGTTGACATCATTCGTTGGTTTGAACAAGGCCTTGGAAGACCACTCCTCCCGTATGAACTCGATAACATCAGACGTTGGTTTGAAGAAAAGACGTTTACGCATGAACAAATACTGAGTTGTATTAAAGATGCAGGTGATCGTGTAAGCGTAAAACTTGTTGAACGGATGCTTCACCAAAATGTACTTAAACCCATTGAAATTGATGCTGATCTTGAAGAAGCTTTAGATCAGATCTATAAAAACATCAAATGAAGCGTGCAGACATCATCTCGAAGACGATGAACGAGATGTTTCCACATGCGAAAGTTGAATTAAACTATGCCAATACGTTTGAGTTATTGGTTGCTGTTGTGCTTTCAGCCCAAACAACGGATGTCAGTGTCAATAAAGTAACCCCCGCCTTGTTTCATGCATATCCTACACCGCAAACGCTAAAAAATGCACCACTTCCCATGATTGAAAATATCATTCGCTCCATTGGGCTTTACCGTAATAAGGCAAAAAACATTAAAGAACTTGCCCGCGTTATCGATGAAGATTATCAAGGCATCATCCCAAGCGATCGTGCTTCTTTAGAAAGTCTTCCTGGCGTTGGAAGAAAGACGACAAACGTGGTCTTAAGTAACGCATTTCATATCCCTGCATTTGCTGTGGATACCCATGTGGCTAGAATCTCTGTTAGACTTGGTTTAGCGAAGAAAGGTGACTCTGTTTTAGATATAGAAAAGAAACTTATGAAGACTTTTCCTGAAACAGAATGGCTAAGGTTACACCATCAAATGATCTTCTTTGGTAGATATCATTGTTTAGCAAAACAACCCAAGTGTTATCAATGTCCACTCTTTGATATATGCACGAGTGAAGATAAAATTATACCTTAAGGCGAAAGCCTTTTTTCATTTAAGGGTTCTTGATTGCACGGTTTAAAAAACGTATATTTTGAACTAAAAGACACGTTTCGATCAAGGAGAACATATGAACAGGAATTATCTAGATCGCCAATTAAAAAAGCGAAAAGATCTCAAATACTATGAGATAAAACCAGTTGGATCAGCACTAAGATTAAAGCGTAAAGAATTGAAAATGACACTTGAAGAAAGTGCAGAAGGTATTTGTAGTGTCTCTTATTTATCAAAACTGGAGAACAACCAAATTCAACCTAATCTCAATTTTTTAGATAAACTCTATCAAAAGTTTGGTATGACAGATGAGTTAAGTTATGACGATGTGTGCTATGAGAATGATATCGTTGAATTAGTCGAAAAAATGCTTATGCAAGAACCTCTATCAAGAACATATACCGATCACTATGAGGGGAGAGAAGATCACCAAGCGCGTGTGATTCATATCATTGAATCTACGTTGAGAAGAGATTATAAAAGCATGCTTGATAGTTTTAAAATCGTGACCCAGTTTATTCCACAATTGAAACAAAATGAGTTATCCCTTATGATCTTGTGTTATGCAGAAGGGATGATCATCAAACAGCAATACAGTGAAGCTTATGAAATTGTGTGTGAAATTCCACTCAATTATCAAGAGCATTATAGTATTTACCTATTGACTCTGAGAATGAGATTACTGCTCAGTTTTTTTATGCATAAAACATCAGATATCCATGTGCTTTATCATCATTACCTAAAGTTGGTCAATCATGAGGGGTATTACCACCTCGCCAAAGAAATGAGGTTTTCTCATTTACTGCATTTAGCACACTACCATGTTCCTCAAGAAATTGAAACCATCGCGAAATCGGTGGACCGCAGTAACGTTTTGCAAAAGAAGCCTTATGCAATCGCTTGTTTTATCCATCATCAATACGATGTCGTCATCCAGTTAGCAAAAGAACGACAAAGTCTCAAAGAATGGTTTATCATCTATCTTTTATCCCTCGAGGAACTTCACCGTTATGAAGAGATTCATGACCTCATAACTCACCAAAAGAAAGAAGAACTTACACCAAATGAACAGCTCCTCTTGGCTTATGTCAAACTTAAGTATGCACACGATAGAAAACCCTTTTTATCCTATTTAAGAAACACCTTATTGAACAACAAGATTGAATGTGATGATCCTTTCTTATTGGAGTATTTAATGCTTGATGCAAGTAGACAATTTCAAAAATCACAATACTATAAAGAAGCGAATTTAGTCGTTTCACAATATCAACCACGCATCAAAAAATTGAAGCTTGCGTATAGTAAACATCAAGGGTAAAGCTAAAAAACTTTACCTTTTTTGTTTTTTAGGTTGATTTTTTTGTATTATGCCAACAAAAATTGACTATTTATAGTTTTTACTATAAAATGATTTTGGCTAAGAAGGAGGGAACAACCATGCGAATGATCAAATTATTCAGCTTAGCTAAGGGCTTTTTTGTACTCTTCATTGTCGCTGCATTCTTAACAGCCTTTCATCAATGGACTTACTCAAATGTTCCCTTATTTACGCAGTATTTAATGAAGACACTGCTTGCCGTACCGGGGATAGCTCCAGGCAACGTGTCAGTAGGAGAGGTTAATTTACCTCGGTTTTTGATCGCCTTTTTTGAACAGGGCGATGAAGTGATGGGCATTATCATCAGAATCGCGGTATCGCTGATGGTGCTTCAAGCATTCCGTTTCTCACTTCGCTTTATTGAAATGTGGCTCAAGGGCTCACTTCAAGAAAAACTTGCTGAAAAAACGCGAGTTAGACTTTATGGACATATTCAAGATTTAAATTATGAATTCCATAATAAAAGCGATTCCGGTGATTTGATTCAACGGTGTACAACGGATATTGAAACAACCACAGGTTTTCTGACTGGAAGAATGCTCGACGTTGTTCATTTGGTATCCACCTTGTTTTTTGGAGCCTATCAATTGATCTACATCAACCAAACCATGGTGTGGGTTTCACTTGCGATTGTTCCGTTTGTAGCGGTCTCATCAACTGTCTACTTTATCAAGATTGAAAAGATCTTCGAAGATATCGAAGAAACTGAATCAAAAATGATGACGGTCGTCCAAGAAAACCTTTCGGGAGCGCGTGTCGTAAGAGCGTTTGCGAATGAAGTTTATGAGATCGAAAAGATGGAAACGAAGAACAGTGAATACAGAGATGCGCTCAAACGCGCGAACAAAATTGTTGCCATCTATTGGGGTGTTATGGATTTTATCGGTATCGCCCAATACCTTGTCATTATTGCCATAGGTGTCTATGGTGTCAGAAATGGCACGATGGATGCATCTGGCATTGTCGCATCACTCGCACTTGTGGGTATGCTTATTTGGCCAGTACGCGGTTTAGGACGTATTATCAATGACTTTACCAAAGCGTTGGTTGCATCCGATCGCATCAATCATATTTTGGATCAACCCAGTGAATATGATCACGATGGTACCCTCACACCTGAGGTTAAAGGAACAATTGAATTTAAGGATGTATCGTTTAAATTTTCTGATACAGAAGAACACTTATTGAAACAAGTCAACTTTAAGGTTCAAGCTGGACAGACGGTAGCGATTATTGGTCGTACAGGCAGTGGTAAATCTACGATTATCAATTTGCTTTTAAGAATGTATGATTATCAATCAGGCGATATTTTTATAGACGGCATATCCCTTAAAGACATTAAGAAAAAACATATTCGTCAACAAATCGGTGTTGTTTTACAAGATCCATTCTTGTATTCCAAAACGGTTTTTGAAAACATTGCGATTGCTGAAAAAAATGCAGACAAAAAGCGCGTTTTTCTTGCTGCAGAAACAGCAGCACTTGAAAAAGATATTAAAACCTTTAAACAAGGTTATGATACGCTCGTTGGCGAAAAAGGAACCACACTTTCTGGAGGACAGAAACAACGTGTTGCGATTGCTCGTGTACTCGTTGCAGATAAACCTATCCTCATTTTTGATGATGCCCTTTCCGCAGTCGATACGAAGACTGACATGATGATTCGTGAAGCACTTTTAAATAAAACCTATCAACATACGACCATCATTATCACACATCGTATTACGACAGCTAAAGAAGCTGACCAAATCATTGTCATTGATCAAGGCAGAATTGCTGAGATTGGTACCCATGAAGAACTCGCACATAAAGAAGGGCTCTATAAGAAACTTTGGGATATCCAAGGTAAGCTTGAATCTGAATTTCAAGCGATATTAAAGGCAGGTGAGACCGATGCATCAAGATGATCAAGATGTACAACATAAGGTCCAGCTATCCACATGGAAAAAAATTATTAGTATCATATTTAAATCGAAAAAGCATTTGATTTTGCTGATGATCTATTCAGGTCTACTTGCAACATTAGATGTGATTACCCCGATGTTTAATCGTTATGCGATTGACACATTCTTTGTAGGCGGCGATTATTCAACATGGCCCTATTATGTGATGGCTAATCTTGGATTAGCGATATCGTTTGGTCTTGTCGTTTGGGGATTTATCTACGAAGCAGGTATCATTGAAGCGGAAGTTAGCTATGAACTGAGAAGACAAGCATTTGAAAACTTACAACGGTTAAGTTACGCCTATTTTGATAAAACACCACAAGGTTGGGTCATGGCGAGAATGACGTCAGACACAAGAAAATTATCACTCATTATTTCATGGGGTCTTGTCGACTTTGTGTGGGCAGGCTTGCAGATGATTATGATCTTGCTTGTTTTATACCTGACATTCATTAGGTTAGCGATCATTATGACCATCATTCTACCGATTATGCTTTTGATTGCGTTTGTGTTTACAAAATTGATCTTAAAGCAACATCGTGTAGCAAGAAAGTTTAATTCGCAGTTAACCGCACAATATAGTGAAGGCTTTTTAGGCGCGAAGACAACAAAGAGTTTGTCGATTGAAGATTCGAATTATGATGAGTTTTCATTAACTGCAAATAATTTGAAGCGTTCTTCCGTGAAAGCTGTCATCTCGTCAGCGATTTTCTCATCGGTTGTTTTAATTTTAGCGTATATCGCTGTGACAACAACCATGGTTCAAGGCTCTGTGTACGTGTTAGGTTCCGTGATTTCACTGGGGACTTTGCAGATGTTTTTGTTCTATACAACAAACTTCTTTGAACCCGTAATGGCTATTTCAAGAACATTATCAGATCTTCAAAATGCACAAGCATCCGCTGAGCGTATTGTTGGTTTGATTGAAACCAAACCAGAACTTTTCGATAAACCAGAGGTTTTAGAACGCTATGGTGATTTGTTCGAAGACAAAAAGGAAAACTGGGAACCACTTAAAGGTGATGTTGAGTTTAAGGATATTACCTTTTACTACAAAGATAATGAAGTTATTTTAGACAAGTTTAACTTGAAAGTAAAAGCAGGCATGAGCGTTGCACTTGTAGGGCATACTGGATCTGGTAAGACCACACTGGTCAATTTGCTATCACGTTTTTATGAACCCAAAGAAGGTTCTATCTTGATTGATGGCGTTGATTACCGTGAACGATCCATCCATTGGCTACACGCACGTTTAGGTTATGTATTACAAGCACCACACCTCTTTTCTACGACCGTGATGGAAAACATTCGTTATGGCAGATTAAATGCAACGGACGAAGAAGTGATTTACGCGGCGAAAATGGTCGGGGTTGATGCGTTTGTTAAACGTCTTGACAAAGGTTATGAAACGTTTGTTGGTGAAGGTGGGAATCTGCTATCGGTAGGTCAAAAACAATTGATTTCATTTGCAAGAGCAGTACTGGCTGATCCACGCATTTTGATTTTAGATGAAGCGACATCCTCGATTGACTCTGAATCAGAAGAAATCATTCAAGATGCAACAAAGAAGCTTTTAGCAGATCGCACAAGTTTTGTAGTGGCACATCGCTTATCAACCATTGTGCATAGTGATTTAATTGTGATGCTCGAGATGGGTCAAATCATAGAGATGGGTACCCATGAAGAACTTCTTAAACAAAGAGGAGCTTATTTTGATCTTTATAAGAACCAGTTCTTTAAGGAAAAAGGTAAAGCTTTGGAAGCTGTGATTGAATAAGTAAAACCGACCTTGGTGAATGCCTTGGTCGGTTTTTTGTTTATAACATGCTTTCACATTGTGCGACAAGATGAGGGTTAGGATGAAAATATTCTTTTAGAAAATCGAGCATGGCTTTGGCAGATGCTTGATTTTTTAAGGCACCTTGACGCATGCTGTTTAACAAGAAATTCGCATCTGGAAATCTTGTTTCAATGCGTCTTTCATAGACATAAGGATCTTCTAAAATGGAGTGCTCAGGATAAACAAACTGCATAAGCTCGATGATTAACGGATAAGCATAAGATTGAATAAAGGTTGTCGCAGAAGAAATCTCACCACGACAATGTCTTTTAAGACCAATATATATGTTCGTGAGTGCTTCACATACGTTAAATTCAGGGTCTACCGTTTTTGTTTTGGGTGCATAACGTGGTTCAACGATGGATAGATCAAAACCTTCTTTTTGGTAATAGATACGTCCCTTTGTAAAATGAGCAGTTAACATTTCAGTTTCTGTAAAAACAGCAAATTCAGCAAATATGCCATCTTCGAATAAGACTTTATAGCCATCTTTGGTGTTTTGAAACTGAAAAGTTAGCGGAACAACTTCAAGCCACGAAAGATCGCGGATGAAAGCTTCTTTGGTATCATCTTTAACGATTAAGAAAAAGTCCATGTCAGAATAGTCATCAAGTCTATTTGTTTCTGCCATACTACCAAGTCCAAGTAAACATAAAACATCAGGGTAAAGACTTACCCTAAGTGCTAAATGTTTTATTCTATGTATGATCTTTTGCATGATAACCACACTCCTTAGCATCATTATATAATCAGATGCGCTTAAGGTGACTTACTTGTTCATAAAAGGGTGTGTGATACGGTTTTCCTTTTTAAAGTAAAACAGGGAAAACCTACATAAGATAAGGTAGAGGTGAGGACATGTCTTTTTTGGTTTTCTTTTTACAAAGTTTAACGCTTTTGACCGCACGCGTTGATTGGATTAATGATCTCGTAGAAGTCCCTGTGTTTGCCCAACTTGAACCCTATCGGTATCTCCCGGAAGCGAGATTATACATCGATGACAAGTGGATCGAAAATGCTTATGTGATATATGAAAGAAATGGTGTCGAATGGACATTTATTTCAACGGTAAACACCTCATATGTGAGAAGATATAGTATCAAATATGAAGCGAAATTTCCAAACCATAACGTCTCTTCGATTCATACCATCGTTTTTGATGTTGTCGATAAAGTCCCTCCAGAAATCATCAGTATCCCAGAAAAGCGTATCGCTATTGGAGAAAAACTACCAGATTTTCAGCAAGGAGTGTTGGTCAAAGATAATTATTACGCCACAGAACTTATGAAAATCTATGTGGATACCACACGCATTTTGATTCAAAAAGTTGGCGTTTATGTTGTGACGTATACAGTGACAGACCCTTCTGGAAACAGCACCATAAGAGAAGTCAACTTTGAGATTGTTGATCTGATAGCTCCGGTGATTACACAGACCAAAGAGATTATTTTAAATGTCGGAAGTGCTTTTGACTATAAGTTGTTTTTTACAACCAAGGATAATGTCGATTTGGTTTTGAATGTTTGGGTCGATTTAGGCTCTGTGGATTTTCATGCTCTAGGGGTCTATCCAATCACGCTATATGCCAAAGATTTAAGTCATAACATAGCATCCTTTGATACATCGATAACGATCAAAGATTTGGTAGCACCTGAGATTCATCTTAAAACGAAACCACCAGCCATACCCGTCTTTACGGTAATTGATCGAATTCTATTGGAATCTTATGTGCTATATGTAACGGATAATGTCGACACTATAAGTACACGTGATCTCATCATCACACATGAGATCGAATCTCATGTCTTAGGTACTTATAAGGTTTATTATCAACTGACAGATTCGAGTGGAAATCAAACGATGAAATCGATTCTAATCGAAGTCTCTGATCTGGAAAAACCGGTGATTAAGCTTATCGAACCCCTTGTTTTTGATGTGTTTTCTCCCATGCCTTTTTGGAATCTTTACTTTGAATTTTCGGACAATTTTACATCTGAAGATCAACTTATCTATAAGATTACAACCTCGCCACAACTCCATACCGTTGGGAAATATCCCATCACCGTAGAACTTACAGATAGTTCAAAAAATAAAACAATTTATCAGGGGTATGTCGAAGTGATTGACCGCATACCTCCAGAAATCACACAACTCAATGACATCATCATCACGACATTTGAACGGAAAGATATTAAACACTACTTTGCTTTTTCTGATCAATACGATAAAGCTAGTCAATTAATATATAGTTTAGATGACCATGATGTCCTTTATGATAAGATTGGGATTTACACAGCTAAAGTGATGGTAAAAGATCTCTCACATAATCAAACAGTGCTTGAAGTTGATATCATGGTGATTGATATGTTTGAACCCATTTTAGAACTTAAACAAGTGAATTACACCCACTGGATTGGTAGCGAAGCCCCATCCTTGATAAGTTTTATAAAAGAGGTTAGGGATAATTATGATGATTTAAGTCTCGAGGATGTCATCGTGTTGACTGATATGTCTTGGGAGCGTCTCGGGAAATATCAGGTGATTTATCAACTTTCCGATCACTCCATGAACCAGACAGAAGTTATCCTAACGATCCTGATTGATGATAACATACCACCTACGATCACATTTTCTGACTTGTCGATAACGCTAGGGGATCAAGTCAATTTGATGGAGGGTGTAAAGATAGAAGATAATGTCAATATCGATAACATCACCTTTTTTCCGAAACAACCATCTTTTGACAACCCAGGAACCTATATCATTACGTATATTGTCAGAGATACGAGGGGGAACTATGTCATACAAGAGCGCACCATCACTGTTTATCCATCATCCAATGACATCAAGATTTTATCCTACCTACCGGTAGCCATACTTACCCTTATCTGTCTGAGTGCATTCTATATTCTCTACAAAAAGGGCTAAGTAACTTTCTTTGACAAACAAAGCCAAATCAACTATAATCATAGCGTAGATTTTCAATCTAAAGATAAAAAGGAGAGTACTATGGCAAACGTCTTAGTGGTTTACTGGAGTGGAACCGGTAATACCGAAATCATGGCTGAAAAAATTAAAGAAGGATTAGAAAACGCAGGCGAAACCGTCGATTTCAAAACTGTTGATCAAGTTGAACCAAGCGATGTTGCTCAATATGATAAAATTGCATTTGGTTGCCCATCCATGGGTGTGGAAACACTAGAAGAAGATGAGTTCGAACCTTTCTTCGAAAATGCTGAAGGCATGTTATCAGGTAAAAAAGTTGCCCTCTTTGGCTCATATGGTTGGGGTGAAGGTGAGTGGATGGATGCATGGGTTGAACGTACGAATGCAGCCGGCGCCAACCTTTATGATAACGGGTTAAGAATCAATTCGACACCATCTTCAGAAGAAGAAGATAAATGCGTTGAATTCGGTGAAGGATTCGCAAAATTCTAAATGAAACAGAAAATGCCTTCGGGCATTTTTTTCTAGAAGAAAATGGTCATTTTTGACGTATAATAAGGATAGGTGAGACCATGTTTGGAACGTTATACTTACAAAGTGCATACAGCATGCTCCAAAACACCATCCCTCTCAAAGACTTGGTGCGCCATGCAAAAACAGCAGGTTACGATGTTGTCGCGTTAAGCGACCCCACACTACACGGTGCGGTTGAACTCTTTCGTGAATGCGAAAAAGCACAGATCAAACCTGTTTTAGGACTGATGTTAAAGGTATCCCATGAGTTAACAGATACCTCTTTTTTTGCTTATGCGAAAAACGATTTAGGTTATCAAAACTTATTAAAGCTATCGCTGATGCAAGCAGAAAAGGGGCTTGATGATGATGCCATCATCAATCATCAAGAAGGGTTAATTTTTGTCACAGCAGGCAAAGACTCCCTCGTCTTTAAAGCGATTGATCAAGACGATTTAGATCTTGCCAAACGAACGATTTTATTTTATAAAGAGAGACTTAAAAACATCTATTTGGGTCTATCTTTAGACACGTTTAAAGAAGAGATGAAGATCGCACCAAAGCTGTTTCAAATATCAGAACAAGTTAATGTTCCAATGTTACCACTTCATCAAACGTCTTATCTAGAAAAAGCAGATAAAGAGGTTTATGAAGCGCTTATCAAGATCGATGATGAAAACCATGAAGTTGCTGAAGACGCAGATTATTCCCTCATGACCAAAGAACAGTTAATCGATTTATTTCAAGATTATGCGTTTGTGTTTGATACGTTAAGTGATGTGTTTCACGCCATTGAGTTTACATTTAAAAAACCAGCATTTGAAATGCCAAGTTATCCACTCGAACAAGGGACATCCAAAGAATTTTTGCGTTCCCTCGCATCCGTAGGACTCAAGAAGCGTCTCAAAAAGAGTCAAAGTGCAAGCGTCAAAATGTATCAAGAACGTTTAGCTTTTGAACTATCTGTCATCGAAAAAATGGGTTATGAGGATTATTTTCTTATTGTCTATGATTTTGTTAAGTATGCAAAAACACATGATATTTTAGTCGGTCCGGGACGTGGTTCTGCAGCAGGTTCTTTGGTGGCATACTGCCTGGGTATTACCGATGTTGATCCACTTAAATATGACCTTCTTTTTGAACGATTTTTAAATCCAGATCGGATCACCATGCCAGATATTGATCTTGATTTCCCAGACAATAAACGGGACCAAGTGTTACAGTACGTTAGAGAAAAATATGGTAACCATCATATGGTCTCAATCGTGACCTTCGGAACGTTTGCTGTCAGATCTTCGATTCGTGACATTGCCCGTGTGATGAAGATTGATCCATCACGCGTCAATGGAATCATCACACGTGTCGTCAATAATGACATCGATGAAACCGATGAAGAAATGGTCCGCTTGCTTCGGGTCGCGAAAAAGATTGAAGGTTTACCGAGACACACGGGAACTCATGCCGCAGGTATGATACTATCGAAACAAGATCTTCTACATCATATCCCTCTTCAACCAGGCATTAATGGCTTTTATCAAAGTCAACTAGAAGCTAGTGAACTCGAAAGTTTAGGGCTATTAAAAATTGACTTTTTAGGTATTCGCAACCTTGCAGTGATCGATGATGCGTTAAAAATGATTGACGCACAAGGTGAAAAAATCCACCTGCTTGATTTAGCCTTGGATGACAAAAAAACGTTTGACTTGCTTTCTCAAGCAGAGACGACAGGGATCTTTCAACTGGAATCCTCTGGTATGCGAGCGGTATTAAGAAAATTAAAACCAACCAACTTTGAAGACATAGTGGCTATTTTAGCATTGTTTAGACCTGGCCCTATGGATCATATCGATGAATATATTGAAAGAAGAAATGGTAAAGCCTACACGTATATTCATCCCAAACTAGAACCTATTTTAAAACAAACGTATGGCATCATTGTCTATCAAGAACAAATCATGCGCATTGCCCATGAATATGCTGGATACACCTTGGCAGAAGCAGATTTACTGAGAAGAGGTATTTCTAAAAAAGATAAAACCATCTTAGATAAAGAACGTCTTAGATTTAGTGAAAAGTGTGCGGAAAAAGGGTATAGTTTAGAAGATGCAACCACAATCTATGATTTAATCGTTAAGTTTGCAGATTATGGTTTCAACCGCAGTCATAGTGTGGCTTATGCACTTGTCGCTTATCAAATGGCCTATTTAAAAGCGAACTATTTTGCCATTTTTATGTCGATTTTAATGTCTTCAGTCACGGGGAATGAATCGTTAACTTTAGATTATATAACCGAAATCAAAAGGCATAACATCGAGGTAAAACCACCACACATTAATCTATCTACCGATCGTTACCAAATCATCGATGGTGCTCTTTTATCTCCGCTTCACGCTGTGAAAAGCATAGGTCGTGTTGCACTTGCTAAAATCATGGAAAGTCGTGATGCCCAAGGTCCGTTTAAAGATTATCATGACTTTAAACGACGCATGAAAAAAGAACTTAACGACAAAAATGTTGAAATGCTCATTCATGCATCGGCACTTGATACGTTTGGATTAACACACCGTACGATGAATGAATCTAAACAAATCGATCAAGCTGGTTATGAGTTATACGTCACTGACTTTACCCTACAATCAAAACCAGAATATACGTTAGTTGAACTTCAGTCCTTTGAAAAAGAGGCTTTAGGGTTTAACATGGTTTACCATCCGCTTTCGATCTATAAAGAACAAATTAAAACGTTTGGCTTAAAAACGTTAGCTTATCTCCAAGAAGGTAAAGAAGGTTTTGTTTTGGCACTTGTGAAAAAGAAAAAAGTGATTAAGACCAAACAAGGTAAACCGATGGCCTTTATCGAACTTGATGATGGGGTTCAACAACTTGAAGTGACGTTATTTACTGATATTTATCAGGCATTCGAACATCGCTTAAATGAAGATGTGCTTGTATTTAAACTGGTTATGAATCATTACAAAGGTCAATCGAGCTTTGTGGTTGATCGTGTACTCACTATAGATGAACTCGAAAAAGGTATAAAAAAATGACACATGAATCAAAAAAAGAAGTTATCTTTGCCCTACGTTTAGGATTAATCACGAACATTTTTTTAGCTGCCTTAAAACTATCTTTTGGTTTCTGGGGTAACGCACAAGCCTTGGTGAGTGATGGTCTTAATTCAGCATCCGATATTTTAATCAGTATCATGATCTTGGTTGTATTGAAGCATGCGATCAAAAAACCAGATTATGATCACCCCTATGGACATGAAAAATATGAAGGTCTCGCATATTTCGTTTTAGGTCTTATTTTTCTAGCAACCTCGGTTTATATTGCAGTTGATGCCATATTTGCAATCTTTGAACATATTCAAAACCCAGGTATGGTTGCACCTCCACACATCTTAACCGTTGTGGTTTCTGTGGTTGCGCTTTTGATTAAATTTGCGCTTTTTCGCTATTATAAAGTGATTGGGAAAAAATTCCAGCATCCAACGATTAAAGCAGATGCGAAAAACCATTTGCTTGATGTGTATGCAACAAGCTTTTCTGTTGTGGGTTTAACGATTACGCAGTTTGGTCTTGTATTCTTTGATGATATTGCAGCGCTCATCATCGGTTTCTTTATTTTGAGACTAGCGATTCAAATCATCATTGAATCGACCTCATTTTTAACCGATCAAGCACCCTCAAAAGAAGAGATAAAAGCCATACATGGTGTCATACTATCCATTGAAGGTGTACTGAAGGTTGATGATTTAAAGGTACGAAAACATATGACACAACGCTATGTCGATGTTGAGATTGCGGTGAGATCATCACACACATTAGAACATGCACACAAGATTGCAGAAACAGTGCATCACAAAGTTGAGGATGTATTTCCAGATGTGATTCACTGCATGGTTCATGTAAATCCAGAGAAATATTTATGAAATCATCAAGGCGAAAGGCAAACAATGCGTAAACGTAGTTTAATTCGTTGTTATCTGACGCCTTTTTTGATAAAATGATGATAACAAATTGAATGAGAAAGGCGGAATCCATATGCCATCACTATTAGTCTTACAATGGGGTCTTATCGGCTTTTATGTCGTCATATACTTCTTCATTGGATTTTTAAGGGGAGGTTCCAAGTCTACGTACTTTACGATCGTCGCGTTTATCACGACGTTTATCAGTTTGTACTTGATCTCATTCATCTCTTTAAACTTATTTTTATCCAATACGTTCACGCTCGTGAACCTTTTAGAGTTGGCTAACAGTTATGCAGGAGGTATCATTCCAGCAGATGTCATGACTTATGCGGCAGATCCCGTGTTAGCAGCATTTGCGATTGCAGTGATTGACTTAGTTTTACGCATTATTGGATTTATTATTCTATATCCATTAATCAAAGGATTGCTCACGTTGATTATTTTTCGTCCGATCTGGAGTTTTGGGATTAAGAAAGCTCTATTAAGACGTCAAAATGAAAAACTAGAAGACCGTTCGATCGAACGTGGCGAAAAACAATTTAGACCTAGAAAAAGACTTAAAAAGAATTTCTTTGGTCGTTTTTGGGGTGGTTTCATGGGAGCGACTCAAGGTGTCTTGGTTGCGTTTATCACCCTTTTACCGTTATTAATTATGGCAGGTTTCTTAACAGTTCCTGGTCATGATGAAGAACTTTCACAAGCATCACATACCGTTCCACTTGCAGAGGGATTGCCTGGTTTTGGTGGCATGGAAGGCATGCTGGACGATTATTTAGCCCAGATTGATGAAATGAACGCGCAAGGTTTAGGTGCGATGGTTAAGCAAATCACCATATCAGGAAAACCTTTAGATCGATATATTTTTGATCGCATTTTTACCACACAAGTTAAACATGAGGGTACGACCACCAACATCAACTGGATCAATGAACTCGAAGGCATACTGCAAATTACACGTACGCTTTATGATGGGAAATACGTCGAAAATGGGTTTAAAATACAAGACATTAACGAAAATACCATCAAAGATTTAGATGTTGTTTTCAATTATTTAAAAACTTCTGACCTTATGGCGTATATGATTCCTACAGCATCCGCATTTGGTCTTGATATGTTTAAAGATCAGTTACCAGCAGGTATAACCGATGAGATGGCTGCTCAAGCTTTAGAAGGACTTCAAGGCATCGATTGGAAAACTGAATTTGGTAATATCCAAGCCATCGTTAACGCCGTCTTAACGTTTGGATCTGCAGAAGAATTGATGAATTACATGGCAGATCCTAACTTACTTTTAGATTTAACACCAGAACAAGGTGAAAAACTGGCAGATGTCATTCGCGCATTTGGTGATATGCAGATCTTAGAACTGATCAGTGTTGCTGCTGAATACGCAACACAGATGGATACGTTACAAGCGCAATTGAGTTGGATTGCAGAAGAAGAAAGACAAGCATACTTAGAAGAAAAATTAGCTTTTATCATTGATGATAAGACATTCTTTAATGCTGAGTTTGCCCGTGTTGCATTGCTCATAGAAGCGCTTTATAGCGATGAATTTGGTGATGTAAACTTAAGAGCACTTATCAATGTCAATGATGTAGATTCATTTATGGCTGCTCAAAATGAAGAGTGGATTGATCATCTTCTTGAAAAAATCGTTGACTTAGAACTTCTCTTGAATGCGATACCTTTTGGTGTGGATTATGCACTTTATACCCAAGTAGGCGATTTAGTTGATCAAGAACTCGCAGGTCAAATTGAAACAGCACTCAATGAGATTGATTGGCAAGCTGAAATCTTAAACGTTGGTGACATATATAAAGATGCCATTAACATTGGCGCTGCACAGCTTTTAGGAGATAATCCTGATTACATCGCTTATGTCGATCAGGTTGCACAACAAAACATGCCAGAAGTGAGAATTATTGTTTCTCGCATCTTTGAACAAAGTGCTTTAGTGAATGCAGCTTTAGAACTTGCTGCACCTCTTCTGGTTGATCGTTTTGTAACAAACCAAGACTTAGCTGGTATCGTTCAAGAAGCACTGATGTCTGATCCTGAATCTGGCGTTGTGGATTTCAATGTAGGTCAAGAAATCAATACCATTTTAGATATCGTTGAAAAGATATACCTCTTCACAACCGCTTCGGAACTCGTCAATTTAAGTGGTATGACCACCGAATCTAGACTTGCCTTATTCGCAGAGTTTGGAACATTAACAGAGTCTGAGTTTAATGGTTTAAAGACAGCATTTGCTAACTTACAACTTTTAAACCGTGTCGGTGAATCAGGTCTTGTTTATGCAAGAGACATCATGGGAATCTCCCAAATCTATGTGCCTGAAACCGTTGATTTAGGAAAAGACATAGGTTCTGTTTTAGGTTTAGGCTATTATGTAGCCAAATATACTAAAGAGAACAAAGTACTTTTCACAACCTATGAAGATATCGATTTCGCCCCACTTTTTGCAGATGATACGTTTAGATCTTATCTTTTACCAACATTAGAAAACAATCATTCAGCGTTGCTTTTAGCAACCTTAGCTCATAACGCCAAGATTTATGCAGATAACCCGTCATTCAGCGGTTATTTAAGCATACCTGATGATTTAAAGAATGCATCACCAGAGTCAACTTTATGGCAAAATGAACTTTCAGCTCTTTTAGGAGCCATCTTTGATATCGCAGCTTCATTTGAAGACTCTGAAGCTTTAACCTTATCCTATCGTGAAGTGATCACTTTATCACAAGCACCAACACAAGCAAATATCAAAATCATCACGCAGTTCGCTGATCCAGTCAAAGCTGATGATGCTTTTGGTAGTTTAGACAGTTCGATCATCCTTCGTTCATCACTTAAAAAAGCGATTGATACCTTTGGTGCTTCCACAGGCAGTGCACTCAATGGTTATGAGGTAAAAACACC
Source organism: Acholeplasmataceae bacterium UBA5769 (assembly GCA_002418725.1). GTDB lineage: Bacteria > Bacillota_I > Bacilli_A > Acholeplasmatales > Acholeplasmataceae > Peloplasma. Next base: position 77,403 of record DIER01000019.1, read on the forward strand.
TGCCATCGCACATGATGGTTTCATGTTGAATGAAGGTATCTTTGTTGAACTTATTCAGGGACTTGCGCTGATGATTGATGATTTGAATCAAACGTGGATGTATGAACGCGTCAGTGAACTCATCGGTGGACTCAATCCGGATGCGATTATTCCAGCATATAACAACTTACAAAATTCATCTTTAATTTCGTTCGGTAACATCACATTAATTAAAGGTGTCATCAGTGAAGCATTACTCAGTGAAGACATTAAGAGTTTTGGTATTGAAAAACTCAATGGCGCGCAAACATTCTTTGCTGCACCAAACGATTTCCTTGATTTAGATCCACTTTTACTTGATAGTGAAGGTGTTAAAGGCGATGAAATCGGCAAATTACTCATTTCAATGAAGAGCCTACAATTACCAAATATGGCTGCCCTTTCTTCCTTTGGTCCTGTCATGATGGCAGAGATGGCGGGTAGAAATGTCAGTGGTGGTATGGATGATTTAGACCGTTTCTTTGATTCGGGTATTCTTTATACATTCTTGGATCGCGTTATCCAACTTGACGATTTATCTAGTTTTGTCAACGACGCATTATCAACGGCGTTTGAAGGAGCTAGTGTCACGATTGACATCTCACCTCATCCCGATATTTTAGGTCAAGATGGTATCGATGAACCGATTGAAGTTGGACGAATTACCAAGAATGAATTTAGAAACATGGTGATTTCTGTAGGTTTAATCTCACCCATCACAGGCATTAGTATTCAAACGTTCCCTAAACTCATTGATCCGATGGCAACAGAAGATGATTTTACTACTTTCTTAGCCTCAGATTATATTTACACCATCATTGGCCGTCTTTTCGAAAACGAAGCCTTTGGTGACTATGTTGGTGGTTTCCTTTCCGGTGCTTTTGGTGATGGTATCGATTTAGATATGGCATCGCCTAGTGATGCAAAAGGAACAACAGGTGTTGAAGAAGGCATTATCACAAAACACGAACTCAGACGGATCATGGTTTCATTTAAGCTGATCGGTTTAGATGAAGGCACTGAAAACATTAATGAAGAAAAGATCTTAAATTTAAAGGGTCAAAATGATGTTTCAGGTGTGGACGACTTTGATCGTTTCATTGAATCAAAATATATCGCCGATAAATTATCGATTATTTTAACCTCGGATGCCATCATTGAAATGCTCGCGAATGGAAGATTCGTTCCAGCAGACTTTGTCCTTCCCGTGACTTCTTATACGATCATTGATGGAAGAAAACGATTAACCAATGAGGAATTTGCTAATATATTCGGTGGTTTAAATGTTTTAGGTATTAAATCATTTAGCGGTGAAACGGTCACGATTGAAACGTTAGGTGAACTTGAGAGTGAAGAAGTAGATGAACTGCTCACCTCTGATTATCTTTATACGTTCCTCGATTTAATGCTTAAATCAGAAACAAGCTTTACGATTCCATCGGCAGCGCTTGAAACCTCAGGTGCATACGATGGTATGGTGAAGAAGAGTGAAATCGCAGATATCTTTGTTGCAGTGAGCATTTTTGGATTAGCAGGAGGACAACCACCTGCACCAGAAGAGATTACGATTGCACAAATTCAAGATCTATTAGATCAAACCAATTCAGCCATTGTACAAGCATTATTATCAGAGGCTATCATCGAGGCTTTAGGTGTTGAAAATATTCCAGATGATGCGTATGAAAGTGCTGGCTTACTCACACAACAAGAACTGGATGCGATTGTGGCTGCGCTAGCGGTCATTGCAGGAGATCCAAACAAACCAGTAACCGAAGTTGCGGACTCTATTTCAACCTTAACGGTTGGTCAAGTCAATGATCTTGATTTAACAGAAACCGGTTCGGTTACGATTAAACAGATGATTTCTGATGAGATCATTGCAGCGATTAATGCAAGCAATGTTCCTGAAGAAGCGTATAACCCACTTCATGCAGGTTCAGGAACTGTGCTTTTAAGCACAACCATGGAAACACCATTACGTCGTTTGTCCGATGCAGAGTTAGCAGAGATTATTGCAGCACTCAATGTTTTAGCAAACAATGAACCACTTACTTTAGTGTCTGAAATTTCGATGGATGTGAAGGTAGGGCAAGCGGTTCAGTTAAAGACAAACAATTCCTATTTAATTAGACAATTGATTTCAGATAATATCGTTTCAACCTTAGATACACTTGTCGTTATTCCAAATAGTGCGTATATCGATGTTGAAAAGACAAGATTAACCAACACAGAAATTAATCAGATGATTGATGCCATGGTTGTTCTTGCTAAAGGCGATTTAGAATTACCTGTCGCAAGCATTACAACAGATGTGAACGTGGGACAAACCCAAGGTTTAAAGACAAATTCATCCTTAATTATTAGACAGCTTATCACCGATAATATGGTGGATGTTTTAGGTGCTGCCGCGATTCCAGATGATGCATATGACCCACTTGAACCAACCATGTTAACCGTAGATGAAGTGACTGAAATGATTGATGCACTTTATATCCTTGCCAAAGGTGATAATGACCTACCGGTTGCAAGTGTATCAACCGATGTCAACGTGGGACAAGTTCAAGAACTTAACGGTGGAACATCCTTAATTATTAGACAACTGATCACAGATAACATCGTGGATGTCTTAGGAGCAACCGTTTCGATTCATCCAGATGCATACGATCCACTACAACCAACAATGTTAACGATAACTGAAATTGATGAAATGGTTGCAGCGATGATTGTTCTTGCGGATGGCGATTTAGAGTTACCTGTCGCAAGTATTTCTACCGATGTGAATGTGGGTCAAACCCAAGAACTTAAGGATAGTCAATCCTTGATCATTAGACAACTGATTACAGATAACGTTGAAGATGTCTTACTTACAACCGTTGTTTTCCCAACCGATGCCTATGATACTAATTATCCAACAATGCTTACCAGTGCAGAAATCAGTCAAATGGTTGAAGCTATGGTCGTTTTAGCAAATGGTGATTTATTATTACCTGTCGCAAGTATTTCTACCAATGTGACTGTTGGTCAAACCAAGGGCCTTAAGGACAACACATCACTGATCATAAACCAACTGGTATCAGATAAAATTGTTGAAACTTTATCGGTCAGCAATACCATACCAGATAGCGCATACGTGGATCCTATCACGAAAGTGATTTTAAAGGATTCTGAAATTGATCACATGATTGATGCGCTTGATGTTTTAGCAGATGGCGATGATGATATGCTTGTGAGTGCCGTTCCAACGGATGTCACAATTGGACAATTAAGATCCTTATCGACATCATCTTCCATCATTATTCAACGTTTAATTACCGATGCCATCGTGGATGCAGTGAATCTCATTCACTTCCCAGATACAGCATATGTGGGTGATACCCCAGGGGATCAACTCAAGACACTTGAAATCGAAAACATGATTTTAGCACTTGAAGTTTTAGCAGGTAGCGTTGAACCAGGTGACAAGGATCATATCAAGGTATCTGCAGTCTCAACAGATGTCACTGTAGGACAGACACAAACCTTGAATCAAAATGAATCACTCATCATTAATCAACTTATTTCTGAATCGATTGTAAGCACTTTAACAACCTCAGGTTCAACGATTCCTGATGATGCTTATATCGACCCCATCGATAAGAAGACATTAACAGCAGATGAAATGACAGAAATGATTGATGCTTTAGTCATCTTAGCAAACGGCAATTTAAATCTACCGGTTGCAAACGTCTCAACCGATGTGACCGTTGGTCAAACGAAAGATCTTAAAACGAATGCATCTGTGATTATTAGACAGCTTATTAGTGATGCGATTGTGGATTCTGTGGGCTTAACAGCAACAATTCCAGCGGATGCGTATACGGATCCGATTGCACAAGAACGTTTGAAAGATAGTGAAATCAACCATATGATCGATGCTCTAGACATTCTAGCCAATGGCAATGATGCTTTATTGGTTGCTGATGTTTCAACTGATATTACGATTGGACAACTTGATAGTTTAACTTTATCACCATCCATCATTATGCAAAAACTTATCACCGATTCGATTGTGGATGCTGTTGGTGCAGATAAGGTTCCAGATGAAGCCTACTTGTCCAATAATTCAGATAATAATCTCAAACCCGAAGAAGTAGGATACATGATTGATGCTTTAAGAATTTTAGCCAATGATCCACTCGATCCACCTGCAGTCATTGATGATGTGAAGGTTTCAGCGATTGGTATTGATGTAACTGTTGGTCAAACGAAAGACCTTAAGACAAATAATTCACTCATCATTAAGCAAGTTATTTCAGATGCGATTGTTGAGATGTTAACAGAAGCTAAGGTTAGAGAAACAGCGTATATTACACCAGCTGAAAAAGATCGTTTAACCAATGATGAAATTGGTTATATGATTGATGCACTTGATGTGTTATCTGGTGGTAATGACAATCTATTAGTCAGTGCGATTACCGTGAATGAAAATTCATTAAGTATTGCAGATTTACAATTGTTTAGTCCAAACTCCATTATCTTAAATCGTTTGATCAGTAATGCGATCATTGATGGTTTAGGAGCCAATGATATTCCTTCTGAATCTTATGAAGATGCAGTGGCTAAGACAGACTTGATTAGACCTGAAATTGATGCGATTTTATTGGCATTAGAAACCTTAGGTATTGGAACAAGTGGTGCTGGTGGCATCGGTATGGCAGACTTAACGTTTGCAGATTTAGATATCGTGGTTGCGATTGGTACAACGGATCTTGTGAAGTATCCACTTGGATTCTCACCAATTGTTGTTCATATTCTATCTGCTCCAATGATTTCAGCAGTGACCGATGTGAGAAGTGGACACGAATACGGTGTTCCTTCAACCGCATATCGTAATACTATTGACTTGTTGCATGAAGAAATTGAGGGATTGGTCGATGCATTAAAAGTGATTCGTGATGCTTCAGGAGACCCTCTAAAGGTTGGAAATGATAACCTATCTATCGATCAAATTACCATCAACCCTAATAGTTTTAATGGTGAATTAATCAACAACTTGATTGCTCTTGACAAACTCATTGTTTATCGCTTGATTTCTAAGGGTATTAATGAATCTGATCTAGATACTATACCTTCACATGTAACTGATGTTAATGCGAGAAACTATGATCCATCATTACCGGGTACACCAGAAATCTATGATATCAAGATTGCTGAAATGAGTCATATTGCAGCTTCAATGGAAATCTTAGGTATAGAATCTATAACTGAATTAGCATCAATTGATACTTCATATCTCACAGGCTTAACCTCACAAGACATTGAAGATCTAGTTCAAGCAACTGTAGATCCAGAGACGGATGCAAATACAATTATTTACTACTTGATTTCTAAGACTGTTGATTCAACAAACACATTGTTCCCTGATGATGATCCAAATTCATATAATCCAACTTATGATTACAATTATGTTATGGATAATGATGGTGTTAGAATTAGATTAACAAGAGAAGCAATTGCAAGCGTATTAGAATAACAATTTAATAGAAACAGCCAGAAGGAATATCCTCCTGGCTTTTCTTTCATTTCTCATATAGAAAACCCCCAACATATTTGAGTTGAGGGTTGTTCTTTTAAAATTGCTCTAATAAATTGATGTAAAACTGAACACCATGAATAACATTATCAATCGATATATCTTCATCATAACCATGAATCTTAGCTAAATCAGCTTTAGAGACATCCATTGGTGAGAATTTATACACATGATCTGATATGTGATGATAATGTCTTGAATCTGTGGTTGCTACCATCAGATAAGGTGCTACAAGAACTTCAGGCCACGTTTGCAAAATAGCTTTTCTTACTTTATCAAAAGCATCATCAACGAGACTAACTGGAGTAGCTTCTGAAATCGCGACAGCTTCAACTTTTATCATATCGTCTTTGATAATCTTTTGAATTCTCTTTAAGACAACTTCACTTGTTTCTCCCGGTCTTAAACGATAGTTAATACCCATGGTTGCTTCTGAGGGTAAAACATTGATAGCCTGACTTCCTTCAGCAAGCGTAAATGCTTGAGTCGTTTTAAACATGGCTAAGAACTCACCACCAGAAAGTTTCGCAATAAGCTTAACTAGGGGCATAAATAACCAAAGATTCGCAAATAACATTTTTATACCAAAAGAAGAAGAATGAGGTGCTAGTGTATTAAAAAGTTGTTTCACAGGTTCTGTCATTTTAAGTTTAAAGCTTTTATGGTTGTTTAATTTATTCACCGCTTTTGCCAAACGTGTCATCGGTGTTTGTTTAGGAGGTGTTGATGCATGACCACCTTTAGAGGTTGCGGTTAGTTTCACATTCATAAATCCTTTTTCTGCAATACCAACAACAGCCACTTTCTCTTTAACCCCTGGAAACATGTTAGAAACAATGGCGCCACCTTCATCAAGCACCATATAAGGTTTGATGCCACGGCTCTGAAGTGTTTCGACAATAGCCGGTGCAGAGGGACCAAAAATTTCTTCATCACCCGAGAAGGCAAGGTATACATCATGTTTAAAGACTTTGTTTTTTGAGAGTAAATATTCAACGGATTCCATCACCGCATTTAATGATGATTTTGTATCTAGTGTACCTCTACCATAAACATGTGTGTCACTGATATGACCCGAGAAGGCATCTTTTTTCCATCCTTCTTGAACAGGTACCACATCGTAATGTGACATCAAGACGATAGGTTCTTCTGAAGATTCACCCGGGATTTTAAAAAGCAAGCCTCTTTCAATTTCTTCATAGGTTGCTACGTTTACGATATGTGGATAGCGACTTTGAATGAAAGCTTTAAATTGAATAAACGTTTCAGGATTTTCCTTTGAGCGATCAACGTGTGAAACGGTTGGAATCTGAATCATTTTCGATAATGATTCAATGGCATGTTGATCATTAATCTCATGCCATTTTTTCATCTCAGGATAGTCCTTAGCTTTAAATGAGAAGGTCCGATAAAGAACAATGATCACGATGATTGGAATAAGCAGTAATAGATATAACCAAGGCATTAAGAAATCATCCCTTTCTTATAAAGGATGCGTGCAACTAAAATAGAGATAACGACTCCCACAGGAACCATAATGCCTACAAGTCCTGAACTACCAGGTACAAATGGGAAGAATATCATCATCACGATAAGTGGTAAAATAGCGATTTTAATGCGTTTCGAAATATAAACAATACCAAGTGCACCAAAAAGCGCAGGAATGATATTATCAAAAGCGGGTTTTAATGCAGGTGATTCTAATAAAGGTGTCAGCGGAATAATGAGCAATGCACCCACGAAAATAATGAGTGTCGTGATGATCGAAGATGATGCAACAGCGAGAGTTGCGATGACATCTCCCTGATCTGTTCCTTTTTCAACACCTAGTGCATCTTGAGCATTAAGCGCTGCAGGAACTTTTAAACTTGTCAGATTACCCGTGACGAATGCTAAGTAGGTTGAACCTACACCAAGCATAGGCGTAAATGTAAACACTTCAATGGTTGTTACTGGCCAGAAAATAATCGCAGTTGCTAAAAAACCTGGAATAAAATGCTCTATAGTTGGCCAAACACCCGTACCTAAACTTAGGATAATGGGAGCACTTAAAAAGAGCAATAACGCACCTAACATCCATAAACGTCCTTCAACATGTAGTTGATCTTGATAGCTTCTGTTCATGTTATCTTAACCCCATTCCTGCATAAATAATGGCTAAAGCCATAGAGACAATCATTGAAACAGGAAGTGCATAGTTTTTAAGCCATTCCCATTTGTATTTTTTCATTAAGAAACCTAAAACCATAATCAGAATCGCAGAAGTAGCGAAAACGATGATACCTAAAATAGAAATATAAGCATCTCCAACTTCTGGTGTTTTTGGAGCTAAGATATAACCTGAAAAAGCTGAAATCATCCCAATAAAGAGAGCATCCATTAGGATTTGGTTCCATGTTTGATCTTTTTCGCGAAGTTGTTTCATGCCTTTGCTCATACGTTTAAAGAAAAACGGAATGATGACAAGTGGTGGTAGACATCCCAATGTCATCACCCAAACAGCTGTAATGACCATCTCTTGTGTTAAGACATCACCAATTTGACGACCAAACACCCCATTGATGACATTGATCGCTGCAGGTAGTTCATAGGTTACCGCACCTAACGTTGCGAGTCTCATCCCAGCAATCATCGATCCAAATACTTTGGTTAATGCCACAAGTCCAATAAGAATAGCAACCGATGGTGCTAGCGAAAATACCATCGATGAGGTAACGGTTTGATTCACCTGTTCTTTCGTGAATCCAAGCTCAAAAGCTCTCTTTCTTGCTTTAAGTAAAGCGAATATAGATTGAACTAAAACGTAAAGAAAAATGATGCTCATTGTGAGATAAACCCACCATGATGTCAAGAACTCCATAATATCACCCTTTCGTTCGATTAATCTTATTATATAAGAAAATACATGTTTGTGTTTCAGCAAAATGAGTGATATAGTGTTAATAAAGAGGTGATATCTTATGAAGGAAGCCATCTATGATCGAATTTCAGTAAGAACATATGTGAAAAAACCACTCTTAAAGATGGAAACAGAAGCTCTCCAAAAACTGATAGATGAGATGAAAAATCTAACAGGACCCTTTGGCCATAAGGTGCGATATTTTGTCGATCACCAACAAAAAAACTTAGATGATGAAGCGAAACGCATTGGCACTTATGGCTTTATTAAAAATGCACCAAGCTTTGTTGGTGCAGTAGTAAAAAATGAATTTACAGGCATGATAGACTTTGGTTATTTGTTTGAACACTTCATCCTTTTGCTCACCAAAAGAGGTTATGGTACCTGCTGGTTAGCAGGAACTTTTGACAGAAGTGCCTTTGACCACTATGTGAATGAGGGAGAAGTGATTCCAGCGATTACACCCATGGGTATACCAGAAGATCATATGTCACTAAGAGAAAGAGCGATACGCTTAGCAATCAAAGCCAATCGCCGAAAATCGTTTGAAGAAATGTTTTTTATTTCAGATATTAAACATCCACTGACAGAAGGTAAAAAACATCCCATTGAAGATGCGCTAAAACTCGTTCAACTTGCACCATCAGCTTCAAATAAGCAACCGTGGCGGATGATCGTTGATGAACAAAATGTCCATGTTTATTTAGAGCGAACACCAAACTATGGCACAGGAAAATCGTTTGTCATGCAAGCTCTTGACATTGGGATTGCGATGAAACATTTTGAAGTTGGATTACAATCTTTAAACATCCATTATCATCTGATTCAAAAGCCCTATCAAGCACCATCAACTTTTGAATATATCATCACATATCAACTTGATATGAAATAAAAAACGGCTTAGATAAGCCGTTTTATTGTTTTAATTACTTTTTAGTAACTCTAACTTTTTTCAGTTTTGCAAAGTGTGGAAGACCATCAACAAGCTTCGCTTTTGCATCCCCTTGAATCAGAGGAAGTGCATAGTCAACATAATCTTGAGTTAACCCTTTTCCTTCTGGTAAAATCCATTCAAGTGGTACTTTTTGTTCGGTGTTTGCTGCAAGCTTTAAGGGAAGTAGAACATACTTAATCTTGTATGGATTTGAAGAAACTCTCTTAAATCCAACCATCTTATCTGAAGTTCCTCTAACAGCAGCTTGAACCGCTTTTTTACCTGCGTTAAACGCTTCTTCAACGTCAACTTTTGATGCGAGGTGAGCAGCTGATCTTTGAATGAGTGAGAACTCAATCGCTCTAACTTTCACATCGATACGGTTAGCGACTTGTTCCGCTAAAACTTGTGCAGTTCCGCCTAATTGTGCATGACCGAATGCATCGCGCTTTAATTCTTGATACATTTCAGGAATATACTTACCTTCTTTTGTTTTGATACCCTCTGAGACAGCAACGATAACCTTACCTTTTTTCTGTAGGTTTTCCTCAACTGCAGCAAAGAATTGTTCGATATCAAATGCAACTTCAGGAAGATAAATTAAATCTGGACCTTGACCCTTGTATTGTGCAAGTGCAGCTGCAGCGGTTAACCAACCTGCATTTCTACCCATAACTTCAACAATGGTTACTTGTTTTGTATCGTATACGGTTGCATCATGATAGAGTTCCATAAATGTGGTTGCAACATATTTTGCTGCTGAACCATAACCTGGAGAATGATCGGTTGCGTTTAGATCGTTGTCAATCGTCTTAGGTACACCCATGACGTTACAATCATAACCTGACTTCTTAAAGAATTTAGAAATCTTGTTACATGTATCCATGGAGTCATTGCCACCATTGTAGAAGAAGTAACGGATGTTATACTTCTTAAAGACTTCAAGTAATCTTTCATATTCGCTTGGATCTTTCTTAGGATCCTTTAACTTATAGCGTACAGATCCGATGGCTGAAGATGGCGTATGCTTTAATCTCATAAGCTCTTCTAAATCTTCTTGTCCGATGTCGTAGAAATCTTCATTTAATACACCTTTGATGCCGTGAACAGCACCATAGACGGCTGTGATGTTTTCTTGCTTTAACGCTTCAGTAAAAACACCGGCAGCACTAGAGTTAATAACGCTTGTTGGTCCACCTGATTGACCAAGGAGCGCTGCTCCAACTAAATTTTTCATTTTATCACCATTTTTCTATGTTTTTTTGTTTTCCACATGACATTTTACCACAAAATCAGGATTAAGAAAGGCTTCTATGCACTAAATCGTTTTCATAATTTACCAAAATGGTTTGGGGATTACTTTATACACGCGCGTTATGATATAATATGCTTGCAGTACGTTTTTTTATGTATGGGAGTTGAAAATGATGAAAATCGGCGTATTAACATCGGGCGGAGACGCACCAGGAATGAACGCTGCCATTCGCGCAGTTGTCAGAGCTGGAACGATGTATGGACATGAAATTTATGGCATCAAAGATGGTTATCAAGGTTTGATTGATGACAACATTGTTTTACTGACTCACCAGAGTGTTTCTGGGATGCTAAATCTTGGTGGAACGTTTTTAGGGACCTCAAGAGCTCCAAAATTTCTTGAAGAAGAAGTTCGACAAAAAGCAGTTGACAATTTAAAAGAAAAAGGTATTGAAGCACTTATTGTCATCGGTGGTGATGGGACATATCGTGGAGCCATGGATTTAACCAAAATGGGTGTAAAAACCATCGGTTTACCAGGCACAATCGATAACGACATTGCAGGCACTGATTTTACCATCGGTTTTCATACAGCAGTCGAAACGATTGTTGATGCGATTGATAAACTCAGAGACACATCAACCTCACATCAACGTTGTTCGATCGTGGAAGTGATGGGAAGACATTGTGGTGATTTAGCCCTATTTGCAGGTATATGTGGTGGTGCTGAATTCATCATTACACCGGAACATCCCATGAACAAAGAAGCCATCATCGAACGCTTAAAAAAACATAAAAAAGAAGGACGTCGTCACGCAATTATCGTGATCACAGAAAACATCCTTAACGTTCATGATTTCGCCAACGAGATCACGGAAAAATCTGGTTTTGCAGCGCGTTCAACCGTCTTAGGCTATATTCAACGAGGAGGTTCACCGTGCCCTGAAGATCGTATCTTGGGGTCACGCATGGGAACGTACGCAGTTGAACTTTTAAATGATGACATCTACGGTGTTTGTGTTGGCATCAGAGACTCACGCATGGTTCATCTACCGTTTTCAAACGTCGTTGGCGTGAAGAGACCGAAGAACGAACTCTATAATCTGGTTAAAAAGGTTTCATAAAAGATTGAAATCCTATATAATAGAAATGATAAAAAGTTAAGAAAGGACATGACTATGACTAAATACGTCTATTTATTTAAAGAAGGTAACGCAACCATGAAGAACCTTCTCGGCGGTAAAGGTGCGAACTTAGCGGAAATGACATCCCTCGGTATGCCCGTTCCTCAAGGTTTTACCGTCACAACCGAAGCATGTAATGACTACTATCGTCGTAAAAAGGTGATTGCCCCTGAAATCATCGAACAAATTTATGATGCTTTGGAAAAAACAGAAAAAGAAGCAGGTAAACACTTTGGAGATTCTAACGATCCCTTCTTAGTGTCAGTACGTTCTGGTGCGAGAGCATCCATGCCAGGGATGATGGATACCATCTTAAACCTTGGTTTAAACAACGTTGCAGTTGAAGGCTTAGCAAAACTAACCAACAACCCACGTTTTGCGTATGACTCTTACCGTCGTTTTATTCAAATGTTTGCCGATGTCGTAATGGAAATTGACAAGAGCAACTTTGAAGAATTATTAGAAGAAATGAAGCATGCGAAAGGTGTTGAATTAGACACTGAGTTAGATGCAAATGATTTAAAGAAACTTGTTGGTGAATTCTTAGTGAAATACGAAGAATTAAAAGGTGAACCTTTCCCACAAGACCCAAGAGAACAATTAATTGGCGCGATTACCGCCGTTTTCAGATCATGGGACAACCCACGTGCGAACACTTATCGTAGATTAAACCACATTCCATACGAATGGGGTACAGCGGTTAACGTTCAAGGGATGGTATTTGGTAACATGGGTGAAGATTCTGGTACAGGTGTTGCCTTCTCTAGAAACCCTTCAACCGGTGAAAACGAATTATATGGTGAATACTTATTTAACGCACAAGGTGAAGACGTTGTTGCGGGTATTCGTACACCAAAACCTATTTCTGAATTAAAGAAAGACAATCCTGCTTTATACCAAGAATTCTTTGATACTGCAAAGAAACTTGAAGCACATTACCGTGACATGCAAGATATGGAGTTCACCATTGAACGTGGTAAGCTTTATATGTTACAAACACGTAATGGTAAGCGTACTGCACAAGCAGCGCTTAAGATTGCGATCGACTTAGTTAAAGAAGGCGTTTTAACTGAAAAAGAAGCTGTTTTAAAAGTTGAACCAGCACAGTTAGATGCTTTATTACACCCACAATTCAATCCAGCAGCGTTAAAGAAAGCTAGAGTCATTACTACAGGTTTAAATGCATCTCCAGGAGCTGCAACCGGTAGAGTGGTATTCACTGCAGAACGCGCGAAAGAATTAAAGAAACAAGATGGTCTTCCTGTGATTTTAGTTCGTCAAGAAACATCACCTGAAGATATCGAAGGTATGATCGTTGCATCTGGTATTTTAACTTCACGTGGTGGTATGACATCACACGCTGCCGTTGTGGCACGTGGTATGGGTACATGCTGTGTGGCTGGTGCAGGTGCTGTTCATGTGAACGAAAAGAAAAAGACCTTCGAAGTAGCTGGGGAAACATTTAAAGAAGGCGATTGGATTTCTTTAGATGGTTCTACAGGTAAAGTTTATGGTGAAAAGGTTGAAACCCAAGATGCAACCGTTTCTGGTGATTTCGAAACCTTGATGACATGGGCTGATAAGTTCAGAGCGTTAAAGGTTAGAACCAATGCAGATACACCAAGAGATGCTAAAGTTGCTTACAACTATGGCGCTGAAGGTATCGGTTTATGCCGTACAGAACATATGTTCTTTGAACCAGACCGTATTCCTGCTGTTCGCGAAATGATCGTTGCGAAGAATAAGGCAGAAAGAGAAAAAGCATTAGCTAAACTTCTTCCTATGCAAAGAGAAGACTTCGTTGGTTTATATAAAGAGATGAAGGGCTATGCCGTAACCATCCGTTACTTGGATCCACCTCTACATGAGTTCGTTCCAACAGCTGAAGATGACATTCGTGATTTAGCAAAAGAAATGGGATTAAGTTTCGAAGAACTTTCGAAGACCATCAATGATCTTCATGAAACAAACCCCATGTTAGGTCATCGTGGTGTTAGATTATCAGTCACTTATCCTGAAATTGCAGTGATGCAAACCAGAGCTGTGATTGAAGCAGCGATTATCGTGAAGAAGGAAGGTTTAGACATCATTCCTGAAATCATGATTCCTTTAGTTGGCGAAATCAAAGAATTACAATACATCAAAGACATCGTTGTTGAAACTGCTGATCAAATCATCAAAGAATCTGGCGTAGAACTCAAGTACTTAGTCGGTACGATGATCGAAATCCCAAGAGCTGCAATTACTGCAGATACCATTGCGAAAGAAGCAGAATTCTTCAGCTTCGGTACCAATGACTTAACCCAAATGACCTTTGGTTTCTCAAGAGATGACGCGGGTAAATTCTTAGGCGATTACTATGAAAAGAAGATTTTCGCAAACGATCCATTTGCACATATCGACCAAACAGGTGTTGGTAAATTAATGGAAATGGCAGTTACCTTAGGTAAACAAACAAGACCTGATATTAAGTTAGGTATTTGTGGTGAACACGGTGGAGACCCACTTTCAGTGGAATTCTGCCATAACATCGGTTTAACTTACGTTTCATGTTCTCCATTTAGAGTGCCAATTGCAAGACTTGCAGCAGCACACGCTAACATTAAGAACCCAAGAAAATAAAGTAAATATAAAACAAGCCTAGTGATGATCATAGGCTTGTTTTTTTATAAGAAAAAAAGTACTGAGCGTTTATCTTTTCAGTACTTTTGTCTTTTAAATGCTTGAGTTAAATAGGATATGAATGATGATTAAGACAAGTGTGACAGGTCCCATGATGCGATGTGCAATGTAGAGTGCTTTCGATTTTTGGTTAGCAAACATCATGCCCATCATTCCTGTGGCGATTAATGCGATGAGAGCAAGCGTTCCTGTGATACGGAGTTTGCCATCAATGACTGCAACCAACATGTGGATGAGTGCTGTAAAGGTTGCCAACATCCCAAAGAGTTTATGTTTTTTTGCAATCTCTTTAATGAGTGGACTTTTGATATA
>DIER01000006.1 GCA_002418725.1 Acholeplasmataceae bacterium UBA5769
CACTGAATAATTTAAATACCTAAAAATGACAAAGACCTGCAAACGCAGGTCTTTTTAATGATGTCAATTCAGCAGATTGATTAATCCTTGTTTCTCGTGCTATAATGTTTAAGTTGAGAGGTCATCATGCATAAATTCATTGGCGATAAAGCATTTTATAAAACTCTATTTACGGTTGCAGCACCTTTGGTGCTACAGCAACTCATCACAACCTCAGTCCAACTCGTTGATAACGTGATGGTTGGTAAACTAAGTGAACAGGCTATCGGTGCAGTATCGGTTGTCAATCAGTTATATTTTGTTGTGATTTTAATTACGTTCGGTGCACTGGGTGGTGCTGGTGTTTTTAGTGCACAATATTTTGGTTCAAAAGATTATGATAAGCTCAAACAAACATTTCGATTTAAACTGATTGTTGGTTTTATGATTGCCAGTTTATCATTTATCATCTTTACCTTTTTTGGAAGGTCATTGATCATGATTTTCACCGATAATGAGATTACGATTGAACTCGCTTTGACATATTTATCATATGCCAAATGGAGTGCATTCGCATGGATTTTGTCTGTCGCTATCTCCAATACGTTTAGAGAAATAGGTGTCACAAAACCACTGCTCATCATCTCTATTGTTGCCATTTTGACCAACACCATCTTGAATTATTTCCTCATTTTCGGACACCTTTTCTTTCCTGAACTAGGCGTTGAAGGAGCAGCAATAGCAACCACAGTATCTCGCGTGGTTGAAGTGGTTCTTATTTTCATCTTGCTCGAGCGAAAAGGACATCTTTTTAATACACGACTTCGCGCATTATTTCACATCGATAAAAAAGTTTTATCGAGCATGATCGTGATGGCATTACCTTTACTTCTTAATGAACTTTTTTGGTCGACAGGACAAACCACGTTTCTTCATGCATATGCCAGAAGAGGTGATTCTGCACTTGCAGCGATGAACATCACTGGTGCTATTTCACAACTCGTGTTCGTTACATTTGGTGCAATAGCTACCGCAGTCGCTGTGCTGGTAGGTAACACGCTTGGACGCAATGAACTCGATCAAGCAAGAGACAATTCAAGGAAACTCATCGCAACAGCTGTCATGGTTGCTGCCGCTGCTGGATTGATACTGTTTGGTCTCTCATTCTTTATTTTAGATTTATACAGTGTATCAGATGCAACCAAGCAGATTGCACAGTTTAATATCCGTATCAATGCACTTTTTATTCCCGTTTTCTCGTTTAATGTCAGTCTTTACTTTACCTTAAGAGCGGGTGGAGATACAAAGTCTACGTTTATGATGGACGCAGGTTACATGTGGGTATTACCTGTACCCGTAGCTCTGATTCTATCATATTTTACAGCACTCCCTGTGACCTTAATGTTTTTAATCATTCAAGCCTTTGATATTCCAAAAATGCTGTTTGGCTTATCACGTTACCGAAAAGAACATTGGATTAAGAATTTAGCAATCGATCAACCTTAAAGCCATTTATTGGCTTTTTATTTTAAGATATTTGACATAATTCCTTAAGTTTACTTAAGACTAGACAATTTTCATGTATAATAAAGAAAAAGAGGTGATAGGTGTGAGCAGCCCTAAATCAAACAAAAAACTAGTTGAGGCATCACTCGAAAAACAGTTAAATTCTACGTATGCTGCCATTAAGATTATTTTCATTTATCTCATCATGGGATTCACATGGATTATTGCCTCAGATATGCTCATTGAAGTTATCTTTACTGACCCTCAAACCAATGCACTTGTTCAGACCATAAAGGGCATTTTTTATGTTGCTTTTACAGCGATTATATTCTACTATATTATTCATCGTCAAATGGACATGTATGTCCTGACCATTATGGATTTAAAAAAAGCCTATGTTGAACTTGATGAAGGACATAAAAAGTCACTACAACTTGAAGACCAACTTTATGATCTTGCATATTATGACCCACTTACTGGACAACCGAACCGCATCATGCTTGAACAAACGATAAACAGATATATTACTGATAAGAAAGAACAAGGCATGATTGGTATTGTCTATTTCGATATCGATGAGTTTAGAAATATCAACGAAGTTAAAGGACATTCCATTGGTGATGAGTTGATTAAAGCGATTGCCTCTGAACTTGCCATGCATATCGAAAAACCCAACATGTTAGCACGCATGGGTGGGGATGAATTTGTTCTCGCATTCTTCGATATGGAAGAACTTGAAAACTTTTTACCCACCATTGAAACATATTTCAATTACATACGTAAATCATATCTTTTAGCAGAAGATGATTTTTTCGTTACGTTTAGTGCAGGTGTAGCCCTTTATCCCGATCATGGAAAAGACTATATCACATTGATGAGGCATGCGGATGCGGCGATGTCGATTGCTAAATCCAAAGGAAAAGATCAGACCGTGATTTTTGATGATGAAATGGTGATGGTCATTAAACAACAAACAGAATTACTTAACCAACTTCGTCAAGCCATTCAAAATCAAGAGTTTCAACTTTACTATCAACCGATTATTGATCTAGATACAGGTAAAGCAATAGGGACAGAAGCTTTGATACGCTGGGTTCACCCAACGAAAGGTTTCATTCCACCGCTTGAATTTATCTCTTTATCGGAAAAAAATGGTTACATTAAAGACATCACAGAATGGGTATTTAAACAAGCTGCAGAACAGTTTTCTGAGTGGGGGAAAAAGCGCTCATTCAAAGTGTCCATCAATCTTTCAGCTTCGATGCTGATGAATGATAAGTTTATCGCTGATCTTATTCGTTGGATTGAAGATCATCATATTGATTGTAAGAAGTTTAATATTGAGATTACAGAAACAGCGATTATTAGCGATATTCAAAAAAGCATTCACGTCTTGAACGCATTGAAGCGTCTTGGGTTCACCATAGCACTAGATGACTTTGGTACAGGTTATTCATCATTGACCTATCTGCAACGTTTACCCATTGATACCATCAAGATTGATCGTAGTTTCATCAGTTCAATCAAAGAAGACACCGAAGAGTTTTACGTATTAAAATATATGATTGATTTGGCACACCATTTAAAATTAACGGTTGTTGCTGAAGGTATTGAAACGAAAGAACAAGCCGATATGGTTAAAAAATATGATGTTGATTATGCACAAGGCTATTATTACTGCAAACCGATGCCACAACAACGCGTGATTGAATACTTCAAGGTTGCTCAACAAGAAGGAGTGTGAGCAATCCATGCCCATTGATCAAATAGGGTTATATGATATCTCATTTCTAAGTTTTATTTTGTTGATTATCTTGTATGTCACGTCAAGATTCAAAAGAGACCATTATAGTTTCACATCCCATCTGATCAAGTATATTCTTTTCTTAACAATGATAGGCGTTATACTTGAACCCATCACATGGATTGTGGATCAACAAGTGGGTACGTTTTATTTCATTTTTGGATACGTTACCAACTCGTTGTTGTTTTTATCGGGAACCGTTCTTGTTGGCCTTTGGGCTTCGTATTGGGATTATAAGATTAATGGATCTAAAAAAAGAATCGTTGAAAGACTTTATTTTCTTTACCCAGCTATATTACAAGCACTCTTATTGATCTATAATCTTTTTGTTCCAGCTTTTTTTGAAATCATTCCAGGAACCAATCTTTATGTTCGAAAATCGTTTTATTTGCTGCTTTACGTTATTAATTACGGATTATTGGTTTACGTCATTATTTATGCTGCCATTCATTTTAAACGGATCAATAAACGTATCATGTTAGCCTTTATTGCGTTCATGTCACTTCCGATTATCAATTCGGTTGTGCAACTCTTTGCACCAGGTGTTTTTATCACCTGGCCATCACTTTCACTCTCTGTGTTAGTTGTTTATCTTTTCTTAGAGACAACAACAGGCAATATTGATGACTTAACAAGGCTTTATACGAGAAGATTACTTGAACTTCATTTGACTTCCTTAATAGAAGATAAGAAGTCATTTCACGCCATCATGATTGATTTAGATAGGTTTAAAGACATCAATGATTATTATGGTCACGTGGTTGGAGATCGTGTGTTGGCTAAATTCGCATCGATACTTACTGCATGTAAGCCAAGTGAGGATGCTTTTATTTCAAGACTTGGTGGCGATGAATTTTTTATCATTCACCAAGATGATCATTTGAATCTAGAAGATTTAATTCAAAACATCCATCATCACATGAGAAATGATGGTTTTATGACACAATTTTCGTTCCTAGATTTCAGCTTAGGAGCCATTCAGTTTGAAGAACATATGACGATGGATGATGTGCTCAATATATCTGATCGTCACATGTATGAACAAAAAAAGACACATAAACAAAAATAAACATAAAAAAGGAGCTTAATCATGCCAAACCCCGTTTTAGTCAATAAGCTCGCGAAGCTTGCCGTTTTAGTCGGTGCAAATGTCCAAAAAGATCAAGTGGTTGTGATTCGCGGCACAACAGAAACCAAGGAACTCATTCGTGAGATTGCTGAGGAAGCATATGTTGCTGGTGCAAAATCTGTTCACGTTCAGTGGAGCGATGATTATGTATCGCGTAGTTCGCTTAAGCATCAATCCATTGAAGATCTTGAAAACATCCCTCAATGGATCGTTGATCAAAACAAAGATTATGTTGAAAAAGGTGCTTGTTTTATATCAGTAACATCCCCAATTCCTGGGTTAAACAAAGATGTTGATCCTGTAAAAGCACAAAAACAAGGAATCGCAGCTCAAAAAGCACTCGGTTTCTTTAGAGAACATTTGATGGGTAACAAGGTACAATGGACCATCGTTGCAGCACCAAATCCTATTTGGGCAAAACAAGTTTTTCCTAAATTAAACGAAGAAGATGCAGTGGAAGCTTTGTGGCATGCTATTTTTGATGCGTCACGTGTGACTTTGGACAATGATCCTATTCAAGAATGGGCAAACCATAATGAGATCTTACTCAAGCATAACAAGGTTTTAAATGACTACAACTTTAAACACCTTCATTTTAAAAACAATTTAGGCACAGATTTAATCGTTGAATTAGTCAAAGATCATGTGTGGGCTGGTGGCGGAGAAATCGCGCTAAATCAAGCCTATTTCAACCCTAACATTCCAACAGAAGAAACCTTCACGATGCCATATAAATGGGGAACTCGCGGGAAAGTTGTCGCTACGAAACCCTTGAATTATCAAGGAAAACTTATTGAAGATTTTTATCTTGTCTTTAAAGATGGAAAAGTGGTTGAGTTTGATGCGAAACAAGAAAAACAAGCGCTGTCTAATCTTTTAGATACCGATGAGGGTAGTCGCTATATTGGTGAAATCGCACTCATTTCACACGATTCACCCATCTCAAATACAGGCATTCTCTTTTTAAACACGCTTTTTGATGAAAATGCATCCTGTCATATGGCACTTGGTCGTGCATATCCGATGAATGTGAAAAATGGTGTCAACACACCGATTGCTGAACTTGAAAACATTGGATATAACAATTCCATGGTTCACTCTGACTTTATGTTTGGTAGTGAAGATATGCAGATTATAGGCGTGACTCAAGAAGGAAAAGAAATTCTTGTCTTCAAAGACGGTAACTTTATTATTTAACAAAAAAATGCCATTTTTGGCATTTTTCTTTAGGGAGGAATTATGAATACGATTCGATTAAACCATTTTTTAGAGTTCCGTTTTTTATCAGGTATGCAAACAAATGAGAAAAAAGATGTGTTATGTTTTCTCGTTGCGAAAGCCAATGAAAAGAAAAATGATTATGCATACGATCTTTGGTTAAGCGATGGCATGAAACACCGCAAACTCATGTCACTTAAGAACAAGGGATCTTATCTTTTTGAAACTGATGATACGGTGTTACTAAATTATCAGAAAACGAAAGCTGAGGAAAAGAAAGTTAAAGATGATAAAATGAGCATTTATTACCGTTATCATCTGAAAGAAAACCGTTTGGAACATGCGTACACATTCCATTTTCCAGCAACGATTCTTAAGGTTTTAGGCAACACATTACTGCTCAAAGCGACATTGACCTCTGAAAACCATCATTTATATCTTGATAAACCAGAAGATCGTAAAAAATACTTATCAGAAGCTAAAAAACAAACCGCATATGAAGATATTTCTGAAATACCTTTTTACTTTAATGGACAAGGGCATATTGCAAATCAACGTAATCAACTCTTTTTATACGATACTTTAACAAAAGAAATTAAACCACTAGTCGATCCTGATTTCAATGTAGGCATCGTTAAAGTGACAGATGATTTAAAGAAAATCGTTTACACCGGATCACAAATGACCGGTATCAAGCGTTTAACGACACATGTTTTCTCATACGATTTAATTAGTCATGAGACCAGCATGTTGTATCACGAAGATGATTGCAGTATTTCCAATCTTTATCTGATGAAAGATCAGATCATTATTGCAGGAACTGACATGAGAGATTTCGGGATTAACCAAAACCCAGATTTCTTCATATTAAAACATAAAAAACTGGAACTATTAACCATTTATAGAGGCAGCATTGGTAATACTGTTGGAAGTGATGTGCGCTTAGGTGATAGTACAAAAGACGTGATCATCGATGATAAACTTTATTTTATCGCTACGGTAGATGATCATTGTCAAATTCATTCACTCAATTTGAATGGCACCATCAAGATGGAGTTTCAGTTTAATGGTACGATAGATGGTCTGATCTTTGTTAACAAACATTTTTACGCCATCGGTCAATACCGGCAAAAACTTCAAGAGATTTATCAATTAAATCTACAAGAAAACAGACAGCTCCAAATGTCTCGGTTTAACCAAAATATCTTAAAAAATTACTATGTAGCGACACCAAAAGAGATATTGTACAAGGGTATATCTCATGTGGTGAAGGGGTTCATCCTTTATCCCAAAGATTTTGATGAGAAGAAAAAATATCCGATGATTTTAGACATTCATGGTGGACCCAAAACGGTCTATGGTAAAGTTTATTATCATGAAATGCAGTATTGGGCAAACTTAGGCTATGTGGTGTGCTTTGCTAATCCAAGAGGTAGTGATGGTAAAGGTGATGCTTTCGCAGACATCAGAGGGAAATATGGCACCATTGATTATGATGACTTAATGCGTTTTACAGATTTAGTGCTTGAAAAAAATCCAAGTATTGACCCAGAACAACTCTTTGTAACAGGTGGTTCTTATGGTGGGTTTATGACGAACTGGATTGTAGGTCACACCGATCGTTTTAAGGCTGCTGTGACACAACGGAGTATCTCAAATTGGCTTTCTTTTCATGGAACATCAGATATAGGCTTTTATTTCTCCACAGATCAAACAGGTGGCCATCCGATGATCGATATGGATAAACTCTATGAGCAATCACCCATCAAATACACAAAACAGGTCAAAACACCATTGCTTTTCATTCATTCAGATGCGGACTATCGTTGTCCAATCGAACAAGCGATGCAGTTTTTTACTTTATTAAAAGAACAAGGATTAGAAACAAAACTGGTATGGTTTAAAGGAGAAACACATGAACTTTCACGAAGTGGAAAACCTCAAGCACGCATCAAACGTTTAACAGAAATCACGTCTTGGTTTGAAACATATCGAAGACACCAATAGAGCTTTATTTTTCAAAACTTATCTATGATAACTTATCAGATTGTGGTAAAATAAAATCACATTTACAGAAGGGGGTAACAAAACATGTGGTGGAGTACGATGAGTACCTTAGAACAGGTACTGTTTGTCCTTGCATCAAGTTCAACGGCTGTCATGATTATTTTCTTAATCTTGATGCTTTTGGGCTTTGATACCGATGAGTTTGATGGTGCCGATATTCCTGATATGGATGTCGATGGCATCAATGATGATCCACTCACAGGCATTGCTGGGCTGAAGGTTCTTACGCTTAGAGGTGCTTTGGTTTTTCTTGCGATTGGGTCATGGACTGCTTTTCTACTCATTGGAAGTCTTGATATCTGGTTAGCACTTGTTTTAGGTATTGTCGCTGGTATTATTGCGGCATACGTGCAGGCATTAGCCTTTAGAGCAACGCTTAAACTTGAGTCAGCTGGAAACATGAATTATGAGAATGCGGTGGGGAAAACAGGAACAGTTTACTTAAGAATTCCCAAAAACAGAAGTGGAAAAGGTAAAATTTCACTCATCATTCAAGACCGTTTAGTCGAAGTGGATGCGGTCACAGAAGAGGCTGAGGATCTTATGCCAAAAACGACTGTTGAGGTCGTACGGTTGCTCGATTCAGCAACGTTGATTGTCAAATCTAAATAAGGAGAATGTATATGATTTTTTCATGGATTGCTGCAAATCCAGCAGGAGTAGCAGGTATTGTGACTGCGATTATTGTTGTTGTCTTTTCATTTTTAGTCTTTGTTGTTTCACGCATCAAAAAATGTCCTTCCGATAAGATTCTAGTCATCTATGGTAAGGTTGGTAATAATAACGATGGTACAAGTAAATCCGCGACATGTATTCATGGTGGAGCTAAATTTATTTATCCTTTCTTTCAAGCGTATCAATTTCTAGATTTAACACCGATTTCTATTCAAGTAGACTTAACCAATGCATTATCTCGCCAAAACATCCGTATTGACGTACCTTCCAGATTTACAGTGGGTATTTCAACAGAACATGGTGTGATGCAAAACGCTGCAGAACGTTTACTTGGTTTAAAGATGGTTGAGATTCAAGAACTCGCAAAAGATATTATCTTTGGTCAATTGCGTCTCGTGATTGCAACCATGGATATTGAAGAAATCAATACCGATAGAGACAAGTTCTTGGAAGCTGTTTCAGGCAACGTTGAAACTGAACTCAAGAAAATTGGTCTTCGCTTGATCAACGTTAACGTTACAGACATCAACGATGAATCAGGTTATATTGAAGCGCTTGGTAAAGAAGCTGCTGCTAAAGCGATTAACGATGCAAAAAAATCAGTTGCTGAAAAAAATAGAGATGGTTCGATTGGCGAAGCCAATGCTTTAAGAGATCAACGTATTCAAGTTGCACAAGCCAACGCTAAAGCTATCGAAGGTGAAAATACACAGTTAGGGTTTGTGTCTCAAAGTAACGCAACACGTCGTGAAATTGAAGCAGAATCACTAAGAATCGCGATGACTGCAGAAAAAATTGCTGCTGCAAAAGCATTAGAAGATGCGTATGTTGCAGAGCAAAACGCAGAATTAGCACGTGCTGCACGTGAAAAAGCAACACTCGAAGCCGATGTCATCATCAAGTCGGAAATTGAAAAACAAAGACGTGTGATTGAAGCTGAGGCACTTGCTGAAGAAATTCGCCGTAAAGCACAAGGTGAAGCGGATGCGATTTATGCGAAACTTGAAGCGGAAGCACGCGGTAGTTTTGAAATTTTATCGAAACAAGCCGATGGTTTCAAAGAAATCGTTAAATCAGCAGGGGATAACCCAGATGCAGCGGTTAAATTATTGATTGCAGATAAGCTGGAAAAACTGGTTCAAATTCAAGTTGAAGCGATTAAGAATCTCAAATTTGATAAGATTACTGTTTGGGACGGCGGTTCTAAAGATGGTGCATCGTCTACCTCACAATTTGCATCCTCACTCTTTAAATCCATTCCACCCATGAAAGAACTTTTCGAAATGGCGGGTATGGAACTACCTAAATATTTAGGCACAGAAAAGGTTCAACCCAAAGAAGAACCAAAAGAAGAGAAGAAATAAGCATGAATACCCCTGATTTAGGGGTATTTTTTTTACGCTAATGTTTCGATTTTGACCAATAAAAAAGGTATACTAAAGGTATGATAAGTAAGGAGGGTGATGAGATGAAAAAAATCGTATCGATGTTTTATGGTTTGATGTTGACTTTAGTCATCTCTTTTTTGTTTTTATCACCCCAAACAGATCGACATCTGGAAATGATGATCAACGTTCAAACGGAAGAAGACGCTAGGCTGCTTGCAGAAATGCATGAAATAAACCTGATTGAATTTTCGACATTTGGATTTGCACGTTACGAAGTAAAAGCATATAAAACCGATAGGCTTTTGCAAGAGG
Organism: Acholeplasmataceae bacterium UBA5769; assembly: GCA_002418725.1. GTDB lineage: Bacteria > Bacillota_I > Bacilli_A > Acholeplasmatales > Acholeplasmataceae > Peloplasma. Next base: position 10,079 of record DIER01000006.1, read on the forward strand.
GATTCGACTTCAATGAAACGCTTACGCCCATGGCGAAATGGCCAACAACAACAGATCCCTTATTGAAAGACCAATATGCACTCGATTTGATGCATGTCAAGGAAGCATGGACATCCATTGATACAGCCAATGATGTCATCATTGCGATTGTTGATACGGGTATTGATACGGATCATGAGGAGTTTTCGGGGCGCATTTTGCAATCATCGTATAATTCAAGAACCAAAGTGACTTCCACATCATCTTTATCACATATTGAAGACGATCATGGTCATGGCACCATGGTCGCTGGGATCATTGCAGCTAATAAAAATAACAGCAAAGGTATTGCTGGTATTGTTCAAGGTAGCATGCTTTTAATCATTAAAGCTAACAATGTGGATAATCCTTTGACTGAAGAAGATGAATCCAACACATTTCAAGAATCATCGATTGCTGAAGCCATACATTATGCACGTCAACAAGGTGCAGATGTTATCAATTTATCTTTAGGGTCTTCTGCAACCAATTCTGTTACGAAAGATGCTGTTGATCAAGCACTTGCTGCAGGCTTAATTGTCATTGGAGCGAGTGGTAATGATGGCGATACCACCAAATATTACCCGGCATCTTATCCCGGTGTTTTATCGGTTGGGTCTGTGGATGCCCAATCAAATGTGTCCGTTTTTTCGAACAGAAATGATGCTATTGATGTGAGTGCACCCGGCTCACAAATCACTTCAACCGCGATCAATAACAGTTATGCCACAGGGTCAGGCACATCGTTTGCTGCACCACAAGTCGCTGGCGTCGTTGCACTTATGATAAGTTATTTTCCTGATATGGATAGTGCAGGCATCATAAATCAACTGTTGAGCACGGTGACAGATCGAGGAACCATCGGTTATGATACCTCGTATGGTTATGGTATTGTCAACGCTGCAAAAGCATTAGAGATCACTTATGTCATCGTGTCGTTTGAAACGTATGGCGGTACAGAAATTGCCCCCATAGAAGTTTTACCAGGGTATACATTTGAAGTCGCTCAACCTTCAAAAGTAGGTCATCAGTTTATCGGCTGGTATAGAGATAGTTTATTTACACAGAGTTTTACAGTTGGTGTGGATACAACACTTGTATCCATTACCCTTCATGCGAAGTTTCAACCTCAAACATATCAAGTCTCTTTGGTTGTTCAGCAATCTCTTTATGATACGTTGACTGTACTTTATGGTGACATTCCTACATTAACCGATCCTGTTGCAGAAGAAGGCTATACCTTTGCAGGATGGTACAAAGACATCACCTTCAAAAACGAATATCTAAATACACCTATAACGGAAGATATCACTTTGTATGCTAAGTTTGAACCTAAAATATACACCATTCACTATTATGTCAATGGGTTACTTTATCAGAAGGATGATCTGCCTTATTTAACAGTTCCTGAGCCACCTACACCAACATCTATATTTCCGTTTATGGGTTGGTATTATGACACAACGTTTATTCAACCCTACGTCATCGAACCCATCACCACATCTTTTGTTTTATATGCAAGATTTAATGATGGCACCTATACCGTTACTTTTTACGACCACGATCTTACGACAGTCTTAGCCACGGAAAAAGTGTATTATGGTTTTTCAGCAACACCACCGGATGAACCGGTAAAGCCAAATTCACCATCATTTACATATGATTTTAGTGGCTGGAGTGAATCTTATCAAGATGTCACAAAAGATTTAGTGATTTACCCTCTATATGAAAAAACGTATCTTAAAGAATCGATTAAACTTAATCCTGGTGTTGACACCGTCTCTGAATTTGATACATGGGTTGATGCGGGAATCACATTGTTAGATTCGTTGTTACATGTGATAATTGAAATTGAAGAGTTACCCCCTTATGTCAAAGTGATATACCGCATTTTCGAAGGTGATGAAGAAATTGATGTTCGCTATCGTATGGTATCCATTCATCAAACAGTTGAAGTTGTTACGATTACCCTTCTACCAGGTGTGACGACACTCGAACAAGGTCAAGGTTACCAAGATGCAGGTGCTATAACAAACGTTGGTGAGATCAATGTAATAAGTAATGTTGATACATCAAGTCCTGGTATATATCAGGTCATCTATACGGTTCAACGAGGTGATGTTCTCATTCAAAGAACACGCTATGTCTATGTTCTTGATCAAGCATCCTTTCATCCACAGATCGCACTTTATGTTTATCCTCGCAAAGAAGGATGGTGGATCCAATGAAAAAGCTCATGTTCATGTTAATCATCAGTTTAATGGTTTTATTACATGCATGTACAGAAGTTTCCATGGAATACTTAAAAATAAAACTAGAACCGGGAATGGATACCATCGAGATGAATGATCCGTTTACCGATGCAGGTGCTACAGCATCTTATGGATTGAAAAAACTTGAGATAACGGTCATTTATAACAACGTGGATCCATCAACCATTGGTGTTTACGAGATTGTTTATCAAACCACACATCGTGATTTGGTTCAAACCATTAAAAGAATCGTCACAGTTGTTGATGAGACACCACCTGTTGTCACGCTAAATCCTGGGATTGATACCATCACAACATCTGAAGCATGGGTTGATGCAGGCATCACCGCAACCGATAACAGCTTAGACGATCTGATCATCAACGTTATTGGAGAAGTTCTGCCTGTTCAAGGTGTGTATACCATTCTTTACCAGGTTACAGATCCATCAGGTAATCAAACTTCAGTCACACGTTATGTGCATGTGATCGAATAAAAAACGCTAAGTCATTTTAGCGTTTTATTTTTCGTCATTCTCATAGAGATATTTAAAGAAAGACTCAGGATGCTGCATAAACTTTTTCAAAAGAGCAACTGATTCTATGTCTTCATAACTGGTTTTTTTCATACCTTCATTCGTGATTAAGAGAATCTCTGCATAAGGTATAGCCATTAAAATTGGTGAATGTGTGGAGATGATAAACTGATTGTGTTGCTTAACCCCTTTGTCAATCAATGCCAATAAAGCGAACTGATTTTGAATGGATAATGGCGTTTCAGGTTCATCCAACAAATAGAGTTCATGATCATGGAGTCTAGATTTAAAAAAATCCAAGTAAGCTTCTCCATGAGAAGATGTCAATAAATCGTGTTGATAGAGTTCATTGATTTCGGTGATGGTCTTCATGTGAGGCATTTTCGCTAATGCCTTTGCAAAATCCGATTTATCCGCATACTCTTCATCAATCCGTTTAATTTCAAGATAACTGTCGTTTTTCTCTTGAACCAAATCGTGGATGTATGAGGTGAAATCTTCCGCACTAAAATAAAAACCTTTGGGTTTGTTAAGGTGATAGACACATTTAACATCTTTTTTGGCTTCTTCAATATGTCTTGTGAGTGCTTCAAACGGTCGGCGACGATGATTGATTTTATATAGTCCAATGACAGCATGAATCAGTTCTAAGAACGTGGACTTCCCAGAACCGTTGTCGCCAACAATGAGCGTAACAGGAGAAGAAAATGAAAATTTATGACCAAAAAATGGCAATTGATAAGGAAAGTAATCCTCTTCATTTTTCTTAAAATATACAGATTTAAGATGCATCATAAGCGCCCCCTTTACTTTGAGCATATCATACTCGTGTTTTGATTAAAACAAGAAAAACAGTGTTTTTCATCGAAATTTTATAATTTATGTATTATAATGGAGTTAAAGAACAAAGAAGGGAGATTTGCGCATGTGTTTTTTTAGAAAGAGACGTGAACGTAAGAAAGTCCTCGCTGCAGAAATGGCTGCTAAAAAAGAACAAGAAGTTCAAAAAGCAGTAGTTGAAGAACCAAAGGTCAAAGAAAGTCAACCTGAAGTCGTTGTTGAAACGAAGGTCGAGATAAAACCAGAGGTTAAAGATGAGCCTAAAGTCGAAAAAGTTCAAGAAAAACCTTTAGAGGGAACAGAACAAAAATCTCAAGCCAAAACACCCAAGATCCCTAAATATCATGTTTCTCAAAACAAAGATGATGATTCCGAAAACTTTAAAAAATGGCGTGTGAGAAAAGAAGGATCTACAAAGACCATTAAATTCTTCGATACACAAAAAGAAGCCATTGTATTTGCAGAACAACTTGCAGAATCTGCAGGATCTTCTGTAGTCATTCATAAGGTCGATGGGTCTATTCGGAAACAAGATTATACAAAGAAAGAATAGAAGCTAACATTTAGCTTCTTTTTTTTAGTGAATACGCTTTACGTTATCCTCTTCGTTGTGAGGTTAAAAGATCTATGATACAATAAATGAGGAATCCATGAAAGAAGGACAACTTCATGTTCGAAACATTTATGTTTGCTGCGAATGCCATTTTGCCCATTGTTTTATTAATTGCATTGGGATATGGACTGAAACACATACGCTTTATTGACATTCACTTTGTGAATATTTTAAATAAATATGTCTTTCGTGTAGGGTTACCTGCACTTCTTTTTTACAATGTCTATAACATTGAGAGTTTTGCGGAAATAAAGTTTGGTGTGATTATTTATTCGGTTTTGATGATGCTTATTTTATTTGGAATCGGTATGCTTGTGATACCATGGACCACAAAAAAACCTGATCAAAAAGGTGTGATATTGCAGGTCATCGTGCGTTCAAACTTTGCCTTAATCGGTATTCCTTTAGCACAAACTCTTGGTGGTTTTGAAGCAATCGCTGTGGTTGCGCTTCTTTCAGCCTTCACCATACCTTTGGCCAATGTGCTTTCGGTTGTTGCCTTGAATATGTATCAAACCAATGAACTAGGGGAAAAGATAAGCATCAAAAAAATGGTGCTCAACATTCTAACAAATCCTTTAATCCTAGGCGTATTCTCTGGTTTACTCGCACTCTTCATTCGAAGACTTTTAACACCTCAAGGTGGTGTTCCTGTTTTTACAATGAAAGAAGATATGCGTTTCTTATATGATGCAATTAGACTCATTAGTCAAACTGCATCCCCTATGGCTTTAATCGCTTTAGGAGGCCAATTTGAGCTATCTGTGGTTAAACCTTTGTTGAAACAAATCTTTATCGGTGTTTCCTGGAGAATTGTTATCGTACCATTTATATCTTTAGGTTTAGCTTATTATTTAGAAAAACATATCCCTGGGATGGAATATGCATATGCGGGTTTGATTGCTCTTTTTGGAACTCCGGTTGCTGTATCTTCGGCCATCATGGTTCATGAAATGGGTGGGGATGAAAAACTCGCTGGACAACTGGTGATATGGTCTTCTGTTTTCTCCATATTTACGTTGTTTGTTATGATTGTATTTTTTAGATCAGTGGGGGCCTTCTAATGTATAAGCACTTCGTAGAACATTATAATGATATCTTTACGTTTGATGAATCTTTATTAGAAGCATTGAAAGGGTTTATCAAACCACAAGGAAAGGCCGTTGATTTAGGTTGTGGAACTGGGCGATTGGTTTCACTTTTAGACGAGTTAGGTATGAAAAGTGTTGGTGTCGATCTAGACCTAGATATGATCAAAAAAGCACAAGAAGACTATCCGCATTTGTCTTTTATCCACGACAGCATGGTTGACTTTCTTGATACCCATGACACCTACGATTTGATCACCTGTTTTGGTAACACTATTGCGCATATTGATGAACCCTTGTTAAAACAATTGCTTATGCGAGCAAAGAAAGTCTTAAAGCCTCAAGGTTATCTACTCATTCAACTTTTAAACTATGAAAAGATACTGAAAGAAAAACCAAAAGAGTTGAAGAAAATAACTTTCAAAAATGGAACCTTCGAAAGATTTTATACATATCACGAAAAGTCCATCACATTTACGACCAAACTTACAGTGGATAGCATACAAAGTACGGGATCTACAACCCTTTATCCCTATACAAAAACACAACTTGAAAACATACTCGAAGCGCTAGGCTTTCAGTTTAAGTTTGTTACAGATTTTAGAAGTAGTGCCTTAGATGAGCATGCCTTCCATCTTTCAATCATCATTCAATGACCACCATAGAGGTGCTCTAGCGGAGCGCCTTTTTTATGCAAAACATTCGGATTTCAAACTATTTTATGATACTCTTTTATTGGATGAAAGGAAGTTATAACATGTCGCATTTAAAAAAAGAAATAGGATTATTTAGTGGTATTTCAATTCTTGCAGGTATCATGATTGGTTCTGGTATCTTTGTGTTTGCCAGTCTGGTATTCGTCGAAGTAGGTTATGCACCTGGTTTATCCATATTAGCTTGGTTAATTGGTGGTGTAATCACTTTGTTTTCTGGTTTAACCTACGCGGAGTTGGGAACAATGTTTCCTGAAACGGGTGGATATTATGTTTACTTAAGAAAAGCCTACGGAAAAGGTGTTGCCTTCTTGAGTGGTGTGATGAATTTCTTCTTATCAAGTTCTGGTAGTATTGCCCTTCTCGCTCTTGTCTTTGTTGAGATTTTTTCTTATATGGTCCCCATGTCAACCGTCTTGATTAAGGTGATTGCTGCGCTGATCATCGTTGGGTTAACTGCCATTAACATTTTAGGTGTGAAAATGGGAGCATGGGTTCAAAAGATTTTCTTTATCGCGAAACTTATCCCACTCATCGGCATCATCATTTTAGGTTTCTTCTTTGGTACAGAAACCTTAAATCTATCGTTTACCCCCTCAACACAAGTATCGTTTTTGCAGTTATTACCTATGATTGGTTTTGCTGTTGTGACTACGCTATGGGCGTATGAAGGTTGGACTAACTTAAATACCATTGCAGGTGAAATGAAGAATGTCAAAAAAGATCTTCCTCGTGCCCTCATGATGGCCATTGGCCTTGTAACAGTCGTCTACATTTTTTTCATCATTGCGCTATATCGTTTGATTCCATTTGCAACCTTGCTCAGTATCGATGGATCAGCAAATTTACCCGTGATGGCGATGATGGACCGATTTGGACAAACCGGTATGCTTGTTATTTTTGTGAGTGTCATGGTTTCGATCTTTGGTGCACTTAATGGCAGTGTGATGGTTTTCCCAAGAGTTTATTATGCGATGTCCATCGATGGCACTTTCTTTAAATCGTTCCAAAAAGTTCATAAAACCTATGGGACTCCCGTTGTTGCCATGGTAGCCTCTGGTGCGATGGCAATCGTTTTACTCCTTTTTAACATCAGAGAACTTTTGACATTTGTCGTTTTGGGTGGGTTGATCTTTAATACTTTAATCTTTATCTCTGTTTTCCTTTTTAGAAAGAGAGAGAAAGATATGGAAAGACCATATAAAGTTTTTGGATATCCCTATATACCCATCATTGCGATCTTAGGTCTCATGGGATTGTTTGTCGCAACCTTGATTCAAAGTTTTGTTCCTTCAATGATTGGACTTGGTGTTTTACTCGTCGCATTCATTGTCTATCAGTTCATCTTAAAGAAAAATAAAGCGTAGCGATACGCTTTATTTATTGGTTTCGTTTAGTTCAAGTTGATCATCTTTCACGTTTAAACTGTAGTGATGATGGGGAAGGATGAAACCTTCAATCATTTTGGATGCGATAAGTGTCTCAATTTGCCGTTGGATAAAACGTTTTAAAGGACGTGCACCGTATTCATCATTGAAACCATGTTTAATTACATATTTTTGAATGTCTTCATCAAAGTGGATGAAGATATTTTTTTCATTCAAACGCTCTTCTAAATCTTTAAGCATTTTTTTAGCAATATCCACTTGAATTTTTAAGGATAATGCATTGAAAATGACGATTTCATCGATACGATTGATAAACTCGGGTTTAAACTTTGATTTCACAAGATTCATGACTTCCTTTTGTGCGTTTGGTTCATAGCTCAAAAGGTATTCACTACCGATGTTAGATGTGAGGATAATGATGGTGTTTTTGAAATCTACTGTTCTTCCTTGACTATCGGTTAACCTACCATCTTCTAAAATCTGTAATAGAATGTTAAATACTTCAGGGTGGGCTTTTTCAACTTCATCAAACAAGATGATGGAATAAGGTTTTCTTCTGACAGCTTCAGTTAACTGCCCACCTTCATCATAGCCTACATATCCAGGTGGAGAACCAATCAATCTTGAAACACTAAAGGATTCCATGTACTCACTCATATCAATGCGGACAATTTGGTGTTCACTATCAAAGAGTGCTTCAGCAAGTGAGCGGGCAACTTCAGTTTTACCAACACCTGTTGGTCCCAAGAAGAGGAAGGAACCGATGGGTCGGTTTTCATCTTTGATGCCTGCACGTTGTCTAATGATTGCATCGCTGATTAATCTCAGTGCGTGGTCTTGACCAATGACACGTTTTTTAAGCGTTTCTTCGAGATGTAACAGTTTTTCCTTATCCCCAGACATCAGCTTGGATACTGGGATTTGTGTCCATTTAGAAACGATTTCTGCAATGGATTCTTCCGTTACAATTTCTGTAAGTAATCTTCCTTCCGTTTGACTCTCTAAAGCTAGTTCTTGGATGGTTTTCTCGAGTGACGGGATCTTGCTGTATTGAAGCTCAGCAGCTTTCTGATAATCGTTTGCATTGAATGCATTTTGTAAATCGTTTCTTAATTTTTCTAATTCATTTTTCTTCAGTTTGATATGGTTGATCTGTTCTTTTTCTTTCTCCCATTGTTTTCTAAGCCGAGATTCCTCTTGTTTTAGATGTGTGATTTCTGTCTTTAACTTTGTCAACCGTTCTTTGGAGATGGGATCCGTTTCTTTATCAAGTGCAGTTTTCTCAATTTCTAGTTGCATCAACCGTCTTAAGGTATGATCAAGTTCAACGGGCATAGAATCGATTTCTAATCGAATAGAAGCACACGCTTCATCAATTAAATCGATGGCTTTATCAGGCAAAAAGCGATCTGAAATGTAGCGATTGGAAAGGGTTGCTGCAGCGATGATAGCTGGATCTGATATATGGACTCCATGGTGTGCTTCAAATCGTGATTTTAAACCTCTTAAAATACTTACCGTATCGGATACCGTTGGTTCATCAATCACCACTTTTTGGAAACGTCTTTCTAATGCGGAGTCTTTTTCGATGTATTTTCGATATTCGTTGAGTGTGGTTGCTCCGACACAGTGGAGTTCACCGCGTGCTAACATCGGTTTTAACATGTTGGAAGCATCCATTGCACCGTCAGCTCTACCTGCGCCTACTATGGTATGCAGTTCATCGATGAATAAAATGATTTCCCCATTAGATTCTTTGATCTTTTGCAGAACGGCCTTTAATCTTTCTTCGAATTCACCTCTAAACTTAGCGCCAGCAACGAGTGATGCGAGGTCGAGTTCATAGATCATTTTGTTCTGTAAACCAATCGGAACGTCTTTATCAACGATGCGACGAGCTAAACCTTCAACTATGGCGGTTTTACCCACACCGGGTTCACCGATAAGAACTGGGTTATTTTTTGTTTTTCTGGAAAGAATTTTAATAACTCTTCGAATTTCTTCTTCGCGACCAATGACCGGATCGATTTTTCCTTGTTTGACAGCTTCTACAATATTTCTACCAAACTTTTCTAAGACTTTAGGATCTTTTGAATAATCATCCATTTGTGTAAAGTTCATGATGTTCCTCCTTTGGCAGTCAATCTTACCGATTGCCAATTTCATTATAAAACAACCCTTTAGCACTGTCAACACTTAAGTGCTAAATTTGGTGTTTTTCACATTTTGTGTTATCATCATTTTGGTTGAGGTGAAAAAACATGAAAAAAATTTTGTTTGTGTGTTTAGGTAACATTTGTCGTTCACCAATGGCAGAAGGACTCATGAAAAAGATGATCAAGGATCAAGAACTAGAAAAGTGGATCACTGTCGAGTCAAGAGCAACATCATCCTATGAAATAGGAAGACCACCACATCCAAAAACAATGGCAATCTTAAGTAGAGAAGGTGCCGAGTTGACGGCTAAGAAAGCTGAACAAATAAAGAAAGAAGATTTTGATTCTTTTGACTACATCATTGGGATGGATGATCAAAATGTTGAAGTTCTAAAAAAGATGGCTAATCAGCATGCTCATAAGGTATATCTCTTTAGAGATATTGATCCCAATACACAAGGCGAACAGGTTCCCGATCCCTATTATTCAGGGAAGTATGAAGAAACATTTGGTTTGATTCAGCAATCGCTCATCAAGTGGCTTGAACACTTAAAAAAAACCGAGGATTGTTATTGACTTTTTAGCATCTAAAAAGATATAATGATATAGCATGTTAAGGCCTCATAGCCAAGTGGTAAGGCAAGGCACTGCAACTGCCTGATCATCGGTTCAAATCCGTTTGAGGCCTCCAAATAAATCTTGAGTTGGTTCGTAAAAACGACCCAATTACACAAATTTATGCCCAATACGGGCATTTTTTTGTTATTTGAATCCTTAGTTAATCAGTTCAAATCCGGTTGAGAGGATGCAGATGTAGAATATACTTCTAACGCTACAAGTGATTGAACTAATAGATTGCATATCCATTACAAGTGATTGAACTTGGTTTAGGCATGATACATGTAAAGAATTAAAACAATCAACTAACATAATTTATAGCGGGTAAAAAAATGTTATTTTTCCTCCAAGTAGACACACAGTAATTGAACAATGTCTATTTTACAAGCGCTTGGGAGATATTTTGTCTTGAGAAATAACGAGAAATTGAGGTATGAAAAAATCTCAAACAGTTTGATTCATAAAAAAAGTTTTGTAGGTAATAGGAGTATAGCAAAAAAATAGCTAAGTCATTTTTAGTTATAAATAGTTTTAATAATTACGATAAAATTGTAAAAATAATGATAAATTACAACCAATTAAATGTTAAAATACAAAATATAAACAAATATATTGTAAATAAACGAATTTCATGTTAATATATGAATAAAAGGGAAGGACGGATAAAATGTTATTAGAATTTTCAGTTAGTAATTTTATGTCATTTAAAGATAAAACAACACTAAGTATGATACCGAGCATTCAAAGCAATGCAAAAACAATTGAGATTAAAGGAGTAAAAGTACTAAAATTTGCAGCTATTTATGGAGCAAATGCTTCTGGAAAAAGCAACTTAATCAAAGCTTTTACAGTCATGGAAAAAATAATCTATTCAGGAGTGAGTAAAAGAATTAAAGATTTATACTGTAGAACAGATAATGAAAATAAAACGAAGCCAACAATTTTTAGTGCGACATTTTATGCTGGGGAAAAATTTTATAACTATTCATTTGAGGTCAATTTAATTGAAGGTAAGGCTCTATCAGAAACATTATGCGAGATAAACCCAAAAACTAACAAAGTAAAAAAAATCTATTCGTATAAAAAAGGAGATTTGGAGTTTGCTAAAGTATTCTTTTTGAAAGATATTGACAGTTTCAATGCTAATAGAATTACTACTTATTTATTTGATAATTCGAAAATTGATAATAAACTTTTCGTCACAGAACTGATTAATAAAGATTGGGAGAATAGCAAATTAGGGTTTATCGCAGATTTTGAAGATTGGTATGGCAGTATTGACGTTAATCTGGCAGATAGACCAATTGATAATATGCAGTACTTGGATAGAAAGGATGAAAGAAGTAGAGTCGGTCAGATTCTTAATGAGTTGAATACGGGTGTTTCTGATATCTCATTTGTCGAAATTACAAAAGATCAGTTTGTTGAAGAAACTAGTAAGTCATTTGTTGAGGAAACACTTAAAGATTTATCAGAGAAATACGAGGAAGTACAGAAAAAAGATAAAAAAGGGAAAATTGTATATACAGTTAGAGGAGATGCATATTATAGATTGTCTATCTCACAGAAGGAAGGATTGAAAATCAAAACAATTAGACTCTATCATCAAAATTGTGAAAACACTTTTGATTTCGGTGATGAATCGGATGGAACAAAGAGGTTGTTTGATTTACTTGATATTGTGTTTACTTCCAATAAAAACAGTGTATATGTAATTGATGAAATTGAAAGAAGTCTCCACCCAGTCTTAACTTATAAACTAATTCAAATACTCAACGAAGAACTTGATGCTAAGAACATTCAATTAATCTTCACGACACATGAAACTCATATTATGGATTTGAAACTCTTTAGAAGAGATGAAATTTGGTTTATGGAGAAAGACAATCAAGGACACTCTAAGTTATTTTCTCTAGACATTTTTAAAACAAGACACGAGAAAATAATCAAGGATGGATACATAAATGGTTTATACGGAGGAATTCCTCTGTTCAAAAAAATAGAGGATTAACTTTATGCCACCTATTGATGAATATTTTAGTTTGAAAAGTAGATACAGAGATGATAAAGTTGCGACAGTTGACACTTTCAAAACATTTCACATAATGTGTGAAGGAACTGTAACTGAAGTGAAATATTTCAACGCAATAAAGAATAGTAGTTTTTTAAATGTGCGAAATGGAATAGTGGTGAAACTTCTAAAGAGAACAGTTTCTGATAAAGGCAGAACTCAATTGCTTGAAATGTATCAGTTGATGAAGAATTATATTTTATCTGAGGATTTTAACGAGGGTGATATTCCGGTTTTGGTAGTTGATTTTGATGGTCATAAAGAAAATACCAATTTTCAAAAAGAAATCAAAAAAATTCAAAATAATGGTATTGAAGTATATGGTAATTCGCCCTGTATTGAGTTGTGGCTTATTTTACACTATCCAGATACAGTTGATACCCATATTATACCTTATGAAAAAGAACATTTTGAAAACATAAGAGTTAGCAATAACCATACATTTACAAGCAAGATGGCAAGTGATATATTAGGGTTTAATCCTAAAAGTAAGATAAATTCGACCCTTCTAAATGGTATTGATAATGCAATGAATCAAAGTTCTAGACTTGAAAACGAGTTGGAACTACTAAACAAAAAAATAGGGACTAATTTTCAGTTTTTGATCAGCAAAATAGTTCTTGATGAGCGTTTTATTTGAACTGAATTGGTAAAAAAAGTTAATATAGAATGATTTTTCTGTACTTTTCTGTGAAATAATAAGGACAACAAGTTTCTCGGTTTTCCGCTATTTACTGGATTAGGTCATTTTCTTACCAGTTAAGGTTAAATAGCTCTTAAATACACGACCAAATTGAACAAAAATATGCCCATTATGGGCATTTTTTGTTATTTATGATTGATGAATAGATTAGTTCGAATCCATAGTAGGTATCCAGACTTAAAACGTTAAATTTGATTACATGTGATTAAACTCTGAATAAGCATATAATAGACATTAGTTTATATATGTTTTCAATCTTTAAATTAATGATTTTGAATCAAGACGAGTGTATCAAACATAACAAGTTATGATACAATATTATCAATAATAATAGTTATAAATCATGGTTTCATCTTTAAGGTGGGAGACATGAAACCAAGAAAATCGTGATAGAATAAGTAGTTGGTTATTTGAACTAGTTCTAGTTAAATTTTGTTTTGTAAAGGACGATTAAAAATGATAAAAAATACGGATTTGATAGACAGTCCAAATAAAACATATTACATGAATAAAGAAGTTATTGTACTTAAATTGTATAAGGAATTTCAACTGGCTAAAATAAAATACTTGTACTCTAAATTTGAACTAGTAGTTGATTTAAATGCTTTAAGTGTTGAACCAACAACAACAAAGACAATATCGCTTGATTTGATAGGAGGATAATATAAATGATACTCGATTATATAGACAATAATTTAGATGGTAATTCATGGGAAGAACTATGTGATAAATGCTATCGAATAAGGTACCAGGATCAGCATTATCAAAAAATCCCCTCAATACCTAGTGGAGATTGTGGAATTGAAGGATTTACTAAAACTGGAGTTGCATATCAATGCTATTACCCAGAAAAGATTTATGATGATAACTCACTTTATGAACATTTAAGAGATAAATTGACTCAAGATATATCTAAATTGCTCAATTTGAGCAATGCAAAGAAATTGAAGGCATTAGGTGTTGTAGACATTAGCGAATGGCATTTTGTTATTCCTCAATATAAAGATAATAGAATACTAACACATGCTAAAAATAAAAGAGAAGAAGTGCGTTCACTGAAAATATCAGATAAAGTTAATTATGATTATATCAATGATAATTTTGATATCGTTATTAAAGTGGCGGAAGATTTTAATCTAGAATTAACAAGAATCATTAGAAACACACTTACTGATACTAAACTAAATCTAGCCATTCACCATAAAGGAAAAATTGATTGGAACAAATGTGATTCTGTTAAAGTTGATAACATTAAAAGAAAAGTGATGGCTGTTGGGAATTTCAAATCACCTGAAGATAATGATTACAAAGATATAGTTGATATATATATAGAGTCATATATAAAAGGTATAGAATTGTTAAATCAATTACGTCTTAATTTTACTGAGGTTTATGAAGAGTTATACACCTTGGAACAAAGTTATAAAAAGGAAATAATAATAAAAACTAGACTTAATACAGATAGTTCAATAAATAATACTCTATTTAATGAAATTATGAGTGATTTTGAAGCAAAATTAAAAGTTCAGTTCCAACAATATCTATCACAAGCATCAATTTTAGAACTTAAAACAGATTTAATAAGTACCTGGTTGGCTGATTGCTCATTACAATTTAGGAGGGATAAGGATGGAGACTGAAAAGTTTGCCTATTCTAGTATCATCTTCGATTCGAAACCTGCTGCGGTCCCTTTTAATTATAGACTGAGTTATAAAATTGGTCAATTGTGCCTCATTATTTCATCTACCACAAGGGGTGGCATGTCTCTATACAAAATTCATATGCTTTCCATTGCAATGTTTTCAGAAGAAGAAAAGCAAAAACTTTTCGCATTTTGCAATTTAGGTGATCCTTTTTTTGTTGTTAGATTTGATCCATCTGTCAATAGAACAATTTTGTTTGCTATATTTGATGGTTTAATAATGCAGCAAAACAATGGATTATTTAAGTTAACAGACAAGGGTAAATCGTTAACTAGTTTGATTAAAGGAGATCCAAATGTCTTTATTACTGAAAAACAGTTTTTGCAGGATATATCGTATATTTTGACCGAGACAAAAATCAAGGATCTCAAAACCAAATGGGGTGGGATAAATGTTGCAAGTTGACAGAATCAAAATTACAATAAAAACTAGTAATGGAAACTATGGTTTTAATGAAAATTTTAATCAAGGGCTAAACTTTATATCTAGCCAAAAAAATACCAGTGGGAAAAGTTCAATTTTGTCTGCAATTTATTATGGGCTAGGTATGGAAGAAATCATTGGCGGTCGTGGTGACAAAGTTTTAACTTCAGTATATAAACATTGTCTTGAGGATTCAGGACAATTGTATTCAGTTCTTGAATCCTCTATATATCTTCAAATAAATAATGGTGGAAATGTAATCACACTTTACCGAACTGCAAAAACGGAAGGAAGAGATCATAAACTAATTACTGTTTATTATGGAGATATTGACAATGTTCATTCACAGAATGTAAAACAAGAAGATTATTACGTCCATATGCCGAATTCTGCCGTAAATCAAAAAGGTTTTCACACGTTTTTAGAACATTTTCTAAATTTAAGATTACCACTTGTGGCTACCACAGACGATTTTGAGAGAAAATTGTACATACAACTAGTCTTTTCAGCTATTTTTATTGAGCAAAAACGTGGATGGTCAGATATTCTATCGGGTATGCCTTATCTAGGAATAAAGGACTCAAAAAAAAGAGTGATTGAATATATATTAGGTCTAGACGTACTGAATAACGAGCAAAGAAGATTGCAGTTACAGTTAGAAAAATCAAACATAGAGAATGAATGGATGAACACATTTACAGAATTAAGTACTGAATGTAATCGCCTAGATTGCGTCATAGATGGAATTTCAAATAAACCTCAGATTGTTGATGAAGCTGTGTTAAGTGCAATTCATCTATATGTTAAAAACAAAGAGAAATCTACTATTGAACAAGCAATAAAAAATCTTGAGGAAAATTATGAAATTTTGATAAATAGAAAGAAAAAGGTTGTTGAAAATTACGACCAGTTGCAAAATGAATTAATGGAAACAGAAGATTCTATTAAAAATATCGGAGAAAAAATCAAACAAGAAAAAGCGCAACTTATTATTGAAAATGGTATTGTTGAAAAACTTTGCGGGAGTATAGAATTAATAGATACTGATATTTCAAATAATAAAGATGCATTAAGATTAAAACAGTTAGGCGCAAGTTTAGATTGTTTAACCGCAAATGAAATCTGTCCAGTGTGCAATCAAAATATCAATGATTCACTATTAATTGATGACCAGGTACACAATGTAATGAGTATTGAAGATAATATAAAACATTTAGAAGAACAAAGAAAAATGATGGTTTTTTCAATGAATAGTCATGACAAATACAGATTAGAAGTTATCAACAATGTTGATATTTTAACTAAAAAGTATTTTAGTCTCATGAAACTAGCAAAATCAATAAGAAATGATTTATATTCAGTAAATGAGGACGTTTCCGAAACCGTTGTACAGAAGCGTTTAGTCGTAAGAGAAAAAATAGACAATCTTGTTAAACTTAATAGTGTTGCTGAAAATCAAAAAAAGAAGTTTTTAGTACTATCTGAACGTTGGCGAGATTATTTATCAAGAAAAGCCCTCGTCCCATCATCACGCTTTTCTAAACTAGATGAAGAAAAGATGAAGTATTTAAAGAATCAGTTTATTCAAAACCTTAGAAAATACGGATATAAGAGTGCTATGAATTTGGATGACATAGTCATTTCCAACGAAACATACTTTCCAATTATAGATAACTTTGACATGAAGTTTGACTCTTCAGCAAGCGATAACATTAGAGCTATATGGGCATATACGGTATCGTTGTTAAGCACATCTAAGAAACTACATGGAAATCATCCCAATGTTATAATATTTGATGAACCAGACCAGCACAGTATTGTTACCACAGATATGAAAAGTTTTTTTGAAGATATTGTTGAACTGGCAAATTCTTGTCAGATATTTGTTGGGATCACTCTTGCCGACACAGAGTTAGAAAATATACTTAACGGATTACGTAAAGATGTATGTAAAATAATCAACATCGGTAATAAAGGGTTTGTAAAGATTTAACATAATTGCTTTACTTATGATGAGGATAATGATTAAATCTTTAAGCAAATTCTATGCAAGTAACAGAGCAAACTCGGTTGAGATTACAATATTAATGATGATTGGTCGAAACAAATGAATGCAATTTTGCACTATAAACAATCAATTATTGTGCAGTTCGCACTTTATATGAGGATTTATATTTATTGTCATAAACTGTACCCCAAAATTTGCACTTTTACAGTCCAATATATTTTCATAGAATAAAGAATAATTATATCAATCACAATGATTGGTGATTTAAGTAAACCTCAAACAGCAAATAGTTTGAGTTATATCATTGTGTCCAGTCATTTTAAATTTAATAATTTGTACTTTTCTAATAGAAAATATTGGAATTGTTAGGTAACATCTTTCTCGATTTTTCCACTTTTTGCTCGATTAGGTCATTTTCTTACCAGTTGTAGTAGGTCAACTACTTACCACGATTTACCCACAGATACCAATCGTTACTCGATATTTCTTGATTTGGCATTTTCTTACCAGTTAAGATTAAAGAGCCCCTAAAAACACGACCCTTTAAGGTTAACAGAGACTCCAAACGATAAACAACACTTAAGTCGAGCTTGAGTGTTTTTTATTTAGGTTCTTAGTCAAGGATAGGGGTA
>DIER01000047.1:0-9181 GCA_002418725.1 Acholeplasmataceae bacterium UBA5769
CACAAGTAAACCATTCAAAAAGAATGTTTGCAGTTCATGTCAGAGATTTTGATGGAACGCTCTATTCTTATGCGCTTGTTAATCCCGTTTTAAAAGCGCGATCGAACGAGATTATCTACGTCCCCGGTGGCGAGGGGTGTTTATCCGTTGATCGTGAAACCGAAGGTTTGACACCACGGTATGGATCCGTCATTTTTGAAGCACTTCAATACGATATTGAAAAAGACGAGTTGAAACCCATTGAGCTTCGCCTACATGGTTATGTAGGGATTGTCTTTCAACATGAGTTCGATCATATCAACGGCATTATGTTTACCACAAAACTTTTTCCTAGCCTTCCACATGCGAAACCTGCATTTGAGTTTGTGACTGAGGAAGAGGAAGAAACTACTTAAATACTGCTTTTACTAACTTAATCTGATTTTCAAGAATGTCATCTTCGGTGACATTTTTTGTTTCTTCATCCGGAAAAATTCGTCTTGAAAGCTCTCTTAAACGTTTTTCTTTTTGTTTTTTATCGTTAGAAAAGATTTTCTTAAAGAAACCTTTTTTAGCAACTTCATCATGAAACATGGACGTACTGAACTGATGGTCAACCATGATATAACCGTCAAATCGATCTCTGACCAATTTTTTCATGACTTTTAGAACATCGGACTTCCCAAAGCCTAAAAGTTCGGGTTCACCTTTATGGTTGGCATCATGAGCAAAAAAAACAGAAATATTAGAACGCAAGAGGCGATAAGCCGTGGTGGGAGATTCATTACTCATCATGAGCATCACAGGGTCGAAAGCAATCGACATGTGCTTAGTTTTCATCTTTTTAAAAATATAAGCATAAGTGTTTGCTTTATAACCCATCACAGGCAATATGACAACTTTCTTACCCGAACGCATCGCTTGGTCGATATAATCACCTAGTCTTTTTTCAATGCTGTCAAATTCTTCTAAAATGTTATGGATAATGGGTAATCTCAATAACACATGATTGACCTTCAATCTATCGGCAACTTTTAAGATATATTTAAATTCATCCAACGCGTTGTTGTGTTTACGATCATCATAAGGATCGTATGGCGTGATGTTTGAATCAATGATCGATAATTTGATACGTTCACCTTTGGTATCTAGGATAATTTTCTTCAACTCACCATCTGAGCACTCCAATAAAGGCTGTCCAGAATAAGTGCGTAAAGCGATGGTATCTAAACCATGTTTGATGGCTTTTTGCATGCTTTCCGTTAAGTTTAATTTCCCTTCTAAATCAAAATAACCCGTCAACGTTGCTTTCATAAGTCCCTCCCTAAATACATTAAAATAGCACCTGCAACACTCACATTCAAACTTTCAACACGCTTGGTGTCAATATGGACAGCGCCATCTGATATCGCTTTAATTGATTCTGAGATGCCATGACCTTCATTGCCTAAGATTAACACGGTTTTGTCATGAAACGAGGGGTCACCTGTTTCATGTGCATCCGCATAAAGAAGATGATAGCCTTGTTGTTTTAACTGAACTAAGGCTTCATGAAGCGGTTTGCGTTCCACATATACATCAAAAATAGCACCTTTTGATGCACGAACCGTTTTTTCATTGTACAGATCAGCGCACTGAGGGCTTAACAGAATATGAAGAAATCCAAAGGCTGAAGCACTTCTGATGAGTGCACCCACATTATCTGGGTCTTGTACGTCATCTAGCAAGAGGACGCGATTTGAGGTGAGTGGGTTGGTAACCTTCTTGCAGACTGCGATAACATCAAAGTAAGTTTCCGCTTGCTGAAATTCCTTGAAGAGCACTTCATCGTATAGTGTTCCTTCGATATCTGTGTTTGATGTGATGATTTCATGGACAAAACCTTTTGCCTTTGCAGCATCCACCAAATGTTTTCCATAAGCTAAAAACAGACCATGCTGATCACGGTATTTTTTATATTTTAACGATTGATATAATTTGAAGTTTTTGTTTTGTTTCGAGGTAATCAAACCATCTCACTCATTTCTTTTTGATAGCGATCAAACGCTTCTTTGACTTCAAAACCATAGGTTGACATTTCCCATGTATCTTTTGCATGAATCTGTATCGTAATGACATGTTCGATTGCTGCTTCAATCAATGATTCATACGGAACATAGGTTTCGTATTTGGATGCATACAGTTCCATAGGCTTTGTTACAGGCTGCTTGGGTACATAGATAGAGCAACAGTCATTAAAAGGTTTAATGGAGATATCATAAGCCCCCATTTCTTTTGATAACGCGATGATCTCAAGTTTATCGTAAGTGATCAAAGGTCTTAAGACAGGAAGTTTTGTTACAGCTTCAACGACTTGCATGGATTGTAGGGTTTGTGAAGCAACTTGACCCACGGATTCACCGTTGATCAATGCGTAAATCTTTTTCTTTTTGGTAAATCTTTCTGCGATACGATACATCATGCGTCTCATGATGGTAATCATGTAAGGCTCAGGGATATGATCAAGAATCGCGTGGTGAAGTTTTGCAAACGGGACCAGATGTAACGTGATGTTTTGATTCATGGTATAGGTTGCGAGTATACGGGAAAGATCAATCACTTTTTGAACAGATTCAATGGGTGTCAGTGGTGTACTTTCGAAATGCATCAACTCAACTTCAATACCCTGTTTCATGGCTAAGTAACCTGCAACAGGACTGTCAATCCCACCACTCATCATGAGCAATCCTTTTCCACCTGTTCCATAAGGGTATCCACCCATGCCTTTGATGCGATCAACATAAAGGTATGCTGCTTCTATACGAAACTCGATATAGAGCGTTAACTCTGGATGTTTGACATCGACGACGAGGTGATGCTTCGTCCCCTTTATCATCTCTTTTGCAACGTTTTGTGTGATTTCTAGACTCGTCATGGGAAATGATTTATTCGTGCGTCTCGTCTCGATTTTAAACGTTGTACCATCTTTTATCGCTGTCTCATCCAACAACAAAATGCCTTCCTTGATAATGGCTTCTATATCAGGTGTGGTGACATGTGCAATGGAAAAGTCGTGAATCCCACTGATCCGTTTGAGACGTTCTATCAAGACTGTCTCTTCACCAAGATCATAGTCGATCATGATCCGGTCATGTCTTAAGACATATGTTACGGATAAATCCGCTAAAGCGGTCATGATATGCTTTCTCACACGTTTGATGAAAAACCCAATATTTTGTCCTTTAAGCATCATGTCGCCAAAGCGAATCAAGATTCTTTTTTTCATTCTTATCACCATTAACTATTTTACCACATATGCTATAATATGAACGGTGGTGATGAAAATGAATAAACAAGAAATTTTAGAAAGTGCGCGTATCCTTCTCGCTGAACAACCCAATGAAATCGCAATCCTATCGAATGCATCGGCATTCATCAACGATACGTTTGACCGCATCAATTGGGCAGGCTTTTATTTATGGGACGGTCATCAATTAACGGTAGGTCCTTTTCAAGGTCACGTGGCTTGCTCAACCATTCCCCTTGGTAAAGGTGTGTGTGGTGAAGCTGCACTAAAGAAAATGACGATGGTTGTCAAAGACGTCCATGAACACCCAAATCACATCGCATGCGATGCGAACAGTCGTTCTGAAGTCGTTGTTCCTATCTTCATTAAAAATGCGTTATATGGCGTTTTAGACATCGATAGTCCAGTCATTGATCGTTTTGATAAAGAGATTGTCTCATTCTTTGAGGAATTCGTCAGTTTACTCGTAAAAACAATTGACAAATGATACCCTATAGGGTAAAATGATAAGCGTCGGTAAAAAGCAGGCAACATTTCGATTGATGTGCGATCCCTACCAGTTGGAGCCCCTAGTAACCATTTACTGCTTAATGGCGAACAGAACATCGGGATACCTTGAATCAGAATACTTTGCAGTTTTTGCCTACCAATAAAATAAAAGGAGGTAAAAATTTATGTCACGTTACACAGGACCTACATGGAAAATTTCACGTCGTTTGGGTTACTCGCTTTCAGAAACTGGTAAAGAGTTAAAGAAGCGTCCATACGCACCAGGTCAACATGGTCAACGCCGTTCAAAGATTAGCGACTACGGTACACAGCTCCATGAAAAACAAAAGGTTAGATTCACTTACGGAATCTCAGAAAAGCAATTCAGAAAGACTTTTGAAGAAGCGAATCTTAGACAAGGTAAGCATGGTGAAAATTTCCTTAAGTTACTTGAATCAAGATTGGACAACGTTGTTTATCGTTTAGGCTTAGCGAAGACAAGAGCACAAGCTCGTCAATTAGTTAACCACGGACATTTCCTCGTTGATGGTAAGAAGGTAGATATTCCTTCATACCGTTTAGTACCAGGACAAAAGATTGCATTAAAAGAAGCATCAAGAACCTTAAAGGTTGTCTTAGAAGCTTTAGAAGCACAATATGCATCTGTTGACTTCGTATCATTCGACAAGGATTCTATGACTGGAACATTCGTTCGTTATCCAGAACGCAATGAGATTCTCCAAGAAATCAATGAACAATTAATCGTTGAATTCTACAACAGATAATCTCAATCAACAAGAAAAAAAAGATTGTGTGTTTGACGCACAATCTTTTTTTAATGTTTTATGCTAATCGATAAGTTTCGCATTACCTAAATGGATAATTCTTTTTTTGTTACTTTCGTCTAAGACCAACGCTAACTGAAATTTGTTAACCTTTAAGATGGTGTAGGATTCGTTAGTAATTCCTTGAACCAGAGGGTAAAGGTATAAAGTTCTTCCTTCTCTAAACTCAATGAAATAATCAGGAATCCAGTGTTTGCGATGACGATAGCTTTTGAAAATTTCACCAACTTCAACCATGTGATCAATGAATTTTTGAGGATAGGGTATCATGAAAAACTCTTGATGCATTTTAATCTTCTTATGCTTAAGGGTGTTTTTAATTTGATGCATTTTAATGCCAAATGACGTTAAAACGATGGTTATGAGTAAGAGAAATGTGATATGAATAAGTCTATGATCCACGGATAAGTAGATCATAGACAAAATGTATGCGATGAGTAGTGGTAGGATGAGTAAAAGATGAAATGCAATGGTTTTATTGCGACGTTTTTGAATGTAATGGATAATCATAATGTTCCTTTCAGGATAAAAAAGGTTAACAAGTATCGTATTAACTGAGAAAATGCTTGGTGTTAACTTTTTTCATCTTCCGCCCCCAGCGAAATATTTTTAATTCCATCATTATTCTATCAGCATTTAGACGATAATACAAACACAAAACCGATATCATACATAAATGTAAGATATCTTGCACAAAGTATCATGATATTTTCACAAAATATCACACATTTCTCCTTAAAAAAATAAAACCCATGTTTCCATGGGATTATTGTTATCTTCTTGCTGCTGCGCGAACAAGTGCTAAGAATGAGGTTGCATCTAGGGAAGCTCCGCCTACAAGTGCCCCATCAATATCTGATGTTGCAAGTAAACTTTCGACATTCTTGGTGTTGACAGAACCACCATAAAGGATGCGAAGTTGATCGGCAATCTCTGCGCCATAAAGCTTAGTCATCACTTTACGAATGCCTTGAATCGTTTCATTCGCTTGTTCCGGTGTTGCTGTACGCCCCGTTCCAATCGCCCAAATCGGTTCATAGGCGATGACTGTTTTTAGCACATCTTCTTTTGATACATTTAAGTACGCTTTTTCAACTTGTTTTGAGACAAATGGATCGGTTGTGCCTTCTTCTCTCGTGTCTAAAGATTCACCCACACAAATGATCGGTGTGATGTTTTCTTTAACAGCGGTTAATACTTTAAGGTTAACTGTTTCATCTGTTTCATTAAAGTATGCACGACGTTCACTGTGGCCGATGACAACATAGTCAACGCCATAAGACTTAAGCATCGCTGCAGAAATTTCACCCGTAAAAGCACCTTCCTCAGCGTAATGCATATTTTGAGCGCCAATACGTAAGTTTTCACCTTCACGTTTGACGAGATCTCTTAAGAAGATTGCAGGTGCGCAGATGACAGATTCAACGACATCTTTGTCGGGAACTTCTAAATTGACCGCATAGATGAACGCCAATGCATCATCCTTGGTTTTATACATCTTCCAGTTCCCTGCGATTAAAGGTTTTCTTTTCATACGTTTAACCTAAAATGCTTGCGACGTCCTTAATCGCTTCTTCTGCACGGGTACCACGTGCAACGATGCGCACGTTTTCGCCATGTGGAACAGCGAGACTCATCAGTGCGAGAATTGATTTGAGGTCGACAATTTTGTTGTGATAGTGTAGTTCAATGTCAACTGCATATTTTGATGCGGTTTGAACGACTTTTGCAGCGAGTGCTGCATGTAATCCTTGGGTACTTCTAATCATAATTTCTTTTTCCATTTTTTATTCCTCCATTAGAACATTGGTGGCGTACTAATCCAAAGCACTTTAGCATGAAGATGACTGTTATTCATGAGGTAATGCTCTTTGTTTGCCAAGTAATAAAACGTTTCGCCTTTTCGTATGATATATCTTTTTTTATTTATAACCAAGGTGACTTGGCCTTCGAGCACATAACCGAATTCTTCACCTGTATGTGAATCACTGATTTCTGATTGTCCACCGGGTTCAATATCCATGATGATGGGCTCCATGTCATATTTTAACGTATTTGGAACAATCCATGTGATCATATGCTTTAAATCTTCATTCACTTTAACGTTGAAATCTTCTTTTTTAAAGACCATGGTCCGCGTTTCTTCATTGCTGAAAAACTCGTGAACATCGGTACCTAAAACTTCCAATATCGCAAACAAGGTTTGCAAAGACGGCGAGGTTAAGTTGTTTTCAAGTTGCGAAATGTAGCCTTTGGTTAGTTCTAAGCGATTAGCTAATTCTTCTTGCGTCAGATTGTTGCCTAATCTCAAGGCGCGAATCTTCTTTCCAATATCCATTATTTGTCGTTAACGCACTGAATACCTGGGAGTACTTTACCTTCGAGATATTCGAGGGATGCGCCACCACCGGTAGAGATGTGAGAAAAACCATCTTGTAGTCCAAATTGAATCACAGCTGCTGCAGAGTCACCACCACCAATGATGGTTGTTGCATGATCTTTGATCGATGCAATTGTCTTTGCAACACTCTTTGTGCCTTCAGCAAATTTGGGGAATTCAAAGACACCAAGTGGTCCATTCCAAACGACTGTTTTAGCCGTTTTGATATAGGATTTGAAGATTTCAATCGTGTTTGGTCCAACGTCTAGACCCATTTCATCTGCAGGAATTTGATCAATCTTTCTGATGTTTCTTTCTGTTTCAGCATCAAATGCTTTTCCAGTGTAAACATCATCACCAAGTTCAATTTTACCATTTGCAAGTGCTAACAATTCTTTTGCCAGTTCAACTTTGTCTTCTTCTAGTAAGCTCTTACCCACTTCATAGCCCATAGCTTTGAAGAATGTAAATGCCATACCACCACCAATAATGACTTTATCTGCAATCTTTAATAAGTTTTGAATGACTTCGATTTTATCAGAGACTTTAGCGCCACCAAGAATTGCGACAAAAGGTCTTTCTGGATTTTCTAAGGTTCCACCAATAAAATTAATTTCTTTTTCAAGTAAGAAACCTGCAACAGTGTGTTTAATATTGGATGCAATCCCAACGTTAGATGCTGCTGCACGGTGTGCTGTACCAAATGCATCGTTAACGAAGACATCGCCTAAAGATGCCCAATATTTACCGAGTTCAGCGTTATTTTTTGATTCTTTGTTACCATCAAGATCTTCAAAACGTGTGTTTTCAAACATGAGAACTTCACCATTCTTTAAACCTGCAACTGCGACTTCGAGTTCGATACCTCTGGTGACAGGTACAAATTTAACGGTTTGTCCCAAATGTTCTGCTAAGCGTTTAGCAACAGGTGCTAAAGAGTTTTTCGCTTTATCCGCTTCATCTTTTACACGACCAAGATGAGAGAAGACAATCGCGCGTCCACCATGCTCGATGACGTATTTGATGGTTGGTAATGCTTCTACAATTCTATTTTCATCTGTGATTTCCCCATTTTTCATAGGAACATTAAAATCGACACGAATTAAGACTTTTTGGCCTTGAATTTCAATGTCTCTTACTGTCTTTTTTGCCATGCTTTTATCCTCCTAATGGATTGTTATCGTCTTTGTTTTTAGCCGTTTTCATTATAACACTATTTATAAACATTTACTATATTTAAGTCAATGAAAGTGTTTTACTTTAGTATTTCTAATTATTAAGAGTTTTTCAATCAGTTTATTGTACCTATATAAAGACATCTTTATATAGATTTTTCGCTCACTGATAAACGTCAAACACAGTTGATCCTCATGGACTTCAACATGCTCAACGGCTTTTGTATTGACATATAAATTATCATAATCCCGATATCTTTTTATAGGGATTAACTGCAAGTCTTCACTCAGATATAGTGGGATTAAATGGTTGAAATGAAGTTCATGTTGCACAGCTTTTCGATAACCCTCGTAGGTAAATAATTGTTTCATGCACCAAAGATTCATGGTGTGAAGTAAACCTTTTTTTTCTATCTTTACAATATCCGTTTGATAAATGATGGTTCCTTGTGGGTGATTGGTAACATATTCGATCATTTTTTTCTCCATCCATAAAAAAAAGGCCCGGAGGCCTTTTATTATTCTGCTTTAACTTCTTCTTTTTCTTTCTTTGGTGCTTTTCTTACTGGACGATCTTCTTCAATTAAGACTAAACGTTGTTCATTTTCGGGATTGAAGAAATGACATTTGTGCATATCTAATGCAAGCTTCATCTTATCGCCAATACGAACGCCAGCACGTGCATTAATGGACGCACAAACGTTGTTACCGTTAACGGTTGTATAAAGGTTTGTTTCGGAACCTAAAAGTTCTGCAACGTCAACGACGATATCAATCACTGAATCTGGATATGTGTCCATAACGACTTGTTGATCATGAATATCTTCTGGACGAATACCTAAGACGATTTCTTTACCAACCATGCCATTGGTTTGAATGATTTCAAACTTGTCATTTGGAACTTTAATCTTGTGGTCGCCAGCAACAAAGGTTTGATTCTTATCCACTGTACCGCGAATAAAGTTCATGGGAGGTGTACCGATGAATCCTGCAACGAACATGTTGTTTGGATTGTCATAAATTTCTT
>DIER01000047.1:9216-37151 GCA_002418725.1 Acholeplasmataceae bacterium UBA5769
ATTTGGTCATGGGTTACATAAATGGTTGTTGTTTCAATCTTATTATGGAGCTTAATGAGCTCACCTCTCATTTGAACGCGGAGTTTCGCATCCAAGTTTGATAGTGGTTCGTCCATTAAGAATACTTTAGCGTTACGAACAATCGCACGACCTAAGGCAACACGTTGTCTTTGACCACCCGATAATGCCTTTGGTTTACGCTTTAAGTATGGTGTTAAACCTAAAATTTCTGCCGCTTCATTTACTTTTTCGTTGATAACATCTTTTGGCATTTTTCTAAGTTTCAAACCGAAAGCCATGTTATCATAAACCGTCATGTGTGGGTAAAGCGCATAGGATTGGAATACCATCGCGATGTTACGATCTTTTGGAGCTTTATCGTTTACGAGTTCGTCATCGATATAAAGTTCGCCTGAAGTGATTTCTTCAAGACCAGCGATCATACGTAATGTTGTTGATTTACCACAACCAGATGGACCAACGAACACGATAAATTCTTTGTCTCTGATGTCAAGATTAAAATCAAAAACCGCTTGAACACCATTTGGATAGACTTTATTAATGTCTTTAAGCTTTAATGTAGCCATATTGTATCTCCCTTTTTAATCATTATAGACTTATTATAGCAACTCTAGGACATAAAAAAAATGTGCAGGGTGCACACATTTTTAGTGAATCAAATGATAGACCAAGAGTGCCTCACTAAAGAGTCTGGCATCTAAGCCTGTGACTTGATAAAACTTATCTAATCTCTGAATCAGGGTGTTTCGATGAATGTAGAGTTTTTTCGCAGCATTTACCATGTTAAGGTTGGATTCTAAGTAAACTTTCAACGTTTCAATCATCACCTGATCTTTATAGAACTTATTTAAGAATAAAGATTTCATGTCTTCGGATAACCGGTAGATAAAGTGTTTAATGATGATTTTATCATCTAGAAAATAATACTTCTCAAATGGAATTTGATCCATATATTGTTGAATGGCTTGAACATAAATGTCTCGCTCTTGTACTGATGAAACTGCATGTGAAGCATACACCCTTAAATCGGTCAATGTATCACTCATCACATTTAAAATGACATCTTCAAAAGCAAGGTCAATATCATGCTCAAAAAACATGATCGTGTGATCGCTGTTGTTTTTGATGGATGAGGGTGAGATAAGTTCACTAAAAAGTGAAATCACATCATCATCGATGGGTTTATGCTGTTTGCTTTCAATAATGACATAACGATACAAAATAACCATTCCCTTTTATAAAGCTTTTATATATGCCTGGATTGCATCTAAGTCGATACAAACGGCTTGCCCTTCTTCATAAGAAATCACAAGTCCAATCACTTGGTGTTGCATGTTCATTAATGTACCACCAATACAATGTTGATCCATGGGAATCGATGTTTGATAGGTATTTAACGTATCATCTTTTCCTAAGAGTAAACCCATAAGTAACGAATTTCTTGAACCTTGATAATTAGAGATCATCAAGAGGGGTTCATGGATACGTGGTTCAAACGAGGAAAAATTTAATTTTTTAAGTTTTGCGGATGCTACATGAACATTAAACTCTAAAGTCGCAAGTCCAAGTGAAGCATCAACATGCTTGATTTGACCTGTATAAGATTGATTTGCAAAATCAATAAATTCAATCGTATAGGATAGTGAAGATTGTTTTTGTTCAACAAGTGTTGCTGCCGTTAAGACTTTGACATGAGATTCATAGGTTTGGAAAATAAAGCCTGTCCCGATACTTGTCTCTATGACACGATTAAATACATCTTTCCCCGTCATTTTAATGACCACTACCCCTGGAATAATCTCGTTTGATACACCATTGATAAAGGCATCAAAATACAGATCATTTGCGATATCGTGAACCATGTAATCATCGTATTGCTTTTGTAACAATCTTGTTTCCTCATCTTGAGGAATACAAGAGATAAGTAAAACAGATAAAATCATGATCAAACATATACGTATGATTTTTCTCATGATGCCACCTCATGATAATTTAAGGCATTGTTATTTAAGAAGGTTTTGACTTGATTAATGGGGATGATAAAAGCATAATCTGCAAGGTTTTTTCCATTTGAGAAATTTCCAGCAAAAACAAGCCCAACAAGTTCGAAGCGACTGTTGACAGCTGCGCTACCACTTGAACCCGATTTTAAGGGGAGTTCAGCAATCATCACATCAAATGTGACGTTAATAATATCTGGTGAAACATCAATTTGAACAGGACCATAATCTAAAAGGACACCGGTATGAACGGCATTCAATTGACCTTCAGGGTAACCCATGGTTGTCACTTCTTCATTTAAACTCATGGGACTCTTGGCAAATGATATCACTTTTAAATCTGTGCCAACTTTCTTTCTGACCTTTAAAACTGCGAGATCATATGCGCTGTCACGGACAACAAATGTCGCGTTATAACTATTGTTTTGAAAATCATAAATGGTGAACGTCGCTTGATTGATCTGCGTATCATAAATGACATGATTGTTCGTTAAAACATAATAGTAGAGTGCATCCTCATCAAAAATAAGTCCAGATCCCATAGAGACGGACATCAAACTAGATGAGGTTTTTTTGACTCTGACGACACCTTTCATCCATTCGCTTGAAAGCTCATTTAAGAAGGCTATACGCTCAAGATAAACCGATTGTTGTTCTAAAAGATGTTCATCGTATGTGCTCTTTAATTCCTCATAAGTCATTTCATATGTACATGAGGATAAAAAGAAAAGGAATACGATGAGGATACTTAATAATCCTTTTTTCATCTCATCACCTTAGTGATATTCTACTCTATTTATGGCGAATAAAAAAGATATTTGGCAAAATACGCAAATATCTTTTTATTTTTATCGCTTTTGAATTAACCGATGGAACCTTCCATTTCAAGTTTGATCAGTTGGTTCAACTCTATCGCATATTCCATAGGAAGTTCTTTTGCAAAGGGTTCAATAAAGCCCATGACAATCATCTCTGTTGCTTCTTCTTCAGATAAACCGCGACTCATCAAGTAGAACAATTGTTCTTCTGATATTTTAGAAACGGTAGCTTCATGTTCTAAGAACACATCTGAGTTTCTAACCACGTTGGTTGGAATGGTATCTGAGAATGAGTAATCATCTAAAATAATGGTGTCACATTCAACGTGAGCTTTGGCACCTTTCGCATTTTTACCAAAGTCAACTTTACCTCGGTAGTTCACAGAACCACCACCACGTGAAATAGATTTAGAAATAATCGTTGATGTTGTGTTAGGTGCAACATGAATCATTTTTGCACCCGCATCTTGAATTTGGCCTTTACCTGCAAAGGCAATGGAAATGGTAGTTCCTTTCGCGCGTTCTCCAAGAAGAATGCATGATGGGTATTTCATGTTCACGTTTGAACCGATATTGCCATCAATCCATTCCATATGTCCATTTTCATAGACAAACGCACGTTTAGTCACAAGATTAATGACGTTAGTTGACCAATTTTGAATGGTTGTATAACGGCATGTTGCATCTTTTTCAACAACAATTTCAACAATTGCTGCATGTAAAGAGTCCTTCGAATAAACAGGCGCTGTACAGCCTTCTACATAGTTGACATAAGCACCTTCATCAACGATGATGAGTGTACGTTCAAACTGTCCCATTTGATCTGAATTGATTCTAAAATAGGACTGTAGTGGTTTGTTGACTTTAACGCCTTTGGGCACATAGATAAATGAACCACCACTCCAAACAGCGCTATTTAACGCTGCGTATTTATTATCACTAAATGGAATCACAGTTCCAAAATATTTCTTAACTAAGTCTGGGTAATCACGGAGTGCCGTATCTGTATCGACATAGATGACTCCAAGATCTTCCAATTCTTTTTGTGTGTTGTGATAAACAACTTCACTTTCAAATTGGGTTGAAACACCCGCTAAAAAGTTTCTTTCTGCTTCTGGAATACCTAACTTTTCAAAGGTGTCTTTAATTTCTGATGGAACTTCATCCCAGTTGGTTTCTGCTCTTTCACTGGCTTTGATAAAGTAAGTGAATTCATCAAAGTTAATAAAAGATAAATCAGGACCCCACGTTGGATTCTTAAGTTCTGTAAACTTCTTATAACTCTTTAAACGGAAATCAAGCATCCATTCAGGTTCATTCTTATGCTTACTGATGGTGCGAATGACCTCTTCATTGAGCCCTTTACCTGTTGTAAACACCGATTTAGATTCTGTGTGCCAACCGAATTGGTACTCACCGACAATACTATCTATTTTCTTTTTGTTATCATCCATTGGATGTATCCTCCTTTGTTTTGATAATGGCTTGCTCTGCAGCCTTCCATGCAAGCGTTGCACACTTTACACGTGCGGGAAATTGTGAAACACCTTGATAAACAACTGCGTCACCTACTAAAATGTCTTTGTTATAGGGATAGCCTTTAATCAACTCATAAAATTCATGAAGTATACTTAGCGCTTCATCGAGTGTTTTACCCATTAAGGTAACGCTCATCACAGATGCACTTGAGCAACAAATAGAACATCCTGTTCCTTGTTGTTTAATATCGGCGATGATACCATCGGTGATCTTCAGTTGGACGGTCATTTCATCACCACAAGAAGGGTTATTTAAATGAACGGTCATATAACTGTTATCTGCGATGATTCCTTTATTTTTGGGGTATTTGTAGTGATCCATAATCACCTGACGATAGAGCTGTTCTAAATTCATGATTGTCTCCTAAAATGATGTAAAAAATGTTTGTGCAGCCTTGACAGCTTCGATAAATGTATCACAGTCTTCGATGCTGTTATAGACATGAAATGAAACTCTTAACGTGGACACAACACCTAAAAAACGACTGACAAGTTGTGCACAATGATGTCCTGCTCTAACACTCACATGATATTGATCTAACATGGTTGCAACATCGTGAGGATGAATGTCTGCGATGTTAAACGCAATCACAGGATTTTCTGCTGTTTCATTATAAATGGTTATACCTTCAATCTCTTTTAAACGCTTAAGCGTGTACTGATGTAAACGCTCGGTGTGTTGGTGGATGTTTTCAAAACCTAAAGATTGCAGGTATAAGATAGCTTGTGCAAGACCAATCGCACCACCAATAACAGGTGTACCCGCTTCAAGTCTTAAAGGTGCTTCTTTCCATGTTGCATCAAACATTTCAACTTGGTCAACCATTTCACCACCGTATTCAAATGGTTCAAGCTGGTCAAGTAAATTTTTCTTGCCGAAGAGAACCCCTACACCAGAAGGACCAAACATTTTGTGTCCTGAAAACGCGAGGAAATCAGCATCTAAGTCTTTGACATCAATCGCCATATGTGGTACTGACTGTGCAGCATCAACGATGACAATGGCCTTCTTTTGATGTGCTAAGGAAATGATATCTTTTAATGGTGTCACATAACCCATCACGTTGGATGCATGCGTTAAGGCAACCACTTTAGTACGATCTGTTAACACTGATTTGAATGCTTCAACCGTAATCCGTCCTTCTTTTGTTAACGGTATATAGACCAGTTTTGCACCTGTTTTTTTAGCAATCACTTGCCAAGGTAAGAAGGATGAGTGGTGTTCGAGTTCACTTGTGATAATCTCATCACCTGGTTTTAAAATATCACGGTAAGCATGTGCGACCATGTTGAGCGCTGAGGTTGCTCCTCTTGTAAATACGATTTCTTCTGTATGAGCTCCGATAAAGCGTGCCACCGTCTGTCTTGCATCTTCAAAAAGCTTTGTAGCCTCATAAGCAAGACTATAAGCACCGCGGTGTACATTGACACCGAGCGATGTATAATAAGCATCTACACCGTCAATGGCACGTCTGACTTTGAGTGCTGAAGCTGCAGAATCAAGATAAACAAGTTGTGGTTGTTTAGAAAAGACGGGAAAGTCCTTTCTGATCTCTTTTTCATTCATCATATTCTTGTATTGACTAAATGCACAAATCTTTCTCTTAAAGGTTCATCGTCAATTTCGTCGATGATGGGTTGTAGAAAACCGTTGATAATGAGTTTTTCAGATTCTTTTTTATTTAAGCCCCGGCTCATTAAGTAATAAAGTTGATTTTCTTCAATCTTACCAATGGTTGCACCATGGCCAGCTTTCACATCAAACTCATCGATTAAAAGAATGGGATTCACTTCAACGATAGCTTTGTCTGAGGTGATGATACCCTTTAAGGTTTGAAATGCATTGGCATTTTTCATACCTTTCTCAATTTTTTCAACACCGTTGAGAACGATTTTACCAGATTTGTTTGCAATACCGATGTTGGTCATTTGACCTATGGTGTTTGGTGCTTGATGGATGATTAAAACATCAATATTTTGTTTGTTTTCATCAGAAGACACAGCAACAGCGCGCATGTTTACTTCAGAACCTTCACCTTTTAGTTCCACTTGCATTTTCGCGTCAAGGACATTAGAAACAAAACCTCCAACGAGATCAAGTTTAGCATCTCTTGCTGCTGTAAAATAATGTTCAACCAATGCTTTTTTTGTCTGTAATTCACTGACAAGCAAATACTTAACGGATGCATTTTGTTTGGCTGTTAAGCGGAGTTTGTATTGGTGTTCTGTTTGTTCTTCGCTTGCTAATTCTAAAATAATCTTGATGGATGTGTTTTCAGAAACAACAATCTCTAAAGCTTCGTTGTTGTCATCTTCAATCGTAATTTTTATTGGGTTTTCATAATGGATGTTTTTTGGAATGATGAGTTGTTGATTTTCAAAGATAAAATCTTTGGGTAGTTTACTTTGAATTTGATGATTTTTGATAACAATATCTTTCATTACTCTGCGCCTTCAACAAAATCAATACCCAATTCTTCTTTTATCCATTCATAACCATTTTGATCAATCTTTTCAATCAGTTCTTGTCCACCACTTAATACGATTTTTCCATCGATCATGATGTGTACATTGGTTGGCTTAATATAATCTAAAATACGTTGGTAGTGTGTGATTAAGATACAACCAAATTGATCGTTAACGAGTTCACTAACGTTAGATCCAACAATCTTTAAAGCATCGACATCTAAACCCGAATCGATTTCATCTAAAATTGCAAATTTAGGTTTTAAAACCTTTAACTGAAGAATCTCATTTCTTTTTCTTTCGCCACCTGAAAAACCTTCGTTCAAATAACGATGTGCTAAATCAGGACGCATCTTTAATTCTTCAACTGTCTTTTCATATTTGATCGCAAACTCAAACAATCCGACTTCTTTGCCAGACGTTGCTTTGAGTGCTTGTCGCATAAAGTCAGAGTTGGTAACACCTGGAACTTCAGCTGGATATTGCATCGCTAGGAATAAACCTGCGCGCGCACGTTCATCAACTTCCATGTCTAAAATGTTAGCTCCATCGAGATATGCTTCACCTTCTGTGACTTCATATTTTGGATGACCCATCAAAGCACTGGCTAATGTGGATTTACCTGTACCGTTTGGGCCCATAATTGCATGGACTTCACCAGAGTTAACAACCAAGTCAACTCCTTTTAATATTTCTTTACCTTCAATGCCTACATGAAGATTTTTTATTTCTAGTTTTGCCATAATGACCTCCTTGAATTTACCATCATTATTATATAACATTAAGCGCTCAAATGCTATTTATATGCTAATTTATAAAATGAAAATCTGAGGAAACGTTTTCAATGTAAAGATATGTAAATTTACATTGATTTTCATTTTTGATGTGCTAAAATGAAGATGTATTAAGCAAGACCTTTTTCTAATCATTGCTTAATATACCCGTATTTTTCTCCCAAAAAATATGAGCGCAACCTCGCTTTGTTTGATTCACGGACTGCCATCCACGCTGAATCATTCATCAATGGTTAAAGGCTGAGCTTCACTTGAGGCTCTTTTCTTTTTATTAAAAGTCAAAAAAGACCTCACGTGGAGGTCTTGATTTTTTTATGCAGAAACCCTTAAGGTTCAAAAACAATCGGTCTGTTTCCTGGATTCCAACTTGAAACCCATGTTTCAGGTACCTCTGCAAAGGCGATATGAATGGTTACATTGGGACATCCATAAAATGCATAATGTCCAACATGTGTTATGTTAGCACCTAAATGAATACTCAATAACGCTTCAGCACGTCCAAAGGCACCATCATCAATGCGCTTCAAACTTGCAGGAAGGGTCACTGAGGTGAGTGCTTTATTGCCATAAAAGGCATAGGCTTGAATGATTTCAACACCTTCATTTAAAACCAATGTTTCTAATGAACTGCTTCCAAAAAAGGCATATAAACCAATATTTTTAACGGTTCCCGGGATGGTCAGACTGGTAAGACTAGACGTGTTTCTAAACGCATAGTCACCGATAAACGTGATATCTGAAGCAAAACTTAATGTTGCAAGCGCACTACAACCGTCACATAATTGGTTATTAATAATCTTTACACCATCAGGTAACTGTAGACTTGTTAAACTGCTTGCACCTCTAAAGGCACCTGGACCAATATTCATCACGGTAGCAGGAATAAAGATATTGACTAATTTTTGATTGTTAGCAAAAACATCACTCCCAATCGTGACCAAGGTTGAAGGTAAGTTAATACTCTCCAGTTTAACAGCACCACTTAATGCACTATCTGCAATCACAGTAACCGATTCAGGAAGATCAATGGATAGGAGTGATTGACACCCTCGACAAAAATCAGAACCGATACGGGTTATACCATCAGGTATGGTTAAGGATTGTAATTTGAATGCGTATTTAAAGACACCATTTCCAAGTTCTACAATATCTTCGTGTAGCGTAACACTCACCAAATTAGCTGCACCTGCAAATGCTTCATCTTGGATGACAGTGATGTGTGAAGGTACCACGAATGTGGTAAGACCTATCGCATCCTTGAAAAGTCCTGCAGGTATGGTTGTGAGTGAGGTTGATAATGAAATATCATTTAAATCACTCGTTTCAGCGAACGCTTCAGAACCGAGATAGATGACCGTATTTGGCATCTCTAGGCTTTCAATCGCCGATCCCATGAATGCAAAATCTCTGATTTGTGTTAAGCCGTCCGGCAAGATTATGTTTGAAAGTGAGGTTGTGTAAGCAAATGAACCAAAACCTAAAATGGTCACGCTATCCGGTAAATCGATGGCATTTAAACTTGCCGCTCCATAAAACATGTAATCCGGAATTTGTGTCATATTCTCTGGCAACTTCATGGTTTGTAAGTTGCTAGCCCCATAGAAAATACCGCGAGAAAGTGTAATGTCGTCGGGTAATTCAACCGTTCTTAAATACGGTGTGTTTGCAAACGCAAAGTCTTTGATCACTTCAACTTGATCAGGAACAATCACTGATTCAATCGATGTATTCATAAAAGCTCTTGAACCAATCGAGATGACCGGGAAATTATTTAGTTTTTTAGGAATGACAACATCGGTATCTTCAGATCGATAGCCAATAATTTCGACACCGCCATCTATTTTTCTAAAAACGAATTTCTTATCAGGTGTTTCAATGTTAAAGGCAACAATACTTAAAATTAAAACGAATAAACCAGCCAATGAAATCCAAATGTTGGTCATCTCTCGTTCGCTCAAGTACAAAACAATACCTGCTGCAAAAACAAAGAAAGCGACAACAAACATAATGGTTACAGGTAGCCATGTAATGCCGTTGAGGTAGGGTAACATCGCACTCACCGGTATCAGTACTAAAACTGCGAAAAAGAGCGCAATCAAATTGGACTGATAGACACGACCTCGACGATCCCAATACCTTGTATTTAAATACAACGTTGAGATAGCAAGAATCGTCCCGGAAGCAAATAAACCAATCCATAGAAGATTCGTAAGGAAGCCAACGAGAATAGATGCAAGAAAAACAACGATGTTAACGATGAATAGCGGGCGATTTAAGGTATGGAAATAGACCTTTAATCGAGATGGCTCATCACCCTCGTCTTGTCCTTTTCGATAACACTCCAACGCTTTTCGATAATCTCTACGCACACCTCTACCAAACTCATACTGCAAACCTTCAATGTAGTTTGGATTATCTGCTTTCATTAAATCTCTCAGGCGTTGCTTGCGTTTAAATAGCATAAATAACACCTTCCTTTATTTTTTTTATATGAGAATAAACAATGTAATGAGTGCTGGTATAAGTAAGATACCGGCGGAAATAAAGACAACAATATAATAAAAACTTGGAATCGGGTCATCCTGAATCTTTTTCATGTACGTGTAATAATCCATTTTGGGTCTTTTACCGACTATCATTAGAGAAAATGATTTTAAACCATGAATCATAGGCGATAAAATGTTATGGTTATAAACGAATAGAATCCAAGCTACCGTTAATTCAATCGCAAAAGCTAACCATAAAGCATCACCAATGGCCATGAGACTGAGATCCCATTGCCAAAGTAAGCCAAACCCAAACAGTAAAAGACTAATGATAAACATGATCAGCGCAGCCAGATAGTATTTTTTTCTCTTTTTCTTTTTTGCTAATTTTTCACGTTCAAGCGCGTCTTTAACTTCCTCTTTAAAAGTCATCTCTTCTTCAGGAACTAAAAACGTTTTGTCTTCAACGTGATCATTGACAAATTTCAACTTATCTTTTACGTTACTCATAATGTCTCCTCAATCTTTAAGCCACATAGTTGCTTGATGTAACGACAGGCAAAATAGTAATATTTATTAGGAAAACGATGTTTTGGACATACAAAGTATATCATATTTTCATCGAAAAAGTAACCGACTGTGATGTGGATTAAATACTGTTGATTACTTTTAAAGTTAATAATATGGGATATCTCTTCTTTTGAATCACTATTAAGTTGATCGTATCGTTTGAACTGAAATACAATCTGCTTTTTCGTTTTAAAATGTTTAGGTTCATGTTCATAAACACGCTTAATTTCTAGGTCAATTGCATCTTGATAAAATTGAAAATCAGATTCTTTAGCAATCACTAATGCAAGGAGCACATCACCAGAGTTCGGGATACCTTGCAGTTTTTTTGAAAACTGATAGTAAAGCATATGATCAGGTTCATCATTTGCAAGTTGGAAACCTTCATCTTTTAAACCATTAATCCATGATGCTGTAAAAATCCTACCCCGAAGTTTTATGGGTCCAACCTCTTCTAGAAGCATCGCTAAATACTGCACATTCATGTGGTAAAATGTAATTTTATTTTTCATGATTAAGGTAAAGATTAAATCGGCTAAAACTAAGGGAAGTAAGATGGTCACGATTAAATCGAGTTCCCAGTTAAAGACATAAGACATCAGTAGAAACGATAAAACCAAAATAATCACTGGTACAAAGACAAAAAAGAGAAGTAAATTTCTCTTTTTTTTCATTTCATACCATTTTTTTTGTGTATTAATTATTTGGGTTGCCATATAGCATAAACCGTAATACGTTGCGTTCTTGTAAATATTTCGCCGTCAACGTACCAATCACCTGTACCATCAGCTCTTGAATTCCAACCCATAAAGGTGTAGAGTGCTGTATCTTCTAGTTCTTGGAAGTCAATTTCAGTACCATAGGTCATAGTTTTAGAATTTGGTGCAGCTGGTGCGCCTGTTGTCAAGGGGTAATTCACTCTAAAGGTTACCACGACAGTGATCGCCTTCCAATGTGCATAAAGATATAAATCCTCAAACACATTATTGGGAAGAATTTGTAATCCCTTATCCCCAGGTTTGGTAGATGTTTCATCTTCCCAATCGTAGGTATACCACGCAACAAATAAATAACCTGTACGTTTAGGTAATGGTAAGACTCTATTATCACCAGGAACAAATGTTAATGGATAATCCGTGGTTGGCATCTCGCCACCATTTGGATCGTAGATGATATTGAAAAGCATGGGAACCCACTTCGCATAAAGCACAATGGAAGTTTCTCCAACAACGTCGTTGTCAAAGTCCCATGGTTCGCTACGAAGGAAGTCTTTATACCAACCTGCAAAGAGGAAACCTGAACGTGTAGGATCTTCTGGAGCTTCAATGATGGTGCCTGGTACTAAGTCAAGGTAGGATTCTACTTGAGATGCATTGGTATTCGCAGTAAAGAAAATCACGTTGACAGTCTCATCAGAAATTTTTCTATCCGAGCAAGCAACAAGGGTGAGCACCATGACAACCAAAAGTACAAGATTAAATACTTTCTTCATAGATATTACACCTCCGTTTGTTCAGCAACTTTATCTTTTTTCGATAAGTTTTGATTTTTTTCAGCTAAACTTTTTGCATATTCTTTTTTAATAATTTCAAACTCTTTATCATTCGCGTAAACAGAATGACCTGGTGCTACATCACGTAGGGATGGCTTATCGATGCGATAATCATGTTGTGATGGATTATAGTTAATACGTTTGCGTCCCTTTTCATAATCGGGATCTGGTTGTGGGATTGCTGATAATAAGCTTCTTGTATATGGGTGCATTGGACGCGCAAACAACTCTTCAGAAGGAGCGAGTTCAACGATTTTACCATAATACATAACGGCAATGCGATCACAGAAGAAACGTACAACCGATAAGTCATGGGCAATAAATAAAATGGTTAGTCCAAGTTCTTCACGTAATTCGGTCAACAAGTTAATCACTTGGGCACGAATGGATACGTCAAGCGCTGAGATAGGTTCATCGGCAATAATAAAGTTTGGATTCATGATTAAAGCACGTGCAATACCAATACGTTGACGTTGTCCACCTGAGAATTCATGAGGATAACGTGTTGCATAATCCGCAGATAAGCCCACGAGTTCTAGAACGTGTGCAACGCGTTCAGAAATCTCTTGATCAGTATAACCGCCTAAAATCACAAGACCTTCACCAACAATTTCCTTAACGGTCATTCTTGGATTAAGTGATGAAATAGGATCTTGGAAAATCATTTGCATCTTGCGAGATGCAATTAAAGATTCCTTAGAACGATTGACTGCTTTGATATCTCTGATTTGATCTTTTTCGTATGCAATTTTTTCATCACGTTCTTTAATAATCGCTTCAATAGCGGATTTGTTAGATAGCTCATCTTCCTTTGATAATTCTAACTTGGGAAGGTTTGCAATCTTTTCTTTTGTATCCGCTTTGATCTGAGCAATTTCAGCCTGTTTCTTTTCGATTTTAGCTTTGTAATCCGCTTTAACTTTGTTTGCTTTTTCTTGAAGTTCAACTTTATTAGGAACAGTCAGTTTTGCCTTGTCTTCTTCAAACTTCTTTTGACGTTCCGCGATCAGGTTTTTTCTTTCTTGATTGATCTGATCGATTTGAGCTTTCGCATCTGCTTTGGGTAAACGATGCTTTTCAGCATCCTCGATACGAGGTGCGTATTCAGTCTTAAGATCTGCAAGTGTTTGTGCATAATCTTTCTTGAGTTGTGCAATGCGTTGTTCAATGGTTTCTTTCTTCAATGCTGCTGAATCCTTTAACCCACTCAATTTATGGTTGTAGGTCGTTTCCGCAATTGCGAGTTCGTTTTTATACTCAGCTTGTACTGCATTGTGTGTTAAACCTTGAATCTCATTCTTTTTAAGTAAGAAATCATAGTTGTATCTTGCAACATCAAGTGTGAAAAGACTCTTTAGTTGATAAAGATCAGCCGCATATTGTTCCACTGGATACATGGCAGCCTTAGCGTCTTCTTTGCTTTTTCTTTTCAACGTTTCGATATCTTGCTTGATAAAATCAATTTTTTGTTCTGCTTCAACATTGATGTCATAGACACGAATCTTTGAAGGATCTAAACGTAAGATAGCTTCTTTTGCTTCTTTTTTAATTTGTTTGATGGTTTGTACGTGTCCACCATAACCTGCACCAATACGAATCCCGTTGAGATCAACGGATCCGTCGGTTGGATTGTATAATTTAATGATGGTACGACCTGTTGTGGTTTTACCGCATCCTGATTCACCGACAAGACCGAAAAATTCTCTCTTGTAAACGTCAAAGGATACATTATCAACCGCTGGAACAGTGAGTTTACCTTTACCAACACCAACATAGAAGTATTTCTTTAAGTTTTTGACTTCAAGAACTTTTTGAGTGTAATCAACGGTTGCATTATTGACATTTTTACTCATTTCTTCACACTCCCTCTATTTTTCTTCAGTGTTTCTACAGCTGCTGGTGGTTGAACTTTTGGTGCATCTGGGTGTAATAACCAAGTCGCTGCATAATGTGTATCTGTCACCTTGAAAAATGGTGGTTGTTCCTCAAAATCGATTTCCATCGCGTATTTGTTACGTGGAGCAAACGCATCACCTTTTGGTGGGTAAATCATGTTGGGTGGTGTTCCAGAAATCGCATCTAGCTTCTTCGATGTTGCTAAGTTAGGCATCGATGAAAGGAGCGCCCATGTATAAGGATGCTTTGGATCATAGAAGACTTCATCAGCTTTACCGATTTCAACAATACGACCAGCATACATCACCGCAATACGGTCCGCAACGTTAGCCACAACACCAAGGTCATGGGTAATAAAGATAACAGATAAATTACGTTGTTTCTTTAAATTGTTGATGAGCTCAAGAATTTGTCCTTGAATGGTCACGTCGAGCGCTGTTGTTGGTTCATCACAAATCAAAATTTCAGCATTGTTTGCGAGTGCAATTGAGATAACGATACGTTGTCTCATACCACCAGAAAATTGGAATGGATATTGTTTGTAGCGTTTGTCAGCATTGGTAATACCAACAGATTCCATCAATTCAATAGCCTTTTTTCTAGCCATTTCTTCTGGCATGTTGAGCTTAAAACGTAACGCTTCAGCAATTTGCTTTCCTACTGGAATAATAGGGTTTAAGGAACTCATTGGATCCTGGAAAATCATTGAAATTTTAGTTCCGCGAATTTCATGGAAAAGTTCTTCATTGAGCTGCAGTAAATCACGACCTTGGTACATGATTGAACCGCCTTCATAAATGGAGTTACCCGCAAGAAGACCCATGATGGCGCGAGAGGTCACACTTTTACCTGAACCTGACTCACCAACAATCGCTAAGGTTTCACCTTTGTATAAGTCAAAAGTTACACCACGAATCGCATGTAAAATACCATATTGAGTTTTAAATGATATTGCCAAGTCTTGGACTTGTAGGATTTTTTCAGCCATTATTCAACACCTCTCAATGATGGATTAAATGCATCACGTAAACCGTTACCAAACAAGTTAAATGCAATCATTAAAATCGCAATGTAAAGCGCTGGATAAAGGAGTAGATGTGGATGCA
Organism: Acholeplasmataceae bacterium UBA5769; assembly: GCA_002418725.1. Taxonomy (GTDB): domain Bacteria; phylum Bacillota_I; class Bacilli_A; order Acholeplasmatales; family Acholeplasmataceae; genus Peloplasma. The sequence goes on from DIER01000047.1 coordinate 24,464, forward strand.
CCTGCATGACAGCTTGCCCTTGTTGAATGAGCATACCGACACTGATTGCGTTTGAATAGTTAATAATACCTAAGAATGCATAGGAAGCTTCAGTAAACACGAATGCGGGAATCGCAAGCGCATAACCGGTAACAATCAGACCTAGTGTATTGGGGAAGATGTGTTTAAACATAATTCTTCCATCAGATGCACCAAGTGTTCTTGCTGCTAAAACGTATTCGCGGTTCTTAAAACGATAGAACTGCATGCGTCCTGTTCCGTATGCTCCAATCCAACCCGTTGCCGTAAATGCCAAGACAATAACCCACAAGGCAGATCCATAACGCAGGATGAGCAGGGTTAAGACGGATAAGAATGGGATTGAGGATATAATTTCTACTAAACGGTCAAATAGAAGGTCAAGTACACCACCATAGTAACCAGCAATCGCACCGAGGGTTAAACCGACGACGGTATTGATAATCAGTACAGAGATTGCCATTAACAGAGAAATACGTGCACCTTTCCAAATTTCAGTAAATAAATCGCCACCTCTAGAGGTTGTACCAAACCAGAAATAAGTATCTTCTGGTGCTTGGTCAAGCGATGCTAAAAATTGATTAATTCTTACTTCATATTGATAATAGGGTTCAGCAGGATTACTTGGGTTTGGACTTTGCTTAATCGCTAAGATATCAATAATATAATTTTTAGCCATGTATTCTTCAAAACGTTCTTTGGTTAATGTTTGTCTAACTTCACCAAGTGGGTCATTATTCGTTCCATTGATTTCATTTTCATCAAGAATACCAAAATAACGTTCTGGCATATACGACGTAATGTAGTTAATGTAGCGGTAATAATCAACTTTAACGGTGATTTGGTTCACATTTGCATAATCAGGATGTCTTGGGTCTTCAATGATTTCTTCTGGCAAACCAGAAATGATAATCCCTTGCCCAAATTCTGAATGATACATGTGATGTAAGAAACGTTTACCACGAGAGATCGTCTTGGTACCATCAAAAATACCAAGGTTTTCCAATCCTGGAATACGTGGTGTCAAGTAACCGATACGCGCTGCTGCGGTTGGATCTGTCTTGACAAGATCATATTTCTTCATGTAAGGGCCAACCAAAATGAAGAAGAAAATAACACAAATGATAAAGAATGCTGCTAAAGAAGCCTTGTTCTTCTTAAAGCGATTCCATGAATCCTTATAATAACCAATCTCTTTCGTTTCTAAAGGTTGGTCAACAATACGTTCGTCACTATCACGAATGAGAACGAGTTTATTTTTATCAATATTGTTCATCATGATAATTTCCCACTTCCCACACGAATTCTTGGATCAAACAAGGTATAAGACAAGTCACCTACAATGGCAGATACAAGGAATAAGAACTGTCCAAAGGTGTTAATGAGCATCAGGAGTGCATAATCTCGACCATTAAATGCAGCCAGATAGAGACGTCCAGTTCCATCAACTCTAAAGATTTGTTCTGTAATGATACCACCGCTCATCACACCGATGATACCAATGAAAATACCTGGTAAGAATGGAACAAGTGCATTTTTAAGTGCATGTCTGAAGATGGCTTGACGTTTGGTTAAACCTTTGGAACGTGCCAGTAACATGTAATCTTGTGTCAACTGTTCAGTTAACTCAGCTCGAACATTACGCGCAAGTCCTGGGATACCAGAAATAGTCAAGACAACAACAGGTAAGATATATGTGGATAGCCCGTAAGCTAGACCACGTTCAGCAAATTCTGAAGCTGTCGCAATAACATGGGTGGGTGCCCAATTTAAACGGAAATAGAATATATACTGAGATAATACGGCTACAACAAAATACGGAACTGAGATAAAGATCATAATTCCAACAGATATAATGTGATCTGCAATTTTGTTTTTCTTTAATGCAGCGATAACACCGAGTGTAATCGCGATTGGAATCGACAAGAAATAAGGAACGATGTTGATCTTAATAGATGCTGGAATCTTTCCAAAGTAAACCATGGAAACGTCACGACGATAAATAATAGAGAAGCCAAATGAACCATCTCTAAAAATATTGCGGATCCAGTATCCAAACTGAACAATGATGGGTTTATCCCATCCCTCTCTTATACGATTGATTTCATACCAGTCATTCCCCTGGAAAATGGGTGGAACATAATTGTCTGGTATAAGTTTGATAAATAGAAAAAATAGAAATACGGTTATGAAGAACGTGATGAACATCAAACCGATTCTTTTTAGCAAGTATTTAAGCAACCTACATCACTCCTTTTCAAGAATCAATACTTACAAACCACCAATACGATTTATTGGCAAAAGTGTATAATATTACTATTATACATCGTAGTCTATATTATATCAGTAAACCCTATAGAATACAACATTTTACATAGATTTAACACAGTTTTTTTGCATAAAAAAACAGAAATTACAGGAAAAGATAAGCCCGAGGTTTTTGTGTTTCCTCAGGCTTAACTTCATTTAATCCTTAAACTTTGAGATACTTATTGAACGAGATTATTGGAAATCTGGGTCAGTATTTAAGTATCTGTATCTTCCTGCGCCCCAACCAAATGCTGAAGAGTATGCTGGCCATGTAATAACGACATTGTCAGCGTAAACGGTAGCAGATGAACGTGTAACTGTTGGAATCAATGTTGCATATTCGAAGAATACTCTTTCGAATTCTGCGATGATTGCCCATGTATCAGCAGTTGCACCTGGGAATGGTTCTGCGGCATTTCCATCATATGGAGTGTCATACATAACCATGAGTAGACCGATATCAGAAAGTGGGCCTTTATAGATACCAGCAGCTTTTGTAACAGCACCTGTAACATCGTCTGTTTCTGCTTCTAAGTAACCGAGCAGTAAGAGATGACCTTCGAGGTCGTTAGCGATCATGTAATCTTCACCAAGTTCTACTAAATATTCATAAGTCGTTGTTAAGTCAATCGTAACTTCTTCATGGTAATATCCACCAAGACCATCTGTTTGAGACTTATCATTTGGATGTGATAGACCTAAGTTACCACCACCGATAAGGTTACCAAAGAATGCGATTGCTTGATATTGCCACCATGCACCATAAGATGCACCAAAACCTACTGAGTTAAGTGAAATGTCAAAGTTCCAGTTACGGATTTCAAGGCGGTTAGCATCTGGTGATGAGAACGCGATGTTGACAATTAACTTATCTACTCCAAAGAGTGTTTCATAATGATTCTTAACATAAGTAACAAGTCTTGTTGAGAATTCATCGTTTGCAGAAATTAACTTAATGGTGACTGGACCAGTGTTTCCTTCAGCTACCCATTCAGCGTATGCTTCATTAAATAAAGCCTTCGCACGATCTGGAATGTAACCTTCAGTTGTTGGGTCAATACCAAATGCTTCAAGAACTGCTAAGTGAGCTGGAGATTCTGAATAGTATAGTGGGTCTTGAATATAAGACTTCGTATCTAGCGGAATAGGAAGCAATGAAGCAGTATTTGGAGCGTACACGTTATTCGCGTAGTACTTTCTGTCAAAACCGAATAATAATGCTTGTCTAAACTTTTCATTAAACATGATGGATGGTTGGTTATAACCTTCTGCACCATATTTAGAAGCTGCTAAGTTAATGGTTAAGTATTGTGGATATCCATCCCAAGACTTGTACACGTTTGGATTTTCTGCATATTCAGCATAATAATCTTGTGATAAACCAGCAACTGATAATTGACCTGCTGCAAATAATTGCATTCTTTGGTCAACGTTGTCAACGATTTGAATAACTTGTGACTTGTAGTTGATTGTTCCTTTTAGAACATAATCAAAGTTCTTGTTAAACACGAGTTTTTGGTTTTCATCCCAAGTCTTAATAATGTAAGCACCATAAGATACATATGGAGATGCAGGTGTACCATAAGTAGACTTAGTACCACCAGATGTTAAGGATGCTTCAAATTGTGCAGGATGAACTAGACGTAAGTCGTTACCAAAACCAACGGCTGTAGATTGTGCGACTGCTTCAAAGAATGTTACTTTGAATGTGTAATCGTCAATTACTTCGAAACCAACTTGGTCAAAGTTTGTCACTGTACCAGTGTAATATTCATAAGAGTTAACGATTGGATAACCATTCTTGTTTGCGTCAGTCTTATAGAAAATAGTTGCACGGTAGTTGTTTAGAAGTGGGTTCAAATATTGTTGTAGAGAATACTTAAATGTATTCGCAGTAATAGGTGTACCATCTTCAAACTTTAAGTCATTGCGGATGCTAAATGTCCATTGTGTATCTTTATAAGTTGTAGCTGCTTGGCGATCATACTTACCAGCTTCGGTTAAGTGTTCGTCACCTGTAGAGTCAACTGGATACTTGGTAGCACCAACTAAAATGTAGTGATAGTCTAAAGCTTCAACAGAATATTGCTTAGCTCTGATCTTAGAGAAATCACCTGGGAAATCTGCAACACCTTGTGAAATCGCTAAATCCCAGTCAACTTCAGTAGTGTAAAGTGGGGTAGCGAGCATATCAATAATTTGTGTTTCATGAGACCATTCATATACGAGTGGGTTTAACGTTAACGATGTGTCTGATGTTAAAGACCATGTGTACGTTTCGCCTGCTGTATAGTTAACAGCCTTAGAATTCACTGGTTCCCAATATGCATAAAGAGTTGTCGATGCATTTACTGCTAATGGGAATGAAACTGCTTGTGGTTCTAACCAAGTTAAACCTGGTTTACCATAGAACCAACCACCGAAACGGTAACCTTCTCTTGTTGGAGCTGCTGGAGCTGCTGCAACCGTACCACCATTTTCAGGTAATAAAATTGGGTTAACAGTTTGTGCGGTCTTCGTATTGAAACGTAGCACCACATTCTTCGTCCAACCAGCGTATAAGGTTATGTTGCCTTCAACTGGTGATTCAAAATCATATTCCTGAGTAGCTGCTGCATCAGTGAACCAACCTACGAAACTCCAAACTTCATCGCCAGAAACGCGAGTTGGATCCGTGGGTTCAGCAACAACTGCTCCCTTTTCAACAGTGACAGCTGCGACGGCAGTACCGCCTTGAGAGTCAAATGTCACAGTAAAAGTCTTCTTTTGACATGCTACAACCGTAAAGGTTACGAGCAACATCAATAATACGGATAAAACTTTTTTGGCCATTTTCTTTCCTCCATCTATTACAGATTTTTCATTATTATATCACGAAAATATGACTTTTCTACATATTTTGAGTGAAAACGTTTTTTTCTTTATCAAATAATGAAAGTTTTTCAGTTTTTTTCACCTTTATCTAAAAATATTCTATTTTTCTAACCAATTTAGGCGCTTTTCCTTTCATTTTCATTTCTTTTATCTCATTTTTTAAAAAGAAAAAGGGGATTTTTTCCCCTTTTTGATACTAAGATTGATAAGGTGTTGCTGTTCCTGCGTTGATTTGATCGATCAATTGTGCAATCATTTGATCATTGGTTAAGCCAGAAACTGGTAGTTCATAATCCGGTTGAACACCAGATTCAATACCGATATATGTCCAACCGTCTTCATCAGAGCCAACACGATAACTAATCATGTTCAAACTGCTGATTTGATGTGCAGAACCGTCGGGTAGATAGATCGGTAAAATGGAACATGCACCACCGCCTGAGGTTGTACCTATGATGGTAGCAACATCTTGGTATTTACCGATGGCTGCCATCAAGTTAGCTGCGCTAAAGGTTACCTTAGATGTCATGAAGAACCAGTTCACATTCGTCCGTGCCACGGTGTCTACTTCAAGCCAATAGGTCGTCTTTTCACCGGTGAGCGGATCTTGATAATGTGATGCGATTGGATTTTCGGTGATATAACCTAAGACTCGGTAAAGCGCACCCAAGTTACCGCCTGTATTTGAAGAAATATCAACGACAATATTTTCAATCGTGGGGTCAGCAGCAAAGATACCATCAACTGCGTCTCTCATGTAGTCATTTGAGTCAATCACTGTATCTGGATCATCCACGGCTTTTGTTACAAAACTATTTAAATAGATCACTGCTGTCTTAGTGCCTGCAATAATTCTGAATGGTGGAATAGGATTTGTTCCCCATCTCGCAGTCTTTCCATCTCTAACCGCATAATATACCGAGTACCATGCGTTCGTTCTTTCACCAACGTTTGCGAGTGAAATGGATGGTGTGTTACCTTCAGGACCACCATAAACTGAACCATAGACCATGGATGAGTGCAATTCATCTAAAACTTTGTAGACAAAGTCTGAATATGCTCTTGAAGATGTCAAATAAACGTTGTTTAACATGTCTGCGACTACTTTGTAAAGTTCGTTATAATAAGACGCAACACCATTTTCTTCTTTTAGACCATAGAAGTAATCTAAAGTGAACGCAAAAGCATCGAACGTTGCCAATCTAACATCTGCAGGAATGGTTGTTTTGTTAAGACTGCTCGTCATGAAATCTGCAGTCTCATCACCATATGCATAAATACCTTTATAATGATCGCCATTATAGTAAACATTGAAATAGGATCCACCACAAAACATTAAGTTTGCTAAATGGAAAGGAATCACGTAATCACCCTCATGATAAATCATATCAAAGCGATAAGCGTTAAGATCATATACAACGGGATTACCTTCTTCAAAATAATATTCATCTAAATAGCTAAGCCCCGCAGAATAATTGGTTTCTGTTGAATAAATATACCCACTAAAGAATGAACGATCTTGAACGGTAATGGTGTTAGCATTGAAATCAAGGATTGCTTCATAGGTTTCAGTGATTTCTTCTTCAGTGATGTCATCTACATAAGTTGTCGTATATGAAAGTGTTAGCGTTTGTGTGGGTTCATCCCACAAGAATTCAATTTCATCTGAATAAATATACCCATCTAAAAGCAGAATGAAATCTTGTAAGTCAACAAAAGGAACATTGCCGTTGTCAACATAATAAGTTAAGAGTTCTCCATCTGCCACACTGTATTCTTCTGTAAGTGTTTCATAAGCAAGCACTTTAGATGATGTAATGACGGATTCAGTTTTTGCAGGAATGGTGATTTCATAAATCTCAGTAACACGTGCTTCACCATTTCTCGCATTGAGAGTTAACGTCACATTTTTCGCTTCTCCACCGATAGGATTTGGGATAGGGACACCTCTTGAGGTGAGGATGCGTTGATTAGACGTTGACCAAGTTAAAACCGTACCTTGATCCCCTCTTGTGGGAAGATTTAAGGAAGATGCGGTAAGTACCATATCTTTATAAGATTCAAAAGCTTCTAAATCCACCGCGAGCTTTTCAGCCTCAGTTAGCGTGTGAACTTCTTCCGTCCATTTGGCATAAAGTGTCGTGTCAGCTGATATGACATCGGTAAAATCAAACTGTGTTCCTTCATCGAAGGTTGTGGTAGTATACCAACCCGCAAAAATAAAGCCCTCTTTTGTGGGATCTGTAGGTTCACTAGCAACTGCACCTTCATTAACCACTTGGGTAGCAACATTTGATCCCCCATTTGACACAAAAATCACATCATAAGTAGTCACCACTGGTGTTTCTTCTGATGGAATGGGTGTTTCAGTCTGATCCTTACATCCGATGAGTAAAAAAACAGTACTCATAAGAAGCAGTACAACCATTAATTTTTTCAATATTATAACCTCCATAGTAAAAACCTTTCTTATATCGTACACCAAATTAAATCTTAATGCAATAGCAAGGTTTCTTAAACATAAGAAAAGTCCAACCTCGGATGAGATTGGACAAATCGTTATTTTACTTTTGTTCAGGAATCGTATAATCCATTGCAGCATAGCGCTTGTACATTTGCCAACGACGTTTTGCATCGAAGAGGTTCTTGTCAAGTAATTCTGCAGCATGGTCTGGATTGATTTGAGCTAACTGTGCATAACGTGACTCTGATAAGAGGTAGTCATGGTATTTATCCCAAACAGGTTCTTTCGAATCGATGATGAATGGGTTCTTTCCTTCATCTTCTCTTCTTGGGTCAAATCTGAAGGTTGGCCAGTATCCACATTCAGTTGCAAGCTTCGCTTGTGCGAATGTGTTTTGCATACCACCCTTAATACCGTGTTCAATACATGGTGCATAAGCGATGATGATAGATGGTCCTTCAAAGGATTCTGCTTCTTTAAATGCTCTTAACACTTGCGCAGGTGATGCACCATGAGAAATTTGTGCCACATACACGTGACCATAGCTCATCGCGATCGCTGCTAAATCTTTCTTCTTGGTATTTTTACCTGCAGCGGTAAATTTAGCAATCGAACCCGTTGGCGCAGACTTAGATGACTGTCCACCCGTGTTGGAGTAAACTTCAGTATCTAAGACGAGAATGTTGACATCTTCATTGTTTGCGATGACATGGTCAATACCACCGTATCCGATGTCATATGCCCATCCGTCGCCACCCATGATCCATTGTGAAATCTTCACAAAGTAATCCTTAAGGCTAACAAGTTCTTTCGCAAATGGTTGATCCATCTTTTCAAGTAATGGCAACATTTGTTTTTGTAATTTACGTGTGATTTCCGCACTCTTACGGTTTTGAATCCATTCATTTGCATAGCCTTGAAGTTCTTCAGACATATCTTCTAAATGGTTAGCAAGTAAGGTTTGAACGCGGTCTCTCATGGTTTCATAAGCGATGCGCATACCGAAGCCGAACTCTGCATTATCTTCAAAGAGTGAGTTTGCCCATGCTGGACCATAACCTTCTGGGTTTGTTGTGTAAGGTGTTGATGGGAATGATGCACCATAAATAGAGGTACAACCTGTCGCATTCGCGAAGACCATATGATCACCGTAGAGTTGTGTGAGTGCTTTAATGTAAGGTGTTTCACCACATCCGGCGCACGCACCAGAGAATTCAAAGAGTGGTTGGTTGAAGCTTAAGTTCTTTGGATTGTCAACGCCCATGTCTTTATATGTTACTTCGTTAAAGAAGTAATCTGCAGTTTGTTGCGCACCCTTAGCAAGTTCGTCTCCGATAGGTACCATGGCGAGTGATTTCACTGGGGTTGGACATACTTGAACGCAGACACCGCATTCTGTACAGTCAAGTGTAGACACTTGAATGGTGAACTTATAGCCTTCCATGCCTTTACCTTTCGCTTGAAGGAGTTTCGCACCTTCAGGCGCGTTTGCAACTTCAGTTTGATCAGGTAAGAATGCACGAATAACACCGTGTGGACATGCGAAAACGCATTGGTTACATTGAATACAGTTTTCAGAACGCCATTCTGGAACAAAGTTTGCAATACCACGTTTTTCATATGCGGTAGAACCATTTTCCATGTGCGCATCTTCATAACCTAGGAACGCAGATACAGGAAGTGAATCCCCTTCGATCGCATTGACGATATCTGCAATTTTCTTTACGAAATCAGGACGATCACCTTTGTCGACAACTTCATCTTCAAGAAGTGCCCATTCAGGTTTCACTTGCACTTGAACTAAGTGTTTGTAACCAGCATCAATCGCGTTATTGTTTAATTCAATAATTGCTTCACCCTTACGACCATAAGTCTTTTCTGCATACTCCTTCATGTATTGGTTGGCTAAGTCAGCAGATAATAAATGGTCATTCAGTTTAAAGAATGCGGATTGCATAATCGTATTAATACGACGACCTAAACCAATTTCGTATGCAAGATCAACCGCATTAATGATATAGAACTTCGCTTTTTTCATCGCGAGTTGACGTTTAACTTTGTTTGGTAGTAACTCTTCTATGCTTTCCGCTGGTGTGGTTGTGTTCAGTAAGAATGTGCCACCTTCTCTTAAACCCTTTAACATATCATACTTGCGTAGGTAAGTATCGGTAGAACATGATACGAAGTGTGGGTAATTCACTAAGTAAGTTGAACGAATAGGCTTCTTAGAGAAACGTAGGTGCATACGTGTGACCCCACCCGCTTTTTTAGAGTCATATGACGCATAAGCTTGTGAGAATAATGACGTATGATCGCCGATAATCTTTGTGATGTTTTTAGACGCACCAACCGTACCATCGGAACCAAGTCCAAAGAATAAGAGTTCGGTTGCATCTTTATCTGTCACATCGATAGTCTTATCAATATTAAGGGATGTGTATGTGACATCATCTTCAATACCTAAAGTGAAACCATGTTTTTGAGGACCTGCCATGTTTTCGTAAACGGCAACCAACATGGAAGCTGTGGTATCTTTTGAGGATAAGCCATAACGTCCACCAAGAATCAGTGGTTGTTTTTCCATACCATAATAAATGGATTTAACATCTAGATAGAGAGGATCTCCTGTCGCACCTGCTTCTAATGTACGGTCAAGCACAGTGATACGTTCAACACTCTTAGGCATAGCCTTTAAGAAATATTCAGCTGAGAATGGACGGTATAAATGAACAGATAATAAACCAACTTTTTTACCTTGTTCTAACAAATAATCCACGGTTTGTTGTGCAGCTTCAATCACAGAACCCATCGCGATGACAACATCGGTTGCGTTGGGATCACCATAGTACACAAAAGGTGCATAAGGACGACCGGTAATCTTTGTGATTTCTTGCATATAGTTGTTCACGATATCAGGAATACCTGCATAATGTGAAGCTTGAAGTACTTTGGTTTGGAAATAAACGTCTTCGGATTGTGCAGTACCACGTGAAACTGGATGCATAGGGTTTAATCCCTTGGATCTAAACTTAGCAACCGCTTCTTTATCTAAAAGACGGTCAAAATCGTTGTAATCAATCACTTCAATGGATTGCACTTCATGTGATGTTCTAAATCCATCAAAGAAATGAACAAATGGAATGCTTGACTTAATCGCAGCTAAATGTGCGATACCACCCAAATCCATCGCGGATTGTACAGATGTTGAAGCAATCATTGCCCAACCTGTTTGGCGTGCAGCCATCACGTCTTGATGGTCACCAAAAATCGATAACGCTTGTGCAGCGATCGAACGTGCAGCAACATGCATCACCCCTGGTAACAACTGACCAGCGATTTTGTACATGTTGGGAATCTTTAAAAGTAAACCTTGAGATGCTGTAAATGTTGAGGTGAGTGCACCCATTTGGAGTGAACCGTGAACGGTACCTGCAGCACCAGCTTCACTTTGCATTTCAATGACTTTAACAGGCATTCCAAATAAATTCTTCTTGCCTTCTGAAGCCCAAAGGTCAACATATTGAGCCATTGGTGTGGATGGTGTAATAGGGTAAATACCTGCTACTTCAGTAAACGCATACGCACAATATGCGGCTGCTTCGTTACCATCCATGGACTTAATAACTTTTTTAACCATGAATAAATCCTCCTTGATACTTTTATTTCAAAGCCTTTAATATATCTGACGCATTCTCTTTAGGAGATGCTTTTTCAAAAACGTGTGTAATGATCCCATCTTGAATAACAAAGGTTGCCCGTGCTACCCCCATATACTTTCTTCCATACATGCTTTTTTCAACCCAAACGCCAAACGTCTGAATGACATCGAGTGATTCATCGGATAATAAGAGAAAAGGCAACTGATGATTCATGATGAATGATTGATGACTTTTTGGTGAGTCTTTACTTATGCCAATCACTTTAATGTTTTTCTCTTCATAGATCTGATTTAAATCACGAAATGCGCAAGCTTGTGTTGTACATCCTGATGTGTTATCTTTGGGGTAAAAATAGACAACCACTGTTTGATGCTTGTAATCATCAAAATGATGTAGGTTTCCATAAGCGTCAGGTAAACTGAAATTTTTAACTTTTGTTCCTACGCTCAGCATAAAAAAGGTCTCCTAACAACACGGATTGATCCAACATTAACATTATAACCCACTTGTCAAGAAAAATACACCCCAAAATGTCGAAAGTAACAATAATGTAAACTTTGTAATTAAATCGATTAAAAAACAACATTCTATATAGAAAATTTATTGATTACAAAGGCATCTCTATGAGATGTCTTTATAAATATGGGATTTTTCTGTTTTTTATGCGTTGTTTTTCAAAAGTCTAGTCACCTATGTCTACTTCATTTATATATAGAAAAGCATTTTATACATTGCGTCTGCTGAGAACAGCATTGTATCTGATTCAAACAAGGTTTTTAAAGGAAATAAAAAACTACCAAGTTGTCTTGATAGTTGTAAAAGCATTGTGTGTTAAGTGACCTATTTTGATACAAAGAAAATCTAACAATGACCAAAAGTAATCATTCAATATAAGTCAGTAAATTCATCTTCTTCATCATGTTCAGCCATTATATAACCGATTAGTGTCTCTTTCAATGTTTCTAAAGGTAACTGATCGACATATGCTTTTACTTCTTCATACCGTTCTCTTTGTTTTCTAAGATGAATTTGATAAAGCAATTCTGCTTCTTTTTCTTGAGCATCTATTTCTTCTTTGAAGATTTTTGCTTCTTGTGGAAAAATTTGGAAAAATACTGCGACTTTATGTTTACAAATAATCATTCTTCCATCTGCATGCGGACAAGTGCAGGTTGATTTTCTTAGATGTTTCAAATTAAACCTCACTTGATATTCATGGTTTTCACCATTACGTACAATTGCTTCATATTCCAAGTCATTTATCTTATGAAGATTTAAGACATGCTTTAATTCGTAGTATTCATAACCTCTTCTTAATGAATTATGTCTTGTTATATCAAATATACTCATAGTAGTTTTTCCT
>DIER01000026.1 GCA_002418725.1 Acholeplasmataceae bacterium UBA5769
TTTTTTTGTTTAATATCTTTATTCCGGTTATTGTTTCTTTAAAAAGAGAACTTTCCAAAACCGAACGAATAAGAATAATAACAGCGCCATCACGAGGTATCCTACCCAAACCATATGTGTCAAACCATACATGAGATACGCAAGTGATGCAATCAGTGCTGCAACTAATGCATAAGGAAGTTGTGAAATAAAGTGTGCATGCAGTTTTGATCTTGCACCTGTTGCAGACAAGACTGTTGTATCAGATACGGGTGATGAGTGATCACCGAAAACAGCACCACCTAAGACTGCTGCAATAATTGCTGGCATAAACGTTGGATCTGTGCGCATCGCAATCGGAATCGCTATAGGTAATAAAATACCAAATGAACCCCAACTGGTTCCTGTTGCAAATGCCATAGCTCCCGCAATTAAGAAGAGTATGAGTGGCATAAGAGATGCTTGAATACTTGAATCAGCAACGATTTCAGCAATCAAATCGCCTGTACCTAGGTCTTGTATAGCGTTTGACACCATCCAAGCAAGAATAAGTATAACAACAGCTGATTTTAACATTTCAAGCATGCCTAACCCAGCTGATTTAAATAAATGTGAAGTTGCAATGCTGCGGTCCGATAATGCTTGAATAATCGCCAAGATAAATGCTGAAATACCACCAACAAAGAGAGGAATGGTAATCTCTTGATCCATGATGGCATTAAACTTGAATTCAGCAGAAACCAACATCATGAAGAATGTCATAAATACCAGTAACAGCACAGGTGCAATCAATGTCCAATGTGTCGCTTTCTTTCCTTCACTATGTTCAACCACTTCTTCCATATCCATCATTGAAATGTCATTTCCTTGTTCAGCAGCCTCTTCATAAGACTTCATCGGACCAAATTTGATACCAAACTTAATCACCAGAAATACCATGATGAGTGTGGTCATCGGGTAAAATTGATATGGGACTGCTGCAACAAAGCCAGCAAGTCCAGAACGCACATCATAACCGGCTTCAATGAACAATGCACCGAGTAAACCGATGATATATGCACCCCATGTTGATATAGGCATCATGATGACAACGGGTGCACTTGTTGAGTCAATAAGGTAAGCTAGTTTAGCCCGAGATACCTTATACTCATCCGTAATTGGTTTTGAGACCTCACCAATCACGAGTGCATTAAAATAATCATCAATCATAATAATGATACCTAGCACCCAGGTAAGCAGTTGTGCAGCCACTGGGTTTTTCACTTTGGCTACTGCCCAAGAAGCGAAGGCTTTTACCCCACCACTTAAGGCAATGACTGAAGTAATCCCTCCAATGACAACAACGAATCCTAAAATAGGTAAGTACCAGTAAATATCAGTAATGATAGAAAAGAAATTTTCCCAAATATAAATAAAAGATTCAATCACGTTGAAATCCGAGTGGATGAAGGCTGCTAAAATAACACCTATTCCAAGAGAGATGAGTACCTTTCTGGTGATAATCACGAGTGTTATCATGACCAAAGCTGGTAGTAATGCTAAAAATAATGCCATGCTATTTCCTCCAATCTATCTTTAATTTAATCCTGTGTTGCTTATTAAAAGTGGTCATAAGGATAAAATTAGATCTCCAAATGTGACATCCACTTTCCTTATTCTTAAATTTTACATGAAAACCCCTTAGATATAAAGTGATAAACAAAAAACAACTTAAAAAAACATGATAAACAAAAAGTCCACCCTTTATAAAAGATAGACTTTTCTTTGAATAGCATCAAGAAAAAATACAACAAAATGTATCAAAGATTTTACATGTTGATGACAAATCGAAAACCTGAGTTATTGTATGCCCATTCGGGATATCCCCAGTATCTTGATACACCTACTTGTGTATGTAGTGACGAATTTTCCCATCCACCACCACGGTTTTGTCTTCCCGCATACAGTAGAGAAAAAGTTAATTCCCACATGTTACCACTCATGTCGTAAATACCTAAATCATTCGGATTGAGAAGACCTACAGGTTGAGACTTGCCACCAGAGTTACCCATATGCCATGCCACTGCATTGGTTGCTAAGGTATCATATATCGGACCCGTTGCACCGCTGCTATAGTTATGTGGTGTCCAGTATCTTCCTCCTCTATAAATCGAACCATGGGTAGACTCCACATCATTTTTCCATTTAGCTGCCATCTCCCACTCGACATTCGTAGGTAATCGATATCCTTTATATGATGTTTGAACCGCATGATCGACAATTTGAGCAAATGCATCTGTTGAATTTCGAATAATCTCACCTGAAAGCGTTCGATAAACGGGTTCATATTGATCATATTCTGAGAGCGCATTGAGCCAAACAACCATATCTCGAAATGAAATGGATGTTACTGGTTGTAGACTATTTTCAGTAGGTAATGCACCAGGAAGACCTTCACTACCTTCTGTCCCTGCATTTTGAAACGCATAACCATGTTCCATTGCCCAAGTTCGAATGTAATACCATAGTTCATAGGTTGTCTCTGTTGTAGCCATGAGATATCCACCCATCACATATGCTGTTCCTGCATCGTTTGTTTCCCAGTAGCCACAATAGAAACTACAACTTGGTACTTGATAGGTTACACCGATTTCCCCAACAGGCACCATGTGAAATAGTTCAACTTCAAGTGCATCACGAACATATTGAAACAATGGATTATCCACGTGATCAGGTGGTGTTTTTTCATGCTCAATGAACTTCTCAACCACATTTTCCCAACCTTTATGCTTGTTTGTTTCATCTTCCTTTGGTTTAGCAGATATGGTTGGTCCTGTAAATAACAAAAAAGACATGATACATAAAACAATCATGCAAAATCTCGCTGCCACCATTTTAGTGTTCATCATGGTGAGCCTCCTTATATTTAAATTTTGCTTGTCATCGTTTGTCTACGCTTCTGTTTTATTACGATTGCATATGTTTGTCAACAGTTTGATTTATTTAAATTATTTCTTTTTTTGATGTTGCACAAATAAAATGATATTCATGGGTAGAACTTGTAAACCACCAAACATCAGAGTAAGATAAAGACATAAGCAATCGATACCGACATTCAACAACATATCCGATGAAAAGAGAGGAAACTATGAAACGTATTTTATTGTTATGTTTTGTTTTTTTAGGTCTTTTTCAGTGGGCTGGATGTACCGAAAAGGACATTCAAATCCATTTTGAGACGAATGGTGGTTCAGCTATTTTAGATATCTCTATGAAAGATTTTGATATCAATAACTTGCCCATAACTCAAAAAGAGGGTTATGTTTTCGTGGGGTGGTATCTTGATGAGGCATTAAGAGAACCTTTAGGCAAAACAATAAACCTTGAACAATCTTTCACACTTTATGCAAAATTCACACCCATAACTTACCTCGTTCAGTTTCAATCAAATGGCGGTTCTCCGGTTCAACCCATCACACGCACTGCACAAGATACGACAATCACAGAACCCGAAGATCCCACTAGAGAAGGATTTGTTTTTGTAGGTTGGTATCTTGATGAAGTGCTGACAACACTTTACCAATTCGATCATATCATCAATGACAACATCACACTTTATGCGAAATGGGAAGCTGTTGCACTAACCTATATCATCACTTTTGAGTCTAATGGTGGATCTACCATAGCTCCGATAACGCTGACTCAAGTGGAAACCATCATTCTTCCTGATGAACCCGTGAAAGATTCCTTTGCATTTGCTGGATGGTATACAGATATGGCTTTAACACTACCGTTTGAACTGACACAGATGCCTACTTATAATCTCATCCTTTACGCAAAGTGGAGCGCTATAGTGACCATCACTTTTGCTACACAAGGGGGATCTGCCTTAGAACCCATAATCGGAAAACCTCAAGATATAATCTCCATCGATCAACCTACCAAACCAGGTTATATTTTTTCAGGGTGGTATCTTGGTATCGATGAGATAGAGCCTATCCATCTTTCTGTCATACCCGATAGTTCAATCACCTTATATGCTGATTGGGCATCTGAGGGTTTAATCTTTGAACTCATTTGTGAAGATACTGCTTATGAAGTCAGTCGAGACATAGACACTGAGATCATCAATTTATACATACCTAAACTTTATCATGGAAAACCTGTTACACATATCAAAGAGGCCGGTTTTCAAGACAGTGAATTCACGCTTTCCATTCATTTACCAATCACCATCAAAACCATTGGTAGTCGTGCATGGATGAGCAACACATCACTCAAAGAGGTTTACTTACCAAAAGACTTAGAAACGCTTGGTTCTGCAGTTTTCAGACATTGTTTTGCACTTGAGGTATTCGATATTTCCCAAAGCAATACACATTTTTCTGTGGTTGATGATATCTTGTTTTCCAAGGATTTAGAGTCTATTTGGCGTTATCCAGCTGCCAAAACAGGGACATCTTATAGTGTTCCCAATCATGTCAAAATCATTGAAGAAGACGCCTTTTCTGGTAGCCAATACCTTAGCTCTCTTGACTTAGGCAGCGGTTTAACAACCATTAAGGATCATGCTTTTTATGGGATGATCTCATTGACTTCCATCATTATTCCCAATCAAGTGGAGACGATGGGTATCTATGTTTTTAGAGACTGTATTTCACTTGAAAATGTAACGCTTGGAAGTGGACTGACATCCATCAACGCTTATCTATTTGATAATTGTAGTTCCTTAACCTCAATTATCATTCCTTATGGTATCACATTGATTGGTTATGGTGCGTTTAGTTTTTGTACACATCTGACACATGTCTATATTCTTAGAACTTCATTGAACGGACTTATCACAGGTACCAATTTCATGTTTAGTAACACCTCTAGTTTGTTACAACTCTATTTTCCAAATGCTACCACAAGAGATGCTTACAAAGTTGCATATTATTGGAGTAGTTATGCATCCAAAATGACTGTTGGTTCACCTAGTTAAACATTTATTATCTTATAAAACAAAAAGACTCTGCAACGCGTGTTGTAGAGTCTTTCTCATAGATTTAGTTATTTTTGTAAAGTTTACGTGTTTTCGTTTTGATTTCTTGATTGCTGATGTAATCATCAAAGGTACCTTCGTAGACGTATGAACCTAGATCAGCAACTTCAACAATCTTATTACATACGGATTGAAGTAAATTATGGTCATGTGATGCGACAATCAGTGAACCTTTATAATCTTCTAATCCTTTATTCACCGCTTGAATCGCTTCTAAATCAAGGTGAATGGTCGGTGAATCAATAAGCA
>DIER01000004.1:0-9896 GCA_002418725.1 Acholeplasmataceae bacterium UBA5769
ATAATTTCTTCTGACTTACGTCTTGATGCAATATTCGATTGAGCGAGTACCTTTTGCAATCTCTCCATTTTTATCACCTAATGTATTATATCATAGTTTCACTATGGATTCATCCCTAGAATCAATAAAAGAAAAGAAAACGAAAGGCTTACGTTTTCTTCTTTGTTGTGCTTCATTTTTTATATCTTATCGTTTATGATGCGTGTTTAATGCTTCACTAAACGAACACCATTAAAACCTTCCACGTGCATAAAAAAAGGATTTCTTGCGAAATCCATGATTTTTTATTTGTCTCTTGAAACGTAGGAAGCGTCGTTGGTATTCACAATGATTTTTTCGCCTTGCTCAATGAACATCGGCACTTTAACCATTAATCCGGTTTGAAGGATGGCATCTTTAAGTGCATTACCTTTGGTATCGCCTTTAACAGCTGGCATCGTTTCAACGATTTCAAGTGTCATTTTATCTGGTAAAAGAACACCTAAGATTTCTGATGCATTATAAAACATAACTTCAACCGATAATCCTTCGTAGAGATAATTGAGTTCACGTTCAATTTGGTACTTAGGAATTTCAATTTGTTCATAAGATTCAGTGTTCATGAACACACATTTATCGCCATCAGCGTATAAATATTGCATCATGGTCTTATCGATTTGTGCACGTTCAACCTTGGTACCTGCGTTGAATGTGACATCGGTAATCGAACCTGATCTTAAGTTTCTTAGCTTTGTTCTAACGAACGCGCCACCTTTACCAGGCTTCACGTGTAGAAATTCGATAACGGAATAAATGTTTCCTTCATATAAAATGGTTTGTCCTGTTTTAAAATCGTTTGTACTGATCATGATATAACTCCTCACTGGTTTTTTGCCGTTTTTATTATACATGAAAGAAATGGATTGCACAACAAAAACCACACATTTTTAACTTTTATAACTGCTTTTTAAGCGATATTGGCGTGTTCCAACAAATATTCTACAGCCTCAAAGTAAGATTCAAGTTTTTTCCCCATGAAACACGCATCACATACATCTTTAATGACATCTACCATCCGAAAAGCTTCTCTTTTGGTAATATCTGATAAATGAACTTCGACTTTGGGAATCGTTAAGATTTCTAAAGCATCGCGAAGTGCAATCGATGTATGGGTAAGTGCTGCAGGATTAATGATAAGGCCATCATAGTTTTCATCTACTGCATGGTGAATCACATCAATCAGTTCACCTTCATAATTTGATTGATAAAAGGTAAACTCTACGGTTTGATATTCATCGGTTAATGCATCATAGAGTTCATCTTGTGTCATACTTCCATAGAGTTTAGGATCTCTTTTCCCAAGCATGTTTAAATTAGGTCCATGAATGACTAAAATGTTCATGTTCTATCCTTTCTTTGCTGTAGATGCTCTAAAATAAGTTGAACCGTTTGTTCAGAACTCTTATCGTTTGAGATCATCACATCTGCAAAATCGACATATTTTAAGTAACGTTCTTGATAGATTTGATCTAAAGATTTCTTCTTCAGTAGTGGTCTGATATAATCGTTTTCCAATCGTTGTCTAATCTGATCAAGATCGGTATCAAGATAAACCTTTAAGCCTTGCATGAGGGCTTTGTTTTCTTTCTTCGTGACAATACCACCGCCACAAGAAACGACTAAATCACCATCTGGTAGTTTGGTTAAGGCTTCTGTTTCTAGTTCTCTAAACTTTTTCTCACCATATTTTTCAAAGATGTCATCAATAAACATGAGGGCATCTTTTTCAATCATGCCATCCAAATCTACGAATGTATAATTTAAAGCTTTCGATAATTTTCTACCAACGGTTGATTTACCTGAACCAGGCATACCAATCAAAAAAATTCTCATGAGCGTACATCCTTTCTTTCAGGTTCTAGATGACGTGAAAAACTGAACAATATTTTAATGCTAAGTGCACCAAACATGGTCAGTACAAAAGGGGTTACTTCAATCATTTGATAAATGATAGAAATGGCTCCTAAGATAAATATAAGAACAAAAAGTTCTTGTAGCATGATATGTTTTATCTGTTGGAGGATAAAGTTTGCTGCAACCAGATATGCATATATATAAAGACCATAAAGGATGGGTACACCGGCTAATAAGCAGATGAGCATGGGATAAATGTGTATGATGAC
The DNA here is from genome assembly GCA_002418725.1 of Acholeplasmataceae bacterium UBA5769. Taxonomy (GTDB): domain Bacteria; phylum Bacillota_I; class Bacilli_A; order Acholeplasmatales; family Acholeplasmataceae; genus Peloplasma. Next base: position 2,163 of record DIER01000004.1, read on the forward strand.
AAAGATGCGTTTTAATTTAGGGTGTTCTTGATAATATAGTCTGGTTTCATCAAACAAGTTTGCGACGATACCTGCGAACAAATCAATTAAAATGATGTATAAAATGATTTGATTGAATAATGGTAAACTTGAGATATCTCCACGGAATTTTAAAACAAAAAATCCTGTAAAAAGGCAAACAAACGTCAAGAGCATGATGATGTTTAACCACGTGGTTTTTTCTCCTAAAAAAGGATGAAAACTTTTCGGTAAGCGATAGGATTTCATCTATCATTCCTCCATATATTGTCTAACTGTTTCGGTGATTTCATCCATTAATGTGGGTGATAAGGCTTGAAAGACCAAAGGCTTCATTTGATTCATAAAATAAGTCTTTTGTTTTTTTGCTAGTTTTCGTGAAACTTTGATGATTTCATCTTTCATCTCTTGATAAGTGAATATCCCGTCTAAATATTGACTGATTTCACGGTATCCAATGGCATTGACTTCAATACCTTGTTCTTTTAAGTGTTTGACTTCTTCAACAAACCCATCTTTAAGTTGTTGTTCTAATCTTTGATGAAGTCTTTTTGTTAAGACATCACGATCTAAATCAAGATAAATGATGAGTGGATCATAAAGTCTTTCATCTTTTTTATTTTTCGTAGAACGTGGTGTACCTGCTAAAGCTTGTTCAAGTGCACGTAAGACCCTTCTTCTGTTTTGCGGATCTACCATGACCTCAGGGTCATGTTTGATCAATAAGTCATAGACTTCTATGTTTGAAAGATGGTCATAGGATCTATCAAAATACTCATCTCGTTTTTCTTCTATAAATTCGAATTTGCTCATCGCTGCATTAATATAAAACCCTGTGCCACCGACAATCATCGTTTTATCCAATCTTTCGATTAAGGCTCTCACATCTTTTTGAAATTCAAAAACACTGTAGCCTTCCATAGGGTCTTTGATGTCAAGTAAATGATGTGGAACCCCCATCATTTCTTCAGGTTTTATTTTAGCAGATCCAATATCTAAGCCTTTATACACTTGGACTGAATCACCGTTGATAATCTCAAAACCAAAGGTTTTCGCAATCTTAATGGACACTTTCGTTTTCCCCGATCCCGTAGGACCGACAATAATCACGATTTTTTTCATTTAAACCACCCGCTTAAACATACGTTCAATGTCATAATGGGATAATTTAATGATTGTTGGTCTACCGTGAGGGCAGTGATAAGGATTTTCACAAATCTGTAACATCTTCATCAAATGTTCAACTTCAACCATCGATAACGCTTTGTTTGCCTTAATGGCACCTTTACAACTGATATCTTTGGCTAAAGCATCACGCAATTTGGCTAAGTCAATGTTTTTTTCAGATTCAAGCATATCAATCATTGCCTCTATGGCAAGATCAATTTCTTCATCTCTTAACCATGTGGGCACTTCCATTAACGCGATCTCTTCATTAAAGATGAACCCCACAGCTTCAAAATCGTGAAGATGATGTTTAATCACATCTTTCTCTTGATCGGTCATGTCTAATTGGAAACCCATCAACATTAACCTTCTCGCCTTTAAGGGGCTTTTTAAAACATTGACATAGTGTTCATAACGCACACGTTCGGCTGCGGCATGTTGATCCACCAGATACATGCCTTCTTCGTTTTGAAAGATAAGATACGTCCCAGAAAAAACGCCAACATAATTCATGTCTGGGAGTTTATGGATAGGTATGCTTCCTTCTTCGATGATGTTTTCTTCTTTCACACCACTTAAATCCAATTGCAAAGGTGTATACAGCGTATCCGGTTCAACTTTATGAATGGTTTTAAGCGTTTCAGGGATGTCATGACGAGAAAGCGTCAATGCTTCTTTGACGTAAGCTTCGATGTGATAGGCTAAAATCATTTCATTCACAAACTTCACTTCATATTTTTGTGGGTGCACGTTACAATCCAGTAAACTCGGATCCATCTCGATATGAATGAGTGCAATCGGATATTTTCCTACCATCATAAACGAATGATACCCATCGATCACGGCTTGGACTAATGCATAATTTTTAATGTATCTTCCATTAACAAAAATGGAGATATCTTTTTTTCGTGATCTTGCGATATGCGGTGATAACAAATAACCTTTCATGGTTATCTTTTGAACAACTTTTGAAAAATGGACCATGCCTTGTGTCATCCGTGAACCATAAATGGCATCGATCAATTGATGAAAATCCGGTTTCCCAAACGTTTCTTTAATCTTCTTACCGTCCATCGACAGTGAAAAACGAATTTCAGGATGTGCCAGTGCGAGACGATCAAAAATATCTGTGATTTGGTTTTTTTCCGCCAAATCAGATTTGATGTACTTAAACCTTGCAGGTGTGTTATAAAACAGATCTTTAACTTCGATCACGGTTCCTTTGTTTAAGGTTGCTGCGCCTTCAGACACAAAATGACCACCTTCAAAGACGACCATATAGCCATCAGATCCTTCTTGTCTCGTTTTTAAAGTGACTTTAGAAACCGATGCGATCGCCGCAAGTGCTTCACCACGAAAACCCAACGTTCTGATGTGTGATAAGTCATATTCATCTTTAATCTTTGATGTGGCATGTCTAGAAAATGCATGCTTCGCATCGATGTGATCCATACCAACACCATTATCGGTCACAATCATCTTTGACATGCCCATGTCAAAAACCTCGACGTTCACGTGTGTAGCGTTTGCATCGATGGCGTTTTCAACCAATTCTTTAATGACCGATGCTGGGCGGTCAACCACTTCTCCAGCAGCAATCATGTTGGCAAGTCTAGCATCCATTTGGCGAATAATCGGCATAAGTACTCCTTATTTTTTCTTCAGTAATTGTTGATAATGTTTGAGCAGCAACAAAGCATCCATCGGTGTTAAGTGATCAATATCTAGTTTTTCAATCTCTTCAAGTAACGATACTGCTTCAGGTGAGATGATCTCCATCTCTTTTTCTTCGTAAGCATCATAATTGAAAAGATCTAAAAGCACTTTATTCTCTTTATTTTCGAGCTTCGCTAAAATATCTTTTGATCTTGCAATCAAACTCTTCGGTAGATGCGCAAGTGATGCGACTTGAATCCCATATGATTTATCGGTTGTTCCTTTTTCAACGTGATGTAAAAAGACCATCGTATCGTGTTCTTCTTTGGCTTTCACACAAAGATTCGTCAATCTTGATAAACTTTTTTCTAAAACAGTCAGTTCATGATAATGTGTCGAAAACAACGTTTGTGCTTTGATTTTTTCATGAATGTATTCAATCATGCCTTGGGCTAAAGCCATCCCGTCATAGGTCGCTGTCCCACGTCCAATTTCATCAAATAAGATCAAAGATTTATCTGTTGCTTTGGTTAACGCTTCATTCGATTCAACCATTTCAACCATAAACGTTGATTTACCACCCGATAAGTCGTCTGAGGAACCAATGCGCGTAAAAATAGCGTCATAAAGAGGCAAGATCGCTTGATCTGCGGGAACGAAAGACCCAACTTGTGCCATGTAGACAATGACGGCAAACATCCGCATGTAAGTCGATTTACCGCTCATGTTCGGTCCAGTGATTAAAAACATTTCCCCTTCACGCATGATGACATCATTTTCAACGAATGTCGTAAATTTTTCGACGACAGGATGTCTTCCTTTTAAAATTTCTACATCTCTTTTCTCATGTAAGATGGGTCTTACATAACGATTCTTTTCTGCTAAAATGGCGAAGTTTAAATAAAGATCGATTTCTGCGATTTGATGAGCTAACTCTTGAAGACTGACGGTATAGGTCAATGCTTTTTCTCTAATCTCTTTGAACAGTTCATATTCTAAAGCCATCGCTTTTTCTTTAGCGTGCAAAAGATCATCTTCTTTTTCTTTCAATAAAGGGGTGATATAGCGCTCAGAATTGGTAAGTGTTTGTTTTCGTTCATACCCAAACTCATCTTTAACGAGTTGGCTATTTCCTTTAGACACTTCGATATAATAACCAAAAACTCGGTTATAACCGACACGTAAATTTTTGATCCCCGTCTTTTCTCTTTCGTCAGATTCAAATTGAGAAAGCCATGTTTGCCCGTGAAGATCTACATCTCTCAGTTCATCAAGTTTGGTATTAAATCCTTCTTTGATGATGCCACCTTCTTTAACACTTAAAGGCGGTTCAGGGTGAATCGCTTGATCTAAAAATTGACACAGATCTTCGTGTGCATCCATGTGAGATACCATCGCATCAATCTTTTTTTCTTCATAGCGCTTCAGCGTTTCTTTAAGTTCAGGGATGTGCTTGAGTGTTTCTTTGAGTTGTTCTAAATCTCTAGCATTGACGGTATTAAACGAAATGCGACCGACAATACGGTTGATATCATAAATATATTTCAAATGTGATAACACATCTTCTCGGTAGCTATAACCTTTAAACGCATCAATCATATCGTAACGGTGATTGAGTTCATTTAAATCAAAAAGAGGATGATTTAAATAAGCTTTAAGCAGTCTTGAACCCATCGCAGTTTGACAATGATTTAAGCCTGCCAGAAGCGTTGTTTGTGTGTTATTGGATAATGATTCATCAATTTCTAAATGTTTTTTAACGCGATAATCAAGTCGCATATGCCCTTTTAAATGGACCAATTGAAAAGGCATTAAATGTGTTAATGATGATTTTTGGGTGCTCGTGAGATAATTGATCAAATGTGATGCCGCACGCTTTTGTTCTCTTTCAAGATGATGCGTCGCTTTAAGATCGACCACCTGCATCAGATCCGATGATGAGACCAAAATGCCATCCTCTTGCAAGTTTGCAATGAATGTTTGATCGAAATGAGGGGGTAACACAATTTCTCTGATATCCAGACTAAAAATATGGTCTAGCGCAATCTTTTTATCGAGACCATCGGTGATAAAAGACTCCCCGGTTGAAACGTCAACATAGGTTAAAACATAACCTTGTTCGGTGAGTAGTAAACTACCGATAAAGTTATTGGACGCCTCATCTAAAATACCTTCTTCAAAAACCGTACCCGGTGTGATGAGTCTGACGACTTCTCTTTGGACTAAACCCTTACCGGGTTCAGTGACTTGTTCCACAATGGCAATCTTAAATCCTTTTTCGATGAGTTTTTGAATATAAGGTTTGACAGAATGGAAAGGTACACCACACATGGGAACCTTTTGACCTGCATCTCTAGAAGTGAGTGCAATCTCTAAAACCTTTGATGCTAAAATCGCATCATCAAAAAACATTTCATAGAAATCACCTAATCGAAAAAAGACTAGCGCGTCCGCGTAGTCTTCTTTGATGGTTAGATATTGTTGCATCATGGGGGTAAAAAGCTGTTTATCCATGGTTGTTCCCCTTTAAATTCAAATGTTTATCCCAAAATACTTCCTAAAAGATTTAAGTATCTGGTGAGCAAGCCTAAACCAAAGAGATTATCTAAGAATTGGTCAACACCTGCTAAGAAAGCAATATCTGTAAAGTATGCAAGGATACCATAAAGCAAGAAGAGTAAGAGTGCAATACCAAAGATAACTAAAACAACTTTCAAGAGCACCTTAAGCAGTTTAAATAAGAACTTACCTAAACCCTTGCCGGCTTTCTTGATAAAACGAAGTTCTGCAGGTGCTAAATCTTCGTCATCTTTCTTATCGGTACCAATCGAAGATGCAGCTTTCTTTTCTTCAACGAACTTTTCACGTTCGTCAGCTTCATCTCGTTTAATGATCTTCTTTAATGATTTGGGTTTTCCATAAAACTCTGCGGTATTGATAATCACAGGTTCCTTCGATTCATTTTCTTCGATACGATCTTCTATGACTTCAGGTTTGGGAATGATTGACTGGATGGATTGACGAAGTAGCCGAATTTCTTCGACAAGTGCTGATAAATCGACTTTAGATTGGACGTATTGCACAGGACCTTTAACTTCATGTGTCGGTGCTTCTCCCACTTTTTCTTCTTCAACTTTTTCTTCGACTTCAGCAACTTCTTCTAAAACTTCAGGTGTTTCTTCAACCACTTCTTCTGATGTCGCTTCTTGGGTTTCTTCAACCACAGTCACCACATCTTGAACTGGTTTTGGTGCTTCTTCAACGTGTTTGCTGACTTCTTCAACTTCCTTTTCATAAACCAATGAAGATTCAGGAATAAAGTAGGTTTCTTTCGTTTCTTTGGCGTTCGCTAAGATATATTCAATAATTTCTTCTTTTTTGAGTTCAGTAGATGCTTTAATATCATGGTCAATCGCGAAACGTTGCATGACGATGACTGACATTGCGCGTACTTGAGCTTCGAGTTCATCGGTGTGTTGACCGCGGTCCTTAAGTTCTTTGACGATGATATCTGCCAGTTCTGTTTTCTTTAATCTTCTAGGCACATCCACATCGTATTTCGCACCTAAGTCACGAACTTCGGTGAGTGTGGAACTTTTATACAAAACAGGTCTAAATTTTTGTGGAGGTAATCCATCAATTCTTCCCATAGAGTCAAAGAACAAGTCTTTTAACTCACGGTTATATGTCTTCATATTGGGTAATTCTAAACCCACTGCTCTAACATGTTGAATGGATAAATCGATGATTCTCTTTAAATCTTTCGCTGTCACACCTTTTTCGACCATGTAAGAAAACAGATCCGTCCAAAAGTCTTCAAGGAATGCCTTATCGAGTACAGGATCGTCAAAAAAGATCAGCAAATTTTCAAGCTGTGTTTCCGTAAATTCGGTGAACCATGACAAACGGTAATTGAGCTCGTCAGCAAGCGTTAATCTTGATTTTCTTGTCTCTATGACTTTTTCTCTCAAGGTTTCACGTAAAACGAACATTCTCATTTCTCTAGGTATCGTCAGACCAATCTCTATAAAAAACGATTTGACTTGATTTGCGGGTAAATAGATGATTGTTTTGAGGATATCGTCTACTTTTAATTCCTTTGTCCCTACGGATACGTTACTGTCTCTTGTAAGTCTTGGCATAGCGAACCTCCATCATACTTCTTTATTTCATCATACAATGAAAGTGCGTTTTTTACAAGTTTTTTAGCCTCTTTTCAAAGAAAACAGCCCTGTTCGGGCTATCATTTTTCGAATTCTTTTTCTAGACCTTCTTCAATGATCGCTACAATCGTTTGTATCATTTCATTGATGTCGCTTTGTAAAGCCAAATAATCAGCCATTAATGGATAGTCTTCAATCGCTTGATAAAGGCTATCGTATTGGGCTTGAAAAGCATCGATCGCTTCTTTTTTTCCAATATGTTTTGCGTTCACCAATTGCTTTTGAACACGTTTTAATTCGTTGAATTTTTGGTTGAGTTCTTTGTGATCATTGATCAATTGTTCAATGCGTTTGTAGCGTTGAATTTCTGCATCGTTTTGTATCATCTCAATGAGCTTTTCTTTTTCGCTCATAGCGCTTCACCCATTAGGAACCATGTTTTTGCAGTCGTGATTTTCACTTCAACAATCTGACCAATCAAAGATGTATCACCTTTGAAATTGACCAGTTTATTATGCTCTGAATAACCCGCTAAGACACTTTCATCATACTTAGAAACGCCATCGACTAACACCTTGACGGTTTCACCTAAAAAGCGTTCGTTTCCTTTTAAGTAGCCTGCGTTAATTTTCTCATTTAAGATGTAAAGACGTTGTTTTTTATCCTCTTCAGGTGTTGAATCTTCAAAGGTTGCTGCTGGGGTTCCTTCACGTTTTGAGAACACAAAGGT
>DIER01000004.1:9977-49645 GCA_002418725.1 Acholeplasmataceae bacterium UBA5769
GTCACCGAAATACCAGGAACGATTTTTTTGAGTTCATTTAATGTTTTCAAATACGATTCTTTAGTGTAATGACGGTTCATCTTCTTTAATACACGATTCGAGCCCGATTGGACAGGTAGGTGGAAAAAGGGCATCACATGTTTGCAATCTCTCATCGCTTCCATGGTTTTTAAATCAAGGTCATGTGGGTGAGAGGTTGTAAAACGAATGCGTTCAATACCGGTTTGGTCTAGGTCTCTGAGGAGATCACCAAAGGTATAATCATCAGATTTAATATCTTTACCATACGCATTCACGTTTTGTCCAAGTAATGTCACTTCTTTATAACCTTGCTTAACGAGTTCTTTCACTTCACCAATGACTTCATCTTTCGAACGTGAACGTTCTTTACCTCTGGTATAAGGAACAATGCAATACGTACAAAACTCATCACAACCAAACATGATGTTCACCCATGCTTTAAAGTGATGCTGACGTACCTTGGGTAGATTTTCAATGATTTCCCCTTCTCTAGAGAAAACTTCAATGACTCTTTCTTTATTAAACATCGCGGTTTCAATATAGTCTGGAAGTTTATGAATGTTGTGCGTACCAAAAACAATGTCCACGTGCTGGTATTTCTTTAACACGCGTTCAACGACATTTTCTTCTTGTGCCATGCATCCTGCTAAACCTAAGATAAGGTTGGGGTTTTGTCTTTTGTAAGCTTTTAAACGTCCGAGTTCTCCCCAAATGCGGTTTTCTGCATTCTCACGAATTGCACATGTGTTAATGAGAATGACATCTGCTTGTGCTTCCTCTTCTGTTTTTGCAAATCCCATCAACTCTAAAATACCTGCCATGGTTTCGCTATCCGCTTCATTGCCTTGGCAGCCATAGGTGTCAATTTTGTAGGTTTTACCTAATCCAATTTTTTCGTGCGCATCATCCAGTTGGAACTTGAGTTCTTCAACGGTTTTTCTTGAGCGCTTTCTTGCCTGATTTAAATCAGGTTTAAAGTATTTTTCAATGTCTATGTTGTTCATTTCATCACCATAACCTATTATACATGAAAAAACAGTGTGCTTTACACTGTTTCGCTTTCCATGTGAATTCTTTTTATCGTTTTTAATCTTAAATCCATGATCACAGCGTTTAATTGTTTCGGTCCTTGTGCGACTTCGTTGGGCGTCGAAAACCCATTTAAAAACCGGTTAATCACAATCTCTTTATTCACACCTATCACACCTTCTCTTGGACCGGTCATGCCAACATCTGTGATATAGAGCGTACCACCAGGAAGAGCTCTTTCATCTGCGGTTTGAATGTGGGTATGGGTACCAACAACAGCGGATACACGTCCATCAAGGTAATGTCCAAGTGCTACTTTTTCAGAGGTTGCCTCAGCGTGAATGTCCACAATCACGTAATCTGCGGCTTCACTTTGGATGATATCATCGATTCCTGTAAAAGGGCAGCCCACTTGTGGATTCATAAACGTTCTTCCCAGTGCGTTGATGATTAAAACTTTTTGGCCGTTGTAGTTTAGATTTAAATAGCCTTTACCTGGTGCTTTTCTAAAATTAAAGGGACGTATAATGTTCGCTTCATCAATAAACTCGAAGAGTTCTTTGTTTCCCCAAACCCAATTGCCCATGGTCAGTGCGTGGATGCCTAAAGACATCAACTCTTTGTATATTTTTAAGTTGATTCCACGTCCATAATGTGCATTTTCTGCATTCAAAATGATTAGATTCGGTTTGTAATCTTCTTTTAATTGAGGTAGCATTTCTGTTAAAATGTCTAACCCTGGTTTTCCATAAAGGTCACCAATAAATAAAACGCGCATCGTTTCAACTCTTTTCTAACAAAAAGAGGCCAAAGCCTCTTATTTTGCAATGTCTGTTGCTCTCGTTTCGCGGATGACCGTAACTTTGATGGTTCCTGGATAGGTCATCTTTTCTTCGATCTGTTCCTTGATTTCACGGGCAATCTTGAAGGTTGATAAATCATCGATTTGTTCAGGTTTAACGATGACTCTAATCTCACGTCCAGCCTGAATAGCATATGATTTCTCAACACCTTGAATCTCGTTCGAAATGGCTTCTAATTGTTCCAAACGCTTGACATAGTTTTCCATCGATTCAGATCTTGCACCTGGGCGAGCTGCAGATAATGCATCTGCGGCAGCAACCAAGACAGCAATGACTGATTCTGGCTCTTTATCTCCATGATGCGATGCAATGGCATCGACCACTTCTTTTGGTTCTTTGTAGCGATTCACAATATTGACACCGATTTCAACATGTCCACCTTCAACTTCATGGTCGACAGCTTTACCAATATCGTGAAGAAGTCCTGCGCGGCGAGCAAGGATTTCATCTTCACCAATTTCGACAGCTAGCTTACCCGCTAGGAAAGCTGCTTCAATCGAATGTTTAAGTACGTTTTGACCGTAACTTGTTCTAAAACTTAAACGGCCTAAAAGTTTAACTAAGTCTGGATGAATACGTCCGATACCTGTCTTAAAGACGGCATCTTCACCAGCTTCGCGAATGAACATATCTACTTCAACGCGTGCTTTTTCAACGACTTCCTCAATACGACCTGGATGGATTCTACCATCGGAGACGAGTGTGCTTAATGCACGCTTGGCAATTTCTCTACGAATGGGATCAAATCCACTTAAGACGACGGCTTCTGGTGTATCATCAATGATTAAGTCGACACCTGTTAACGCCTCAATGGTGCGAATATTACGACCTTCACGGCCGATAATTCTACCCTTCATATCATCATTAGGTAGATCAACAACGGAAACCGTTCTTTCGGTTGTTGTCTCACTGGCATACTTCTGTATGGCGAGCGCCAAGAGCTGTTTAGATCTTGACTGTACTTCATTTTTCGCTTTTTCTTCCTCATCCTTGATGTAGGTTGCGATTTCATCGGAAAGGGATTCCCTTACACGTGCCATGATAATATCTCTTGCTTGGTCTACATTTAGACCAGAGATTTCCATCAGTTTTTCTTCTTGCTGTTTTAAAACTTCTTCCGCTTTGCTATTTAATTGTTCGAGATTTTCTCTCTTTTCTTCGAGTTTTTCTTCACGTAGTGCTAAAGTTTCCTCGCGTTTATCGAGGTGAAGGGCACGGCGATTGAGTGTATCTTCTCGCTGTGAAACCTTGTTTTCAAGGTTAAGCACGACCTGTCTACGTTCGCGCACATCGTTATCAAATTCTTTGCGCAACGCAAAAATCTCTTGTTTAGCTTCTAAAACAGATTCTCTTTTTGCTTTTTCAGCTTCTTTTTTTCCATCTTCAACAATTTTTTCAGCAGCGGCACGACTTGTCTTTATACTCTTTTCGTGGTGCCAAACACGAATGAAATAACCGACAAATAATGCGCCTACGATTAGCAAACCGGAGATGACGCCTTCAACAGCATTGAGTGCTATATGTAGCATTCGAACACCTCCATAGTTTATTTTTAAACAACTGATATAAACAATTGTCATTTATACATCTTGTACTGTCTCATTATACCGTATTCGTAGCCTTCAAGTCAATCAAGAAAAACGAAAGAGGATCGGTAGTGAACGTTAATCAAAAAATATGAAAAAGTGTGTGAATGAAAAAAGTAAGCGTTGGTCTTTGAATGTTTGATACAATGTGACAGAATCATGTATAATAGATGATGAACACTATAGTGAAGGAGTCTTATACACCCATGGCTAATCAAATAAAACCCATTCAAAAAAGAAAAAGAATTTTAAGTGCCATTCATAAAAATCGCATCAAAATAGCATTTTTAATGTTCATCACCGTCATTCCTATTACCTTGGTTTTAACCGTCTATATTGGTGCTTATGCAAACAATAAAAAGGTTCATTTTGATCCAACAGTTACCGAAGAAACTGAATACATCAGCAAGTTTGTTGCACCAGATAAACTGGATGCGATCAAAGTTAATATCAGCTGGTATGAACTGAGCTATCCCAAACCAAACGATCTAGGTGAACTTGTGGGTGGCGAGTATAAGTTTGATATGTCTTATGAAGCCAAAGAAAATTACGAAGTTTTAAATGTATCGATGGTGCCTGTGCTTCAGACGAATTGGACAAATCTTCGTTCCAGTATCCCTTCGACACCACTACTTACAACCAACAAACGGGTAGGCATCAGTTTTAATTATGAACTGCCTGTAAGTCCTTTATGGTTTGTAGAGGTTAACGAACCAACCCTTTATGTGAGAGTGACTTATACATTCATCTCTGCAGGTAACCAACTCACTAAAACGGGATATATCGTTTTCTCGTTAAAAGATCTTAATCCAACACGTGTAGTCGCTTGATGACAATCTTCGGATTGTCTTTTCTTTTCTAAGGAGGAATCCCTTTATGACACAAACGCATTTTCATGTGGCCTTGATCATCGCTATCTTGATGTTTATCGGTGTACTCATCTTAAATACACTCGCTAACACACTTCCCATCAATAACCAAACAACAGGAAGTGTCTCTTTTCAATATCCCAATCTTTTTCAACCCAGCGGTATGACCTTTTCGATTTGGGGCATCATTTATCTTTCTTTAGGTGCGTGGATGGTTTATCAAGTCTTTCAATGGCAAATGCCCATGACAGAAGATTCAAAACATATCATTTTAATCTTACATGCGTTTTCTCTTTCATCATTATTCAATATGCTTTGGTTACTATCTTGGCATTATCACAAGATAGGCTTATCTACCATCATCATGATTTTCCTTTTAATCACACTGATCATCGGATTTCTACTATCAAGAAACGACATGTGGCTGATCAAAGGTAGTTTATCGCTATACTTAGGGTGGATCAGTGTTGCAACCATAGCCAATGTGACGATTTGGCTAGTCTCTAAGGGTGTTTCTCACAACAATCACTTAGCAGTCATCTTGACCGTGGTGATGCTCATCATCGGTTTAATCTTAGGTCTTATCATGATTTTTTACCGTAAAGATATGGTGTTTGGACTTGTCTTTGTGTGGGCTTACTTCGGTATTATGATGAGACATCTAAAACTTGAAAATCTTTCTACTTCTTATCCCATCCTTATATGGACATCAGGCATCAGTGCTTTTCTCTTACTAATAAGTGTCATTCTACAGTTTATCCAAAAAATCTAAACGTTAAAAACATAAAAAAAAGCAATCTTCAAACATGATGATCATGTCTATGGATTGCTTTTTACATGTTATGCGTCTTTTTTCTTTCTTGGAACCTGGTTTGCTTCGCTTTCTAAGTTGCAGACCAATTCTTTTTTATACGCTGCTCTGCTATCTTTCATTTCATAAAGTAAGATGTCTGCTTTTTTCAACATCACATGAAGTGGTTCTTGATTTTTTCTGATGGTCATGCCGTAAGAAAAACTCACGTTTTCTAGTGGATTTTTATGGGTTGTGCCCTCGATGATTCTTACCATCAAATCATCCATTTTCTTCTGATCCGCTTTCTTTGCAATTAAAACAAACTCATCGCCACCAAAGCGAACAGGAATGAGGTCCCCATAAACCTGATTTAGTTTGAGTAAGACTGATGAAAACTTCATCAACAACTTATCGCCTTCACGGTGGCCTAAATAATCGTTAAACAGTTTCAATCCATCCACATCAAACATGATAAGTCCCATGAAAGGATATTCTTTTTCAAACTTTTCACGATTTAACTCAAAGTAATTTCGATTATATACATTGGTCATTTGATCATGTGACTTGATTTCATCAATCTCGTGCATCATTTTAACCGTTTCTGTTTCATCATAAAGTAAAATGAGTGCCCCTTTTGATTTAAACCGCTCGATGCGATACTCTTGATCATCAATATGAAGATAAAACTTCTTTGGGTCATAAGGTATCGATTTAATCTCATTCATGTCGTGATAGCAAATGGCCACAAACTTGAGTTTACGAAAAAGCTCTTTTACTGATTCTCCTTCTTTTAATCCAAGATGTGAGAAACGCTCAACCAAATTGGCTGAATATTCAATCACTTCTCTATTGGGTCCTAGAATGACATACATTTCTCTCATTTTACTGAATAAAAATTTTCGAGATGATAAGATAAGATTCATGTTGAAATCGCGTTTATAAATGACAGTGTAAAGGACAAACGTCACGATCACCACAAAAGAGAATGTTGGATCAATCGGAAAGTGATAAAAGAAAAGATGGGTGATGTTCAATGCAATCCCAAAAATCAGACTGAACAAAATCATCGGAAAAGGGAACGCATCCTCAATCTGCTTATCTTTTTTGCCCAAATAAGCAAGCATTTGTCCAAATCCAACCAGAAGTAAAATATAACAAATAAAGGTATGAACATAAAAGAACCAACCTCTGGAAACTTCGTTAAACAATTCCCTCGTCAATGTTTCACTAAAAGGAATCTTTAAAACCCATAGATGGGTCGTGTTGGTTGCGACAACCAACAGATCGATGAAGAAAAAGGACAGTGCTAGGAAGTTCAACATTTTAGACGATTTTCGTCTGATATACATTTGGATGGTCGCATAAACCGTGTAAGAAATCCCAAAAACAACGGGGTATGTTAAAAGTCTACTATAATAAAGCACAAACGGTGTTTGTGCTGTGAGATTAAAACCGATGAGCAGTGCCCATATCAAGACTAAAAATGAGAGTGCCCATAACACTCTATATTGGGGGTTTGATCTCACCTCATCAAGTTTAATGACAGGTATGATGGCAAAGATGCTAAACAGTGCATAAATGATCCAAATCCAAACGTTCATGGTGTCCTCCTTTTGATGCAAGTTTATTTTATAACGGATGTTTTAATTATTCAAATACTTAAGAAATACGTAAGAAATTTATCACCTAAAATAAAGAAAAAAGCCTGGCATTTAAATGACCAGGCTTTGAATGCTATTTTTTGATATCTAGATTAATTCTACCATCTTTAATTTCAACAATACGATCAGCTTTTTCAGCGATGTTTCTATCGTGTGTGATGATGATAAATGTCGTTTTAAAACGTTGATTGATTTCTCTAAGTAACGCATAAACTTGCTCGGTTGTATCACTGTCTAAGTTCCCTGTTGGTTCATCTGCTAAGATGATCTTAGGGTTATTGATCAGTGAACGTGCAATCGCAACCCTTTGTTGCTGACCACCGGATAAATTAGTGGCAAGATTGTCTTTTTTATTTTTTAAACCCACAATGTCAAGAAGCTCATGGGCACGGTCTATCACGTCTTTCGTGATGGGTTTTTTTGAAATCCGGTAAGGCATTAAGACGTTTTCTAAAGCGGTAAATTCAGGCAACAAGTAATGAAACTGGAAAATGAAACCGATGGCTTCATTTCGAAGTTGAGAGAGTTCATCTTTTGTCATCTCTTGGGTATTCTTTCCGTTGATGAAAACATCTCCTGAGGTTGCTTTATCGAGTGTTCCTAAAATATTCAAAAGGGTACTTTTCCCAGAACCTGATTGACCGATGATGGAATTGAATGTTGACACTTCAAACGTGAGTGATACATCAAAGAGGACTTGTGTTGGATTAGGTGTTTTGATGCCATAGATTTTATTGATGTTTTTCAGTTCTACGATGTTAGGCATTTCGAATCACCTCGATGACAGTCAGTTTGGATGATTTAATCGCCGGAGTTAACGCAGCTATCGTGGATGCGATGAGTGCAATCCCACCCGATAATGCGATAAATCCTGGATCAATAAATAGCGGTACAACCGGCGTTCCATCCGCGTTTAATGCAAACGTGGTGAACGCATAAGATAGACCTAAACCTAAGAGGACCCCACCTATCGCACCAAAGATACCTAAGATAAATCCTTCAGATAAAAAGACGAAGGAGGCGTCACGATCTTTGATACCCATCGCTTTCATGATGCCAATTTGTCTTGATTTTTGCATCACCGTAATCGCGAGTGTCGATGAGATTCCTAAAACAACGGAAATGATGACAAAAATTTGAATCATCAACGATGAGATGCTTTGTCCTTGTAAACCAGACAAAAGAGATTCATTTTCGACCATCCAGTTTAGCGTTTTTAATCCTTGATTAGAGAATGTGCTATCTAAGATGAGTGATACGTTTTCTGCTTCAAAAGGTTTGAGCAGTTGCGATTCAATTTTGGTTGCGCCCACTTGACCAGTGATATCTTGCATGGTTTCAATGGTACCCACACCCCAACTGCGATTTAACTGTGCGACACTTAAATCGAAAAATCCAACAATCGTGAGCGTCTTCATTTGGCCAATAATTTCAATGGCAATCGTATCCCCAAGGTTTAAGTTGAGTTCCTCTTTAATCGCGATACCCAGAGCAACTTCATAATTGGCTTGAGGTAGCCTTCCTGAAACCAATTTTTCATCAAACTTATAGATTTGATTTGCAGAATCAAAGACAAGGCCACGGTAAAGAATTTCTGTTTTATCTTCATCTTTTTCGAGTATACCTGGCAAATCAAACACTGGTGTCGTGACACTGAATAAGTCACTTTGAGTTTCCATGTTTTGTTGTACGGATGTATAGTTTGAAATGAGTGCTCCCTCTTGATCAACAACCGATACATGGGAAGATGATCCAATCGTGGTATCTACTAAACTGTTTTGTAGGCCACTGATTAACGAACCAATAAACACTTGAACTGAAACACCGACAGAAATACCTAAAATGATGACTAACGTTTGACGTTTCGCTGACATTAAGAAACGCCAAGCAATTTGAAAGGCGAGTTTCATACGTGTGACACCTTCTTTCCGAAGGCTTTTAAATCGTTTAAATCCTTGAGGATATACGTATAGGAAAGGTGTTCAAATAGGGCAGGATCTTTAAACGCTTGCCCACCAAGAAGAATACCTACCTCAGGGAAAAACCGTTTGATTTCATCGGTTGTTTGTTTGGTGACAACCAAGTTGTAAGGGTTTGTTACCGATAATGCGACATAATCTGGATGATAGGTTCGAATCGCGGATAAGATTTCTGATTTAGGGGTGTTCGCACCAATGTAATGCGCATCAAATCCTTCTAATAACATAAAATGTGTGTTCATGATGGCACCAATTTCATGGTACTCAAAAGCAGGTGTTAACATCATGACTTTAATGTGATTGGGCTTGACATTCTTAACTAATGTGAGCACATGCACATAACACGATTCCAAGATGGTACGAATGATGGATGTTCGAAAATGTTCTTTCCATATACAGACATCCTCATCTTTTTCCTCACACTCAAAATGAATGAGTGAAGGCGCTAATACGTTGAGATACAATTCTTCAATGGTCAATGTGTTTTCCTCGATGAGCTTTAAGGCATACATCACGGCACCGGGTTTATCTTCTCTTTTTAAAAAGGTCATAAATGCTTTGAAATAATCATGAATCATGTCATGTCCTCCAATCCGTTGTGTTTGACACAACCTTTACTTATTATAACAAATATGTTTTTATTAAGCATATGAAGTGAATGGTATTTCAGTATATAAAGGTTTTACCCTGACAAAAACGGCTGACCTAAAGATCAACCGTTTCATTTTGATTAATTTTTGTAAGTGATCTTATAGTGATCAAGCACAGCTTGGAACACTTTTTTGTAGACCTCAGGATTTTTCTCTAGATAAGCTTTCGCATTTTCTCTACCCTGACCAATCTTTTCACCACCGTATGCAAACCAAGCACCACTCTTTTGAATGATATCAAGATCTGAAGCTAGGTCAACAAGTTCCCCAGTTTTAGAAATACCTTCACCAAAGATGATATCTGCACTAACCGTTTTAAAGGGAGGTGCTACTTTGTTTTTTACCACTTTAATGTTTGCTTTGTTACCAATGATATCCGTTGCATTCTTAATAGCTTCACCGCGTCTAATTTCTAGACGAACGGATGCATAAAATTTAAGCGCACGTCCACCAGGTGTTGTTTCTGGATTACCAAACATTACACCCACTTTTTCACGGATTTGGTTGATAAAAATTGCGATGGTTCCAGACTTAGAAATAGCACCAGAAAGTTTACGCATCGCTTGGCTCATGAGTCTTGCTTGTAAGCCCACATGGGAATCACCCATTTCACCGTTAATTTCCGCCTCAGGAACAAGTGCCGCAACAGAGTCAACTACGATGGCATCAACAGAGCCACTACGAATAAGTGCTTCTGCAATTTCAAGTGCTTGTTCACCTGTATCAGGTTGCGATAAAATCAGATTATCCACATCGACACCTAAAGCTTTCGCATACTTCGGATCTAGGGCATGTTCAGCATCAATAAATGCTACAAACCCACCTAATTTTTGAACTTCAGCAATCGCGTGCAACGCGAGTGTTGTCTTACCTGAACTTTCAGGTCCGTAAATTTCAATAATACGACCTTTGGGATAACCACCAATGCCTAAGGCAATATCAAGCCCAAGGGATCCCGTAGGAATCGCTTCAACCGTACGTTCTGCTTCATCACCTAAACGCATGACGGATCCTTTACCGTATTGTTTTTCGATCTGTTTCATTGCGGCCTCTAAGGCCTGTGCTCTTTTGTCTTTATCGATCATGACTGCACCTCCGTCTTATCTTATGTTAAATGTTTTTGTTTTACTTTAAATACTTTCCAAAATAATAGCTTTATTCTTAATCAAATAGTCCAGACCACTGATAATGGTTAAACCAATAGCGATCCAAAAAATGACAGTCCCAATCCATGGGGTGATCCCAAAATCATTAAATAGCAAAATAATTAATGCCACCATCGTGGATGCTGTTTTTGCCTTTCCATAAGGAGAAGCTGCAATGACTTTACCTTTTTCAACCGCAAGAAGTCTAACACCAGTGACCGCAAACTCGCGAATAATCACGATCATCACCGCCCACATGGGAACACGTGAAGGGTCCAATAGCATTAAATAAAGTAGTGCAACCATCACCAGCACCTTATCTGCAATAGGATCTA
This sequence comes from Acholeplasmataceae bacterium UBA5769, assembly GCA_002418725.1. GTDB lineage: Bacteria > Bacillota_I > Bacilli_A > Acholeplasmatales > Acholeplasmataceae > Peloplasma. The sequence continues at coordinate 20,909 of DIER01000004.1, forward strand.
AGAATTTCCCAAATGTGGTGATTTGATTGTATTTTCTAGCGATGTAGCCATCTAGAAAATCTGTGAAAGATGCGATGATAAATAAAATCGCGAACACAAAATGTCCGATACTCATTTGAAAAAAACCGATAGGTTCTTTAAGTTGATCGATATAAACCATAACGATCATGACTGGAATCATGAAGACTCTCAAGAGAGTTAATTTATTAGCAGTTGTCATTCGTTTTATATTCCCCTTATCTATGAGTATTTTACCATAATATTCTCTTTACTGTTGCATTTTTTACATGCTTTTGATACAATGGTTTTGCACGTATGGGAGGTGAAATTGTGGCAAATATCAAACAACAAATTAAACGTAACAAAACCAATGAAAAACGTCGTTTACAGAACGCTTCTTTTAAGTCATCCGTTAAAACCGCATTTAAAGCAGTCGAACGCGCTGTAGCAGCTAATGAAAAAGAAAAAGCAGTCGAAGCATTGTCTTTTGCACATAAGAAGTTGGACAAGGGTCTTGCTAAGGGAATCTTCCATCAAAACTTTGTCGCTAGACATAAGTCAGCACTCGCAGCTAAAGTTAACTCCCTTTAAAAAAATTAGACACGGTGTGTCTTTTTTTTTCGTTATCTGTTAACTGTTTTCAATTTCCCTGTATCCACCCTTTTGTGGCATGTATTTTACATGTGGTAAACGGATTCCTGAGACACCATAGGTGCCGTTGTAACCAATTTTATTAATATAATGGGTGATATTGTCTTTTTCTTCTGCCATTTTGAGAAGTGCTTGATAAGTTGCTTTGATATCATCTAAAGCGCGGTGCGTATTTTTAACATCAACCCCATAGGTTTGAACGCATTGATCAAGTCTGTGAGGAAAACGATGGCGATCTTTATAAATGGCCATCACGTCTAAGACATCATTTTTAATACTGAAAAATGGATTCCACTGTCTTCTAAATAACGTTTGTAAAAATAAAAGATCAAACTGTATGTTATATGCAATCAATAATGTTTTTTCATCTTGATAAAGGTCAATGAAACGTTGGAAAGCTTCTTGTTGGCTAACGCCTTCTCTGAGTAAAAGTTCATCCGTGATATGGGTAATATCGATGATTTTTTGAGGAAGCGGACGACTTGGCATGACCAAAAGCGAGAGTTCTTGGGTCACTTCCAGTTGACCTTCTTTTTTTTCTAATAGAATCGCACCGATTTCAATGATTTCATCGGTATAGCCATTAAGTCCTGTGGTTTCGAAATCAAAACATAATACACGATTGTAATCTAACATCTTAAGCTCCTAACAAATAAAGTTCTAGTCCTAGCTTTTTATCAATTTTACCACTCTTGATGTCATAATCAAGTTTTGATAATTTCTTTAAATGATTTTCAAGCTGACTGAAGGGAATGGCTTGCGCATTTTTAACCAGATAATATGCACGACCACTCTTGATATGGAAATGTTCAGCAATTTGATCTTGACGATAACCTTTATCCAGTAAAAGTTTGGTGTGCATAAGCTCACGCACTTTGCCAACGATGTTGTTTAAGATGCGAAGAGGATCTTCATTTCTTGCAACAAGGTCATAAAAGATTTCAATGGTTTTGGTTTGATTTTTAGATAAAAGGGCATTGGTCAATTCAAAAATGTTTTCTTCTAAATTTCTTGAAACGAGGAGTAAAACAGCACGTTCATTGATTTCTTTGGTTTCATAGGAGAAAAGCATGAGTTTTTCTGCTTCTTGGTTGATTAAATTAAAATCCAGATTGGTTCTTTCTAATAAGGCTTCAATCGCTTCATCGGTGATGATGTAGCTGTATTTTTTAAACATGTTTCGAATAAAATCTGGATAATCTTTTTTCTCCATATCCTTAATTTTTTCGATGAAAGCAAACTTAAAAAGTGCACTACCTAAAACAGATGTTTCAGGTAACAACTCATTCATGATGATAATCACCACAACATCGGGATTCGGTTTCTCAAAATAAGTCAAGAAATTTTTGAGAACAAACTCATCCGCTTTTTCTAGTTCTTGCATATTGCGTATGATGATGACTTTCTTTTCAGCAAAAAAAGAAACCGTCTGTAAATCCTCAAGGAGATCATCATAATCATTTTCAAGCAAATCGTATTTGACGATGTTGAAAGGATCAACATTTATTTCCTTGATTTTTTCCTCAACGGCATGATTCAAAAGAAAATCGTTGTTGCTATAGTAAAGATAGATAGACTCGGCCATGTTAGCGCCTCCTGGTTCTATATCTATTGTATCAAAATCAGGGTTAAAAAGGTAGACACATTTGCCATTTTGATTTCTTTTTGGATGGGGTGTAGGTGATGGTTCCCTGTGTATCGGTTCGGTAGATTAAAGCATTAATGCTTTTAAACCGTTCGATCACTTCTAGATGAGGAAAACCATAGCGGTTTGATCTTCCAGCGGATATGAGGACAATCTTCGGTTTCACATAAAACAAGAAAAGAGATGATGATGAGGTCCTTGAACCGTGGTGTGCCACTTTTAAAATGTCGCTTTTAAGCTGGTGTTGATATGTTTCAACGAGTTTTGTTTCTGTTTCAAATTCAATATCCCCTGTAAGTAAAAAGATTTCTTGATGCATCGTAAACTGTAAGACAATGGAAGCATTATTTTCAGATGATGATGGGCCGATAGGGGCCAAGATCTTAAGATTGACTTTACCGCAAGGTATGGAATCTCCTGATTTCACTTTCTTTGTTTTTTGATGATAAAGTGGATACCCATGATCTTCAGCAGATATCATGAGGTGTTTCACTGAAAACTGTTTGATGATTTCAGATGCTTCTAAGATATGATCGGTATCACTATGGGTAAGGATAAGATAATCAATCGCTACGATCCCTTGGTTTTGGAGGTACTGAGCTGTCCCCCGATAAGCATCAATAACGGCTATACAATGAGGTGTTTTAAGGATGGTTGCATCCCCCTGACCAACATCCAAAAAAGTGATTGATGTTTGATGTTGTCTCATAAGCCAAGGGATGATGCAAATCAAACAAAGGCCTAATAAACATATGGTTTTTCTATAGATTGTTTTTGATGTTAAAAAGAAAATGATAGCCATATAAAATAACACCATGATGATATCCTCATATCTGCCATAAACAAGATTCATCGTTCTTTTGGATAAAAATGTAAGAAACATTTCAAATACCATCACCATCTCAGCATACACCGTATGAAAAGAGGGGACAATGAAGGTCATCAAAGCACCAAACATGTAGGTAAATGCGAGTGGAAATGCCATAAGTGGTAAGGATAAAACACCTAAAAGAGAAAAAGAAGATTGAAAAGGTATCAGTACCACTGCAACGATCATGCCCATGATCCATCTTCTCATGATGCCATGATGTTTTCGATAAAGAGGTTCTAAAAGTTCAAGGCTTACCAAGATCAGATAAAGCATTAAAAAAGAGCTGCGATAAATCAGTTCTGTTTGAAATAGTAACATCAATAAAAATACGACATGAATGATTTCCAATCTTGATCTTCTGAGATCAAAGTAAGCATTAAAACGGCTTAATAATGCTATCATCAATAAGCGTGTGATGCCAAGATCAAAGTCATGCAAGTAACACATGACGCCATAAAAAGACAACATAATGATATGCTGAAAAGACATCTTCACATCTAAGTGATGACACAACTTCTTAATAAACATGAACACAGCATAGAGATGAATGCCTGAAACCGAGAGTAAATGAAGTATACCTAGTTCTAGATAGACATGTCTATCGTCTAAGGTGAGTTTATCACCAAACATCATCGTATAAAAAAGATGAGGTAAGGGATATCTTGAAAAAGATTGTTTAATGATCTGTCTTGGTGACCTAAGCGTCCATTGATGATCTACATAACGAATCTCTTCTAGATTTAACTTCCCCGTTATCCCATGACTCACATAATATAGTTTAGGACTAAAGCCAAAAGGGACTGTCGCATTCGCTAAGGGTTCAATTTTACCACTGACAAAAAGGATATCTCCACACGTATATTTTTCAGGTTGTGTATAGATGAAATATTTGGTTTTTTTTGTCTTTAAGATTACCCTGTCATACGTATCATATGTCGTCACCTCGTATACGATCACTTCTCCCTTATAAGATGCATCAACCTCACGATACTCAATCATATACCACCGAATACAAATCAAACCGACAAGTATCAAACAAAGCATCAAGCTTACCCGGTGCCTTAAACGATATATCACAAACAATGTGATTGGTAAAACATAGATTGTCTTGATGGAAAGGAGCACCAAAAAGACAATCATCCCCACCAAATCAAGATGATCAAAGTGTAAGATACGGTTTGATTTTCTCAAGTGTAGCAACCCCGATGTATTTGACGTTCAACAGCTCATCTAAATGTTTAAAATCACCGTGTGCTTCTCGGTATAAAATAATCGATGCTGCACGCGTTTCTGTTAAACCTGGAACTGCCAGAAGTTCTTTAAACGATGCCTTATTGATGTTCAGTTTCACCCATGTCTCAACAGGTTTATCTCCTGATGCTAAAACAATGATTTGTCGATCTTTAGTAATCAGTTCTGAATAGTTTAGATGTGATGTGTTTGCATCATCACTAAGCCTACCACCAAACCTTAACGCTTCAATAACGGTGATCGGTTCAAACACATGATAAACGCCTGGAAACTCAAAAGCACCTGAAAGTTCGATCTTTATTAGGGTTAAAGGTTCCTTCCCGTGGTCTATCCAAACAGTTTCTTCTTTTCTAGGAAACAACCAAACCCACCCCACAATAAGTAAAAAAATGACAAGTAGTCGATATGATTTCATCACAAACCTCCTCGTATAATATGTAGTGTAGATTTAGGTAAGACCTATCTACATATCATGTTTTATAAGTTTGAAGCCCTGGTGTTATAATATAGTCAAGATATAACCAGAATAATCCGCTAAATCTCCTTGCACATTATGGTGCTACAATAGCGTGCGAACCTGCTTGCTTGACCTATCTGCTTACCGGTTGTTGTTACCCGCTAGATAAAACTCAACTTCTACGTCTAACGGTGGTTTCTTATTCGGCGAGGCTGCAGTTGTCTTTCAAGGCTAGGGCTTCTCTTATATCTCATTTTCCCTTGAAAGAAGGTTTTAATTTGAATCTTACTTTATTCGTCGGAATTGATGTCTCCAAAGAATCCAATCACGTCTATGCGATGAACCTTGCGCGTGATAAATTGCTTTCAACACATATTCCAAACACTCAAGATGGTGCTGCCATCATTGAATCTAAACTGTTGGATATTTTGAATAGCCATAAACTCTCAAAAGTTATCGTTATTTTGGAATCTACAGGTGTTTATTCAGCTCATCTTGCTACCTATCTCTCAAACTCTAAACATCTCGCTATTTTTGATTCAAAGGTCTACATTATCAATCCCAAAATCTCTAAAAATTACAGGAAGAGTTTTGCTGACATGGATAAGACAGATCCTAAAGATGCCTTTATTCTTGCAGATATCGCTAGAGTCGGTAGAACTTCTGAACTCACACCTTTTAAAGGGGCTCAGCGTTTAGCGTTAGAACGCCTGACCAGACACCGCCTTCACATTGCTGAACTCTTATCCACTGAGAAGGTTTATGCCTTAAATAACGTGTTTTTAAAGTTTTCTGAGTTTCAAACTTTGTTCTCAAATAACTTCGGTAAGACTGCAGTTGAATTACTTTTAGAGTATAAAACCATTGACGATATCATCGATACTCCTTTAGAAGAACTTGCTTCTTTTATCGCTAAATCTAGTAAAAATCGCTTTGATGACTCGATTGACATGGCCACTAAAATTCAGGCTGCTGCTAGAGCTTCATATCGCTTGGATAAAATCGCTTATGACCCCATCAACTTATCTCTTGCTTCTTCGATTAATGTGATCAATTGCTATGAGGCTGAGATCAAAGAAATCGATAAAGCAATTATGCGTCAAGTTGTTGGATTCAATCAAAATCACTACACAGTTTTAATGTCTATTCCTGGTATTGGTAAAGTCTATGCAGCAGGTATCTTAGCAGAGATTGCAGACATCAATCAATTTGAATCCGATGATGCACTTGCTAAGTATGCAGGCATCACTTGGCGTAAAACACAGTCTGGGAAGTTTGATGCTGACGATACCCATCTAACAAAAACTGGAAATAAATACTTAAGATACTTCATCATTCAGGCTGCTAATATTGCTAGGCAGAATATACCTGAATATCGTGACTTTTATCAAAAGAAATTCAATGAAGTCACGACTCATCAACATAAACGTGCCCTCGCCCTTACTAGTAGAAAACTGATCCGTCTAATCTATGGCTTGTTGAGTGCCAATAGACTCTTTCAGTAACATTTAAATATTTCATAGTTCAAGAAATCCTTTTTTTAGCATGCCTCGCTTTAAATCATTTCATCATATTTTGATGATTTTTTTATTTTTTATCACTTGACATCTACACCGGTTGCTACTTTATGATAGAGAAATCGATTCGTTATTACTTTTTATACTTAACCTGTGATAAAATAGGGATAAATTAGGGGTTGATGGACATATGGATGATAAGTTCAAGATCAAAGAAGACATAAAAAAGGAATTATCCGCATGGATTATTCCTTATAAACGACGTTTTTTATCGGGTATATTAGATGTTTTATTGCTCGTTTTTTTTATCATTTTCGTAAGATTTTTGGTCGATGATGTCTTAGGAACAGCTTTTGCATTAAGTTTATTAATCTTAGGGTTCTTGTGCTTATTCGCTCAGTTTTACGTCACCAAAGGTACAACCATCATGCAGTCTATCTTTGGTATGAAAGTTGTTTTTATGGATGGTAGACCACTCACACTTAAAGATGTCAATGACATGATGTGGGAAAACTGTAATCGCCGTGGTTTATGTGATACAACTGCCGGTGGATTAACAGCAAAAACAGATACGAACCCCCACTTGGATAAGCATGATGATTTTATCGTGATCTCCAAAAAGAAATGGCAAGCCTACATAAACTCTCAAAGTTACCAAAGCAACATACAACAACTCAATCGATGATAAAAAAAATAGGTCCGACCTATTTTTTGGTTGCAATCACTAAATGTTTTCTAGCATCGATAGAAGGATTAACCTTTACATCAAATCCTAAAGATGCTAACGCCTCTTGATAATAGGAGAGCGGATAAACATACTGTATGATGATATCTCTTTCACCTTGATGGTCCACCGTGTGGATCATTTTTTTATGTCTTCGCTCAATTTGCCAGCGATAACTCACCGGTTCAACTTCCTCTTCTAAGTACCCATCGTAGGTTTCTAAACACGTTTCCTGATAAAGATCGAAGATCAATCTTCCACCGGGATAAAGTGCTTGATAACAATGTTTAAAAACGGATTTGATACCCTTGAAGTAGTTCATCACATCAAACATCGCAACAATCACATCAACTTCGGCATGCATCGGTTTTCTAAGATCATGTTCATAAAGTTTGGTTGCTAAACCTAATCCTCTTAAGCGTTCATCGGCAAGCGAAAGCATGCTAGATGAATAATCAATGCCTATCGCATGATACCCTTTTTTCAAAAGTTCAACTAAAAAATGACCTGACCCACAGCCAGCATCTAAGATGAAATCATGTTTCTTCAAATAGGGTTCGATATCTTTTAAAAGTGCTTCATAATCCACATCACTCATTAAAAGATCATAGAGCGGTTCAAACATGTTTATTTGATACGTTTAACGCCTAAAAGACGTTGATCAAATCCATAAAATTTGCGGTCTTCTTCTTGGAATAGATGCACAATCACATCATGACAATCCACCAAAGTCCAACTGCCGCCTTTACCTTCAATATGTTTAATCTCATCGGCAAGCAATGCCTTTTTGAGATGGCTAATCGCTGCATTTCCTTGTCTTTCATTCACGGTTGCAATCACAAAGTAATCGTAAAAAGGTGATGTTTTTTCAAAATCAAAACACGCTAAATCTCTCACCTTTAAATCTTCTAACGTTTCAATAATTTTATTTACTTTCTCCACGGGTTACCTCCTGGTAATATTGATAAATCTCTATTTGTTCTTCTGAAGGCACTAAGCCTTGTCTGATTAAATGATCCATAGAAGCCTTCATGCAGTAGCATACAGCTTCATCTAAATCTTTCGTTGCCATGTCATAAATCATGGGGCTATCTTCGAATCCGCGATTCGGTTCACAATAATCGGAAACAAAGATAATTTTTTCTAGCGTAGACATGTTTTTTCTTCCCCAAACATGATGTTTAATCGCATTCAGAATATCTTGGTCATGAACTTTAAACTCATGTTCTAAGATATTAGCAGCTGCAATCGCGTGATAGATCACTGGATAGTCCACATATGCTTTAATCCAACGAAGATCCATCATATTTAACTGATCTTCTAGCGCATCGTATTTGGCAATGTCATGAAAAATACCCGCTATCCAAGCTTTTTCTTCGGAGACATGATAAAGTCTTGCCAGCTTTTGTGCAGTCTCTGCAACGCCATAGACATGGCGTAGCCGCATTTCATGAGCCCCGAGTTTATGTTTAACTTTTTGTTCGATAACATCAATCATTAAAGAGTGCCTCCGATAAGGATACATGAAGACCCTTTGGATAAACCATTTTAATCAGTCCAGGCCCTGAAACATGCATAAACCCCATATCTGCGAAGGTAATTTGATAGCGACCATTGGGGATTTTAAACGCTTTTTCTTCATAATGATCGACGTAGATCTGAAAGTGTTTTTCCTTTTCCTCAAGGAGAGGTTTGATGCGGTTTTCATTGGTTTTATGCACATCAAGATGTTGCTCGATGTATAAAATGGGATTAATAGACTCTCCAAAAAAGGAGATGGCAAATAACCCTTCAATCATGAGGGATTGACCTGCCTTAAGTTGGTATATTTTGGGTCTGATCGGTTTATCTGGGATCAGATTTTTATACACGCCATAGGGCAAGACATGATGCAAATAACCTTCTTGATATAACCCTGGCATATCATAGATCATCATGCCATCGTATGTTTTCTTCAAAGCCTCTTGTGTGAGTCCTGCCTTTTTCATCGCAATCGCATCTTCATCTTTGGTCAACGCTTTAAAGAGTGTCGTTTTTCCGCTATTTTGGACACCTAGCAAATAAACATTGGGTTCATTCAATCCCTTGAGATACGCTTTTAAATGTTCGATATCATAAGGGTTTTTCGCAGACATCAAAATCAAATCTTCATATGGCACATGAAGTGCTTTCGCTTTGGATTTAATATTTTCGAGTAGTTTATCTAAATTCGTACCTTTAGGTAAAAGATCCATTTGGTTAATGACATAAACATAAGTCGCATCCGGTTGATAGCGATACACCGGATAACTAAAAAGTAAATCTAAATGAAGGACCGATGAAACCATCAAAATGACAGCGTTCGCTGGCAGTGATGGTAAATCTTCTGGATGAAAATGAACGGTCGATTCGCCATAGTGAAAAAGCTTATAACATGCTTGACAATAGACATGTTCAAGTGATGTGGCGTAGCCAACTTTATCTTGATCTGTATCTTGTAACAGTGCTCCGCATCCCTTACAGCGTGTGGTCATCGACATACGTTTTCAACCTTTCTCTATAAAGATCTGGATATTTCTTTTCGATTACCTTTAATACGCGTTTTTCAATTTTTCGGTTAAACTGTGTAATCTTACGATCTGATTTTCTTTTCACTGATTTAACTAAAATCACGTTTATCCCACTTCGATGACCACCAAAGACATCCGTCATGAGTTGATCACCTATCATGATAACTTCATCTTTAGACACACCTAACTTGTTCATCGCTTTCTTAAAGCCAAACTTAAGTGGCTTTTTCGCATGCCATATAAAGGGGTAATCCACATCTTCTAAAGCCAGTGAAACACGCTTATATGATGTATTCGATAAGATTAAAATCTTAAAGTCTTTTTCAAGCGCCTTTAAAAAGGTCACATGGGTATCGTTAAGCTTGATTTCATCGTAGCCAATGATGGTATTATCTAAGTCAAAAAACAAGGCACGAATTCCTTGTTTTCTTAGTTCTTTGTAGTCAATATCAGCGATGGATGCATAATATGCGTAGGGAATACACTTTTGAACCAAAGACATTACTTGATTTCCACAATTTCAACAGAAAAGATTTTACCTGTTTCTGTCTTGACTTCAACCACTTCATTTTCCATCTTGTTCATGATGGCGCGTCCAATGGGTGATTCAATCGAAATCTTTTTCGCTCTTGGATCTGCTTCAATCGATCCCACAAGCGTAAACTCTTTGACATCACCAGATTCTACGAATTTGATGATGACGCTCTTACCGATATTCACGATATCGCGGTCATCTGTCTTAATGATTTTAACATTCTTTAAAATGGTTTCAATTTCAGCGATACGTGCTTCGATGCGTGCTTGTTCGTTACGTGCTGCATCATAATCGGCATTTTCGGATAAATCCCCTTGTGCACGAGCTTCTTTCAATGCTTCTTTATTTTCTTCACGTTTGACATCTTTTAAGTAAGTTAATTCCGTTTTTAAATTATCGACACCCTCTTGGGTGAGTTGGAACAATTGTTTCACAGCCATGGTGAACCTCCTTAAATTTCTTTATCATTATACACTATTTTTCATTGGATTGCTATTTTTTTCAAGGCTTTTTGATAGATCCTATGATTTGGCATGAACCGATCTAAGACTTGGTAAAAAGCTTTGGAATGATTAAAAACGAGGGCATGCGCGTATTCGTGATACAACACATACGTTAAGTAAACTTCATCAAGCCTTGCAAGGTATGAATTCAAAGTGATTTCGTGATGCTTGCGGTGGTAACTTCCAAATTTCGATTTTAAGTACTTAATCTTAATCGGACAAGGTGTCACACCGTGCATTTGAACGTCCTGATCGATGATGGGTTTAAGCGTTTTTAATTTTTCTGCTAACGTTTCTTTGTATATCCTTTTTTTATTTGTGAATGCATCTTCAGACATGGTTTTCACATAAATGACATCTTCACCGATCTCAAACGAAAAACGTCCTCTTGTCAAGATGATCTCATAGGATTTACCCCAAAGTGTGATCATGTGATCTGCTTCTTTTGTGTTTGATTCCTGTATTTTTTGATAAAACACATCAAACTTGGCTTCAATAAACGCTTCGATCACTTTGATGGATGTTTTCGGATGCGCGGTAACGTGAAGGATACCTTCTTTGATTCTAAAGTATGCATTTTTATTGTTTTTTCGTATGAGATGGTAGGGTATCATACGATGCTCTTTATGATAAGTATTCATCGTTTTCTAAGCATGGCGTATGGTTCAACCTTAAAGGGAACATGCATCTTGATGATTTGTTTTGGATGTCTTGCTACATCCAATACTTGACCATCATGATCAGTCATTTCTAACACTTTAAAGGGTTCAACTAAACCGCTCGGATGGAAGATTTCAACTTCTTCACCAACTGTAAAATGGTTTCTTTGTTCAATGGTCGCCACCCCTGTTTTTTCATCATATCCGAGAACTAATCCAACAAAAAGTTGGGTTGGTCGTTCACTTCGCATGTTGTAAAGTTGTTGCTCAACACCAGGTGTTCCTTCTAAATAACCGTGAGATGCCAAACGGTTTTCCGCTTTTTCAAGTTCCTTCATGTAAGGCATGAAATCTTGAATCACACCATCTCTTTGATAATCATCAATCAATCTTCGATATGTCGATACAACGGTTGCGATATAATGTAGACTCTTCATTCTACCTTCAATCTTCAGTGATGAAACACCACTATCGATAAGATGTGGAATTTGTTCAAGCGCTTCTAAGTCTTTGCTTGACATACTGAAGGGTTGATCTGATAGTTTTTGTCCTGCGACGTTTAACTCATAATTCCAACGACAGGAGTGCGCACAACCCCCTCGGTTTGCGTCTCGATCCGTCATGTTATTGGATAAGCTACAACGACCAGAAAAACTCATGCACATCCCACCATGAATGAAGACTTCAATGTCTGCTTCGGTGTGATCAATTACGTTTCTAATCTGATGTTTATCGAGTTCACGTGCCAAGACAACACGCTTTACACCGTGGTTATACCAAAAGTTAACCGTGTTAGCGTTGGTCGCACTTTGTTGTGTGGACAGATGAACCTCGAGGTTTGTATGTTTAAGTGCCATATCCACAATAAAGGGGGATGCAGAAATAATGGCATCCACGTTAGCTTTTTCTAAGTGCTGAAGGTATTCGATTAAACCTTCCATGTCTTCATGATGTGGAATGATATTTGTGGTTACGTATACTTTTTTACCGCGTGCATGTGCAAACGTGGTCGCTTCTAAAATATCATCTAACGTGAAGTTAGAAGCTCTTGCTCTTAAAGAAAAGTTTTGACCACCAATAAAGACAGCATCTGCACCATAAAGTAGCGCAATCTTTAATTTTTCTAAATCACCTGCTGGTGCGAGAAGTTCGATCACTGTTCGCCACCCTTACCCTTATATATCGTTTTCTTAAAGAAAAAGCCTTCATCCCATACTTCATGAAACTCTTTTTCAATTTTTTCTTTCAACACGTTATCTCTTCTTTGATACATTTCAGCAACCAAAGCGCCATATCGATCATCTTTAAAAAGCGTATCAATCACCATATAATCGATGAAAGAGGATAGTTGATCCAACTGGTTTAACGCGTGAATCACTTGAGATCTAAAGACATGTGTCCCCGCTTCATCTTCTAAAATGGGATAGGGATCTTCTTTTCGATGTTCTTCGATGATTAAAAGATCTTGACGATCTTGGAGTGTGATATCTTCATGCAAAAAGTCGAGATAGTTTTTCACAAGCTTACGTTTCGAATAAAACATATTTAAATGACCGTGACCGACCATAAACATATGCACTCTTTTTTCTTCACCCATCTTTTTTAAATCAGCGATAGTGATCTCTTTAGCCGCATACACACCAAACAGTTCGAAATGTTCTAGAAAATTAAAATCATAACTGTTCGTGATCAGTGTCTCAGGATTATAGATAGCTTTTCGATGTAATCCTTTTTCCTTTAACAAGACCAGTGCACCTAAATCAGCAACGATAATCCCGTCGATACACTTAAACTCAAGTTCATCTAACCAAGACGAAAAATGCATCAAATCTGCATCCATCATCATTTGATTTGCTTGAATAAAAATCTCTTTTTGTAAGGCTTTAACCTCACGTGCCATAACATTGATTTCATGTGCATCAAAACTTTGAGTGAGCCGTGTGCCAACGTGTTTGTTACCGACGATGATGCCATCGGTATGTGCGAGTAATAACTCAATATTTGTTGAATCATGACAGGTAATTAACGTCTTCATTTACGAACCTTCTTTGATACGGATAACCCATCACCCACATCATAAAATGTGGTTTCAAAATGGGGATGTTCCGCTAAAAATATTTTAAAAGCTTTGAGTTTACGTAGTAAACCCTGTGTGTGTCTGTTTACTTTTTCTGGGGTTAAGTGATGAAAATGCAAATTATCACAAACGATAAAACCCCCAGGTTTTAAATATGGATCATACTTATTAAAAAAAGTTTGGTACTGAGATTTTGCTGCATCAATAAAGATCAAATCGAACATCCCTAAATCACCTTGATACGTGAGTGCATCAAAAGGTATAAGGGTGATGTGTTTTTGATCATCGAAAAGGTCAAAATGACGTTTCGCTTCTTCAATCATAAACTCATCTCTTTCAAATGTCTTGATGTTGCAACCAAAAGAGGCCATAGCGAGTGCGCTATAGCCAATAGCTGTACCAATCTCAAGCACATCTTTGATGTTGTGCTCTAAAACAAAAACTTCCAAGAAACGATAAACCTCATCGGTGATGATGGGAACATTCTTGCTTAAGGCGTACGCTCTTAGTGAAGCTAGACTCATGCTTTCGCTTCGTCCTCTTCCTCTTCATCTTCTTCATCTTCTTCAGCATCTAGTTCATCGTAATAAGCTTGTAGAACTTGATCTAGCATATCCCATTCTGCTTCTGTTTCGATATCTTGGAATGTGCCTTCTTCATCCGTTTCACCTGGAATATAGATGGCTGCACTCACTTCGTGGCTATCCACGAATTCGAAAACAACATAGTTTTTACCATTTGCTTCGTGGGTAAATAAAATATCACATACTGCTTCATCACCATTTTGGTTGGTGACGACCATTTGATCGTCTTTTAACATGTTCATGCTCCTTTATAATTTAAATAGTTTTGTAAAATAATCACTGCAGCTAACTCATCTTTTTTCTCTTTTTGGTTTTTACGTCTTTCTGAACCTTGAATCATGACTTTTCGTGCGGTTTGTGTAGACATCCGTTCATCCCATAAAATAATGGTCGCTGTGGTTTGTTTTTCGAGTAATTCTTTGAAAGATTCACTGATTTGACCGCGAATCCCAATGTCGTTATTCATGTGTTTGGGAAGACCTAAAACAACGATATTAATGTTGTGTTCTTTGATCAACTTTAAAACCATCTCACACGCCATTTCATAATGATCTTCTTGAAAGCGCAATGTGGTGAGTGTACTTGCGATAATGCCTGATTCGCTGATGGCTACCCCAACGGTTTTACTCCCTAAATCAAGACCTAAATAACGTTTCATATGATTGACTTCATTTCCTTTACAACAAGATCAAGTGTGGATGTATCTTGAGTTCCACCTTGTGCGAAACTTCCTTTACCACCGCCAGATCCATGAGAAATCTGTGCAGCATGTTTCACCAAGTCGCTGGCATTTTCAAAGGCACTCTTGCAAAGATATGTCAGCTTACTCTCAGAGACATTGATTAAAAACAGTGTTTCTGCCTTTATTTTATCATAGAGCGCATCAATCAGTTGCTTTAAAACCTTTTGATCAACGTCTTCTGTCACAATCACTTGTTTTTTAGCCGTTGGATCACTGATGAAATCATCAAGACGTTTTAACACATCTTCTGAATTCTTTCTTAACACATCTTTTTCATAGTTTTTCGCAAGCTCTTTTAAGTTATCAACATAGTTGCGGTAATGGATGATGTCTTGATAAGAGCCCATTAAAGCTGGTGCTTCTGGAATACTCAGTTTTTCTCCTAAACGCTTAATCTTTTCAGTAATCAGTTCAACTTCCAACAGTTGTGGTTCAATGAAACGTTTGATTTGGGCTTTGAGATCAAAACCTGTGACACCTTCCATACGATAGATGCCAGAACCAATCGATTCATAACTTGTGATAGCAAAATCAATGATGTCTTTGGTGTTTTTAACGTGTGTGCCACCACAAAATTCTTTGCTCCATCCCATGTCAACCACACGGACAATGTCGCCATATTTTTCACCAAAGAGTGCCATCGCACCTAACTTTTTCGCTTCTTCAATAGGAAGCAGGCGAATAGTGACATCCAGTGGTGTTTCTTTGATATAGTGCTTGACCAAACGTTCAACTTCTAAAATACGCTCATCGGTTTCTGTTTCGTAGTGATTAAAATCGAATCGCCAGCTCCATGGTGCCACTTGTGAACCTTGTTGGTTCGCATGTTTACCAAAGATATCTTTAATCGCTTGATGGAATAAATGTGCCGCACTATGATTCCTGATGGTGTGGAGTCTTGATTTAGGATCCACGACAGCCAAAACCTCATCGCCTTCCTGATAGTCACCTTCAACCACGTGGATAAACTGACCATGGGGAAGTTTTGAAACATCAGTGACTTCAAGACCATTGATCCATCCTTTATCTGCAACCTGTCCACCCGAAGTAGCATAAAAAGGTGTTTGATCTAAGACAATCCCGTGGGGGAAAACTTTAATCACTTTTGCTTCGGTTTGCAAGTGTTCATATCCGATAAAAACAGAGGGTTCTGTAAAGTTTAAATACGCTTCTTCTTGAGCCTTCATGGATGCGACTTCACCTCGTGCTGCTCTAGAACGTTCTTTTTGTTTGGCGAGTTCTTCATGAAATGCATCGATATTCACGTTGACACCATGTTCTTCTGCATATTCAAGTGTAAGTTCAATTGGAAATCCGTAAGTGTCATAAAGTTTGAATGCCGTTTCACCACTCACGATGTCTCCTTCTAGTTTAATCGCATCAAGCAAGTGCTTCTCACCATCGGTGATGGTTTCTAAGAATTTTTGTTCTTCTTTTAACACAAGTTTTTTAACGATATCTTTGGTGTCGTGAAGATTTTGATAGAAAACACCCATGACTTCAACGACATCATCGACGAGTTCAAACAAGAAAGGTTTCATTAAACCCAGTTTTCGACCGTATTTGACAGCGCGTCTTAAAAGACGTCTTAGCACATAGCCGCGACCTTCATTGGATAAGATAGCACCATCTGAAATGGCAAACGTCAAGGCTTTAATGTGATCTGCAATCACTTTGTAAGCCATTTGTCCCTCATAGGGGATCCCTGTTAACGTTTCTGCATGTTTGATGATAGGAAAAAACAAATCGGTTTCGAAGTTCGTTTCCGTCTTTTGAATCACACAAGCAAAACGTTCAAGACCAGCTCCTGTGTCGATATTTTTCGCTGGGAGTTCTGGATATTGATGTCTTGATAAACCTGGTTTTGAGTTGAACTGTGAAAAAACAATATTCCATATTTCGATATAGCGTTCATTTTCGATATCTTGTTCAATCAATTCTTTACCACGTGTATCATAGGCACTTCCACGATCAAAATAAATTTCCGTATCGGGACCACAAGGACCAGCACCAATCTCCCAAAAGTTATCTTCTCTCGGTATTAAATGTGTTGGATCAACACCGAGTTCAATCCAACGATCTCTGGCTTCTAAATCATCTGGATAATATGTCATATAAAGTTTTTCAAGTGGGAATCCAAACCATTTGGGATCGGTTAAAAGTTCATAACCCCACGCTATCGCTTCATGCTTAAAATAATCTCCAATGGAGAAGTTTCCAAGCATTTCAAAAAATGTATGATGTCTCGCCGTACGCCCCACATTATCAATGTCATTGGTACGAATACATTTTTGAACATTGGTAATTCTAGGGTTTTGTGGTTTCTCTGTGCCATCAAAGTATTTCTTTAATGGCGCCACACCGGCATTGATCCATAACAATGTGGGATCATTTTGTGGCACGAGCGAAGCAGATGCTTCGACTTTGTGCATTTTCGATTGAAAGAAATCGAGCCACATTTGCCGGATTTCAGCTGAATTCATGTATTTCATCGTAAGACCTCCTGAAAATCAATAAAAAACGCCCTTAGATTGCCTAAGGACGTATAATCTACGCGGTACCACCTTAGTTCTAGAACGAATTCTAGCCCTCTTATGTCGTTAAGGCCGACTGACCTTTTGCTCCCAAATAGCCTTCACAATGTTTTCTCTTCGTTTACACCAACCACGAAGTCTCTTTAAGCAAAACCATTGCTACTCCCTTTGTTCATCGCGCTTTCATTTTAACATAGGCTAAACATCTTGTAAAGCATTAATGAAAAAGATGTGTTTTATCGTTTATTTCGGTTAAAAATGAGATGAAATACTGCAAATGATCCAAGCGATACCCAGATACATAAAATGAAATATCTGACAAAATCTAACCACAGATCTAAGGTTGTCATCTCGGCATCGATATCGGTCGTATAAGGTAGGACCATTTTCAATCCTTCTTTTAGAAGCAATGCGATGATAAGACCGATCGCATATGTTAGCACCTTCGTTAAGACAGTGCGGTTTTGTATCTCATAGTTGAGATATTTCTTCTCGAGATCATAGCCTATCGTTAATGCAAGCATAGCTGCAACTGCAACAAAGAAATTTTTTTCTGTCACAACAAACAGTAACCCAATCAAAAGGGGTGAAATCAAATACACAAACTTTTGAGGTGTAATCTTAAGTTTAGGTCCAAATTTCATCACTGCATAAAACACGATAAACGCAACAACAATACCAACTAAAACATCACTTACATAATGCTGTCCTAAATAAACGCGTGAAATGGATACCAAAATCGCCATGGTAAAGAGGAGTGGACTCACCCATTTTTTAGTCTTACCATAGTTTTTATCAAGTGCTAAAGCCATCGTCATCGAGCCTTGAGCATGTCCAGAAGGCATGGAGTGACCATAAGATCCCTCACCCACAACACTCACCACACCGGATTGCCATGGTCTTGGTCGATCGATAAAAAACTTTAAGAAATCATTGACGGTAATGGTCCCTAAAAAGATGAGCATAAACTTATAACCCAACTCTTTATTGACAACCCAAAACAAAATAGATGAAATGATTAAGAAAACAAGTTCATCACCAAATTCTGTAATGATTAAGAAAAAAGCATCTAAAAAACCATTTCGTATACTTTCAAACCATATACTTATTGCCTGATCCATCACTATACTCCTTTTAACATATATTTAGATGAATTATAGCATATTTCATTTGAACTTCAAAATAGATGACTTATTTTTTCTTGTTCGCTTGATAAAGCATTTCATAGTGAGGAATATCATCTTCCATATATGGTCCCAAGACCACTTCAAATCCTAGAGATTCATAATATGGTTTTAAATAAGCTTGTCCAGAAATCCGGATGTCTTGTTTCAAATCATTCATAATCTTTTGAATCATTTGAGTCGCTAGTCCTAAAAGCCGGTAATTCGGATCTGTGACCACACGCGAAATCGCATATTCATCGTATTTATATCCTGGAGGTATCACTCTGATATAACTGACGATTTTATCCTTATCTTTCATGAAATAATGCATACTTACTTGGTCTTTATCGTCGATGTCTTCATAAAAACAGTGTTGTTCTATGACAAAAACCCTCAACCTGAGGTTAAGGATTTGATAAAGTTCTTCATGCGTGAGTGCATGAAATGATTTAATGAAGATATCGTTTTGCATAATGGAAGACCAAGGGCGCACCTGCTGCTGCCCATATACCGATCAAGAAATAACGAATAAAATCAAAGATAAGAACATCAGGAAAAACAAGTTTTAATCCTTCTTTAATCGCTAACGCGATGATTAACCCAAATACGACTTTGATCACTTGAATCCAAAATGTCGCTTTCACATCGAAGGAAATGTATTTTTTCTCAACATAATAACCCACAGCAAAACCAGAAAATCCTCCTGCAGCGATAAAAAGATCATGTGATGGATAAAAGAAAAGGGCAAGGATAAACAGTGGGACAAGCATCAACGTGTAAATGTGTTCATCATCTTTCATCAAATCAACCAATTTAAAGGAGACCATGGTCAATCCGATGGCTAGAATCACACCAACAACCACATCACTTAAAAAATGTTGTCCTAAATACATTCTTGAAAAAGGGACTGCGATCAAGATAAACCATGCGACAATGTTTAACCCTTTGATTTTCTTTTTTTCATAAGCATAAAGGCCGGTGTATCCTAAAACCCCTGCGGCTTGTGCATGACCACTCGGAAAAGCGTAACCTGTTGTTCGCCAATTTGGTTCTGAAGATATGCCTTGATAGTAGAAAGGTCTTATACGTTTAAATAATAGTTTGAGTGCTGTATTAAACACCGCGCTGATCATGAATGCGAAGACAAACTTATGGGCAAATTTCTTATCTATGGTCCAATAAATGATAACAGCGACCGCGATAAAAAAGATTTGATCGCCCAGTTGTGTGATCCAGTAAAAGAGAAAATCAAAGACTGGATTTCTTAACGTTTGAATTAAACGGATGATTTCAAGTTCCATGCGTTCACCTCATCTTTAACGATTAATTCCTCTTCTTTACTCATCACCACATAATGATACCCTTCTGGTTTATGCCATGATGATCCATCAAAAAGGTTTTGTTCTCTCAGTTTTTCGATCATTTTCTTTCCCATGAGATACCCATAGGTCGCTTTGTTTTTCACTTCGTCTGGTTTAAAATCCAAAATATCTACCATGGTGATCGAAAACAATTTTTTAGCTTCCATATTCACAAGTAAGATATCCATGGATTCATAGGGTTTGACATGAAATCTCGAATCGATGGGTACAGCGATAATGATATCGCACCCCTGTTCAATCAGTGGTTTGATGGGACAATTATCAACCGTCCCTCCATCGACATAATAGGTGTCACCAATTTCTGTCGATCCAAAAAGAACTGGAATCGATGCAGAAGCTAAAACGGCTTTATGTGGATCATCGAGATCGTTGAGATGAAATACTTCTTTTTCCATACGGTGTAAAAGCACTTGATCAATCATCGATCCTTTTTTGATTTTAGCTGCAGTCACATACCCTTGAATTTTACTTTCGCGAATTTCTCTTAGCGAAACTTGTTCTGATAATTTTTGATACATCTCTTGAATAGAGAAAAGCCCCATACGATCAAATTTGATACGTTCCAATTTATGGCCATAGATCTCTGCATTATTGATCATTTCCCAAATTTCAATCATCCGCTCATAGGAAAGTTTCGCCATGACCATCAATGCATTGATCGCACCAATTGACGTTCCAGATACATGCTGGATGTCTTTTAACATACCTGATTCTTCCAGCGCTCTGAGCACACCAATCTGGTAAGAACCTCTAGCGCCTCCGCCACCTAAAGCGAGTCCAACCTTATGGCTCATCATATCACCTTCTATTCATGACTTTCTTTAAACGCATCTCCTGATCTTTTTCCTTTAAGGATTCACGTTTATCATAATCCTTCTTACCTTTTGCTAAACCAATCTCAACTTTTGCTAAACCTTCTTTGAGATAGATTTTAAGCGGGATAAGGGTATAACCTTGTTCTCTTGTTTTAGAAAAAAGTTTAATGATTTCTTTTTTGTGCATCAGTAATTTACGTGTTCTTGTTTCATCGTGGTTAAAACGATTCGAAAACTCGTATTTTGAGATATGCATGTTATGGACAAAAGCTTCGCCATCTTTAATGGTGACGAATGAATCATTCACGGTAACTTTACCTAACCGAATCGATTTAATTTCACTACCTAAAAGTTGTAGTCCGGCTTCATATGATTCTTCAATAAAATAATCATGCCTTGCCTTTTTGTTTTGAGCGATAATTTTCATGTGTGTGATCCTTCTTGTTTTTCTTTTTATCGACGATGCCAAAATCCATCTTCTTTTGCGCAAGATCGACATCTAAGAGTTCTACTTTAATCGTATCCCCTAAACGATACCTTTTTCCTCGGTTACCAACAAAGGTTAAGTTCGTTTCATCATACATGTAGTAGTCATCCAAGACACGCAGTGGTACAAAACCTTCAATGCCATTTGATAATTTAACAAACATCCCTGATGGCATCATCTGAGAAATGGTAGCACTATAGGTATGTCCAATCTTGTCTTGCATGTATTCACAAGACTTTAATTTTGAGACATCTCTTTCCATTTGAATGGCTTTTCTTTCTTGGTCGGATGTATGCTGTGCCACCGAAGGCATCATCTCTTCAAAATGATAAACATCACGCTTATAGTTGCTGGACTCACCTAAAACAAAGCGATGAATCAAACGATGTAACATCAAGTCAGGATATCTTCTAATCGGTGATGTGAAATGCGTATAAAATCTCGCACCTAAGCCATAATGTGGTGATAATGCTTCACTGTATTTCGCTTTTTGCATCGCGCGAAGTAAGATCATATGTACCACATATTGATATGGTGTATGTGCGGTATGTTCCGTTAAAACTTGCAACGGTTTTGGATTGCCGAGTTGTTTAAAATTCACTGGAAAACCAAGTTTTGCAACCGTTTGAAAAGCTGTCTTTAACTTGATTTGATCAGGTTGTTCATGGATGCGGTAAATAGATGGGAGGTTACTGTGAAACATGTGAAAAGCAACGGTCTCATTGGCAATCAACATAAACGATTCAATCAGTTCTTCTGCTTCATCCGTCTTACGTTCATAAACGTCTAAAACACGTCCTTTATCATCCACGATAAAACCTAATTC
The DNA here is from genome assembly GCA_002418725.1 of Acholeplasmataceae bacterium UBA5769. Taxonomy (GTDB): domain Bacteria; phylum Bacillota_I; class Bacilli_A; order Acholeplasmatales; family Acholeplasmataceae; genus Peloplasma. The sequence continues at coordinate 42,884 of DIER01000004.1, forward strand.
AGAAGATTCAAATTCGATTTCTCCACGTTTTTTACGGATCACTTTAAGCTTTTGAGAAAGTTCGTTCATTAAGATGAGCATACGCTCTATCTGATCATCATTCAACGTTTTACCATGCAATAAAAACTGATTGACCTCATGATAGTTCATCCGACGTTTGCTTTCAATAAATGATTTTTGAATATCATAAGATACCACTTTACCATCCATGCTAATCTTCATGATACAAGATAATGTCAGCTTGGTTTCATGTGGGTTTAATGAACACCAATCGTTTGAAAGTTTGTGTGGAAGCATAGGAATGACACGATCAGCCAAATAAGATGACGTCGATCTTTGATACGCTTCTTCATCTAAAGAAGATCCTTCTTTGACATAATGTGAAACATCGGCAATATGTACACCTAACAGGTAATGATCATCTTCAACAGACAAACTGATGGCATCATCTAAATCTTTGGCATCCTTGCCATCAATGGTGATGATTAACTGATCTGTTAAGTCCAATCGTTCCTTCTTTTCTTGTTCAACATCGATGTGCAAAGTAGAAACGTCATGCATCACTTTCTCGGAAAATGTTTGTGGCCAATCATAGCCTGCAACAATTTTTAACGTATTGATATCGGGATCATTGATGTGTCCAATAATCTTTTTAACGGTGGCATAAACTGCAAATTGATCAACTGAGTCTACGCTTAACATGACAACATGTCCAAAGACTAACGTCTCGCCGCCTTCAACTTCAAGTCTTCGATCAATATAGGTATCAGGTTCAAAGAAAAGACCTTTTTTTGTTTTTTTAACGGTAGCAACAACAAGCGATAGTGAGCGTTTAACAACGTCGATCACTCTTGGTACAACACCTTCTTTAACTAAAACGATATCATCATGCATCGCGTCTAATAAATCGCGACCTTCAAGATAGAGATCTTCAAGTTCTTGTCTTAAAAAACCGAACGTTTTCTTATGATCTAATCGACCAATAAGAATGTCTGGTTTTAACATATAATACGGATCTTCAAAGATTAAATGGGGGAACAGGTTTAAATCCAATTCTCCAACAAGATCTTTATGAAGTTTTCTGGTTTGGTGCTCATAAAACATTAAATATACATTTTTCATAGATTTACCTCACACGTATTATACCATGAATGGGGAGGTTTTCACCTGCCCCATTCTGTAATCATTGAACGTTTAAATATTTTTTTAGGCGTTCTATTTTCACCTGATGATGAGTGGATGCCCCGCCTTCATGTCCTGCATTGGGATACTCATAAATTTCTTTATCGACATCAAGTAAATCGAAAGCTTTCATAAAGTAGACCGCAGGGCATATATCGTCTTTCAATCCTACAGAAGCAATCAATGGTGCTTTAATTCTGGGTGCAAAATAAATGAGATCAAAATAGGATAAACTTTCTAAAATCTGTTTTTTATCTAGTTTCTTCTCATCAACATAGTCTGCGATTTCTCTGACTGAACCGTTTCTGGTTTGAATGCGTCCTTCAAAAAAACTGTAGCTTGGCACATCGGCAAACGTTAAGAAAACATCACTTAACCCCGCTAAGGCGAAAACAATACCGCCACCTTGGGAGCCACCGTGTAGAATAATTTTATGCTGATCAACAAAAGGTAGTGTTTTCACTAACTGAATCAATTGCAGTCCGTCTTGATACACATGTTTTAAGTAATAATGTTCAGGGTATCCTAGTCCTCTGGTCATGAGACGATGATCCCCTGAAGGATAGGGAAAACGATCTTTGGTTAAACCTCTTTGCCCTCTGATATCGATGGCAAAAACATTCATACCCAAATCATACCAATCTTTATATTCTAGAGGTTCACCTTTATGCCATCCATATCCATGAAACATTAAGATGGTGGGACGAACACCTTCTTTGTGTTTCAGATAAAAGCCATAAATCGTTTCTTTCTTAGCACCTCTATAACTAAACTCACCCACTTCATCGATACCTTCTTGATCGTATAAGGGATGCACTTGAAAGTTAAAAGGTATTTGTCGTAACTCATCGATTGCATGTCTCCAGAAGGCATCAAACTGTTTGGGTTCTCTTCGATTGTTATCGATTGATGTCATAAAAATCACTCCTTATTTTTATTATATGCTTTATCAAACATTTCGCTATCAAATCTATTTTTTTCTCATTTGAAAAAGCGTATAATGGTCTCGATATGACATGGGGGAATCCGATGAAAAAAGTGCTCGCTTATCTTTATAAAGACAAAGTATTTGTGGTTGCATTGATCTTTGCTATAGGGTCGATGTTTTTTATTGCACCATCACTTGATTATCTCGATTATATCAACTACAAAGTGCTTATTATTATGTTTACCCTTATGCTCGCTGTTGCAGGAATTTATGAGACCCACTTCTTTGATTTTGTAGCAACCAAACTTGTTTTACACTTTAGATCCATCAAATGGATAGGTTTAGTCATCATCATCGTGACATTCTTTTTAGGCATGCTTCTCACCAATGATGCGGTGCTTTTAACCCTTGTCCCGTTTACAATCTTTATCACCAAACATACCAAAAAGGAAAAATATGCGGTAATGATTATCATTTTGCAAACCATTGCTGCAAACATGGGAAGTGCACTCACACCGATGGGTGACCCCCAAAACATTTATCTTTATGCGTTCTATGATATTCCTTTTAAGGATTTTTTGATGACGACCGCTGTGGTTACTCTATCAGGATTCTTCCTTGTGACCGTAACCGCGATCATTAAAATCCCTCATCAAGCGTGTGAACTTAACATCGTTGCACCTACTGTGAATTGGAAGAGATTTGCTTTATATATGCTTATCATGGCAAACGCGTTACTCTCTGTGCTTCGCGTCTTACCTGAAACATACACCATTCTCATCACCATGATCTTGGCTATGATTTACGGAAGACATTTATTTAAACGTGTGGATTATACGCTACTCTTGACGTTTACCTCGTTTTTCATTTTTACAGGAAACTTAGGTCAGATCACGTGGATTAAAGATAGCATTAGTCATCTTCTTGATTCGAGATTATCTGTCTTTTTTACAGGATTAATCACGTCACAGTTTATCTCAAATGTACCTGCAGCAGTCCTACTCTCTACCTTCACCGATCGCGCATACTGGCAACCTTTACTGCAAGGTGTTAACATCGGTGCGATGGGGACGATCATCGGTTCCCTTGCGAGTCTTATCACGTTTAAATATGTGATGCGGGAATATCGTAGTGAAGCGAAGACTTATTTAAAATCATACACCATCATCTCAATCATTTTTATCGCCATCATCTCAACGTTAACACTTCTCATTACCATATAAAAAGGGCTCAATTGAGCCCTTGTTCATATTTCTTAAAGAACTGTTTCAAGAGTTCTATCACAAACTCTGGCGTGTTTTTTGCATAAGCGATTTCTTTAGCTAACACCGGTCGATCGGTGATAATACCATCGACATCACTGTCGACAACTTCTTTTAAATCTGATTCCTGGTTTACAGTCCAAATGTAGACCTTTTTTCCTTTTTGATGGGCAACGTCAATAAACGATTCGTTCCCACGAAAAAACGTGAGTGACAATCCGTAATGATCGGCATAAGGCGCGTTGACTAAATCTTCATAACGACCGAAAAAGGTGTGGACAAGGAGTAAGGTTTCTACGTTTGGGTTAAGTCGTTTGATTCTTTCTAGTTGAAGGTTAGAGAAAGATAATATCACGGTTTTATCCATCATGTCATGAACATCTAAAAGTGCGATAACTTCTAACTCAAGCGCTTCGTTTTGTTCCTTGAACTCTAAGAATAATCTTGTCCTTCTTTGAATCAGTTCTAGTGCTTCTTCTAGGGTTGGTACTTGTTCACCTCTAAAATCTTCTGAAAACCATGATCCTGCATCAAGCTCTTTGACTTGAGCAAGGGTAAGTTGATTGATGTTTCGGCTAACGGTATCGTTTGTCGTTCTTCTTGTGGTGGCATCATGCATCAATACAGGGACACCATCCACTGTTCTTCTGACATCAATTTCAACTGCATCGACACCATTGATGATAGCAAGTTCAATCGCAGATAATGTATTTTCTGGTGCGTCAGCCGATTGACCACGATGTGCAACAATCTCAGCGACATTAAAAATTTCAATCGGTGTACGCTGTGCATTGACTAAACTGATCACGGCAACCAAGTTAACAATAAAAAGAATGATTCCTGCGAGAATAACACCTTGTTTTAACGTTTTTTCATGTTTAAATGGTTTCATTTTGATTTGTCTTACCGGTATCGACTTCAACAGGTGATCTTTTTGTCTTCCTTCTTCATACCATGAGGTTATCAATGCGAAATTGATGGGGATCAACGTGATGGTTGCTAAAAAACCAACGACAACATAAACAGAATAAAACACACTTAAAATAACCGATAAGACGTATGGCGTTCCTCTTGTTAAGGAGACGATCGCACCAATCAAGAAAACAATCACGGCATAAAAAAGGTATAAAATGACGTTTAAAATGACGTTCATCATGATAAACTCAAAACTCATCTCCAAACGTTTACCTTTAAGCATATACTTAGAAGCTACTTTCGCTTCTTTAGGTGTCATCTTATCGATGGCGTAAAGATTCACGGAAAAGATGGTTTGAATAAATAAAACAAAGATGAGGATAATCAGAAAAACCATGCCAACAATAAACCAAGCATTGGTATGGATAATCTCCAATAATTCATCTGGAATATTAATCGTTTGTGCAATACCAACCACATGGAAAAGTTCAATTAAAATAAAGAAGAAAAAGGCTGGAAGCAAAATTCTAACATGGTATCTTCTTAAAACTACGACGACTCTTTTTGATCCTTTAATCAAGAGATCTTTCATACCTAAAGTCTCTTCTTTAGAACCCGAATCAAAAATCATCGAAAGGATGATCATTTCAATCATCATGTAAAACGATAAAATGGTGAGTAATAACATTAAACTCAGGATGGTAAATGGTTTGGTCAAATATTCAAAAAGTAATGCATTGGTAATGTAGACATAGCCTGAGAGTTTAATCGATGTGTAAAATAAAAACTGAGCCAATGGAAAAACAATCAGAACACCCAGTGCCCGATACATCAGTTCGAAGTAAAATAAGGTTTTGAAATTGTACTTCAGTAAATGAAGTGTATCCTTTAATGTTTTTTTCATAGCAACCTCATCTTTATTTTAACACGTTTTATAAGATCAAAAAAAGGCTTGTGCCCAAGCCTTTTTGCGTTTTCTTAAACTACTTTAAGTTATAAAATGATTTTAAACCAAGATATTGTGCAGTCGCACCAAGTTGATCTTCAATTCTTAATAACTGATTGTATTTCGCAATACGATCGGTACGTGAAGCAGATCCTGTCTTGATTTGTCCTGCATTGGTTGCCACTGCGATATCTGCAATGATGGTGTCTTCTGATTCACCAGATCTGTGTGAAACCACAGCGGTGTAACCTGCACGTTTCGCCATTTCAATCGCATCAAACGTTTCAGTGAGTGTACCAATTTGGTTGACTTTAATCAAAATAGAGTTTGCAATACCTTTTTCGATACCGTGTGCTAATTTTTCGGTGTTTGTTACGAATAAATCGTCACCAACAAGTTGAATTTTTGAACCTAGAAGTTTAGACAAGTAAGCCCAACCTTCCCAGTCATTTTCATCAAGACCATCTTCAATCGAGATGATAGGATATTTTTGAATTAAACCTTCATAGAAATGGGAAAGTTCTTGAGATGTAAATTCTTTTCCACCTTCACCTGCTAAAACATACTTCTTGGTTTGCTTGTTGAAAAATTCAGAAGATGCGACGTCCATACCTAAGAAAATATCTTTTCCAGGGGTGTATCCTGCTTTTTCAATCGCTTCCATAATCACTTGAAGTGCTTCTTCGTTTGAACCTAAGTTAGGTGCGAATCCACCTTCATCACCAACACTGGTGTTGTATCCCTTTTTCTTAAGAACGCTCTTTAAATTATGGAATACTTCAGCTCCCATACGAATCGCTTCTTTAAATGATTTCGCACCAACGGGTAAAATCATAAATTCTTGGAAGTCAACGTTGTTATCTGCATGTGAACCACCATTGATAATGTTCATCATGGGCACAGGGAGTTGTTTCGTATTGAATCCACCAAGGTATTGATAAAGCTCAACACCTAAGAAATCTGCAGCAGCTCTCGCCGATGCCATAGAAACACCTAAAATCGCGTTAGCTCCTAATTTAGACTTGTTTTTTGTCCCGTCAAGTTCAATCAATAATTTGTCGATAGCAACTTGATTTGTCACATCAAATCCAATTAATTCTGGTGCAATCACTTCGTTGACGTTGTTGACTGCATTTAAAACACCTTTACCTAAATAACGCTTTTTGTCACCGTCTCTTAATTCGACAGCTTCATGTTCTCCCGTGGATGCTCCTGATGGAACAATTGCGCGTCCAAACGCGCCAGAATCTGTGTAAACTTCGACTTCAATGGTTGGGTTACCACGTGAATCGAGCACTTCGCGTGCATAAATATCGCTGATAAATGGCATAATTTCACTCCTTTATTTAGTTTTTTGCCTGTTATTTAACCATTATTATTATACACAAAATGTGTATGATTTGAAATATTAATACCAATAAAAACGTTTACTTACTAAAACGATAACTATAGATAATCCCTACAATGAAGAAGACGATGTCTAAGATGTTGCCAATTTGAAAAAAACCAGAACCTAGAGGATTCAAAAA
>DIER01000008.1:0-2588 GCA_002418725.1 Acholeplasmataceae bacterium UBA5769
TACCCCTATCCTTGACTAAGAACCTGATTTAGATCGCACACTTTTCGTAATCGCACTCTGGGTTATTACAATGAATGCATCCTTGTTTTTTCACAAGTACATCACCACAAAGTGGGCATAATTCTTTTTCAATCTTCTCTGGCGTATGACCTGATGATGATACAGAAATGTGTGTCACATATTCTTTAACGACATTGGTCTTCTTGTTCACCCATTTTTCTTCAAGATGGACATGAGGAGGTGTTGCTGGGTTTAAGTCTTCCGTATTCTCATTGACACCTGCTAAAATGCCTATCTTCGCACAACGGTCTCTAAAGACGGTGGCACCTTTAAACCCAAGCTTCCAAGCGGTCTTATAAATATCCATCACATCTTCTACAGAGGCACTGTTATGCAAGTTGAAGGTTGAACTGATGGCAGTATCGACATATTTTTGAATGGTTGCTTGTACGTGAGCGCGGTCCATAAAGTCGATGTTTTGTGAAGTAATCAACGCCCATTCTGGTAACTGTTCTGGCGATACACCCATCGCTTTCGCTAAAGCAACTGGTGTCTTTTCCCAAATGGTAATGGTCTTTTCTTCTTCAAACATAGAAACGATACGACGCGTGTAATTAATTTGGAAGAATGGCTCAACACCGCCACTTACACCAAGGATATTTGAAATCGATCCTGTGGGTGCAATCGATAATAATCTTGAATTTCTTAAACCATATTGTTTAATAAGTTCATCCGTATCAGGGTCGATACCTACTTGATAAAACTTTGACTTCGAGACCTTATCATAATCGAAACGTGGGAAAGTGCCAAGTTCCTTTGCACGTAGCGCAGATGCCTTTGCAGCTGAATTTAACATACGACGCATGAGTTGATCCAAGAAGGTTAAGAATTCTTTTGAACCATAAGGAAGTCTCATGGACAGTGCAAGGTCAGCTAAACCCATCACACCAAGACCGACTTCTCTGTATTGTTTCACGTGTTCTCTTTGTTCGGGTAACGCATGGCGATCGCCTAGCATGGTTAATAAATCATCGAGTGCTACAATCATTTCTTGCACAACGAAATCAAAACGTTCCCAGTCATAGACAGCATTTTCTAAGAAAGCGTTACGAACAAATGCGTTTAAGTTAATGCTACCTAAGTTACATGAACCATGTGGCATCAGTGGCTGTTCGCCACAAGGGTTCGTTGCTGTAAATCGAACATCTGGATATTCGGATAAAAAATGATAATTGTTCATGTGGTCGATAAAGATAACCCCTGGGTCACCCATGGTATGTGCTGAATAGCCCACAAGTTTCAATAAATCTCTTGCATTCATCCGTTTTTCAATCAATTCATAAGGTGTTTCAAACTTCATGACCCATGTTTCATTATTTTCAACAGCTTTCATGAAATCATCGGTAATCGCAATCGAAATATTCGCACCGTTCACCTTTGATAAATCAAGTTTTGTTGTAATGAAATCGATAATGTCTGGATGGTCGATGTTTAAGACAAGCATCAACGCGCCTCTTCTACTATCTTGTTGTGTGTTTAGGGTGGTATGTGAGTACTTTTCTGCAAACACCATCACACCTGGTGTTGTGTTCGAAGAGTTATTAACTTTCGCACCCTTTGGACGAATCTTCGATAAATTCATCCCTTGCCCGCCACCATAAGAATAGGTGCGTGCAATTTGATAATCGACTTTATAGATGCTTTCTAAGCTATCTTCTGGATCCTGAACAACATAACAATTTGATCCGGTAATATTACCTTCTCTGCCAATGGCATATAAGTTTCTACCACCAAAAATAGCTTCCTTACGTCTAAAAATCTTTTCTAACGAAGACTTACCAAACGCGATACGCTTAATAAAGTCTTTCTTGTCTTCACCATTAATTAAATACTTCTTTAAAATGAGGTCTTGTCTGTCGTCATTATCTCCCCATGGATTATCACGATCAGTCTTTTGTTTTTCACGATATTTGATGTAAGAACGCGCTGCTTCGTAATGCTTTTTCTTCATTAAGTAAAGTTCAACATCATCTTGAATCATTTCGATGCTAACATCTTCACCTTTTGGATAAGCTTTTGTAATCTCTTGTGCTTGCTTTAAGCACTCTTCATCTGTAAACGTTAAACCAACACTACGATATGCCTTTAGCATTGCCTGAGCAATCTTGTGCAAATCAAAAGGTTCAACGGTACCATTACGTTTGATAACATTCATAAAAAAAACCCCTTTTCTTTTTCGAATCATATCCCCTACCGAACGTCACCGACGAAACGGTTTACGTGTATTATAAACCATTTAAGAGGTGATTTCAACAACGAGACTTGATTATTTTCAATGAAAAAATTTGGGGTTACTGATACGTAGTATCATGCTTACATTTTCAGTTTAATCAAAATGGCTCTATCATGGGAATATCCTTGATGTAAACCAAATGTAAGATTATCATCAGTGCCTGATAAGGGTTACCAACGGTTGTGAACTTTTTCTGCAAAACCTAGCATTCGTTTAATCTCAATTACCAGATTATCATCTAGGCGTATGGTTCCTGTGAAATATCCGAAAACTTGGTGTTGATTCGAAGCAATGA
>DIER01000008.1:2620-53100 GCA_002418725.1 Acholeplasmataceae bacterium UBA5769
GAATATATCCTCCAGTCAGCCATAAAGTCATCTTTTATACCCTTCTTTGGTATATCAAAACGGATATCCTTAAATTTATACGCCTTACCATCATAGAACACCATATTCTCGGATGCCTTAGACGTATCGCCAAATCCATACCCTAAATTAAAACCGACCGTATGACCGTCTTGTTCACCACTTAAACTCGACCAATACCACGTGTTTTTATATGTCCAGACCCCGCGGCCCCAATCTAAAACCCCATAGGCTTGATCCATATCATAAACTTTAGATCCAACATTGATTTTTCCCGAAGCCTTCAATAGATTAATCTTTTGATTATAGTAAAAATGTTTCGGCTTATGAAACGGGGTGACAATCACCATGGATTCTTTCATCGATGGTTCTAAGACGATATCAGCGACTAAAGGTTCATCCTTGTCAAAATGCGGTATCTCAACATGAATGAATCGTTTTTGATCTATAACTTTAAACTCAATGACTTGATGTGCTTTATGAAAGATGACGTCTCCTTCATCTGAACGACTTGGCATACCTAGTTTCCCATTTGAAAACCAACCCATCTTCGTTTTGGTAAGTTCACTGGGTTTTGTAAAATCAAATAACGTAACCGATGTTAGCCACATGTATGAGTTATCAGCAACCGTAACTGCGATACCCATCGTATCATGACCTATAAAGTAATAGTCCCACTCTTTGATACGGAAACCTTTCACTTTGATATGACTTCGGTCATAGATTTTAACAAGTTTTGTCGCATACCCTGCTTCATTGAGTAACCCTTGCTCATTTAATAAACGTCCCTCTTTGAGTTGATGTTCTTTCATATGTTCACCTGCTATCCTTAGTTTTAGGATACTCCAAAAAATAAAAATGTGTGTCATCCACGTATTATTCAGCCCATCATCCCCACAGATTGTGCTATCTGAAGTATAATAAAAGTATAGATGAGGGACCATATGAGAAGCTACAGAGTCGGTGTGGGTGAACTCGTTTCCTTTCTTTACGCAAGCGGAGATTTATCCTCTGAAACATTTCAAAATGTTTCTTTGCTTGAAGGAACCAAAGCTCACCAATATGTTCAAAGTCAATATCGTTCAAAAGATGAAGCTGAGGTTAATATCAGCTATCTTTATCAACGTGACGAATACGAAGTCCTACTTCAAGGGAGAATAGATGGTCTTATTTATATCGATGACAAACGTTGGATTGAAGAAATCAAGTCCACACGTTTTTCCATATTCAGTGATGATTTCAAAGAAAACAACGAGCACTTCGCACAACTCAAAATGTATGCCTACATGTATTTAAAAAACATGAGCTTAGATGATATCGAAGGACGCATCACATACATACAACTCTCCGATTATAAAATGCGTCATTTCAACTATTTCTTTGACGTAGATGTGCTTAAACCCTTCTTTGAAAGTTCTATGCGTTTATACATCCAATGGCTAGACAAACTTTACGCCCATCTCGACCGTAAAAGAGATTCCCTAGAGAAACTCTACTTTCCTTTTGATCGTTATAGAAGAGGACAACGCGAAATGATGACCGCTGTCTATCAAACCATGAAAGATCAAGACATTTTATTTTCTATCGCTCCAACAGGCATTGGTAAAACGATGGCTTCCCTTTTCGCAACCCTGAAATCTTTATCTGAAGACAATCAAAAAATCTTTTATCTTTCGGCAAAAACGCAAGGTAAAAAAGTAGCTCTTGACAGTATGGATATTTTACATGAAGCAGGCTTAGAAACGAAGACGTTAGAAATAACATCGAAGGATGTGACCTGTTTTCTAGAGAAAAGGGAATGTGATCCTGAAAAATGTCCTTTTGCTAAAGGCTTCTTCGATCGCCTTAACACAGCGATGCAAGATATTTTTGATCATGAAACGTTGATGACACGAAGCGTGGTTGAAGCGTACGCACGAAAACATACCGTTTGTCCATTTGAATTTTCTCTTTATGTCTCCTATTACGTTGATGTCATCATCTGTGACTATAATTACGCCTTTGACCCCCGCATTCACCTGATTCGTTACTTTGATGATTCCAGTTTTAAACCTCTTCTTTTGGTAGATGAAGCTCACAACATGATATCTCGGTCTAGAGATATGTATTCTGCAACGTTGATCAGATCTGATTTTATCGTTTTAAGGAAAGCAGCATCCAAATTGAAACCCACCATCCGAAACGCTGTTAAAAAATGTTTAGATCAATTCGATACCTACGTTGAACAACTTACATATAAACCTTTTCTATCTTTTCAAAGTTTAGATCCATCCTTCTTAGACGAGGTTTATCACTTGATGAAAAAAATTGAAAATGCCCTTAAGGAAATGCCTAAATATCCTAGAAAAACAGAAGTGATGGATATCTATTTGCAGCTTTTAAGTTTTTCAATCATTCATGAGTTTTATAACGATACCTATGTCACCAACATTGAAAAGATAGGTGAAGACGATATGGCTGTCACGCTTCAATGCTTAGACGCCAGTGAATTCATCTACGATACGATCAAAAATAAAGCGTATGGCAGTGTATTCTTCTCAGCAACACTGATTCCCATCGAATACTATAAGGAACTCATCGCGAGCGGCTACGGAGAAACACTCAAGATCCGTTCACCTTTTGATCCAAAACGATTAAAACTCATCGTTATGAATCAAATCAATACGAGGTATCAAAGCCGTGATGCTTCTAAACATCAAATTGTTGAAACCATTGAAGCTGTGATCAACGCTAAAAAAGGAAATTACATTGTTTTCTTCCCTTCTTACCAATACATGAACCAAATCATCGATGAGCTCCCTTCAGACCTTCCTTGTGATTTGATCATCCAACATCGCGACATGGAGACACATTTACGTGATTTAGTTCTAGAAAGATTTAAAGCTTACAACGAACGTTCACAACTCGCCTTCTTTGTCATGGGTGGGATGTTTGCTGAAGGGATCGATTATGTAGGTGATATGCTTTCAGGTGTGATCATCGTTGGTGTTGGACTGCCTATGATCAGTGAGTCAAATCATCAACTTAAAGACTACTACGATAAAACATTCGGTAAAGGCTTTGAATATGCCTATACTTATCCAGGTATGAATAAAGTGATTCAAGCCGTTGGAAGAGTCATCAGACGTGATGAAGACTACGGTATTGCCATTTTAATCGATGATCGTTTTACGACCAAGAGTTATTTAAGTTTATTTCCACCCGAATGGAAATCATACGATGTTGTCAAAAAGCCGAAAGATTTAGCGCCTATCCTTTCATCTTTTTGGGCATCATTTAAGGAGGAATAATTATGTGTGGACGATTTACCATCACCGTTGACCTCGAAGATTTACGTGTCTACTTAGAAGAACATTATCAAATTCAAGATTTAAAACAATCCTTTGATCTCCCTAGGTTTAACGTTTCCCCGGGACAAGATGTCATCACGATTATCAATGATGGGGCGAAAAACAGAGTGGGAACCTTACGTTGGGGACTTGTACCATCATTTGCTAAGGATGAAAAAATCGGCTATCAAATGATCAATGCGAAAGCTGAAACACTGCATTCTAAACCCAGTTTTTTACCCTCTTTTACATCGAAAAGATGTGTGATTTTAGCCGATAGTTTTTATGAATGGAAACGTATGGATGGTGAAAAACAACCCATGCGTATCCAGAAGAAAGATGAAAAAATATTTCCTATGGCTGGCTTATGGAGTACCTTTGTCAAACCAGATGGATCAAAACTACACACATGTACCATCATCACCACTGAAGGAAATGCCTTAATGAAAGATATCCACGACCGGATGCCTGTTATCTTAGATGATGATGCCATGAAAACATGGTTAAATCCAAGAATCACAAATCTCTATGAACTGTCACAACTGTTAAAGCCATATGATTCAAATCGGATGAAGGCTTATGCGGTTTCAACATTTGTGAATGCATCCAAAAACGAATCACCCGATTGCATCAAACCCTTAAGATGATTCCACGTTGAATCATCTTTTTTCTACAAAAATAAAAACTAGAACTCGGTCAAGTTCTAGTTTTCTATATTTATTGATGTTTGATTAATTCAATACGTTTAATGTTCAAGCCACTCGCGTGTGCCTTAAAGGTTAATCGTTTGATACCTTCGGTTAAAACAACCTGTGATGCAATATCAAACCATTTACCTCCCGTACCTTTGGTTGTGAGGGTAGATAGTACAACATCTTCTGCTAAAATTGAAAATGGCAACTGTGATAATTCGGATGCATCCGATGCAATCGATAATTCAACGATGTATTTTCCATAGGTCTTAATCTCGATAGCAAATGAGATTAATCCATTTTTCATCATCGATACATAGCCGTCTTTAAACTCGATAAAACGATTGTGCCAGGTGGGTTCGATAAGATTTAAACCCGTTTTTCCCCACGCAACATCCGAGATAGCGAGTGGATGATCTGTATGGATATCTTCTAATTGGAAAGACTCGCGATGGATATGACGCTTACGATTGGTAAATATATACTGGTTTTGTGCTTGATGGTTAATCAAAGAAACCGTTGTTGTATGGGCGTTACGCTTCACATGATAGGACGTGTTCGCTTCCAGTTCAAACGTTAAATTGAAATGATCGTACGTCTCAAGTTCATAATGTGTCTTTCTTTCATCAAAAGATTCGAGTTCAATCCCGTTGACGAAAACCTTTTTCAACACAGGAAGCGGGAACAGATTAGGCTTTTGTTCAACTTTTTGTCCCATCATGTGTTGATATCTAGACGATTGTAAGATGAATGAAATGATGTTTTTAGCAACTTCTTGAGCTTCACCTTTGGTCATTTTGTTTTCTTCGATAGCCTGCATAAAGTTATCCCCTAAAGAATTACCTTTCGCATCCACGACAACCATGTATAAATCGCCTTGTGCTTTGATCATTGATTTGATGTTGGTTCGTGATCCTTCATCTTGATCGTCATTCATCTTCGCCCACCAATCGGTCATGACAATGCCTTTAAATTGCCATTCATGACGGATGACGCGTGCAATTAAATCAAAATTACCCGCTGCCCAAATCCCGTTAATTGGATTATAAGACGTCATGATCGCTCTTGCTTTCGCCTTCTTTACTGCGATTTCAAAGCCTTTTAAATAGATCTCACGAATTGCTCGTTCGCTTGCGATACTGTCTGCATCAAAGCGACGATATTCTTGGTTGTTTAAAGCGATATGTTTAATGGTTCCTGTCACACCAGCACTTTGAAGTCCGTTCACGACAGCTGCACCCATAAGACCGGTTAACATCGGGTCTTCAGAGAAATACTCAAAGTTTCTGCCACAAAGCGGATGACGATGAATGTTCATGCCGGGTCCAAGTAAAATATCAACGTTATAACCAACCATTTCAAGACCTACACCATAATATAAAGCCTCAACAAGTTTTGTATTAAAGGTTGATGCTAAAAGTGTACCATTGGGCATAGAGGTTGCTTGCAAACCAGAATCCATGCGAATCCCTGATGGACCATCCGCACAACATAAAACAGGTAACCCTAATGCTTCTAGCGAATCTGTTGTTCCACCAAACGCTGAAGCAGTTCCTGGTGTAACTTTAGGTGAAGACATGCCTTCACCGCGGACGATTTCTGCTAAAGCCTCTAAAGACATTTCACTGACGAGATCTTCAACGGTTGCTTTTTCTTCAAAAACATCTTTAAGGGTGATGTTTTTCCCTTTAGCTTTTAATGTCTTGGGTAAAAAAGAATCGATTTTTTCTTTAAGGTTCACACTTCTTAAAGGAACATCTTCATAAGATGGCACCATAACACCATCCATTTCAACCGGTTTTAAACGTTGAAAAGCTTTCACAGGACGTAAAACTTCTTCTAACTTTTCTAACATGATGGTTTCTTTAACCTCATAATCAACGGTGTGGAACACACGCGTGACATCGGTTGAAAACTGAATGGTATATGTTCCTTTTTCTAAAACATAACTGGATGCATGTCCTGTCAAACCGACTTCATCATAAGATGCAAAATCATATGGGTCAAGATGAAAACTTAAAACCTCAGCTTCACCCGGTTTAAGTACGCCAGTCTTTTCAAAAGCTACCAATACTTTCTTAGGTTTTCCTAAAAGCCCTTGCGGTTGTGAGACGTAAACCTGAACCACTTCCTTACCAGGAAATGTGCCTGTGTTTTTAACCTTCACCGTCATGTTTAAGTGTGGTTTCGTTTCTACATGAACCACTTGATATGAGAACTGCGTATATGAAAGTCCATAGCCAAAAGGATAACGGACAGCTTTTTCGTTAAAGGTAGAAAAATAACGGTATCCCACATAAATATCTTCATCATAAATAGATTCATCATGTCCACCAAACGTTTTGGTCGATGGATAATCATCGATATGATAAGTGATTGTATCTGGTAGTTTGCCCGACGGTGCGACCAAACCTGTTAATACATCAACAGCAGCTCTACCGCCCTCTTGACCACCATGCCAAACATATAAAACGGCTTGAACTGGATAACGATCCATAAAGGACATATCCATCACGTTACCCGTATTTAAGAGCACAATCACCGATTCAAAAACATCAGTTACTTTCTTTAACATGTCTTCTTCGCCAGAAGACAAACGATAAGACCCTTCGGTTTCGCTGTTATCACGGTCTTCTCCAGCTGTTCTTCCAATCACTACAACAGCGACATCAGAAACTTTTCTCGCATCGTTAACCATCTCTTCGGTTAAAGGCATTTCAACCTGACTCCAGGGTTCGCTTGCCCAAAAACCAGATCCTGCATTAAAGGGGTGTTCTTGTTGCCACACACGGTATTGATGAAGTAATTCATCATTTACTTTGACATATGGGTTCTCCAAAAATGCATCGATGATCGATGTTACACGGTCAACATTGACCAATCCACCTGATCCTGTACCACTCTTGTAATAATCGGTTTGAATACGACCAAAAACAGAAATGGTTTGATCAATGAGTGGAAGGACATGATTATCATTTTTTAGTAAAACAATACCTTCGGTTGCTGCAAGTCTTGATAAATCTTTTAAGCCCACAACAGGCTTTGCTTTTTCACTTTTTAAACGCTCTAAATAATTTTTCATAGGCACCTCTCTCATCACACATTTCCATTATAAATGGAAACGAAAAATAATGCTACTTTTAATCGTTTTCAATCAGAAAAAACACACACCTTTCGATGTGTGTTCTTTCTTAGTATTTCACTATTCTCACGATTTCTTGATAAAGAAGTTCTAAAAGCTCTTCTTCACTAAAAGGTGTTTCGCCGTTAATAAATTGAAACATTAACCCACTGATCAACGCACGAATCAAGAAAGGTGTTTCTTTACGTGGTTCTCGCATCGGGTAAATACCTTCTACAACACCTAAGTACATGATACTTGAAAATCTTTCTTCCATCGCTTTTTGAATAGCATTGATTTCATCTTTTAGTTCAAGATCAATGCGCACACCTTGGTGATGTGGTGCATTCATGATCGCTTCCATGATGGATCTCGCATCCTTCATGACAACGAGTGTTCTTTTTAATTCTTCAAGAAGTGCACCTTTGAAATCCATCACACTTAAGTCAGCAAGTAAAATCTTTTCATAATGCTTGAGTAAATGTCGGTAGGTTTCAATAATCATCTGTTCCTTACTTTCAAAATACTCATAAACGGTTGATTTACCAATATCCGCATCCTGCGCTATTTTTGATAACGCAATACTTTGTAAATCTTCACCTTTTTTAATGTATTCAACTAAGGTTTGAAGCAATCTTTCTTTAGCGGTCAGCATGCTCTTCCTCCTTAATCTTCTTCCAGTTCAATGCTGCATAAATGGTTGGGACAACCACCAAGGTTAAGACGGTACCATAAAGGAGACCACCAATCGCAGTAATCGCCATCGGTTGAAGTAACTCTGAACCTTGACCAAAACCTAAAGCAAGCGTGAACAACCCTAAAATCGTCGTTAAAGCCGTCATGAAGATGGGTCTTAATCTTGTTTTACCTGCAAGTACAATCGCTTCCTTGAGGCCATGACCTTGGTTTCTTAAAATGTTGATATAGTCAATTAAAACAATACCGTTATTGACAACAACACCCACTAAGATGATGAGTCCCATGATGGATACAAGTGATAAGTAACTACCTGTAATAAGAAGTGCAGCCATACCACCTGTGAATGCTAGTGGAATGGTGGATAAGATAATGAGTGGATAGACAAGAGATTGGAACTGTATCGCCATAATCATATAAACAAGTAAAACTGCGACTAAGGCAGCGAGTGATAACTCACTTACAGCTTTTAAAATCTCTTCAGATTCACCTTCTAAAGTCACGTTATAACCACCACCATAAGTCGTGTAATCTGAACTTCCAAGATAAGCGTTGACAGCTTCTGCGACTTTCGTTCCTACAAGTGTCACGTTATAACCATCCATGATTTCAGCTGTCACATTTAAGTAACGATTGGTCCCATCGGTATTGATAACTGCGAAACCTGTGATTTTTTCAATGGACGTTACTGAAACAAGTTCATTTGTGTCATAAAGTTTACTTGACGCTAAAGACATTAGCGTGGGATCTGCTGAAAATGGATCAAGGACGATCGTTCCCCCGCTCACTTTTAAAAATGGATTAACCACCAACACAATGGGCATACCTGGAACATAATCAGGTAACATCATGTTAGGTACATAAATACCTTGTCCTGAAGTTGAGACATAAGTATCAATCATCGTTTGTGTTTGACGATCAAAAAGCATGATACCAGAAAGGAATGTTTCATAATCACCAAAGAGTGCGAAACTAAACCCACCTGAAATAGTTTCATTTGGTAAACTGATCTTGTAGTTGATGCCTTCAATATTGACATCGATGGTTTGTGTAGAACCTAAATCACCAAGATTTGTGTATAAATAATTGATGGAGTTTAAGACATCTTGCTGGGTTAGACCAACCATGATGGCTTTATCAAGGTCAACGGTCACTTTGACAGAGTCAGCGCCTTTAGTGATCCCGCCATCAATTTTTGTGACACCTTCGATATTGCTTAAGATTGCGGTTAAGTCATTCGATATATCTTCTAAAGTTTCTAAATCATACCCAGATACTTTGATATTTACCCCTTGAGCGCCACCTAATCCTGCAGTGGAATTTTGTGTATCCACAGAGATCTCAACAATGTTTGTTTCACTTAATCCTTCAACCTGATCAAAATCAAATGCTGCAAGGAGTTCTGTTAATTCTATGGCATACCAGTTGGTTGAATTTTGTCTGCTGTCTTTCAAATTAACTGTCATAGATAGATTCGATGAACCTGTTGAAAACATCATTCGACCAAAACCACCGCCACCACCAATCGATGCTGAAACGGTTTCAACATCATCTATCGTTCTCAACTCTTCTGTTAAAACATCTGCAAACAACGCTTTAGCCTCAAAAGGTGTTTGAGAGGTGAACGATACGTTGATTGAAATCGAACCTTCATCAGACTCAGGTAACAAAATGAATCCTTTTGCAGCAACCGCCCAAACAGTTCCACCTAAAATGAGAAGAACAGTGATCAAAGTCACTAACTTATGATGAATCGTCCAAACAACTGATTTTTCATATACACGTTTGATACTGGAAATTAATTTCCCCTCTTTTTGTTCCTTTTGGTCAGAAAGCATGCGTGATGCCATCGTTGGAACAAGCGTTAAAGCGATGAAAAGTGATGCACCTAATGAATATGCAATCGTTAATGCCATACTGATAAAAATCTCAGCAATAAAACCTTCAATGAAGAAAATAGGTAAGAAAACAGCAGCTGTTGTTAACGTTGATGCCGTAATCGCACCCGTGACTTGTTTCGCACCGAGAATAGCGGCTTCCTTCTTAGATTTCCCTTCACCAATCATACGGTAAATGTTTTCGATAACAACAATCGCGTTATCAACGAGCATCCCAATCCCTAAAGCGAGACCACCCATGGAAACGAGATTTAATGAAACGTCCGTAAAATACATCAACATAAACGCTGCGATCACCGAGATTGGAATCGCTAGACCAACAATCATGGTTGGTTTAATATCTTTTAAGAAGATAAATAAAACGACGATGGCTAAAAGTGCACCAAAGATGATATTTTGCAAGACAGAACTGATCGATTGATTGATGTATTCCCCTTGATCAAGCAAAATGGTATAATGCGCACTACTGCCTTCTCTTTCCATGATGGTATCCAGTTTGGTAATGATATTCTTGGAAACTTCAGTAATACCATAGTCAGATTGTTTTGTGAATGCAACTTGAATACCTTGAATGCCATTGATCTTCGAATAGACATTGGTATTTGCATTCACATAACGAATACCATCTTCTTTGACCAAATCTTTAATTCGAATAATGTTGCCACCTTGAAAGATAATGGGAAGATTTTCTATGTCTGATAAGGAGTTTGGTTTATCACCTAAATAGAGCATGCGGATTTCACCGCTGTCCAGTGCAACACCAACCAAACCACCAACATTTTGATTTTCAATGATTTCTAAAACAGCCTGATGTGTTAAACCATATGTTGCAATCACTGTAGGATCTAAATCAATCTCTAAAAGAATATCTGCAGCACCAGAAACACTCACATCTGCAATACCAGGAATTGCTTGCAAATCTAGAAGTAAATCGCGATTAATCCATTCTGTATTGAGAATGAGCGCTTCTTCATCTGTTAAAGATGCATCATAATCTCTAAAAAGGGTGATGGTCATCACAGGTAACATGTCTGGACTAATCCTTAAGATACGGGTATTTCCCACGCCATCTGCAAACGAGACATTGTTGATTAGTTCTCTGAGTTCAATGACGACACTATCCATATTTGCTGATTCTGCAAAAGTAATAATGGAAATACCAAAGTTTTCATTTGAAATGGAGCGAACCTCTTGGAAATTGCCAATCGTAGAAACAACCGACTCGATCGGTTTGGCAATATCTGCTTCCACACGTTCGGGAGAAGCTCCAACATAATCTGTTACCGTAACAACAAAAGGTAATTCAATTTCCGGGAACAGCGTTAAAGGGAGTCTCGTCACCGAAAAAACCCCTAAGACAATAATAATTAATATACCCATCAACACCGTGATTGGTTTACGTACACTATAAGAACTCATAATTCCTCCTGTAAGACTCAGTCATATACCGACCGACCGTTCGGTCGGACACTATTGATTATATCAACGTCTTTATCAATGTGCAACAAACTTGCCTTATCTTGTGAAATCATGTGACTGATGAGACGAGTGACATCAAAAAAGGACCTCGTAAGGTCCCTAAATTAACGTCTTCTTCTAAAAATACCCATACCACCAGATGAACCACCGCCACCTTTATTCTTAAGTACAACGCCGCCACCTCCAATGAAAAGGAAGATGAGGACACCAATGATGGCACTCCACCTATCGGTTGATGTTGAGAAAGGAGAAAAGAGATATACAAGAAAAGAAAGCGGCACATGTGAACTATCCTCACTGACATCTGGATGTTTTGCTAAGTATTCCTTATAAACTTCCATATCATAGTCGAATGACAGGTAACCATAGGCATCGATGTAGATTGCACTTAAAAGCTCGTAAACCATCTGCATGACTAAAACATCAAGTTCTTCATCCGATGTTTCATCGTAGAGCGTACTATCCACTATCAAACCTAACTGAGTCGGTGTTAAGTACTGTTCCATGCGATACCCTACTTCAATTTGTGTTTCAGCAAGCACAAGGTAATCTATCTCATCGACGGTTTCCTCTGTAAAAAACATGATGACCAGCAATCCCATATCGTTTTTCCCAATTTCCCATTGTCTAAAAATCGCTGTTTTGTCATAGGATGCAATGTCACTAACATTATCGACGACAAAGGTTGCAACCACGAGTTGTGCTCCACCATCGACTTCATTTTCTGTTAATGCATAAAGTCTTTCACCTTCACGTGTTATGGAAGATCTTGTCGCTTGATATAAGATATTTGCATAGTCGTTGATGTAATACTGATTAGTTGGGTTGGGATACTTATCTTTTTGACATCCAAAAAGGATGAGCGCAAGCCCAACCCATAAGAGGATGAATAATTGTTTTTTTGCGATATGTCTAATCATTGAACACAATGACGGGCACATCTGCTGCACCATCATTTATTTTCCAATAATCGAGTTCTTTTTCAAATCCAAATAATGACGCGTACAAAACACGGGGAAATGTACGAACGGCTGCATTGTAACTTTGAACAGCTTCATTATAGTCACGTCTTGCTACAGATAATGCAGACTCCATCGAAGAGATTTCATCAATCAACGCATAATAACCAACATTTGCTGTAATCAACGGATTATCCTCAACAACAAGCAGAACGTCTGTAAATGCAATCGCTTCTGCTGCATCTGCTGCAATCAAATCCTCCATGGACTGTGCGGCATTGTATGCTTGACGTGCTGCAGTAATCGCATTATAAATATCTTCTGCATGATCTTGTAATCCATTAACAGCTGCTAAAATTTGACCGATTTTGTCATGTCTTTCTTGTAGACGATTTTCAACTTGTGCATATTTCCCGTCAATGTTTGTATCTAATCTGACGAGCCCGTTATAACCTGTCATGAGCATAATCCCCATAACCACAACAATAAATCCTGCAATTCCTAAACCGAGATACTTTCTCGCCATCATAACCCTCCGTTTATTTGATATGTTTAAGCTAAATATGCCATAAAAGATGATATTTGTACTCATTATAGGCCTATCTTTAGTAATTTTCAACATTTTTATCTCCATCACATATGAAAAAAAGGCTTTCGCCTTCTTCTCATGACATTATTCAGTTCTAAGAGCAACCACTGGGTCTTTTCTAGCTGCAATACCACTAGGAATTAACCCTGCAAGTAATGTTAATACCGTCGATAAGAGAATTAGACTCAACGCATGCGTGATCATTAGAGAAGAAAATCCAGCAACCCCAATTAAGTTTTCAATGATGATGTTGATAGGAATGTTTAAAAGTTGTGCAACCAAAACACCAAAGAAACCAGAGGTTAAACCAATAAGTAACGTCTCGGCGTTAAAAATACGTGAAATATCTTTCTTTCTCGCACCTAAACTTCGCATAATACCAATTTCTTTTGTTCTTTCAACAACAGAAACATACGTAATGATTCCAATCATCACCGATGACACAACAAGTGAAATCCCAGCAAAAGCGGCCAAAATGATGGTAATCGTGTTGATTAAAGACGAAATGGTTGATGATATTTGTTCTGCAAGATCGGTATATACAATCGTATCAACTTCAGCTTTATTCACATTATATAAGTCGATATATGCCTTAATTTGATCTTTATTGTCAAATGATTTTGGATAAATTTGAACACCTGTGGGTGAATCATCGCCACCAATTTGACGCATCACCTGCGCATAAGTAAGTTGAACATTGAAAGGTTGTCCGCTCAAAACATTGATTGTTGGTTGGTTGATTTGAGTTTGAACGATGGCTGAATCTTTTGCTAAACGCAATATCTCATCCGTAAGCGCTGTGGTATATCCAATCCCTGTATTAAGCAGTTCAGAAGACGATTCCTCTTTGACCCTTAATATACCTGTGATGGTTATGGCTGTTGATTTTTCAGATTGATACATCGCTTCATAATCGGTTGATGGAACAAAGGTTGATCCTAAGAGTGTATAAAAATCATCGTTATGAACAACTTTGAAACTTTTTCCGATAAAGTCATCAAATGTGTATGTTTCATCAACTGAGATACCCAAAGCATTTAAAAAATTAAGATTTAAACGATTTTGACTATCAACAACTAAAACAATCTCTTGAAAATTGCTTGGATATGTTCCAGAAAGAAGATCATACTGAGACAAAATGAAAGCTGAATTATCGGGCAACTCCGAAAAATAGCGATTGGATCCAAAGAAACCACTTGTTGACTGTGTCGTCACACGGATGTAATTACCCGCATTTGTTTGATCCACAATGTTAAGTGAAACAGCTCTTGTATAACTGATGGTATTGTAATAACTTGGATCCATTTGAGCTAAATATGCCATGAAGTCTTCTGTAATATGGTTGATGTGAATGGTCTGTGATGCTTCAGAATCGTAGGCGTAGAGTATGTTTTCATCAGGAAACTCATTTTCGATGGGATCTCCAAAAGGTGTTCCTGCAGGAGGACCAAATGAATCCGTTTCAACGATAGCGTTAATCGTTATAGGAAACCCAGCTAAAGCATCACTTTGTAAATTGTTGGTATACGTCGTCATGCCACTTGAAATGGACAAAACAAGGGCGATACCCACAATACCGATACTTCCAGCTACCGAGGTTAAAATTGTTCTTCCCTTTTTGGTTAGTAAATTTTTAAAACTCGTTTTAATTGCTGTCAGATATGACATAGATGTTTTTTTGTTTATCAGTTTTTCTGTCTTGTTAATATCTTGGGGTTGTACAGGTCTACTGTCTTCAACCACCTTACCATCGACAAGTTTGACAATTCGATCACTGAAACGTTCTGCAATCTCACTGTTATGAGTAACCATGATGACCAATCGATCCTTCGATATTTTTTGAATAAGCTGCATGATTTGATGCGATGTCTTGCTATCTAATGCACCCGTGGGTTCATCAGCCAATAGAATCTTAGGATTATTGACAAGTGCACGTGCAATAGCAACCCTTTGCATCTGTCCTCCTGATAGTTGATTAGGGCGTTTCTTTATGTGATCTTTTAAACCCACTTCTTCTAAAACCTCAGTTGCACGATCTCTTCTTTCTTTTGCTGAAACACCTGATAATCTCAAAGCCATTTCAACATTATCCAAGACAGAAAGGTGACCAATAAGATTATAACTTTGAAAAACAAACCCAATGGTTGCGTTTCGATAAGCATCCCAATCTTGATCTTTAAAGTTTTTTGTTGATTTCCCATCGATGAGTAAGTCACCACTTGTATAACGGTCAAGTCCACCAATTAAGTTGAGCATGGTTGTTTTTCCAGATCCTGATTGACCCAAGATAGAAACAAACTCGTTATTTTTAAATTCTAAATCAATGCCATTCAATGCAGGAAATGGTTGTCCTGCAACAACATAACTCTTTTTGATATTGACTAATTGAAGCATATTCAATCCTCCTCATGTTAAGCAATTCGATTATAGCACCAGTCCACCCTAGATACTTAAAAAACGATTTTTTCTTAATATTTCACACCACAAAAACATAATGTGCATTTCGCTTGATTTTATTTCGAATTCGAAATATAATCGAGATATTAATCTATATAAGGAGTGTTTAACAATGAACAATAACTTAAAAATCGGCATTATTACCGGAAGTACACGTGAAGGAAGGGTATCACCGCAGGTTGCAGCATGGGTCAAGAAACTCGCTGACGAAAGAAAAGATGCAACTTACGACATCCTTGATATCAAAGAATATCAATTACCTTTTGTAGGTGAATCAGAAGACCAAACAAACGTCTTAAGATGGAACGAGACATTAAGTCAATATGATGGGTTTGTCTTTGTTGTTGCTGAATACAACCACAGCATCACAGGTGCACTCAAAAATGCTCTTGATAGTGCAAGAGATCCCTGGAACAACAAAGCCGCAGGTATTGTATCCTATGGATCAGTAGGAGGTACAAGAGCCGCAGAACACTTACGCGGAATTTTGGGTGAACTCCAAATTGCTGATGTCAGAACACATGTTGCATTATCCATGTTTACAGATTTTGAAAACTGGTCCACATTTAAACCTCAAGAACTTCATTTAACTAACGTAGAACTCATGCTTGATCAACTCGTTAAATGGTCAAAAGCACTACGTACTGTAAGATCTTAAATTGAACACACGCAATTAACAAATTTATCCCACAAAATCAACGAATTTGCTCCAGTAGGTTGTTTTTCTTGACAAGTTTAGTTAAAATACTAATATACGACACGTATGGAGGTTAATAACGATGCCAAGAAGAATTACTGATGTTTGTATCGCTTGTGGCGCATGCCAAGCAGAATGCCCAGTAGACTGCATCTCTGAAGGTGACATCTACGTTATTGATGAAGATATCTGTATCGACTGCGGTGCATGTCAAACCGTTTGTCCAACGGATGCAATTATCGAAGTTTAATGATGAAGAAATAAAAAGGAGCTCCGGCTCCTTTTTGTTTATCTTATATTCTTTTTTATGGTTATATGGATTAATTAATCGCGGATTCCGCTCTAAAAAGTTCATAATACTCGATATGTTCGTTGAATCGCAGTCTTGCACTTTGGAGTAGTTCTTCAAAATCAAGATGGAAATGAGCAATGATTGGAAAAATGAATTCATACTCTTGTTCAGCAATCTTAAAATCTGCGATTGAGATTAACAAGAGTTCTTCAACAATACGTCTTACGGCATGCTTACTCATCGAAAAAACGGCGTGATAGAGTGCTTCTTTTGGAATTTTATAAAGCACAACTTCGTTGGGGTCAACACCAATCATGCTACAAAGGACAATCAACATTTGAACTTCACTCTGCGTGATGATACCGTCCGCTTCAGCCACATAATGGGCTAAAACAATTAAGATCACTTGATCCAGTGGTGTTAAATCACTCATCTTATTCATGCTTAAATAAAAGTGTCGATATTGCAAATCATCCATCGCTTTCAATTGTTTTAAAAATGAAAGTAATTTATCTTCCTTACGTTCATGTGTCTGATCCATACTCATCAAACTATAACTCATGTGAAGAATTTCTAAAAGTTTCTCATCGGTTAGCTGTTGTATAATGTCTTGAAAAGAATCATCATTTAACTTCGCAACATCAGTTAAATCTACCTTAATGCTTTTGGCAAGCATCCATACAAGATTTAACTCTTCATAACTCACTTTTCTGTCTTCTGAAATCACAGCATTCAAAAAAGCGATGACTGCACATTTTTCTTCATAGGTATAGGTTTCCATCAAAGCCATCTTGATCACCTCTACCCTCATTATACTATGGATGACTCTCACAAACAAAAAACACCTCGCGGTGTTCACTTTAGAAACTGCATTCCCCATAGATAACCATACAAGAAAGCAAATGATTTAAAACAAAGTATAAGTTAATTGTAAGAATGAAAAGCATAATCAATTTCCCAAAACAGATTGAACACTTCAAACCGAAACATTTATCTATGGGGAATACACCTATAGTATACACCTTCTTATCTAAAATAACAATCATATACATCAAAAACAAAAAAATGAGAGCCTATTGGTTCTCATTTGGTTTTTTGTATGGCTTATTATACGTCTTTTGTTGGTCGAATGGTTTTTTATATTCAGAAGAACGATTGGGATCATAAGGTTTCTTATAGCCTTGAGATTGACCTTCTCTCGGTGTATAAGGTCTTTTTTCTTGTCCCTCTCTTGGTGTGTAGGGCTTTTTAAATTCAGAGCCTTCGCGAGGTGTATAGGGCTTTTTAAACTCAGAGCCTTCACGAGGTGTATAAGGTCTTTTCTCTTGTCCCTCTCTCGGTGTGTATGGTCTCTTTTCTTGTCCTTCTCTTAGCGTATAAGGCTTTTTATATTCAGATGATCTTGATGGATAGGGCTTGCGATCTGAATCATCATAGCCGCGTTTTTGAAACGCTTCGCTCTTCGCCATGGAAATCATGGGTTCATCATCACGTGTTGAAACCTCTTTTCGCTTTCTGGGTAAATCAGAACGCTTAAAGCCTTTTCTATCTTCAGTTTCTTCCAAAATTTCATGGTATGATTTTTTGCTTGTTTCTTTGTAGTTCTTCACAAATATTGTCTTTTCCTTTTTCAGTTTGGTGTATTGGAAAACCATGTCTTTTATGGACTAGCCAATCTCTTCGCAACTATCTTATAATGTTTCGCTTTATTTGTCAACAACAACCCAAAAAAGCATGTTTTATAAACACTTTTTAAGTGATAAACCACAGGAATCCAAAGTTTTTACTTATTTTTTAGTGATGTTTTAAAAAATTTGTTTACAACTCTTAAGAGACTCCCTGATGTTACCGTTATGTTCTTCAAGCATCTCTTTGATTTTGCTCTTGTCTTCTATGTTTGACATGATGCCAAAAATAGCGTACTTAACTGAGTTGTATTTTGCTAAATAGGCTTCCGCGACTTCTTCCGTGCACCCCGTAACTTCCATCACGATATTTGTGGCACGAGAGACGAGTTTGTTATTAGACATTTGAACATCAATCATTAAGTTTTCATAGACTTTACCGATTTTAACCATCGATGCTGTGGTGATCATGTTTAAAATGAGTTTTTGTGCGGTTCCTGATTTCATGCGTGTAGAACCTGTGAGAGGTTCCGCACCTGTGATGGCTTCGATGGGATGATCTGCAACGCGTGCTAATTCTGAATTTTCAGCTGTTGTAATACATCCTGTCTTAGCACCAACCGATTTCGCATATTCAATGCCACCGATCACATAAGGTGTTCTACCGGATGCTGCGATACCAATCACGATATCTTTTGCCGTCAAATGAATCTTTTTTAAATCTTTTCTGGCGTGTTCTTTAGAATCTTCAACGCCTTCAATCGGTGTCCGAAGTGCTTTATCGCCACCTGCAATCAACCCGATGACCATATCGTTTGGCACACCAAAAGTTGGCGGACATTCAGAGGCATCAAGGACACCCAAGCGACCACTGGTTCCAGCACCTATGTAGATGAGTCTTCCACTGTTTCTAAAGGCATCAGTGACCAAGTCAACCACCACAGTAATTTGGTCAATCGCTTTTTCAACAGCATAAGCAACCGTCTTGTCCTCATGATTAATCATCTGCAGGATACTCTTTGTTGATGCAATATCAATGTTTTTTGTATTCTGATTTCGTTTTTCGGTACTAATCTTACTGATATCTACCATGTTGTCACCTCGGAAGAAAGTTTTTTGATTCCCAATCGATAGGCACCTAAGACGGCTTCATTGGGGTGGTCTTCCATTTCACAATTTTGGATATATGTCCTAACCATTTCTTGAAATTTTTCTTTAACATAAGGTGCGTTGAGTACAAAGCCACCGCGAAGCGCGATACGGACTGGCGCATCTTTTTTAAATCTACTTGCTGCAACAATCACTTGTTCTGCAAGCCACTTACCCTCATTGGATAAAAGTTGATACGCTTCCTGATCTGAAGCTAGCGACAACTTAGATATTAATATGGCAAGTTTCGCAAGTTCAGTCTTTCTTGCTTGGTACACATAACTCACCAAGTCTTCTCTCGTTTTCACTTTCATCTCATCAATGAGTGCTTGCTCAAGTGTAGAGAATGTCTTACCTGCATCAAATTTTTTCGTGATGGCTTTGATCGCTTCCATCACCAAATGATAGGCAGAACCTTCATCACCTAAAAGATAACCATAACCACCAATTAAGGTTGTTTGCCCATCCTCAAGCATCATTACTGCACTCCCCGTTCCACCAATGGCCATGATGACATGTTCATGAGGTAAGTGATCAATCGAATGAATGGCAATGTGTGCGTCTGTAACGAGTTCAGCCTTCAATTGATATGTTTGTTCAAGCTCAGATAACCACGTCTCTTTCAACAGAATTTTAGATGCTCCAGAGATACCCATGACAAGTATCACGTGATCATCTTTTTCTCTAGAGACGAGCAGTGCTTCAACGGTCTTAACAATGTTTTCTTTTGCAATTTTCTCATCCATTGAGAAATTGGAAAATCCAAATTCCGCACGCATGAGTTCTTTGCCTTGTTCAGTGTAGAGGACACCTAACGTTTTGGTACCTCCACCATCAATGCCCATAATCAAATTACGCATAGACTACCGGAATCCTCCCTTCCAACTGGAGTTCACCTTTCAAATATGCCATTAAGACACGGATGGAATTAGGTGTATATTCATACAGACATACAAAATGTTGAATACGATTTGTGTAAAACAAGTCGTATGGGTTTCGCATCGCAATCACGTGCACTTCTTTTCCTAATCCATGAAGTGCATCAATCAGTTTAATTTGTGAACCATAGACGTTTGCGTTATATGATGTCATCAAAATTTGATCCACGCCTTCAGCTTCTTTGAGGGCTATCTTTATGTCTTCATCCGATGGATTAATCGGCATCGCCTTCGTTTTGACTTGGGGAAGTTCCCGCTTGATGTGGCTGATGATATCATAAAGACCATCCGTATCATCTGCTTGTGTTGTCGCTTTCGGCAGAACACCTAAAAAGAGTGCATTCGGTTTAAGTTTTAAAGGTTCACCTTTGACTAGCGTAGCTGCTCTTTTGACTATTTCATAACTGAAAGCCTTTGTTTCTTGATTTTCGATGATAGGTTTAACCGCTTCATAGGGCTGTTCTAAAGACATTTGTTCTAGGCTCTCCTTAAACTTTAAAACGCGTGAAACACGTTCATTTAATGTTTCCATAGAAAGTTCACGTGACTCAAGTGCTTGTTTAATGCGCCCAACGGCTTCTTTTTGTAAAGGTTCAGAATGACAGATACAAACCAGGTTAGCACCTGCTTGAATCGCCATCAAGGAAGCCTCAACCGTTCCATAATGGTCTTGAACGGCTTTCATCTCCATACCATCGGTAACGATTAAACCCTCAAAATGAAGTTGTTCTCTTAAAAAGCCAGTTAAACATTTTTTAGATAGGGTTGTCGGTCTACCATCTTCCGTAAAGGCTGGAAAATCAATGTGAGAACTCATCAATGCTCCGATACCTTCTTTGATGGCTTCTTTAAAAGGAATAAGTTCAACGGTTTCTAAGCGTTCAACAGCATAGTCAACTTTAGGTAATGCTAAGTGTGAATCTAAATAAGTATCGCCATGACCAGGGAAATGTTTTCCAGTTGCGATGACGTGATTTTGCATTCCCTTCATAAACTGAATACCATAGGCAGCAACACGCTTTGGGTCATCACTATAAGATCTGACACCTATGACCGGATTCTTAGGGTTGTTATTGACATCTAAAACCGGTGCTAAATTCATATTGATACCTAGCAGTTTTAATTCACGCCCCATCAAATCACCCATACGATACGTATCTTCTAATGAGTTAGCAGCTGATAAAGTCATGGCACCTGGAAAAAAGGTTGCACCATGAAAAATACGTGTGACCATGCCACCTTCTTGGTCGATGGAAATGAACATAGGAATACCAATCTCAGCATCCGCTAGTTTTTGCAAACTTTGATTAAGCTCATAAAGTTGCTTAGGCGATTGTGCGTTGCGCGCAAAAAGGATGATGTTACCCACCTTATATTTTTTGATCAGTTCAATCGCGTGGTCTGTGATGGTCGTGCCATCAATACCATACATTAAAAGCTGTCCAATTTTTTCTTCAGTTGTCAGTTGATTTATGTCATAACGCATAGAGGTGGTACTTCTCCTTTAGTGTGCTAAACGCTATGCGGTCAGCATCCATTTTTTCTTTTATTTTTTCTAGGTCAATCACATCTTGACTTAAGAAATCATCACCAACAAGGAGGTTTATAAAACGATGTGTACCTTCCCTGAAAGGGGGTAAAAATTCAAATTCCTGATGTAAATCTTTAATAATCTTTAATAAGACCATACCTGCGAAGACAAGATTGGGTTCCTGTTTGTCTGTCACGTAAAACTCAACGCCTGCACATAGTTCACCTTGGTGTTTCGAAAACATCGGTGTAAAACAATGTTTTCTTAGCACAATCCCTTTAAAACCATAGGCTGAAAAAGCTTGGATGACTTCTTCTGATTTTAACCACGGTGCCCCAATCAATTCGAAGGGTTTGGTCGTTCCTCTTCCTTCAGAAAGATTTGTTCCTTCAAATATACACGTCGAAACGTAAGGGTAAACGGACGCTGGCGTTGGAATGTTTGGTGATGGCAATACCCAATGACGTCCTGTCATCTGATAATCCATCTCTCTTTTCCAACCCTCCATCGGGATCACTTCTAAATCACAGGATATGTGATAAACATCATTAAACATCCCTGCGAGTTCACCAATTGTTAAACCGTAACGTTGCGGTAGTTCATAATAGCCAACGAATGAACGAAAATCTAAATCTAAAAGATTTCCTTCAACACCAACACCACCCAAAGGGTTAGGACGGTCTAATACGACAAACTTCTTCCCATACGCTTGGCATGCGATCATCGCGTAAGCCATCGTATAGAGATAGGTATAAAATCTCGCCCCTACATCTTGCATATCAAAGACCAAGACATCGATATCATCGAGCATCTCTTTGGTAGGTTTACGTGTTTTCCCGTACAGGGAATACACCATAACTCCTGTTTTTTCATCTCTATAGGGTTCCAAATGGACGCCTGCTTGCAGGTTTCCACGAATCCCATGTTCTGGTGAAAAAAGCGCAGTAACCTTCACTTTTTCCATCAAAATATCAATGGTAGAGCGAAAATCATGGTCCACACCGGTGGGATTGGTGATGAGCCCAACGCGTTTATTCTCAAAGAGATGTCCATAATATTCAAGGCGTTCAAGTCCGACTTTCATCTTGTTTTTCTCCTAACGAAATGATATAATCCGATGCTTTCTCATGCACAATCACCGCGAGCACCATCGGCAATGAAAAGCCCATAAAGACCAAAATCAGTGTCGTTAAAGGTGTTAACAAAAGGGCAAATGGAATCACGTGAATCACAAACAATAAAAGTGTTCTTAGGAAAAACTTTCCCGATAAGGCAAACGCTAATTTCATCATCAAGGTTAAAGGTAATTTAGGATAAATGTTAATGATAGGTAGCGTGTAGAGTGTAATGACCAAAGCTACAAACAAAAATGCAAATGTGATGTAATAACCGATTTGGTAAAACAACTGTTCGTTGTCCTTTAAAACATCCACATAATACGTGACATTGAAATATCCAATGATTAAAACAACAATTAAGATCAATCCTATTTGAAACTTTCGCATAAAGTCTTCTTTAAAAAACTGAAAATAAGACTTAAACAACTTGGTTTCATTCTTATGTTTATACTCATAAAAGAGCTTATACCCCGCTGATAGCGATGGGAATAAGGTGATGAGCGGTAGTGACGTGAGGACCATCAGGACATTGATCACAATGAGTCTGATGATCCAGTCCGCCACGGTATTGATTTTCTGATAAAACGATTTTTCGTAATTCATGTAAAACCTCTACGGGTTTATCCAACGATACCCGTTCTTTCAATGGATTCAACAAATCCTTTTTGAACAAATAAATACATTAATAACAGGGGTAACATCATGAGCAGTGCTGAAACGTTACTGATCAATGCCAAGTAGAGTGGATTTTCCCAAACATCTTGACCGATCAAACTTAAGGCACCTGTATAAAGCAGAGCAGCTTTAAGACCAGTCACCGCATTAATAAGCTCCATGGTAAGTAATGGGAACTGCTCCGTAGAAACTTCAAAGATTTTTACGAAATACGCATCGTTCCATTGCCATACAAATGCAAAGAGACCTACTGTTACCATCGCGCCACGCGCATTAGGTAACATGACGTTCCAAAATGTTCTAAACACTGAAGCACCGTCAATCATTGCGGATTCTTCTAGCTCTTTGGGTAGTCCTCTAAAAAACTGTCGGAAGATGTAGATAAAAATCCCTGAACGAATACCCATACCCAAACCACTCATCATGTAAATGGATGATTCTTTACCGATCAGTCTCAAATCTCTGAAATAAAGATATTGTGAAAGCGATAAGGCTTGTGGCGGGATGACAATCGTTAGAATAACTAAAACAAACAAGATATTGCTCCCTTTAAAGCGCAATCTACTAAATGCATACCCCGCTAAAGCGGTTGATGCTAACTGTAAAACCATAACAATGGCTGACAGTTTAAAGGTGTTTACGAGTGCACGCCAGTAATCTAATACGATCATTGAAATACGAATATTTTGAATCGACCAGTTTTCTGGAATCCAGATAACGGCAGGATTGTTCACATCTCCAGGTGCACGAAGTGCCATTAAAATTTGTTGAATGGTTGGAAATAAGATGACAAAACACAAACCAATCAAAAAGATATAACGAATTAAACCACCAAAGAAAGCTTTTAACTTTCTGTTTCTTCTAAAAACGACACGAGGTTCAGTGAATTGATGGATAGCACCTGTCACTGAATCTTTGACAGCTTGATAAATGTTAGTTTTCATAATGCGAACCTCCAATCTTTAGACCTTTGGCCAGAACAGCAAGTGATCCTAACATCACTAAAATGGTTCCCACATAAATCCATGCCATGGCAGAACTTAGTCCCCATGCCTGTTTTTTCAGTTCATCAGAGATAATGCCTGAAACAGGTGAGGTCAAGAAGGTATCCACAAGTGCATAAACCGTGACAGTGACAATGTGTGGCGATACGTTTGGTAACGTGATCAACCAAAACATTTCATAACTCGTCGCTCCCTCAATTTTCGCTGCTTCATAAAGGTGTTTGGGCACCGATTGAATACTTGCTAAAAAGAGAAGAATCGGCACGCCTGCAAGCGCTAAAATATCGTAGATACGTCCGATTAAGCCAACGATAAACATCACAATCATGGGTGTCATTCCAGTTTGAATTAAGTAAAACTCGAGATCAAAAATCCGATCAATACCTGATTGTTCTAGGATTCGAGTAATCACATCACCACCACCGAGCGCAGTAGCAACCGCTGCTGAGTTCAAAATGACTGGGATAAAGAAGATCGCACGAATGGCAGCACGTCCTTTAAACTTCATGTTTAACAACACTGCAATAAACAAAC
Organism: Acholeplasmataceae bacterium UBA5769; assembly: GCA_002418725.1. Lineage (GTDB taxonomy): Bacteria > Bacillota_I > Bacilli_A > Acholeplasmatales > Acholeplasmataceae > Peloplasma. The sequence continues at coordinate 27,422 of DIER01000008.1, forward strand.
TAAAGATTAAAAGTACTGGTAAATTAATCAGTGCATCACCCGTTGTATTCAATAACTCAACCTTGAAGGATGATGATGTCGTTGTGGTATGCTGATTGATTGCATAAACATAGTTTTGAAAACCAATAAACGTTTTATTGATCGCACCAGATACCGGTGTTAATTGGTAGAAACTGTAAATAAAGGATTGAATGAGTGGGAATAAGAAAAGCGTGAAAAACCCAATTAACCAAGGTGCTAAGAAAATAGCAGCCCATATACGTCTTTGGTTTTTATAAGAGATGGTTAACTTCTTCTTTTCCTGTTGAGGTTCATCACCATGTCTTTTGATGTTCATAAGTTTCATGGGTCTAACCTCCAATCACAACATAGTCCAATGCGGGAATCGTCGTTGCATTCACCGTTACTGGGCTAAGGTTATAGTTAATCATTAAGACGAGACCATGTGAATACGTCACACGGTAAACATTGCTTGCCATACGTTCATGATTGATCAGGTAGCCTTGATGAATACCTAATTGATCCATTTCTTTCACTTGATTTTCAATCACATTTAACCAATTTTGATACTGTGTTGACATGAAGTAGTTGTATTCCGTATTAAGCAATTCTCTCGAATCGTCATAGGTTAATGTATACTTCACGTTTGAACCTGTTTCAAGAACCTTCAAGAAGTTATATTCAACACTGCGGGTGTTTGCCATATTTAAACTTTGAGAAGAGTAGTCAATCAGTCCGGAAAGAATCAGTTGTAGTAATGGAATTTGATCATCAATGATGGAATAAAGGGTTGCTTCCGTTGGAAGATCAACAATCTGATCTGCATAAGGCATCGCAAATGCCAGTGGGTTCTCCAACATCAAGCTTTCTGTCATGTTGGAAATCACAGATTCTTGAAGACGTAAGGCATCTTGTTTATAGAGTGAAGCTTGTTTGGTATAGTGCCCAGCAAGTGTCGAACCAAGATAACCTAAGGCAATAAAATTGTTATCAAAATCACGGGTAAATGCATCATAAATCGCTTGATAATACAGTGGATTCACCACATAATCATCTTTAGATCGTATAAACTCTGTTTCAGCGTATGGGAGTCGTGTTGGAAAATGATAGTTAAATGCATAGGCGAGTGATCCATCGATACGGCTTGCTGTGTATCTAAAATCATCAAATAGTTTATGATATTCACTCGCAGTAACAAAATCGACTTTCGCATATAACTTAATGTTTGCTTGATTGAGCATCCGCGATAAGGATTGATAACCTTCTTTACCACCTAAAACACGTTCAATTTTTGCGCGATCTTGAACCGATGATTTAAGTCCACCATTCATCACACCTAAATAAGTGACATTGATATGGGTCAAATCTCTTTCAAGAAGCTCACTAATAATGATTTCAGCTTCTTTAAACGTTGTTACCGATTGCGTTGTGTAATAAGGAACGCCTAAGAAGAATTCTTTGCGATCATAAGCACCGACAAGTTCAGCATTAAGTACGGTATAAGGTGTTAAATCGCGATGTGTTAATCCTTTATCAATCAAATGTTCACGGTACACCTGAGCAATACCCACGTATGAGTTTTGTTGCCCTCTTAAGAAATGATACGTCACTTCAAAGTCGGTTTCAACAATATCTTTTGTCCATAAATTAATACCGTAACGATTAAAACCTGAGCCCAGTACAACTCTCTCAAGTTCACGCAAATCAAAGGATGTATAGATCTTGTTATAAGAATCGATACGGCCACTGACATCGGCATGAATGTTCGCCATCGCATCACCCTGTGTGATGATGGCTGCAAACCCACCTTCGTCTTTCACCATGCCATACAACGGGATGTTAATCTTTTGTTGTTCTTCTGGCATGCTCATTGGAAGTAGTGATAAATCCTGGCCATATAAACGCTTGCGATATGGATTTTGGTAATGCTTACCGTTATTAAATTCAATGAGTGCGCCATTACCATCAGGTAAAACAAGATAACCATTGGTTTCTTCACTACCTTGATGCGAAATTGCTGTACCAAACATCGGATATAACACGATATTTGCGATTTTAACATCTGAGGGTTCAACAATGGAATCACGAATGATGGCGGTTTTAACACCAGTTTGTTCGAGGGTTACTTGAATAGCCACTTGGAATCTTGGCTTTTCAACAAACTCCGTTATACCATTTAAAAGGTTATCTTCATAAACCTGTTCTCTGGTATAACCTAACTTTTCATAGAAAATAGGGTATAACCGTTCAGCCACCAACTTAGACATTTTTTCATAAGCTTCAATAAAATAACGTTCTGTTGCAGGGTCATAGTTTTTGTATGCGATACTTTGTAGATACTCTGCATCTTCTAAGGTTTCCATGTGTTCTTTCGTGATGTATTTGGGAAAATATGAATAATCGATTTCTAAGTCTTTAATATCGTAAAGTACTTGAAAGCCATTTGTTACATACTTGATACTATAGGTACGCTGTCCAGCTTCAGATAAAACACTCTTAGGGTGTGAAATACTTAACTTAAAGTTATTAAGTGAGGCTGTTGAACCTGTGCGATTAAAGTAAGTGATTTCTAAGGTTGCTTTTTGCTTATCAATCGCAGTTTGTGTCATCGGTTTTGTGGGATCTAATTGCCAAGGATCTGGTACGGTTGGATTTGATTTCCATTCGTGCCCTGTATGCTTATCCAACACTTTAAAATACGAATTGGTTTCATTTAAATAAAGGGCATAATCCTCATTGGATGCGACAAGTTTGTTCGTATCCGTCAATGCTGTTGCATCGGTAAAACCTTCTCTTGAAAATGCAATACGTTCAACACCAGGAATGGCTGTTGGTTTCATATTGAACAAAAACAAGAATGCTGAAATAACGCCTACTAAGAGGGCTAATATGATCCATTTTTTCATCGTCATCCTCCTAATAGCGCAAGTTCAGTTCTTCATAAATCGATGCGATAAATGAGATGAACTGCTGTATCAAATCAAAGAATAGTAGACCTACAAACATCATGACAGCCATAGCAATAAACGTTGCGATAAACGCAAGAATCGTTTTCCCTAAGCCATATTGATGAATGTTAAGCATACCCATAAAGAGCATCCATGCAGCGAGTGCATAAGCAATACCCATGATTAACGTATAAAACGCCATTTCTTCAAGGGTTAAAAAGTTCGATAAAATAACCGCAGGATAACCAATCACGATAATAGGGAATAAGGCATATCCTGTCACCATCAAAATTTCTTTATACTTCCCTTTACCTTCCATCAGTGTGGTCACTGACCAGTTACCGACACTAAACAAGAAGACGAGTAAGACAACCGCAAAAATCTCTTGCAAAGAGTTTAATTGAAGTGGATTATTTGGGTTGATCAAAATGCCTTCATACTGAAATTCAAAGATACGGAAGAAAGCGAAGAGCATGATAAAGATAATCGCAACCTTCATTCTTCCTTTTTCATAACGTTTGAACTCTTCATACCCATCGAATGGATGAAATAAAATCATCTTGGGAAACTGGAAGTAATCAAACCATATTTGTTTAAGTTTAGTCTTCATAGAGGATCGATCCTCCTTTACGGTAAGTCTTTCTTATGTTGAGTCCGATCCCTGTGCCACCTATAAGAACAACAACAATCATGATGTAACCAAAGTTATCTTTAATGACTGCATTACGGTAGCTCTTGAACGCTTTGGAATAATAATAATGGTCATGGCCAAGTTCAAAGTACTCCATTGCCTCTTTGAAACGTCCTTCACGAAGAAGGTATTTACCAATGCCATTGTACGCAATTTCATAGTTGGTATTGAGCAAGACAACCTCTTGCCATACAGCAGCAGCTCTATCAAACTCACCTTGCGTATGGTAGGCAATCGCTTGATTCACTGCTCTACCAAAATCGGTTAGACGGTAAACGATAAATGTTCTAGCTTCACCATCTAAGACGATCAAGTCATCCCCTAAGTAACCAATCGCAACACCTTTAGCAAACTTATCGGATTGGGAACCTACATCACCATTGATGTAAAGTAGATTACCTTCGGAATCATATGTGAAAAGTCTGGATCTCTTTTGATCGAGCACGGTGAAAATACCATCTTTCGTAGATGCAATATCGACGAGAAGTGATGGTCCTGTCACTACATAATTGTTTGCACCAACCATAAAGTGAACATCACCCATGGGTGGATGATAACCTCGACGTTTCAAGGTATCAATACCTTTAGGATTGATCAACTGAATGGTGTTTTCAGCATTAGAATTATCACTTGAAGGTTTTGAAGTCGCATAAATAAAGCTTCGGTCATTGATTTCCACAGAAGTATACTCTGTAGGAAGATAAAGTCTAAGTTGAGCGAGTTGTGCTTCTGTCATGAGTGAACGTCTAAAAATTTCTACCGGCGTAAGCGAAACAGGGTTAACCCCTGTGAAACGGTTAAACGAACCATCGCTGTTGATTTCCATGATACCTTCATAAACGTTTTTAGCAACCACATACATACGTTCTGTGGAATCAACCGTGATTTTACGTGGCTCAAACAAAAGCGTATCAAACGTTGGATCATCCATTTCAGAGAACGTATCGATCACTTCAAACTGATGATTTAACTTTACGATACGATAATTACCCGTATCGGCAATATATATACCTGAAGGTTTAACATCGATCCCAGAAGGACCCTTCAACGTTAAATCAGGAAATTCTGTCACGCCTTCTAACGAGAGCTTATCGATATACGTTTGAGTCAGTGGAAAGCTTGCATGCTCCCCATCTTTCGTGAAATCATCCTTAATAATCACAAGCTTATTTTCAACAGCATCCACCATGTATAAGAAATTCTCATAAATCACGAAATCTTCTGGGGCGGTCAACTTTGTCCCTAAGGTTTGCGCGTTAAAATAAGCCGCGTATGTCATTCCCGGTGCAGAGTGAACAACATCCCCATAATAGGAATAGTTGTACTTAACGGATGCAATTTGTAAAGGTAATGTGAAAATGAATGACACGATAAAAAACAATTTTGTCATATGAACACTCCTTACTTCATACCGGAATGGCTAAATGTCTCGACAATGCGTGACTGAGAAATAATGAAGAATGTGACGGGGACGATCATCATGATAAATGAGACCGCTGCAATCGTACCTGCACGTTCAATCGAACCTTGAGCAATTTGTCTTAAGGCGAATGAGACAGGTTTTAATTCTTCACTGAAAATAAACGAACCACCATCGGTTGTCCACAACCGTTGGAACAATAAGATCACCAGTGTCAACCATGCTGGTTTGACCAGTGGCATCACAATCTGGAAGAAAATACGGTATTCGCTTGCCCCATCAATCTTCGCAGATTCGATGAGTTCATCTGGAATTTGTTGCATAAATTGCTTCATCAAATATAAACCTAAAGATGATGCAATCGCTGGTAAGATAATCGCGAGTGGGGTATCAATTAAACCAATGCGAGAAATAATGATATAGTTTGGAGTCGCTGTCACTTGGGGTGCGAACATCAAGGAATAGACAACCAATGTGAAGATCAAGTTGCGCCCTGGAAATTTATATTTTGCCAGAGGATACGCACACATGGAAGCAATCAAAACGTGACCCAAAGTACCAGATAATGTAATCAATATGGTATTGAAGAAATATCTAGAGAACGGAATCCAAGAATTACCAACCAATTCAGATAAGTCTCTAAAGTTATCCAGTGTCAGATTTCTAGGAAACAATCGTGGTGGGAATAAAAACAGTTCATCGAGCGATTTAAACGCATTGGATACCGTCATAATCAACGGATACGCTGAGAATGTACCAAAGATTAATAAGAGAAGGAATAAGGATATATCACCAAACTTCGAACGGTTAAGTTTACGTCTCTTTTTGAAATTTAATGCAGCCTTCATGCGGTTTTGAAAGGTTTGTGTCATCTTATTCACCCACCTTTCTTAAGATACTTCTAACCAGTAAGTTAGCACCCATCATGATGAGGAACAACAAGGTTGCAATGGCTGATGCATAACCCAGTTCAAAACGTGTTGAACCATAGTCAATCAAATGTGTTACAATCGTATGCCCGGCATACTGCACGGACGGGAAACCCACAAGTTGCATCGACACCTCAGCGATCGCTAAGCTTGTCGTAATCTGCATAACAGCACCAAATAAAAGTTGTGGTTTCATCGATGGTAAGGTGATATACCATAACTCTTGCCAACGGTTTTTAATCCCATCAATCGCACCTGCTTCAAAAAGTGTTTTATCAACGCTTTGCAGCCCCGCGATAAATGCAAGAAATGATACACCTAAAGATAACCATAACTGAACAATGATGATCACCCATAACATATAGTTCGTATCTTTTAACCAAAGAATCGGATTATCGATAATCCCCATATTGATTAAGAACGCATTTAAATAACCGTGAATATCGCCAGAGAATATAATGAGCCACATCAAGAATGCATTCCCAGAAATGGATGGTGCATAAAAGATTAACGTCATAAACGCTCTTAGTCTTGGTGGAAGTTCATTGATCAACCACGCAAATACGAAGGCGAGTAAATAACTCACAGGTCCTGTAACAACCGCTAAAATGAGCGTGTTTTTAAGTGCGATGACAAAAACATCGTCATCTAATAATAGTTTTGTGTAGTTATCCAAACCGACAAAGCGTGGCGGTTGGAGTAAGTCAAACGAGGTAAAACTAATGCCAAGTGACATAAACACTGGAATAACCGTAAACGTGAAGAAAAGAAGGACATAAGGTGCCATAAGTATATAACTATGTTTATGTTTTTTTACTTCTCTCCAAAGAAGTTCACGTCTGGTCTTTTTGGAGATGGTTGGTTGAGTAAGTTGTGCTTGCATATGACCCCTCCTAATTGAGACCAAATTCGCGGCGTTTCTTTAAAATCTCGGCATTGATGGTCTGAACAAAATCGTAGATGGTTTCTCTGGGATTGGATGATTCCTCGTAAACCAATCTAAACGCATTATCTAAGTGACGTCCCGTCATATATCCACCTGGAACTTCAGGAATACCCTTAACCCATGACCATTGTTCATAAAGTTTTTGATACTCTGAAACCTTCCAAGGAAGTTGACTCATCGCTTCAATATTCGCGGAAGGATAACGTGCTGCTGCACCTAAAATGCCTTCCATTTCGCGTCCATACTGCACTTGAATCTCTGTGCTTGTCCACCATTTTAGATATTCCCAAGCATCATCTTTCTTATCCGATTGATTCAAGATCATCACACCTGTACCCGAAGAAACGGTTTCTCTTCTGATCTGTGTTTGACCAAACTCATCCTGATAAGCTGTTCCAGGAACGGGGATAAAATTCCATTTCCCGCGAATTTCAGGTGCGAACACTGCGAGTGTATTGTACGTGTTGTAATAAGAAATACCTATAGGCATTTGCCCTGATCTAAATCGGTTGATAAAGTTCGCTTCAACAGGGAAAGAATAATCGGTGTAAAACTGGGTCCACATCTCAAATACCATCGGTCCTAAGCCTTCGTTAAATCCAGACTCACGGTTACCGTTAATATAGAACTCACCATCATGTTGATAAAACAAAGTTGAGAAAATGGGGTTCGGTGGGAGTTCAATCACACTACCTTGTGTTTGTGGAACAGGTAAGAAAAACTCAAGATTATGTTTTTGTAAATTGGGGATAAGTTTAATCACGTCATCCCATGTTTGTGGGGGTAATAATCCTAAATCTTCAAAAATATCTGTACGATAGAACATCATCAAGAAAATCTGCTGTTCAGGTAGTGCATAAACGCCTGTTTCATAGGTGTAGGGTACAACAGCACTTTCCATGAATCGATCTTTAATATCTGCGTAATCTTCAAACTGTGTCAAATCATACGATGCACTGCGCATCGCATAGTTGACAGGAACACTATTTCCTAAACCCATGGCAACGTCAGGTCCAACACCGGATAATGTGGCTGGAAGTAAAACGGCACCATTGACCAGTTTTAAATCAACACGGATACCTGTAGATGGGGTAAATGATTCATCGATAAGTTTTCTTAAAACGTTCGCTTGGTCTTTACCTACCGAAATCCAAACTTCAATCGCTTCATCACCAGAGACTTGTGTTGTTCCAATGGATGAGTAATCTGTGGTAAAAGTCGCGAAGAATGCGCGTGCATTAAACCAAAATTTTTCAAAAAAGTTTGCTCTTGATCGTGGTAAATTTTCATCTGATCCATGAACGAGAATATAATCAATCTCTAATGGATGCGAGTTAAGTAAGATGACCAAAGTACCTAAAGAAGATACATTGGCATTATAGTTTGAAAGATTTCTGTGAATCTCTCTTGGTTTCTTAATGAAATCTTCGAGCTGAAGTAAAATCGTATCAAGGATACCTGTTTTTTCACTCTTTGAGCCCGAGAGTGCAATAATCGCTTCACGAACCTCAGTCAAATGTTCTTTTTCCGTTTGAAGACGTCCCACCAAATTGGGAATTCTTTCTGTGAGTTGGTAGTCACGGTATTGGTCAGGTTCAGGTCCTGTATACACCAAGATTTCACGGTAAAGACGATTGAGCAAGTCAATCGAACTTTGAATTTGTGCAATCAGTGGACCATATTGACCCAAGGAAACTTCCATCTCTAGGGTATGAATTTTACCCGCTTCAAAGTAGAACAAGAATGCTTCTTCATTGGTTCCTAAGGTTTGCATACGCCAATCATTGTTATGTTTAAACGCATAGCTTTCTAATTCTTTAAACGGAATCTCGCCGTTGATGTAGATATTTCTACCAACGTTCATTCCGGATGCGAGTTTTTGTTTAAGTCGCATGCTGATTTCGTATAATCCATCTTCTTCCACCGTAAACTGCCATGCGATACGATCACCGGTGACACCCCAGTTATTCCCACCAATGGTGTTTAACTTGATTTTTGAAGGTGATGTTGGACGTGTAAGTGGGCTTGTACGATCGTTTAATGGATAGAGGGTAGGTGAAGTTGTGTACCGTGGATCTTCAGCTTCAATAAGCGTCATACCACTTTCCTTAACTTCATATCCTGCTGTATCATAAGTTTGTTTAATCTCCTGATAGGTCTTTCTTTCCTTAACAGACATAACTTCAATGGCTTGAATGAGTAGTGGTTCACGAAGTGCACCTAAAGAAATCTCATTGGTTCCTTCGTTTAAGAAAAAGGCATAAGGCTCTTGAATGTAGCCCACAGAATCCTTAATCATACTCTCAGTCCATTCTGGTTTTTCCACTTGGCTTGGACGAATGTCGTTATCAAAGATATCTTTAATCACTTCATTTTTATTGCCCCATATCCGGGCGAACGTCAAGGTTCCCGCACCATCAAAGGGTATTTCACCGTTAATATAAAGTGCACGTTCGATGGCAGAACTTTTGCCCGGATAGGGATAATAATAAAGTTTTAAATTGTAAAATCCTGGTTCATCAATGTGAACCTCCCATGTGGTGATACCTTCATCTGAGGTTAATAACACATGAGGTTTTCCTTCATAAGACGTTAAAATATCCACGGGTTCTGTCGCATCCTTAAATGCATGTCCGGGGATCAGAATGTTTTCAACTTGTGGAAAAAGAGCATCATGTTTATCGATATACTGATAGTAATCAGACTGCTCATAATACGCTAAATCTGAAATATCAATCTCCTTGTTGATGCTTTGATTGAAACTTAAGGTATTTTGATTGTTTGAAGATCTGATGACATCTACCACAAGGTAGGTGACAAGAAATATACCTATTGAGAGTAAAATGATAACAAGTTTTTTCACGAAAACACTCCTTTTTTAAACAACACCCCCTCAAGGTTTTAAGATGAGGGGGATCGTTAACAACTATTTTCCTAAGTAGTCCTCTAACGCCGCATCATAGATGGGTTTAATCGAATCCATGACAGTACGCGCTGTTCCTTCACGAATCGCAAGATTAATGTTACGACGCCATCCATATTCGCCGTAAGATCCAATACCTACAGCATTAATTAAATCGAGATAAATCTTGTCGTAGATTTCAAGATAAGCTTCCACATAAATTGCTTGGTCAAACTTGGTAATCAACGTATTTTCAAATTCAGTTTCATAACCTGCATCTGTCTTCCACATTTGCAGTTCATTCCATACTCTAAAGACCAACTCTTCTTTTGCTGCTGTCATACCGCTAGCGACATGATAAACCGCAACACCAGAAATTGGAGATGCATAACCACCCGTATAAGTAGGTGATTTTGGATAAGGGACAAATCCAAGTTCAAAAGGTAATTGACCCCAACGGTTATCTGCAGTTAAGAACCATAATTGACCTGGGTACATCGCTACGTTACCTGCCATCCAATCTGGAGAACCTGCATCGTATGCTGGTGTTGGTTCAAATAAACCTTTGGTATAAATGCTTGATAAGAATGTATACGTTTCGAGTGCAGGATTTTGTGCAAACGCGACACGACCTGTATTCTTGTTAATGAGTGAACCACCATTCAATGGAACCATATGTTCTGCATATTCAGAAGGCATGCCACCTAATGCATAACGATTACCACCGAGTGAAGTTAATGCTGTTTTAACTGATTGTGCCCACGCTTCAAAGGTTGTCCAATTCCAATTGCCATCTAAGAACATCTGTGTTGGATTTTGAACACCAAGCGCTGCAACTAAATCAGCGTTGTAATATAAACCAGAAGATACGGTAAGCAATCCTGATTCAAATCCATATACTTGACCGCGGAATTCTCCAACTTCACGATAACCTGCACGAATGTTAGAACCATGTGTTGCTAAGTATTTATCCACAGGAACAATCGCTTCTGCTACTGCTAACCGTTGAATCCAGTCAGAGACTGACCAGTAAATGTCTGCTAAATGATTACCAGAAATTGAAGACTGAATGATCGCTTCAACACGGTCTGGTCCCCAAGGTGCATTTGATGGATAAGGTACATAAAGGATATCCACATTAAATTGTTCTTCTACTTGATTTTGTTTTTCTTGTTTTGCTTGTTGTTGTGTACCTGTATAATTCGCATGGAATGGGTCGACTTCATAAGGTGCACCATGCATAATACGAATCACTGTAGCTGGTCTTTTCACACAAATACCATTGACTAAATCTTCATGAACGCCACAGCCTTGTGCGGTTAACACGATGATGAGTCTTGTTACAGTAACCAAATTGCCATCACTACCTGTAACCTTGTATGTGAGTGTATAGTTACCTGGTGCATTTGTGTTGAGCGCTGATAACCCTTCAACAATCATACTTGATGTAATATCACCGGTTTCTGTGTCCATCGCTGATACGCCAGTGAGGTGGTTAAACTCATCACCTACTGTGATCGTAACTTCGGTTGCTCCAGAAATACTTGCTGTATTCGTTGTTGTTGGTTCAGTATCAACGGGTGGTGTTTCCTCACCGCCATTACCACATGCAACAAGTGCAAGCGCTAATGTCACCATGAGGAAGAATCCAAATAATTTCTTCACGTATTAAAACCTCTTTTCTTCCAAAATATTGACTTATGGCTAAAAGCCACAACGTTTTAAGACAGTTTCATTATATCTAATTTTTCATGGGTCTCGACATCAGGAATGCCCTTTTTCGAAAATGAAAAATTATTTTCAATGAAGCACTTTTTCTCGCACGTGTGCGCGCGTTGGCTAACACAAAGTACCCGATAACAATTCGGGTACTTCGTTAGCTTCAATTTAAGATTATTTTACTGCAATTACATCTTTTTCTTTAAGAAGAGTACTGCGCCTGCAAATGAAATTGCAGATGATCCTAAAGCGATAACGATGGTAACACCTAAAGATGTACCAACTTCGTCAGCTGGAAGTGCATCAAGTGTTTCACTCTTCGCTGCTGCTTTCGCTGCATCAATCAATGCTTGGATTTGTGCAGGAGTTAATGTGTTGTTTGTAATTGCTGTTTGTAAGTCGTTTAACATCGCTTGAACATCATCTTCAGAAACTGTTTGTTCATCAATGATCGTTTGTACATCGTCGTTAGTTGTCTTCGCAGCAATCACTTGAACTGTAAAGGATTTAACCGTTGTATTACCAGCTAAGTCTTCAACAGTAACTTCAACAGTGTATGTACCTGGTGTATTAAGGTTTAAGCCACCATTGTTAGAAACGTATACTGCTAAATCTTCAACTGCATCAAAATTATCAAATGCAACGATATTCGCAAGAATAGCTTGGTTAACGTTTGCATATTGGCCAACTTCAACTTTGTAATTGTTATTGACAACAAGTGCTTGTGGAGCTGTTAAGTCATCAATAGTTAATACATAAGAAGCTGTCTTTTCAATATAGAAGTTTTGATCAGGTGTACCAAGTGTTGCTATAACTGGTGCATCATATGGTAAGTTTCTAATTGCTGGTGCTTTAACGCTACCATGAGCTGCAAGAATAAATGCACCTTCAGGAATAGTGAAGTTAGCTTTCCAAGTGTTAAATAATGCTTCACTTTCAACCACAACGCCTGTAGAAGTCATATGGTTCCAGTTGTATCTGTCATACCACTCTTTAACTTTACCATCTGCGCCTACTAAGACCATCACTGAACCGTAAGCTGTGACAGCATTTCTAAATACTGTGCTATCTGTAAATACCATGTAATCACCATATGTACTGATACCGTTTGGTAAGTTTAACTTCATATCCCAAATAATGTCTGTACCATTAACAGTAATGGTTGCAACTGGATCAATACCTTCGATTAAGACGTGGTGTGTAAATTCTAAACCAATGGTGTATGCACCTGGTTTTGGAGAGTAAACGTTTAATGTGTTAGGAATAGTCACTTCAATGGTATCCGTAATGTCATTACCATAACCATCATCTGCTTTAATTCCAGCCATAACGTCAACATAGAATCCTTCGTTAGCAAAACGGTTAGCTACACCAATAAATTTAGGAGGCATAACACCAACAACGATGTCAACTTCTGTTTCTTTGATTGCTGTTGCATCTTCTGGATTAACCGCTCTATAAATTGCTTTATAACCTGCGCCAAACACGGTTGTGTCGATGACTGTTGCCGCACCAGATGCTGTATAAGTACCTGCTACTGAATCATAAGTGTATGTAATGGTTTGAAGAATAGTATCATCTTGAGAGATTTCTACAACGTAGTTAATCTTTCTTGTAACGTTGATAATCTTGCCATCATTGTCAAACATGTCAACGTATGATGCTTCGATACCTGTTGGCAATACAAAAGTGCCGTTATAGTCAACAATAATGTTGATACCTGGAGTTGATGGATCATCATCTGTTGCACCAAGTGCATTGTTGAATAATGGTAATTGTGTTGTGTAGATCGTCTTCATGGGTTCTAAAGTTGTATCAAGCATTAATGTTGGCATAGACTTAATGAAATCTGTAGTCTTTTGGTTAAGTGTGCCTCTATCGTTAGTACCCCAAGAAATAACTGTCCAACCTGCAGGAATCACAACTAAGTCTGGGTTGCCAGCCATAATAAGTGATAAATCTTCAACTGGTGCATCTACTGCTGCATCTGCATATGACCATTTTAAATATCCAAGTGGTTCAAGTTTGTAACCGTTTGAATCGGTTGCATCGAGCTTCATACGAATATGAGTTGCTCTTGTTGTCACTGGTTTAGATTCAGCTGGAGCTGCATCATAAGCTGTTTTTTCAGCTGCTGTAGCTAAACGCCAATCTGGTGCTTCAGGTGTGCCATCGTTGAAGATATAATATGCGGAGATATGATCTTCAAACATTTGAAGTTTACCAGTTTCATCGAAATAAGAATACATACGATGAACAACTGAGGTTAAGTCTGCACGTGCATTAGCTGTTGATAAGATAACTTCTTCGTTAGTGTTATTGATGGTAAGAGCCGCGAATGCGTTCCATGACAATGCACCACCAAGTTCACCCGCGCTAATGAAGCCGTCTGAGTTTGCATCATTAAACTGACTTACAAAACGTGCTGCGCCTCTAACAAAATGATAACGGTGACCTGCGAATTCCATATCCCAGAAAGAATCACCTAACTTGGTTTGAGTACATGCGTTTGTGCCTTCAAGACAAGCTATTTGATTATATGGATATAAATCAACCAAATCGCCCTCTGCTGCTTGTGTAGTGAAAGATGTCGCTAATGCAACAAACAATCCAAGCAAAAAGAATGCTACTACTTTTTTCATTTTTTCCTCCTAATTTTGTTTCTATTTTAAGTGTATTTTACACTTCTATTGAAAGCGCTGTCAATTTGAAATTCAAATGTTTCATGATTTCAACAGCGAATTCCGCATTTTGATAATTTTTTTCAATTAATCCGAAAAATTAGAAAACTGTTCCTGGTAAATAACTGTAGAACGTTCTTGATGTCGTTTCACTACCTAAAGTAATGGTTACCGTGTAACTGACTGTCATCGCACGATCTGGCATCTTGATCACACGTCCCGTGTGATCGACATACTCTGGGTTATCTGATACAAAACTGATTTCTGCATCTGCAAAATTTTCTGCAACCGTGTATTCATACCATTTCATTTGTTCAAAGAGTGGTACAAGACCTGCATTACGCATGGTTTGAGGACAGTTTTTACCAGAAAAGTCAACGTGGTATCTCATATTTGCCAGTGGTAAATTGTATTTATGAAGTAAATCAGCACCGAGTTTCGCGGTACGCTGCCAAATACGATAAACGTCTGCATCCTGATTCACACCGGTTTCAATCCCGATACCATTACGGTTTCCGCCACCAAGATAGGTTGCTGAAGTGCCTGGACGAGATGAGCCATCTCCTGCATGAAATGCGCGTTCAGTTTCAGGAATGTGTTGGTATAAATCTTTATCATCAATGGTGAAATGCCATGATGCGAAAAGTTGTACACCAGCATTTGCATTGCTAAGTAAGTAATTCGCGTGTGCAAGCGCACCTGAACCAGGATTGGTGTTTGCCGTGTCATGAATAACCACCCAATAAACATTATATGGGTTATATTGTGTGATTCCCTCAGGATGTGGATCCATCGGTTCACCCGGACGAATACCTACAGAAACAGGAACCATCTTTGATTGATTGATCGCATAATCCCCAAAATAATAACGTGAAACACTTTCGTATTTAAAGTCATCATAGTTAAACCCAACACCTACCGCTGTCCAGCGATGTGGTGTGGTGTAAGTCACCATGCTCTTTGTGAGTAAATCCATGAGGTTGTTTTCATCCAGTGAGTTATAGGCTTCTAACGTATACTCGGTTGTAACATCAGGATCATCAACCAGTTTTGCCGTAATCGTCACTAGTCCAGCTTGATGAAGGGATACGATACCATATGCATCAACTGTAGCAATACTCGTGTTACTGGATTCAAAAGACACTTCTGCATCCTTAATCGAAACAGGGAATGGTTTTGCTTCTAAGGTAAGTGTCGATCCCACAAGATTGTTATTCTCAACATTCATGGGTGTAAGTTCAATACCCGGATGTGTCGTTACCACAATCGTAATGGTGGTATTAATGGCAGAATTTTGGGTGGATCTCACGGTAAATGTGACATTACCACTTCTTCCCGGTGTAAATGTACCATTTGATGAAATCGTTGATGTTTCTGGACTTGATGTGATCCAACGCACATTAGTAGTTTCTAAGTCGTATGGCAAGATTTCATACAATAATTGATACGTCTCACCAACTAAAATTTCAGTGATGGGATTTGTAATGATAAACTTCACAGGAATCATCGGGTTATAGGTCAGTTCATTGATGATATCCGTTTTAAGGTTGTAGTGACCTAACAACATGACTTCTTCAATGTGATCAAACTTCATAAGATCTAAAGTTGCCATACCCCAATGGTTTAGCGTGAACTCAACTTGATTTCCTTCATTTGAACGTGCTAAGAATCCGGATGCATTTATCACACTATTGAAACGTGCGTAGGCGTGGATGTTAGATTTCGTTTCCACGACAATGCCATCTGTTACATTGCTAATCTCATTGCGTTCAACTTTGATCTGCGTTGTTTGTGTGTGTGTATCGGCAGGTATCAACGAAATTGCTGTTTGTGCACCGTTAATCATATTCTTATAAACGTTTAATAAACCACTTTCATAACCTTCAATGAATATCGCATGTCCAGTGACATTGGTGATTTGATTTTGACTAATGTTCAAACCTTCTTTAACACCTTTTAAATGAATAAAGTTACCTGTAATGTTTTGTGCAGAAATACGCAAAATTTGAATATTTGAAAGGGCAACTACAGATGTAATGGATGCATCACCATTCATCTCAAAATCTGCTAAATAGATATTATTTGCTGCAAGTGTGATGTGTCCATTGATTTCGACATCACCGATACCTGACATCTTTAAACCTTCTTTATTAAGGTTAAGATCAACATTATAAATACCTGTTTTAACAAGAATGTTCGCACCTGGCAATGCTTTTTCTACCGCTAACGTTAACGAGGAGAAAAGATCAAAGCCATAATGTAAAGTCAAACCTTCAAGTTCTTGTGCTCCAGAGGTTACGCTTTGATCGACAACGATAATGTTTTGAACTTCAACAGCTTTTACAAGTTGAATACTTTCATTCATGAGTGAGGTCACTGTGATATCGACAATACCTTCTTTATGTGGCGTCATGACGCCATCTTCGTTAATCGTTAAGATTGATTCATCAGAAGACGCATAACTTACCTTAGGATATCCATTCGCTGGCAAGAAACCTACTTCAAATGTTTGTGCCTGATAAAGACTCATTTGGCCACCATTAACTGTGGTTAAGTTTTCAACAGGTAGGTAGACATGAATCTCAACTTCTTCAAATACGTTCTCATCATAGGTTGAGCGGATAACTACTTTTGCAGTACCTGCACCAACTGGTGTGATCACACCTTCATCACTCACAGTAAACACAAGCTCGTTAGATGAAGTATAGGTGACATCTTCACTACTTGTTGCCATAACTGTACCAGATTCACCCATAATGATATCTTGTGGGTAATCG
Source organism: Acholeplasmataceae bacterium UBA5769 (assembly GCA_002418725.1). Taxonomy (GTDB): domain Bacteria; phylum Bacillota_I; class Bacilli_A; order Acholeplasmatales; family Acholeplasmataceae; genus Peloplasma. Next base: position 44,435 of record DIER01000008.1, read on the forward strand.
GTAACCTCGATGGTCACAACTTTTCTAACGGTCACACCTAAGGTTAACTTAACGGTTGGATCAGTCACTGATGTGATGGTTAACGTTGCGCTACCTTCAGCTACACCTGTAATTACGCCTTCTGCGTTCACGATAAAAATCGATTCTGCAGACGATGTAAATGTAACCTCGTCATTTGATTCAAACAAAACGGTATGTTGCATACCCGCTGTGACAACAATTTGTGGGTTCGATGTTGAAAGATTTACTCTTTTAGTCACTTCAACTGAAACCTCAAATTGGATGTCACTGTTTGAATTTGCAGTGACAGTAATGGTCGCTTGACCAACTGCAACACCTGTAATTTTACCATCTTCATCAACGGTAACAACACCTTGATTAGATGATGTAAAGGTTAGACCTTTCTTGTCTGTTGTTGTGATATCTAACATCAAGGTATCACCTTCCTTAATGGAAACCGATGCATCACCGTCAATGTTGACGTTTGCTTGACAACCAACAAGAAAGACTATGGTTAACAACATGACCATCCATAAACTCAGTTTTTTCATAACCTACTTCCTTTCTTTGAAACCACCATGGTACCAATCTCATGGCGTATTTTTAATATACCTTTGGTTAAACGTGAAGGATGAACATCATTGGATAACATGACAAAGCCTACTTCATGTTTCCGGTCAATGAACATGTTGCATCCTGTAAATCCTGTATGAATGATTGATTCATCAAAATCAACATATGCACCAGCACTCGATCTTCCTGTAGGTTTATCCCACCCAAGTGCTCTTGCGAGATGCGTTCCATCTTCATACTTGCGTTCTTCCCTCATGGGAAATAAAAGATCTAGGGTTTCATTTTTTAAAACAAACGATCCCTTTAATATAGCTTGCATAAAAAGCCCAATGTCTTTTGTTGTGGAAAATAAACCCGCATGTCCAGCTTCACCACCTAAAGCAAAAGCTTTTTCGTCGTGGACAAGTCCTTGAAGATAACCTTGATAAACGGTATCATTCCTCAGTTCTGTTGGTGCTGCTTTCTCTTTCATCGGATGATAGCCAGTATCTTTCATACCGAGTGGTTTAAAGATCACTTCATCAGCAAAGATAGACAATGTTTTACCCGTTAATGTTTCTATGACAAAACCAAGCAAGATAAAACCAATATCTGAGTAAACAATTTTATCGCCAACAGGATGGATCAATTCGGATTGATAAACTTTTTCGATCACTTCTTGACGTGATTTTAAGGTATTCGCTCGATAAATATCTGCGGGAAGACCAGAAGTATGTGTCAACAAATGATAAATCGTAACCTCTGGATGCTTAAATGCTTTTAGCACCTCACAAACAGGCGTATCCAATCTTAGTTTTTGATCTTCAATCAGCTTCATGACCATGGTTGTTGTCGATATCACCTTTGTCAAGGAAGCGACATCATAGATGACATCCTCATGATTTTTTTCTTTTTCAGGAAACAAACGAAAATAACCTAACGTCTCTAAAGCGATAAAACCGCTTTCATTGACAATAGCGTAGGAGGCTCCTGGGAAGGAGCCTGCTTCAATCTCTTTTAACAAAATATCATTTACTTCTTTCATACTTTAAACACAAACTTTCGAACCAAATAGATAATGACCGCTAATCCAGAGATAGATCCTCCAATAATGACCGCTGTGACAACACCATTGTTGGTTGGTTCTTCAGATGTTGGTGTATCATCAATTGGGACACACTCAGATCCGTTCCATTCTTCATCAATCTCACATGTTGGTGGCGTGTTTGGAACACATTCACTTCCATTCCATGTTTCATCAATTTCACATGTCGGTGGATTATCCACACAGACACCATCAACTTCGGTTTGGTTTGGTAAACAGACCAAAGGTTCTTCAGGTTCAACATCTGATGCCCATGGGAATGTCACATAAGTGGTCCAATAAGAAGCAGATAGCCTTGAAAGTGCCCCTGTGACTAATACATGGTTATTGTTCAGTGTTTTATAACTGAATAAGGCACTTCCAACAATGACATCATAGGTTTGATTGTATCTTAATTGTTCTAAAAACTCGCTTTCATCGGTCCAACCACTGTTTTCTGGATAACGATAGAAGCCGTGACCAATGATTAAATCAACACCGGTACCTTCTGTGATACCAGCCCACCAATCGACCAAATCCGCGTAAGGAGCTAACCCGTGATCAAATTGCCAATAAAGTTGTGGCATGATGTAGTGTAACCATCCTTCTTCAACCCATTTTTTCGTGTCTGCATATTGTGCAGAATAACTTTGCATGGTGGATGTGGATGTGTTTGAACCTTCAATACCACCGGATTTCCAGATACCAAAAGGTGAAATACCAAACTTAACGGTTTCATCGTTTGCTGTATTATATGTTTCAACAATCTCAAAAATATCTCTCACAAGCACATTGACGTTTTCTCTGCGCCAATCTGCTAAGGTTTGACCTTCTAACTTGGTGCGGTTATACGTTTCTTCATCTTGACTATTCGCCATACCACTGTAGGAATAGAAATAATCATCAAAATGCACGCCATCCACATTGTATTTCGCCATTAATTCTTGAATCACGTTTTTAATATAAGCTCTAACCTGTGGTTCACCGGGGTTTAAGATGAGTTTTCCTTGAAGATCTTGTAAAACAAAGTTAGGATTCTGACGTGCAAAATTGTCTTCATGTAAACTGCTTAGTTGTGTCATCTTATCGCCTGACGTATTGGACACACGGTATGGGTTTAACCATGCGTGAAGTTCAATGCCACGTTTATGTGCTTCTTCGATGATAAATGCTAAGACATCCCAACCTGGATCTTGTCCTTCAATGCCGGTTAAATATCTTGAAAATGGTGCGTAATCGGATGGGTAAAATGCATCGTTCATGGGACGAACTTGGAAGAATACCGTGTTAAAGTTTAGTTCTTTCACGCGATTAAGCATCTTGATAATGTCATTTTTATACGTTTCTTCAGACGTATGAAGACCAATATCGATGTTTGCGACTGTTGCGACCCAAACCGCACGAACCTCAGCTTCTTTTTCGACATATTGTGTCGGTAATAAAACGGGTTCAGTCGAATTATAATGTGTCACAATTTCGCCATTTCTAACGACATATTGATTGTGTTCATTGGGTGGTATATTCAAGCGAATACGCTCTTCCATCGTCTCTGAGGTATTCCCTGATAAATCTTGTGTATAGTATTCAATCGTATACGTTGCATTAACCGATAAAACGATGGACTCAGTGTATAAAGCCCAGACCGTCCAAGAACGACCGTTGTGAAGTCTAAAGAAGATTTTATCTGCATCATCTAAACGATTTAATTCAACCGTTGCTTCTTCAATGTAGTATCTGCCATCATATTCACCAGTAACTGTAGCTGTTGGATTCTCAGGTGCTGTCTTGTCAACGATGATCGTTTCTGAGGTAACGGTTTGACAACCATCGTTATTTTTATATTCAATCGTATACGTTCCTTCATTAGGAAAACTCAAAGTTTCTGTATACGTTGTCCATGCACTTCCATTAATTCGGTAAAGCACTTGAACTTGACCATTGATAGAAACCGTAACTTCTCTATAATAAGGGTGAGTTCCTGTGCCTAATATATCTATTTCAGGAACTGGATAACAAGGTGCAACCACATTGATTAAACGATTCACCTCCACCGATTCCACATTCTCACCGTTGATGGTTTTTGCTCTCACAAAGTAATTCCCTGTTCCATCTAAAACAATAGGACCTGTATAAAGCTTCCATTCGCCAACACTACCATGGTTAATCGCAACCCAAATAGGTTCCGATACGGATGTGATGGTGACGACAGCCCCAGAATAGTAGCTGGTACCACTCATATCTCCACTAACTGCAATCACAGGCACATCAAGATTATCTTTATCAATTTCAAAGGTATATCCTGAGATAAGTGATTCCAATCCAGTTGACGTTACAGCTTTGACATGAAGGCTATGTACACCTTCTGTTGTATAGGTAATCGGCGCTGTATAAAGCGTAAATGGTGCGCTATTCACACTGACATAAATATCGTGTTCGGAGGCGATAGTAACTGTCACATCGCTTGTATAAACTGAACCATTTTTAGTTCCAGAAAAAACAACCTCAGGTGATGCAACATCACTTTCTGGCCACACATTTAATGGTGTGGTTGTCCAATGGGTTTGTGGTAACGTGTTAAACTGACTGTACGTTAAATAAGAGGCACTGTAAAATACAGATCCTTTAATCTCTGGATGTTTTTGGTTATACCTAAGCTGTGTATGGATTTCATCTGCTAACCAATCGTTGATCCGATATATGCCATGTCCAATCAATAGGTCAACATCGGTGCCACGTACCACGCTTGCCCACCAATCAACAACATCCGCGTAAGGTGCTGCCGTATGGGTGAAATTCCAATAGACTTGAGGGTTAATGTAATGAACCCAACCTTCTTCAACCCATTTGCGACTATCCGCAAACTGCGAATAATAACTTTGGGAAGCGCTAGAAGATGTATTTGATCCATCGGTTCCCCCAGACTTCCAAATGCCAAAGGGAGAGACGCCGAAACGAACGTCTTTACCATTCACATCGTTATGATCAACAACATCTTCCATGACACCACGGATGACATCGTTCACATTTTCTCTACGCCAATCTGCAATCGTTTGTCCAGGCAACTTATACGTATCATAGGTTGCTGTATCACTTGAAATACCGCTATATGGATAAAAATAGTCATCAAAATGGATGCCATCCACATTATAAAGTGTGATCAATTCTTTGACAACGTCACGTATATAGGTTTTAACTGCAGGTTCCCCTGGATTTAAAATATAAGGGTACACATTATTTGAATAATTACCCGCTATCACCAAATTGGGGTTTTGTTTAGCAAAATTTTCGTCATGTAAACCACTGAGCATACTTTCCTTGGAAAGTGCAGAATTTTGGACACGGTAAGGGTTTAACCATGCGTGGAACTGAATGCCTTGTGAATGGGCATAGTCAATCATCCAAGCCATGACATCCCAACCTGGATCTTGTCCTTCAGTACCGGTTAACCATTTACTCCAAGGTGCAAACTCAGAATCATAGAATGCATCATTATTAGGTCTAACTTGAAATAAGATAGCATTCATGTTCTTTGCTTTCACACGATTGATTAAATCTTGGAAAGCTGCTTTATATTGTGATTCAGAGGTGTGATAGGGCATATTGAGTGTATGCACGGTTGCAACCCAAACCCCTCTAAACTCAGTGTCTGATTCCACATATGTTTGGGGAATTGTCACCGGTGTTGATGTGTTATAATGATAAACCGTTTGGCCACCTCTTGTTAAGGTCACCAAAGGCGAACTTGCGTTAATGGTTTGCCCACTCATCATCATCCATACGAAGATGCATAAAAGCGTTAGCAAGATGAGTTTAAATCGTCTCATGTCATTCCTCCTCTTTAAATAATGTCTTCAAACGTTGCATACCTGGGTATGCTTTATCTGGATCAAGAAATGTTTTGGCTGTGAAAAACACATTGCCTTTAACCACTTCATGTTGGTTGGCATATTTTACCTGGTAAACCATTTCTTCTGGATCTAAATATCTACCTTCTGTGCCCAAACGATATGCACCATGTCCAATATATAATTTGACATGACTATCCTTACATAAATCGACCCACCAATCCAAAAGATCAGCAAACGGTGCTAAATGATGTCCAAAATCCCAGTAGATTTGAGGGACGATATAATCAATGATGCCTTCTTTAACCCATGTATACGAATCCGCATATTGACCGTAGTAAGATTCAGAGCATCTTGGGTCGATGTTCGCGCCTTTAGGATCTGAATCTTTGGTTTTCCAAATGCCAAAAGGTGATAAACCAAACTCTAGTTTAGGATTGTATGCCTTCATGGCATGATAAACCTTGCGCATCGCATCCGTCACGTGATGTCTTCTAAAATCACCTAAAGACCACGCTTCATTCTCTCTAAACTCATAATCATGTAAATCATTATAGACGTCATCAAGTCCTGCATAAGGATAGAAGTAATCATCAAAATGAATGCCATCAACGTCATAGTTTGAAATGAGTTCAACCATTGAATCAGCGATAAACTGCTTCACTTCTTCTTTTGCAGGGTTTAAAATAATCGCACCCTTTTTATCTAAGACAATCAACTCAGGATGACGTTTCGCAAAATTTAAGTCGTCACACGTTTTTAAATATTCATCCTTTGGTATATTGCCATTTAAGGAGACACGATATGGGTTGCACCACGCATGGAAAGAAAGACCTCTTTGTTTGGCTTCTTTAATCACCCATGCTAATACATCAAAAGGTGGTTTTTTCCCTTCAGTTCCGGTAAAGTAGCGACTGTATGGATTGAGCTTTGATTCATAAAACGCATCATTTGTCGTTCTTACTTGGAAGAATAACGTATTGATGTTGTAGTCAACTGCAGTATCTAAAATCCGAATAACCTTTGCTTGATAATCTTCCATATGCTCTACGGTAGGTAGATCAATATTGGCAACATTGGATACCCAGAAAGCACGTACGTCCTTGGCATGATAAACCTCAGGAATGTCTACAGCATCTTCTGAACGAAAATGTTTAACGACATCTTTGGTTTCGTTGAACTGAAAAATCTTCATCACTTATTTCTCCTCGTAATATCTTAGATAGGGGCGATGTGCTTCAACAAGCTCATCAAACGCTTTCTTCGCTTCAATCGTTGATTTTGTTAAGGGGTGAATTTGTAGCGCAAGCAATGCTTTATCTAAATTTCTTTCATAGATCGCATCAGCTAGCAATTCTTCATATGCCTTCACACTTTGAATTAATCCTCTAATTTGAACAGGAAGTTTCCCAATATGCACTGGAATCGGACCATCTTTGGTAATACGACATGTGATTTCAATCGCACATCCATCAGGTAAATCGGTGATATGACCATTGTTGATGGTGTTCACCACTTGATAATCCCGTTTATCATTATAGATGGATGATATCACAGAACATGCAACATCTGAATAATATGCACCACCGCGTTTGGAAAGTTCTTCTGGTTTTTCTTTAAGTTCAAGATCTTCATACTTCTTAAATAACTTCGTTTCGATATCCTTGACAAGCTCCGCACGTGTTTCATGTTTCTCATAGGATGTCATGAACTTTTTAAACATTTCTTCATAAAAGTAGTAATACTTTAAGTATGGTGAAGGATAGCAACCCAATTCTTTGATAAACGCATGACTCCACGCGAGTGGGTCAATGTTGTTCATGGTCATTTGGTTTTCCCTGATGCGTTCCATAATTTCAGGTAATCTATCTTTTTTACGATGGAAAACATTTAAAACAAACGAGAGGTGATTTAAACCACCAAAAATGGGAACCAAATCTTTGGGTTTCACTGAAAGTTGTTCAGCAAAATGCATCGTCATGTTGATTGGAACGTTGCAGACACCAATGTATTTTTCGAAATCACAATATCTAAACACCGCTTCTGAAACAACACCCGCAGGGTTCGTAAAGTTAATAAGCCACGCATTCTCACAAAGTTCTTTCATGTCTTTGATGATGTCATAGATCACAGGCACAGTTCTTAATGCTTTAAACACACCACCTGCGCCATTCGTTTCTTGACCAATCATGTTATATTTCGCAGGAATACGTTCGTCTTTGATACGTGCATCAAGTAAACCCACACGAAACTGTGTCGTCACAAAATCCGCATCTTTCAACGCCTCTCTGCGATCTAGTGTCAAATAGATAGTCATCGGTACGCCTGCTTTTTCAACCATACGTTTCGCAAGGTTACCCACAATCTCTAATTTTTCTTTACCCGCTTCGATATCGACAAGCCATAATTCTCGAATGGGGAGTTCATGATATCGTTTGATAAATCCTTCAATGAGTTCTGGGGTATAGGATGAACCTCCACCGATGGTGACAATCTTGATTCCTTGTTTCATCGTTTGATCCTCATTTCTTCTAAATGTTTTTCTATTGTTTCATCTTGTGCAACACCTAAATGATCGAGTGCTCTTAAATAAGCACCAACCATCGGTGTGTAGATAGGTCTAACAAGGTATGCTTTAGGAACTTCTTTTCTAAGGTATAACAACATCTGATCCGTTAGATGATGTGTTCCCTCTTCGAACACACGTCCACCAATGACCACAGGTATCGCCTTATCTTCAGCACCAACTTGTTTAATCACGCCTGCGGTTTGATAACCTAAGAACATGCCAACACGTTCAATAATTTCAATGGAAACCTCATCACCTTCGCTTGCTAATCTAAACGTAAGTGCCGTAATTTTTCCCAATTGATGTCTATCGACATGTGGTGTTGGATAAAATTTACTCACAATGTCTGCCATGGTATCGGCACCAAGCAGTTTGGGTATCTCTTCCATTAACCTTGTTTTTTTATATGTTAATTCGTCTGCCCTAAAGGCATAATGAAGCGCTTCTCTTGCAATATCTAAGCCACCACCGTAAATACCTAGGGTAAATCCTAAACTTCTTAAGATTGCTTTTTGACCTTGTTCGTTCATGGCAGCTGAGTTGGTAATTGGCCCAGAAATCGTAACAGCTCCAAAAGCATTTTTTAAACCACTTCTTAAAATGAGCCATGCATCAT
>DIER01000031.1:0-16271 GCA_002418725.1 Acholeplasmataceae bacterium UBA5769
CCACCCCTAACATAAGTATAGAGCCCTAAATCAAACAATAAGTATAAAGGGATGCTAAATAAAGCATCTCTTTTTTTGTTTGAATTTCAAAATATATGTTATACTAGAATCACGTAAAAAATGGAGGATTTCATGACAAGGACAAACAAAGTTATTTATGTGATTTCGAGTATGACCATGATGCTGATGATTGGAGCGGTCTACACGTATTCAGTATTTAGACCACATGTTCAATCTTTATTTGATATTTCAGAAACCCTAAGCGGTATTCCTTATATGACATCGCTTTTCTTTTATGCCATCTCCATGATGATCACGGGTCGGATCTTAACTTTAAAAAACCATATGAAACTTTCAGTCATCGGTTTATGTTTGATCATTTTGGGATGGGTGGTTTCATCATATGCACCATCTTATATCGTCTTTGTTTTAAGTTATGGTGTTTTGATAGGAACCGGTGTGGGTATTGTCTATGGGATACCCATCAAAGGTATTCAAACGCTTTATCCTGAAAGAAGTGGTTTTTATACCGGACTTATCTTATTAGGCTTTGGTTTATCAACCTTGGTGGTTGCACCACTTTCTGCCTATTTGATTGGTCAGATGGGTATATATACAACGTTTAGAATGTTTGGGCTTGCTTATGTATTGATGCTCATTCCTTTGATTTATGGCATGAGATTACCTCTAGATATTGAATTAAAACAGACGCAAAGTATACATGCTGTACAACAATTTCCCTTTAAGTTACCTCGGTTATATAGCTATTTTGTCGTGGCAACAACCATTGGATTAATGATGATTGGTTTATCCTATTCAATTGGAGTGACACGCTACGGTTTTAGTGTATGGCATGTTGCCTTTTCCATGAGTTTGTTCGCACTCATGAATGGATTAGCTAGACCACTTTTTGGCTACTTCATGGATCGAAAAGGTTTTACGTGGAGTGCTTCTCTTTCCATGGGTTTATGGATCTTAGCGAGTTTGATAGCCATCATCAATCAGGGAAGATATCTTTCTTTGTTCATGGTTGCTTATAGTCTTTATTGGTTTAATCTTGGGGCGTGGTTAGCCATGATTCCAGCAACCATTAAACTCAAATACCCCAAACATGAATATTCAAAACGTTATGGATTTGTTTTCACAGGGTATGGTATTGGTGCGATCATCGGTACACTACTGTCTGGTTTTATCATGGATCTCTTTGGAGAAACGACGTATTTATATCTATTCATTGGATTGCTTGCAGCATTTTTAATCACAGAACTCTACCTAAAACAAAGAAAATAAAGGGTATCATGTCACACAATTGGCACTTTAAACGATAGATTGCCATTTTTTACTTGACATCTCTTTATTTTTCGTTAAAATGATAAATGGAGGCGAAATCAATATGGCAAAAACACAAAGTTTTAAAACAGAATCTCAGAAATTGTTACATTTGATGACCCATTCGATTTACACTCAAAAAGAAATCTTTTTGCGTGAACTTATTTCGAATGCGAGTGATGCGATCGATAAGCGTCATTATTTATCATTAACGGATCAACGTGTCCCACAAGACACCTATGAAATTTGGTTAATCCCAGATGAAAAAGCAAGAACACTTAAGATTAAAGACAATGGTATTGGCTTTACTGAAGAAGAATTAATTGAAAATTTAGGAACCATTGCGCAAAGTGGATCAAAAGCATTCATGGAAAAAGTAGAAGCCAAAGATCTTTCCATCATTGGTCAATTTGGTGTGGGATTTTATTCCGCATTTATGGTTGCTAAAGAAGTTGTTGTTGAAACAAGATCACCCTTTAGTGAAACAGGGTATCGTTGGAGTTCGACCGGTGAAGACTCTTATACCGTTGAAGAAATTAAAAGAGATGCGATTGGCACCGAGATTACCTTATATCTTAGAGACGATGAACACGATGAAGAAGCAGACGAAGATTTTTCTCAATACGTCAAAGATTATCAGTTAAAAACGTTAGTTAGAAAATATTCTGATTATGTGCGCTATCCTATTAAGATGAGTGTCATGGTCAAAGAAGACAAAAAAGAAAAACTTGAAGAACAAACCCTAAACCAAATGATTCCGATTTGGAAAAGATCAAAGGCTGATGTTAAAGAAGAGGAAATGAATGACTTCTATAAACATCATTTCAATGATTACGAAAATCCTCTCAAAGTGATTCATACCGATGTTGAAGGGATGTTGACGTATACCGCGTTACTCTTTATTCCAAAGAAACCAGCCTATGATTTTTACAGTGAACACTATGAAAAAGGTTTGCAACTCTATTCGAAAGGCGTTTTCATTCAAGGCAAAAATAAAGATTTAATTCCTGATTATTTCAAGTTTGTGAAAGGTCTTGTTGACTCCGCAGACATCTCTTTAAATATTTCAAGAGAACTTCTACAGCAAGATAAGCAAGTGAAGAAGATTGCGTCTCACTTAGAGAAAAAGATCAAAAACGAACTTGAAAACATGCTTTCTCACGATAGAGATAATTATATCGTCTTCTATGACAACTATAAGAACACATTTAAATATGGCATTTATGATCAATTTGGGCTAAACAAAGAAAAACTTCAAGACTTGATCATGTTTAAGACATCAAAGAGTGATGATTACATCACCTTAAAAGAATATATTGATCGTAAGCCTGAAGATCAAAAATCGATTTATTATGCTTCAGGTAAATCAAAAACCTCGATTTTATCTCTTCCGCAGATGGATGTCATGAAGGAAAAGGAAGTGGAAGTTCTACTTTTAACCGATGAAATCGATGAATTTATGATTCAAATGATGCAATCCTATCAAGATGTTCCTTTCAAATCTGTTCAACAAGGTGAAGCAGATTTTGTTGATGAAACGAAGAAGGAAGATTTGAAGAAAAAAGAAAAAGAAAACAAACATATCATCAAAGCCATCAAAGAAGCATTGAAAGATAAGGTGAAAGATGTTAAACTATCAGCAAGACTAAAGAGTTCTGCTGTATGTCTTGTCTCAGGTGAAGGTTTATCGTTAGAAATGGAAAAGATCTTAAAAACGATGCCCCAACAAACGGATGTTCAAGCAGAGCGTATTCTTGAAATTAATCCAGATCATGAACTTTTCACAGCGTTAACCAAAATCTATGAGAAAGATGAGAAAAAGATTGATGATTATGCTTCCATTCTTTACTATCAAGCGCTCTTAATTGAAGGATTACCCATTGAAAACCCTGTAGAGTTTTCAGATAAGCTGGTGAAGCTAATGATTGAATCTTCAACCCTTTAAAGATGAAACCTATTAAAACAAGTGGTGCACCACAGGCTGTAGGTCCCTATAGTCAAGGTGTTCTCGTCAAAGACACACTCTATGTGTCTGGACAAATCCCTTTTGATCCCAAGACAAATCAGTTAATTTCTCATGATATTCAGGATCAAACCAGACAATCATTAACCAATATTTTAGCGATTGTTGAAGAAGCAGGACTCAAAAAAGAACATATTGTGAGATGTACAGTGTACATGACAAATCTAAGTGATTTTTCACTGATGAATGAGGTTTATAGTTCATTTTTTGGTGAGCATAAACCAGCACGTGCAGCAGTCGAAGTCAGACGTCTTCCCAAAGATGTCATGGTTGAAATTGATGCGATTGCGATAAAACCCTAGTGTGGACTATGTCCGCACTTTTTTTCTAAATAAGTTTGTTATTTATGATAAGAAGTCATAGAAAGCCTAAGTTATTTAGAATTTATTAAATCTAAAGTAACTGATGTTTGGAAGTGCAAGGCGTTTGTTAGAACAAACGTAAAATGCTATAATATGGGTAAAAATACGGTGGTTTATAATTCCATCTAGGTGATTTTATAGAAAAGGGTGACAACATGAATGACACGAATTTAAACGTTGAAAAAAATGCGGTCAACAAACAAAATCTGTATCTCTTCGCTTTCGCTTTGGCAGTCTTACTGATCATTGGGACAGTTAATTTCGGACTACATATTTTACTGTTAACTGCGGTTTCGTTTGCTGTGAGTTCAATCATTGAATTCGCATTTGCAAGACTTAGAAAAAAACCATTTGATCCTGAATGGATGATTACCCCTATGTTGGTGGTTCTCATCTTACCGCCAGCAGTGCCTGCATGGCTTGTAGGTATTGCAACATTCTTTGCAGTGTTTTTTGGTAAGAATATTTTCGGTGGTAGTGGTAAGTATATTTTCAGCCCTGCACTCGTGGGTGCACTTTTTGTTTTGATTTCATTTCCTGTCCAAATGGCAACCAGTTGGCTTAGTCAAGGTGGCGATCTGTTTACAGGGGCAACACCACTCCTAAGCTTATTTAGAGGTGCCAATCCTTACCCTTTCACGTATGGGCAGTTGTTGTTAGGGGAAGCTCCTGGTGTTGTAGGGGAAACGTTTAGACTAGGCGTCCTCGTCTTAGGAGGTTTACTCTTAATGCTTAAAGTTAGAGATTGGAAAGTTCCCGTCAGTTATTTAGGATTTTTCTTTGTGTTAACAGGATTATCCTACTTACTTTTTGATTGGGGTAGAGATCCAGTGTTTTCTCTTTTAACGGGTGGTATTTTATTTGGTGCCATCTTTATCGCATCGGATCCTGTGCTTGCACCACAAACATCTTTCGGTAAGGTTTTATATGGTTTCGGTTTGGCATTATTAACCTTTGTGATCCGTTTCTTTGGAACCTATGCAGAAGGTGTAACGTTTGCAGTTATCTTAATGAGTGCGGTATCACCTTTGATTGATTCCATGACCGTTAAAAAGGTCGAGGAGGGAACCGTATGAAACAAAATCTAAAGTTAATTGTTTTTGTGCTCATTTTAGGAAGTCTCACCTCAGGTTTATTGGTTGGCATGGATGCTTTAACAAGAGACCGTATCATTCAAAATGAAGCTGCACAATTAAAGGGTGCGATTTTAAGTGCCAATGAAGTCAGTTTTAATTCAGCGAACATACACGATGTGTTCGATGAAGTGATAGAAATCATTGAAGTGGATGGTATGACCTTTTATCAACACAAGACGACACTCAATGTTTCTTATGAATATACCGGTGGCGGTGTCTGGGGACCTATCTCTGGGGTTGTCACCTTAAAAAGTGATTTTGAAACGATAGTTAAGATTGCGGTGTTGCAGCAACAAGAGACGCCGGGTTTAGGTGGTATTATTGCTGAAGCGAAGTATTTAGCTAACTTTGTCGGCATTAAAATGATTCCTACGCTTGAGATTAATAAAGATGGTTCACCCAATAAAGAAAACGAAGTCGATGCGATTACAGGTGCAACCAGAACATCAGAAGCGTTTGAAATCATCATGAATCATACATATGAAGTTTATAGAGCGGCTTGGGAAAGCCGCAATGCATAAGGAGGTTGTGCGATGAATTGGATACGTTTACGTTATACCAAATGGTTTAACATATTAAAAGATGGACTACATCGCAACAACCCCATCGTTGTTGCTGTCTTGGGGATTTGTTCGGCACTTGCAGTATCAAACCGTGTGGATAACGCGATTGCGATGGGACTTGGTGTGACGTTTGTTGTCATGGCATCTTCTGCGGTGGTTTCTTTGATTAGAAACTTTATCCCGTCTAAGGTGAGAATGGTCACATACATGGTGATCATTTCCGCTTTTGTTATTGCAGTACAAATGTTTTTAGAGGCTTTCTTCAATGATATCGCGCGTTCATTAGGTGCGTACGTAGGTTTAATCATCACGAACTGCATCGTCATGGGACGTGCTGAAGCATTCGCTGCGAAGAATCCTGTGAAGTATACGTTAGTTGATGGTTTTGCATCAGGTATGGGTTATACCTTGATCCTTGTGATTGTTGCTGTTGTTAGAGAACTGCTTGCAACTGGTAGCATCTTAGGTGCACAAATTATGCCTGATACATGGCCAAATTGGGTTGTCATGTCGATGGCACCAGGTGGATTCTTCGTTTTAGGTCTTCTCATTTGGGGTATTCGTGAGTGGTCTAAGTTTTATGAAACCAATTAGGAGGGTATAAGATGAATAATTTATTTGAACTGATCTTAGCATCAATTTTAAATCATAACATTGCCCTCGTGTATATTTTAGGTATGTGTCCGCTGATTGCCATTTCTACAAACGTTAAAAATGCGAAAGGTATGGGTTTAGCGGTTATCTTGGTTGTTACCTTGACAGCCATCATTAACTGGCCTATCTATCAATTGTTGGTGGCAACAGGAACTGAGAAATTGGCGCTTCTTGTTTTCATCATTACGATTGCGGCAGTTGTACAATTGCTTGAAATCTTCATGGAGAAGTTTGTGCCCTCCATGTACAATGCATTTGGTATCTTTTTACCACTCATTACTGTAAACTGCGTCGTTTTAGCTGTATCCTTATTCTTTGTTAACCGTGAATATACGTTTGGTGAAACTGCGGCGTTTGGTTTTGGTTCATCGATTGGTTGGGCATTGGCGATCATTTTATTAGCGGGTATCCGTGAAAAGATGGCAAAAATCTCTGATCTTCCTAAAGGTTTACGTGGTAAAGGTATTGTTTTCATTATTTTAGGTATTTTAGCGTTAGCGTTTATTGGATTTACCGGATTAGCAAGCATTTAAAAAGGAGGCTATTATGAACTTAATCTATGTTCCTATTGTCTTGATTGGGGTCTTGCTAATCATCGCGCTCTTATTGATTGTAGTTGAAAAACTCATGGGTGGCGGTGGCGAGAGGGTACTCCAAATCAACGACGATAAAATTATTCCTGTGTCAGGTGATGAAACTGTACTTAACACTTTATCACAACACAAAATCTTTATCCCATCAGCATGTGGTGGGAAAGCAACGTGTGGTTTTTGTAAGTTTAAACTGATTGAAGGTGGCGGAGAGATTAAGCCAACAGAACTACCTTTTCTGAATGAAAAGGAAAGAGAAGAAGGCATACGCTTATCATGTCAGGTTAAAGTGAAAGATAACATGAAGATTGAGATTCCAAAGGAACTTCTCAACGCGAAGGAGTATAAGACGAAAGTTTCTTATATTGAAGATTTAACTTATGACATTAAGCTCGTTCGATTTAAACTCATTGACCCACAAGAAATGCACTTTAAACCAGGGCAGTACGCCCAGATCAAAGTTCCTGGGATTGATGTGATCCGTGCCTACTCTATTGCGTCTCACCCTAAATACAATAATGAGATCGAATTAATTATTAGACAGGTGCCTAACGGGAAAGCAACAACCTATGTGCATAAAGCACTTCGAGTGGGAGATAAAGTGATTTTGACAGGTCCTTATGGCGACTTCTACTTACAAGAAGAATCGAACCGTGATATGATTTGTATTGCAGGTGGTTCAGGGAAAGCACCAATTCGCTCCATTCTTTATTATTTAAGAGATCAAGGTATGAACCGAAAGGTGAAATATTTCTTTGGTGCGAAGTCAAAAAGAGATTTATATTATACAGAAGAGTTTATGGAACTATCCAAAGAGTTTCCAAACTTCGAATACATCCCTGCACTTTCCGAACCACTTCCTGATGATCAATGGACAGGTGATGTCGGACTGATTACCGATGTGGTTGACCGTCATGTAGGTGATCTGACTGAAAGTGAAGCTTATTTATGTGGATCACCGGGTATGATCAATGCATGCATTAAAGTGTTGAACAAGCATCAGATCAAACAAGAAAATGTGTTTTTTGATAATTTCTCATAAAAGACAAAACCAAAAAAGCCAGCATTCATATGCTGGTTTTTCTATTTTTATAGACAAAAAAATAAATAAAATTGATAAAAGTGAGATAAATTAAACAAAATATTAAAAAAATTGATTTGAAAATTAAAAAAATCAACAAAAATGAGCAAAAAGACTTGACAACGTGTTTGAATATTAATATAATTAAGGTGTAAATTAAAAAAATCAACAAAATAATGAAAAAGATGATAATAATGAATTTACAAATAAAAATAAAAACGGAGGCTCGTATGAAAAAGTTAGGATTTGTCAAAAGCTTTGCTCCTGTTGATTACAATGTGATATTTGGAAGTTCTGTACACTTAAATAATGATGACGAATTAATTACGGATAGAACTGATCGTTTCTCTAGAGAAAAGATGGTCACCGAAAATTGGATTGAAATTAATAACAGTGATGTTAAATGCTACACCCAACCAATGAAAAAGCTGCAATATTGATTTGCAGCTTTTTTCTTTTGATTTATTCGTGTGTTTTGGGTACACTTGTCTGTACCGCTTTTTCTTTAACCGCGGTTGCAACACGTTCATGCACTTTGGGATCTAATGGATTTGGGATAATGTGTTCTGGTGAAAGGTCTGCTTCTTGGATGCAAGATGCGATAGCTATAGAAGCAGCTTTCATCATCTCGTGTGTGATGTCTTTCGCGTGAGCATCGAGTGTTCCTCTGAAAATGCCTGGGAATGCGAGAAGATTATTGATTTGATTAGGGTATTTTGATGATCCAGTACCGATGATGAAAACACCTGCGTCTTTAGCGTCTTCTGGAAGAATTTCAGGATCGGGATTTGCCATCGCAAAAACGATAGCTTTTTCATTCATGGACTTGATCATGTCTTTGGTGATCACGTTTTTCACTGAAACACCAATCACGACATCGGCACCTTTAAGTGCGTCTATGAGTAATCCTTTTTCCAGATTGGGATTGGTTAAATGTGCGAGAGCTTGATGTGTTGGTGATAAGGATTGATCGCCTCTCCATAAAATGCCATGCTTATCACAGACAACCATGTTTTTGACACCCAGTGACATTAAGAAATGTGCAATCGATGTGCCTGCAGCGCCTGCGCCATTGATCACGAGTTTGATGTCATCTATTTTTTTATCTGCAAGCTTCAAGGCATTGGTTAATGCTGCACCAACGACAATTGCTGTACCGTGTTGATCGTCATGGAATATGGGGATATCACACACTTTTTTAAGTTCTTGTTCAATGGTAAAACAGCGAGGTGCTGAAATGTCTTCTAGGTTGATTCCACCAAAACTTCCTTGAAGTAGTCGTACGGTTTCAATGATTTTTTCGGGTTCTTGTGAATCAATACAGAGGGGAATTGCGTCCACACCACCCAGAAGTTTAAATAAAATGGCTTTTCCTTCCATCACAGGCATACCTGCTTCAGGTCCGATGTTGCCTAAACCTAAAACAGCGGATCCATCGGTAATGACTGCGATAGTGTTATGTCTTCTCGTATAAGTGTAGGATAGTTTTTTATCTTTTTGAATCTCTAAACAAGGTTCTGCAACACCAGGTGAATAGAGGATGGCAAGATCATCTTTATCTTTGATCTCTGCTCTTGAGATCATTTCAATTTTGCCACCAAGTTCTCGATGAAGTTTTAATGATAATTCGCGATAGTTCATGATCGTTCCTCCGTTTTATACTCATACTCATTGTATCATAGGATGATTTGTTTGACATTTTCATGTAAGCAATCTGCAAAAAAATGTGAAAATATAAAGCGCTTTCATAAAATGTTTATTTTTCGTCTCTTATTATGTATAATAAGTATATCAAGTACAAGGAGACGTTTCATGAACAAAAAGTATATGGCAGAGCCGTACCGCATTAAGATGGTTGAACCCATCCGGGAAACCACGAAAGAAGAACGCATCACACTCTTAAAGAATGCGGGGTACAACCCTTTTTCTTTGAAAAGCGATGATGTTTATATCGACTTACTCACTGATTCTGGTACTGGCGCGATGAGCCAAGAACAATGGGCAGCGATGATGACTGGTGATGAAGCCTACGCTGGCAGTCGTAGTTTTTATCGATTAGAATCTGTTGTTAAGCATATTACAGGGTATCAGTATTTCATCCCTGTACATCAAGGACGAGGAGCTGAAAAGGTCTTTTTACCCCAACTCGTCACGAAACCTGGTATGTATTACATTTCGAATATTCATTTTGATACAACCAGAGCACACGTTGAACTGGCTGGAGCACGTGCCATCGATTGTGTCGTTCCTGATTGTTACGACATTGAACATTGGCATGATTTTAAAGGAAATATGTGTCTTGAATGTTTAGAGCGTACCATCCTAGAAAAGGGTAAGGAAAACATTGCAGGAGTGATCATGACAATCACCAATAATTCTGCAGGTGGACAACCCGTATCGATGCAAAACATGAGAGAAACAAAGAAGATTTGCGAAACCTATGGCATCAAGATGATTATTGATGGCGCACGTTATGCAGAAAATGCATTCTTTGTAAAAGAACGTGAAAAGGGTTATCAAGATAAAGATATTATCGACATTGCACGTGAAGCGTTTAGTTATGCCGATGCCTTTTTAATGAGTGCCAAAAAAGATGGTTTAGTGAACATGGGTGGTATTATCGCGATCAAAGATGATCAAGATTTATTTGACAAATGCCGTACATATGTCGTACCCTATGAAGGGTTCCCCACCTATGGTGGACTCAATGGTCGTGACATGGACGCACTTGCTGTCGGTTTAATGGAAGCGCTAGATTATCGTTATTTGACTCATCGTATTGATCAGGTGCGCTATTTAGGTGATCGTCTGCATGATGCAGGTGTACCTATTCAATACCCAGTCGGGGGACATGCCGTGTTTGTCGATTGTAAAGCGTTCGCACCACATATTCCTTTTGATCAGTTTCCAGCATTAGCTGTCACCAATGCGATCTACATTGAAGCAGGTATACGCGCAGTAGAAATTGGTTCACTTCTTTTAGGACGAGACCCAGATACACATCAAAACAAAGAGAGTAAAATGGAATTGATGAGATTGACCATTCCAAGAAGACTTTACACGTATAACCATTTAGATGTCGTTGCAGATGCTGTGATTCACGTGTATGAGCATCGTCATGAGTTGAAGGGTTATGCATTTGCATATGAGTCAAAGATATTAAGACATTTTACATCAACATTTAAACCACTATAATTAAAGGAGAACTTTATGCCCTACCGTATTTTAGCGATCAACCCAGGTTCAACATCAACAAAACTTGCCATCTATGAGGATGAAGCATGTGTTTTTAAAGCGAGTGTTAAACATGATTCTGAAACCATATTAGCGTTTAACCACATTATTGATCAGTATGATTTTAGAATGAAAGCTATCTTAGAAGAACTTGAAAAAGATAACATCGATTTATCAAAACTAGATGCCGTTGTTGGACGAGGTGGCATGCTAAAACCTATTCCCAGTGGCACATATGCGGTCACCGAGAAGATGATTTCAGATATGAAAGAAGCTAAACGCGGGGAACATGCATCAAATTTAGGTTGCTTCATTGCCAAAGAAATTGCCGATACATACCACATTCCTAGTTTCATCGTCGATCCTGTTGCGGTCGATGAAATGGAAGATATCGCACGTTACACGGGGATGCCTGAAATTAAAAGAGATAGTTTGTTTCATGCCTTAAATCAAAAGGCAGTTGCCAGAAAAGTTGCGAAAGATTTAGGGAAACCTTATGAATCTTTAGATTTAGTTATTGCGCATTTAGGTGGTGGTATCAGTATTGCTGCCCATCACTTTGGCAAAGTCATCGATGTCAATAACGCACTTGATGGTGATGGTCCGATGTCACCCGAACGTAGTGGTGAGGTTCCCATGGGCCCTCTTTATAAGATGGCTTTATCGGGTAAGTATACGTTAAGAGAAATTCAACGTAAAAACTATGGTCAAGGTGGGCTTGTTGCTTACCTTGGTACCAATGATGGAGCAACCATCATGAAACGCATTCATGAAGGTGATGAAAAAGCGCGTTTCATTCATGAAGTGATGTGTTATCAAATTGCCAAAGAAATCGGTGCATACGCAACCGTTCTTAAAGGACATGTAGATGGCATTGTATTAACTGGCGGTTTAGCATATAACAAACTTACAGTAGAACTGATTAAAGAACGTGTCGGTTTCATCGCGCCTGTGTTGGTTTATCCAGGTGAGGATGAAATGGAAGCTTTAGCCTATGGTGCACTTCGTGTACTAAAAGGTGAAGAAGAAGCGAAAATATACATTTAGGAGGTTAGGATATGATCCGTACGATGCTCGACTTAGTTAAACGTGCCGAACTGTTAAAGCCTAAAGTGATGGTGGTTGCTGCAGCAAACGACCATCCTGTTTTAGAAGCTGTCGTCATGGCGAAAGATGCGAAAATCATCGAACCTGTCTTAATTGGTGATCAAAAAGAAATCGAAGCGATTCTACATGAACTCCATGCCAAACTGAGTGATTACCGTATCATCGATGAAAAAGATCCCGTTAGGGCATCTGAAGAAGCAGTCAAGATGGTATCACTAGGTAAAGGTGATGTCTTGATGAAGGGGTTTGTAGATACATCCGTGATATTAAGAGCTGCCTTAGACAAAGAGTTTGGTTTAAGAACACCGAATCGCATATCACATGTGAGTGTAATGGAAATTCCTGCATATCATAAACTTTTGATGATGTCTGATGGTGCGATGAATATTGATCCTAACGTCGATATCAAACAAGAAATCATCGAAAACGGTGTGGAAGTGCTGCACGCGATTGGTGTCAAGCATCCTAAAGTGGGGATGATTGCAGCAGTTGAAAAGGTTAATCCTAAAATGCAAGCAACGCTGGATGCTGTTGAACTGATAGAAAGAAATCGAAACGAACGCATTAAAGGTTGCACGATTGGTGGACCATTTGCACTTGATAATGCGATTAATTTAGAGGCTGCACAACACAAAGGAATTACGGATCCTATGGCAGGCGATGTCGATTTTATGGTGATGCCACAAATTGAATCGGGGAACGTATTTTATAAGAGCATGATGTTTTTAGCAGGAGCGAAGAGTGCTTCTGTGATTGCAGGTGCACGCAAACCTATTGTTTTAACATCGCGTGCAGATACTAAAGAAAGTAAATTTTATTCCATCGCACTTGCGTGTCTCATTGCAGAAGCGAAGTCGTGAGGAAGCTCATATGATTATACTGGATGGCGAATCTCTAACCTTAGCATGTTTAAAATGTATTGCGGATGGCAAAGACACGATACAAGTTCACCCTGATAACCTAGCGAAGGTTAGAAAAGCAGAAATGATCGTAAAAAAGATGGCAAACGGTGATGATGCGGTATACGGCATCAACACCGGTTTTGGTCATTTATCAAGTGTTAAAATTGATAAAAAGCAATTATCTGAAGTTCAAAAGAATCTTTTGATGAGTCATGCATGTGGTATGGGAGAACCCTTACCAAAGTGCACGGTCAGAGCAATGATTGCACTAAGAATAAATGCCTTAATACAAGGGTATAGTGGTCTTCGCGAGGAGACCGTTTTGAAATTGGTTGATTTTTTAAATCAGGATGTTATCCCCATTGTTTTTGAAAAAGGGAGTTTAGGTGCGAGTGGTGATTTAGCACTATTGTCACACATGAGTCTACCTCTTTTAGGCTTAGGAGAAATGGAGTATAAGGGTGTTCGCTATCCTGCAAAAGAAGCGTTGGCTTTAGCGGGTGTCACTCCTCTCGATAATCTTCAAGCGAAAGAAGGTTTAAGTTTAATCAATGGCACACAAGCGATGTCAGCCATTGGTGGCCTTGTTTTATATGATGCATTTCATCTACTTGATTATAGTAATCTTGCACTTTCTTTAACCATGGAAGCTCTGGAGGGCATTACGGATGCTTATGATCAACGTATTCATCAGGTCAGAAAGCAATTAGGACAAATCGAAGTGGCTAAACGTGTTTTAAGCTATCTTGAGGGTAGTGAAATGACGACAAGGCAAAATGAAAAGCGTGTACAAGATGCGTATTCATTACGCTGTGCACCACAAGTTCATGGTGCTAGTTTGGATGCTTTCATGCACGTCCAAAATGTTTTAGAAAGAGAAATGAACGCGGTAACCGATAATCCGATTATCTTTAATGAAGTCAATGAAGCGATCAGTGCTGGTAATTTTCACGGCGAACCTTTAGCAATGGTATTCGATTATTTAGGCATTGCATTATCCGAACTTGCGAACATTAGTGAAAGACGGATTGAGCGTATGGTTAACCCTCATTTATCTTCAGGATTACCTCCTTTTTTAGCAAAAGCATCAGGTTTGAATTCAGGTTTTATGATTGTTCAATATACCGCAGCTTCACTTGTTTCTGAAAATAAGGTTTTAGCACATCCTGCATCTGTTGATTCGATTCCATCATCAGCAAACCAAGAAGATCATGTTTCGATGGGTTCAATCTCTGCAAGAAAAGCGAAAACCATTTTAGAAAACGTCAGACAAGTTATCGCTCTAGAAATAATGACGGCTTGCCAAGCGATTGATTTACGTGGGAAAAAGAAACTAGGAAACATGACAGAACGTCTTTATCAGTTGGTCAGAGAAGTCATTCCATGCTTGGAAAAAGATGAAGTCTTATATGTTTATATGCATCAAATGGAAGCTTTGTTGAAAGATGAAGGTTTTTACAATCGTCTCTTTAAGGAGGGCATTTCATGAGAAGTATAACCTTAAAAGATATTTTTGAATCGTTGCCAGATAAAGTTGTCTTCGATAAAACGTTAAGACGTGCACCTAAAAGAGCTGCATTACTTAGGGAAGATGACATCGAACTTGCCCTTAAAAATGCGCTACGCTACATTCCAAACGAATGGCATGATGTGATGATTCCTGAATTTCTAGAAGAGCTTATGGAAAAGGGTCGCATTTATGGGTACCGTTTTCGTCCAAAAACAGGGATCAAAGGTAGACCTATTGAAACATATCAAGCAAAGACATTAGCAGGTCGCGCACTTCAGGTAATGATAGATAATAATTTAGATCCTGAAGTTGCATTATACCCTTATGAACTCGTCACGTATGGTGAAACAGGACAAGTCTGTCAAAATTGGATGCAATACCATCTGATTCAAAAATACTTACGTATCATGACTGAGCATGAAACATTAACCGTGATGTCTGGGCATCCCTTAGGGTTATTTGAAAGTCATCCAACAGCACCCAGGGTTATCATCACGAATGGCTTAATGGTAGGGATGTATGACGATATCAAATCGTTTGAAAGAGCACAAGCTTTAGGTGTTGCCAATTATGGGCAAATGACAGCAGGTGGATGGATGTATATCGGTCCACAAGGCATCGTTCATGGGACGTATTCGACGTTACTGAATGCGGGAAGATTAAAACTGGGTATCCCTCATCAAGATAATTTGAAGGGTAAGCTTTTCGTATCCTCTGGTTTAGGGGGCATGAGTGGTGCGCAAGGAAAAGCGATTCGTATTGCAGGTGGTGTTGGTATCATCGCAGAAGTGGATCAATCACGCATTAAGACAAGATATGATCAAGGTTGGATTGATGTGGTGACTTCCAGTGAGAAAGAAGCTTTTGATCTTGCAGAAAACGCAAAGATCAAGGGCGAAGCTTTAGCGATTGCGTATCATGGAAATATAGTGAACTTGTTAGCTTATGCTTGCACAAATTTTATGTCTATTGATCTTTTGAGTGATCAAACGTCATGTCATGCAGTTTATGAAGGGGGATATTGTCCTTATCATTTAAGTTTTAAAGAAAGAACCCAAATGCTTGAAGATGATACAGAGACGTTTAAGAAACTCGTCAATGAATCGCTTGTGAAGCATTATGGATATATCGAAACACTCGTTGATAGAGGAACTTACTTTTTTGATTATGGGAATGCCTTTTTAAAGTCTGTGTATGATGCAGGAGTTACGTCCATATGTAAGAATAAGGTCAATGATCTTGATGGTTTTGTGCAACCTTCTTATGTGGAAGAACTCATGGGACCACTCCTTTTTGATTATGGCTATGGCCCATTTCGCTGGGTATGCTTATCTGGCAAACAAGAGGATCTCGATTTAACCGACCAAGAAGCTATGCGTCTTATTCCTAAAGAAAGACGTTTTCAAGACTATGATAATTATATGTGGATTAAAAATGCGAAAGAAAATGCCCTTGTTGTAGGGACAAAAGCGCGTATTTTATACCAAGATGCGAAAGGCAGATTAAAGATTGCACTCAGGTTCAATGCGCTCGTTAGAGAACAAAAAGTAGGTCCAATCATGCTGGGTAGAGATCATCATGACACGGGTGGAACCGACTCACCCTTTAGAGAAACTGCAAACATTAAAGATGGTTCTAACATCATGGCTGATATGGCAACCCATGTCGCATTAGGAAATGCAAGTAGAGGTATGAGTTTGGTTGCACTTCATAATGGCGGTGGTGTTGGTATTGGTAAATCGATAAACGGTGGATATGGCATGGTACTTGATGGTTCTAT
>DIER01000031.1:16373-118384 GCA_002418725.1 Acholeplasmataceae bacterium UBA5769
GCATTACAATTCCTTATCTCAGTGATGAGAAAAATATAAAGCAAGCTATCCTTAACTACAAGAAAGGAAGAAGATCATGAGAGTTGTACAATGTGTTCCAAACATCAGCGAAGGAAGAGATCTTGAAAAAATTGAAAAGATTGTCGAACCTTTAAAACATCATCAAGGTTTTAAACTGATTAGTTATGAACCTGATAAAGATTATAACCGTACGGTCATTACATTGATTGGTGATCCAGATCAAATGATCATGCCTTTAATCGCATTTGTGAAACAAGCGATGGACTTGATTGACATGAATCAACATCATGGTGAACACCCAAGAATGGGTGCAGTCGATGTCATTCCCTTTATTCCGATTCAAGAGGTTACCCTTGATGAATGCGTTGATTACGCGAAATCCCTAGCTGATCACGTCTCTTTTATGTATCAGATTCCAGTGTTTTTATATGCGAAAGCAGCACAAAAAAAAGAAAGAGAAAATCTTCCTGATATCAGACGTGGTGAGTTCGAAGGGATGGCAGAAAAACTCAAAGATCCGATGTGGACTCCTGATTATGGTCCGTTGTCCATACACCCTACATTTGGTGTGGTTGCGATTGGTGCGAGAGTTCCTTTGATTGCATTTAATATCGATTTAGATACATCGGATGAAAAGGTCGCATCCACGATAGCGAAAGCTATTAGGCAGTCCAGTGGCGGATACCAATATATTCAAGCTGGACCCGCGTTATTGGCTGAACGAGGCCATGTTCAAGTAACGATGAATATTTTAGATTTCAAGAAAAATCCAATATATCGTATCCTAGAAACGGTAAAGATGGAAGCGAAACGTTACCATGTTAATGTCATGAGTTCAGAGATTGTTGGACTTTTACCAAAGGATGCGATTATGGATTCACTTAAATATTATTACGCGTGTGAAAAAAAGGTGTTTGACAAGACCATGTCTTTTGAAGTTATCACTGAAGAAGCGAAGACCTATTTGCTTTTTAGAGATTTCGATACGAAAAAAATGATTGAAGCCAATATGTAAGGAGGGGTTATGTGTGCATGCAGATTCAGTCATCTATCATATAAAAACCATTTATACACCATGTGAAGTGCCACCTGTTAAGGGAGAAAAGATGTCTTTAATCAAAGAGATTCAAGACGGTTTTATCGCGATAAAGGATGGGAAAATCATCGGTATAGGTGAAGGAGAGGGTGATGCATTTGTGAGTTCTCATACAGAACTTGTTGATGCACATGGTCTGATTGCAGCCCCTGGATTCATCGATTCGCATACCCATTTGGTACACGCGGGTTCAAGAGAACACGAATATGAAGAACTTCAAAAGGGGATGCCCTATCTCTATCTCTTAAACCGTGGCGGTGGCATTTTAGGAACGGTTGACATGACCAGAAAGGCAAGTTTTGATGTGCTTTATCAAAAGGCTTACCGCTCTCTAGACCTTATGATGAGTTATGGGGTTACCGTTGTTGAATCTAAAAGTGGTTATGGACTTGCACTCGAGCATGAAACCAAACAACTTCGGGTGAACCAAAAATTAAATGATGAACACCCTGTGCGGGTGATCTCAACTTATATGGGTGCACATGCTGTACCAAGAGAATATAAAAACCGTAAAGATGAATACATCGAAGTCATGAAAGAGGATTTAAAACACATTAGGCAACTTGAGCTCGCAGAAGCGGTTGACGTCTTTTGTGAAGAAGGTGTTTTCTCGGTTGATGAAACAAGAGATTTACTCATGCATGCAAAATCCTTAGGTTTTAAGATTAAGGTTCATGCAGATGAAATTCATCCACTCGGTGGTGCCGGTTTAGGTGTTATGCTCGGATGTAGTTCAGTCGATCATTTGATGGCGACATCGGATGAAGACATGGATGCACTCGCCTTATCAAACACGGTTGCCAATGTGTTACCTGGAACGTCCTTTTATTTAAAGAAAAATTACGCAAGAGCCAAAGAGATGATAAAACGTGGTGTGGCATTATCGATTGCAGGAGACTATAATCCTGGATCATGTCCAACAGAAAATTTCCAGTTCATGATGCAATTAGCATCGAATCAAATGGGGCTCTTACCCGCTGAAATTTTAAACGCTGTGACGCTTAACCCAGCATACCATTTAGGTCTTGCACAGTCTAAGGGATCACTAGAGATTGGTAAGGATGCAGACATTGTGTTGATGGATGCTCCAAGCTTGACGTATGTGCTTTATCACTTTGGTATCAACCATACCAAAGATGTGTATATCAAAGGTAAAAAAGTGGTCAGTGACCAGAAAGTGGTGAATATATCATGACAAAACTTGTGGATTTATCTGTTCAATCTTTTGTGAGTGAAGTTGATTCAAAAAGTCCCGCACCGGGTGGTGGTAGTGTATCAGCACTGATGTCATCCATGGGTGTTGCTTTAGCACGCATGGTCGGACACTTAACCGTTGATAAAAAGAAGTTTCTAGCCTTAGAACCATCCATTCAACTCGAGTTTAAAGATGTCATTGGTTCTTTAGTTGTCATGAAAGATGAGTTACTTCGGTTGATTGATGCCGATACCGATGCATTCAATTTGATTATGCAAGCTTTTCAATTACCGAAAACGACGGAAGATGAGATTTCATATCGTAAGGAAAAAATTCAAGAAGGCACCATGCAAGCCATTATGGTTCCTTTAAAGGTAGCAACCCTTTCTTTATCTGCGCTTCATCAATTTGATTTCATTATCAAACATGGTAACAAACAAACAGTATCGGATATCGGTGTAGCGACCCTCGCGCTTTCTTCAGGCGCTCTTGGAGCGTTGATGAATGTCATGATCAATCTTCCGGGGCTAGATGATGAGATTGCTAAGCGTCAGTTTCAGTTACAAGTAGATGATCTAAAAGAAAAGATTGTAAGCGAACGCGAAGCTTTGCTTCATAAGGTTTATAATCACTTAAATTCAAAGTAAGAAAATAGATTCATTCTAAATAAAAAAAGAAGTCTGAAATGT
This sequence comes from Acholeplasmataceae bacterium UBA5769, assembly GCA_002418725.1. GTDB lineage: Bacteria > Bacillota_I > Bacilli_A > Acholeplasmatales > Acholeplasmataceae > Peloplasma. The sequence goes on from DIER01000031.1 coordinate 19,375, forward strand.
TCCTTGAGTTATGAGGATACATCCTTTATAATGAAAGTAATCGAATAGACATGATGGTGCTAATTTATAGCATAACAGGGAATCAAGTGTTAAATCTTGAGCTGTCCCAGCAACCGTGATACGGACGAAATGCGAACGACCACTGCTAAAGCGGGAAGGTGCAAAGTAGGATGATGTTAAGCCGGGAGACCTACCACATATGTCAAACCGAGTCATCTTCTGGGGTTGAGAAAGGACAAAAATCCTCTTTTTGTCTATTACCATACCCCAAAGGTATGGTTTTTTATTTGAGAAAAGGAGAAATTGCATGAAAAAACTAGGTTTACTTGTCTTGTTTTTCTTAAGTATCGTGCTTCTTGCTGGTTGTCAGGAAGCTAAGCCAACGGCAGATACATTTGTTGTAGAAGTCAGAGATTTATCAGGTAACGTTCTGTTCAGTGAAGAAGTGATCTATCCAGAGAACACAGAACTTGGACTCGTTGAATTAATTGATGAAGCTATTGATTTAGATTATGAGATTAGCCAGTGGGGTGCCTTTATTAAAGGCATTCACGGTCACTATCCAAAAGAATATGGTGTGACGTATAACTACTACTGGGGTCTTTATGTCAATGATGTAAGCAGTATGACGGGTCTTGATCAAGTTGCCTATGAAGAGGACATGGTAATTTCATTTAGAGAGTCAACGATGTTAACAAGTTTAGATCTTGAAATTGACGCATGGATTGAATCGTTTATCGCGACACATATCACGTCTTATTTGAATGAAAATGTGATGAGCCAATATGTGCTCGCTGCGTTAAGCCAACTCGGTTTCTATGGATATACTATTCCTGATCTAAAAACCTTATCCTATCCTGTTTTTGGTGGTAGTGATATCGCTTCAGTCTTTAAGAAGTCACTTGTGATGCGTGCGACTGATCAAACCATCACCGAAGCCATGTTAAACGACTTCTTAGCATTAACACCTAACAATCCTTATGAAGCTGTTACCTATTTGAATGCGTTTGATGTTTTATATCAAACAGCTTCGCACGAGAAGAGAAACACCGTTGTATCTTATTTACAAACAGAAGAACCATCCTATATGGATGCGGATTATGCAGGGATGGCATTAAATGCGGTGTCTTCCGTTAAAGATAGTGAAGCAGGATTATCCATAGTGACAGCGATGAAAGCTTATATCCTTGATCATTTAAGCAAGGATGGCGTTGTTTCTTGGGGGAATCCGAATGCATCTTCAACTGCAGCCATAATTTTAGGTTTATTAGCGATTGGAGAAGATCCAAGAAGTGAGATGTATACCGTTGAAGGAACTGACCTCATTGAAGCGTTAATGCTTTATGCAGGCGAAACAGGATTTAAATACGGATTAACTGATACGCTTTATGATTTAGCATTTTCAACACCACAAGCTTTTGCAGCATTGGTTGCTTATAAGATTGTGCGTGACCAACTTCAATGGAGTACAAAACAATTAAACCTTTGGGTTATTGGATAAAAAAAGAATGGAAGTGATGGCATGAAGCATCTACAATTGAAGATCTTAATCACTGCCATCGTCATCATGGTGTCTTTGGTTGTCATTAGACTCTTTGTTTTTGACAATAAAGCTTCTGATGAGGGTACGATTTACCTTACCATTACGGGACAAGATGATGAAGTTCTTTTTGATGGGGCATTAACCTATCAAGAAGGCGATAACTTTTATGATATCTTGAATCGTCATTTTGATTTAACATGTGCCACACAAACCTATCAGGCAGATCCTGAATGTGTGTATACATTTGATAGTATCTTGTATCAAGGAAAAGTCATTTTGGGTATTAAAGGTCAGGATTTTGACCTCATGACCAATTGGACAAACACCTTTTTATCCTTTTATTACTATGTTGGAGAAGAAAAAAAACTAGCTACGGTAGGACCGAGCCAATTAGCATTTAAAGATGGCGATAAATTTATGATTAGCTATCAACAAGCTTGGGAGTGATGGATATTGAGTTTAACACATAAAGCCATTAAAGATATTGCACTGATTGCCATTTGTGCGGCGATTCTTTTTGTGCAACAACTTGCGCTATCTGTGTTACCCAATATTCAGTTTTCGACTTTACTTATCGTCTTATATGCCAAAGTGTTAGGTTTTAAACGAACGTCTTTAATCATTGTGGTTCACGTGATCGCTTATAATGTGTTGTCACCCTTTGGGTCTGTCATTCCGATGTATTTACCCTTTATGTTGCTGGCATGGATGTTAATACCACTAACATTATCAACGATTTTTAGAAAAGTTGAATCCGCTTTAGGTTTAGCTTTCATCGGTTTTATCTTTGGCTTTGTTTATGGGTGGACATTTATTCCAGCAGCTGTCTTTTTAACAGATGCACCCTTTGTTGCGTACCTGGTGATGGATATTCCTTTTGAGATCATGATGGCATTATCCAATTTCATCACCATTTACTGGTTATATGGTCCACTGAAGAAAGTTTTAAGTGAGCAATTAAATCGTTTTGAACAGAATGAAAAAAATGGCGGTTCGCTTTGAACCGCCTTTTCTTTATCATAAAATTATGCTAACCAAACGAGTTTTTTATAGAGAATGAGTGAAATGGTATCGATAATCATAAAGAAGAAGCCAAACGGAAAGACAAGGATACCCATGAGAATGAGCATACCGTTGTTGGTTACAACCCCTTTAATGATACGATAAATCCCCCAGTAAATGCCCCAAAACAGTGCGAGAATAATTTTGATGATAAGGGGTAATCCGTCACTGAACTTAATGAAATCTTTCATGCATGTATTCCTCCTATTTTCTTTATAAGTATAGTATAGACCTTATTATAGTGTTTGTAAACCGTTTAAAAAAAAGACGAACAGGATTCCTCTAGTTACTTTCAGTAAAATATCCAAATCCGATTGACAGCGCTTTCATTTATCGTTTATAATGAGTATAGATACGATACAGAGGTGCGGTCTATTGGGTAAATCATCAAAAAGGAAGGGACGTCCGGTTGATGATTGAAGGAGTATGCCGCCGAAAGCTTAATGTGTGTCCCCACATTAACCTTGATGATTGAGGATACACCTCCTTCATTGCCATTTACACATAAATGGAGAGCTGTCCTTGACAGTTCTCTTATTTTTTTTGGAAAAGGGGTATAACATGATTAAGAAATTTAAGATTGGCGATCAAAAAACGTATGAAAGAGTCATCACACAACACGAAGTTGATGCGTTTGCAGCGGTAACTGGAGACCATAACTTGGCACATTATGATGAGGATTATTGTAAACGAACCATTTTTAAGAAACCTATTGTACATGGTATGTTTGTTGGATCCCTATTCTCTAAAGTGTTTGGTATGGAATTTCCAGGTGGCGGTATGATTTATTGTTCACAAACCTTGAAGTTTTTAAAACCGATTTATCCGGAGACGACGCTTAAAGTAGTGATCACTGTTAAAGAGATTATGCTAGAGAAAAATCGTGTGATTTTTACGACTGAAGTTTTCAATGAACTCGGTGAATGTGCGTTAACAGGAGAGGCAATGCTCATGCCTCGAAAAGAAAGCGATTGTCTTTAAGAAAGTTATAAAGGAGAAAAAAGATGAAAGTCATTCATAAATTAAGATTATCTGAACATGATGCACACTATGGTGGACATTTGGTAGATGGTGCACGTGTATTGGGTTTATTTGGCGATGTTGCAACCGAACTACTCATTCAACATGATGGGGATGAAGGGTTGTTTAGAGTTTATGAAAAGGTTGATTTTTTGGGTCCACTCTATGCAGGTGACTTCATAGAGGTCGAAGGTGAAATCATTCATGTTGGTCATACGTCACGTAAAATGAAATTTCAGTGCTTTAAAGTTATCGCAGCAAGACCTGATATTAGTCCCTCTGCCGCTGATGTGCTAAAAGAAAGAGTTCTCGTCACTGAAGCGATAGGTACGTGTGTCGTTCCTTTGGAAAAGATGAGGATAAAACATGAATAAACTGATCATTACATGTGCCATTTCTGGTGCAGAAGTGACCAAAGAACAAAACCCGTATGTCCCATATAGTGTCATTGAAATGGTGCGTGAAGCTTATGAAGCGTATCAAGCGGGTGCAGCTATCATTCACCTTCATGTAAGACACGATGATGGCAAACCTACACAGAGTAAAAAACGCTATGCCCAAGTGATGAAGGCGATTCAAAAGAAATGTCCAGACGTCATCATTCAACCATCAACCGGTGGTGCTGTGGGGATGAAAAGAGATGAAAGATTAAAACCAACGTTATTATCACCTGAGATGTGTACCTTAGATTGTGGCACACTCAACTTTGGTGGTGATGCTATCTTTGTCAATACAGAAAATGACATCAAGTATTTCGCAGAAAAAATATATGATAGACAGATTTTTCCTGAGTTGGAATGCTTTGAAAAGGGTCATATCGATATGGTTTTAAGACTACATAAAAAAGGATTCATCAAAGAACCTATGCACTTTTCATTTGTCCTTGGAGTTAATGGGGGGATGACAGGTGAGGAAAGAGATTTTCATTTCATGAGAGAAAGTATTCCCAAGACTGCAACTTACAGTGTTGCTGGCATTGGAAAATATGAGTTTTCGCTTGCTGAACTGTCCATTAAATATGGTGGACATGTGAGAGTGGGTTTAGAGGATAACCTCTATATCGATAAAGGTGTTTTAGCGAAAGGCAATAAAGAACTTGTTGAAAAAGTTGTTAAGATTGCTAAAGCATATGGTAGAGAGATTGCATCACCAGCTGAAGCAAGACAAATTTTAGGCTTAAGGAGATAAAGATTATGGCAGAATCACGTTTTGGAACACATCGCGTTATCGAACCTAAAGGAAGCTTGCCACAAGCAGCGTTTTGTATTGATGCAACACCCGTTTGTGGTGATACAGAAATACTCATTGATGTCGATTTATTAAATATTGATAGTGCTTCATTCCATCAGTTAAAAGAAGCGTGTGATCATGATGTGGAAAAGATGAAAATCATGATTAAAGATATCGTCAAGGCGCAAGGGAAAATGCAAAACCCGGTCACTAAAAGTGGGGGAATGCTGATAGGTAGTGTGAAACAAGTGGGAAAACTTCACCACGATCAGTCGCTTATCAAAGGAACGAAAATTGCAACCTTGGTTTCCTTATCTTTAACACCTTTACATATTGAAGAGATTCATGACATTAATCTATCGAATGAACAGGTGCGTATCACTGGATCGGCCATCTTGTTTGATTCAGGTATTTATGCAGTGATTCCAGAAGACATGGATGGCAAACTCGTTTTAGCCGCTTTAGACGTTTGTGGCGCACCAGCCCAAGTAAAGAAGCTGGTAAAAAAAGGTCAAACCGTCTTTATCATCGGTGCTGCAGGTAAATCAGGTCTTTTGTGTAGTTACGTGGCTAAAGAAATGGTTGGAGATGAAGGTAGAGTGATTGGTTTAGTCAATGAAGAAGCACAGGCTCAACTCTTAAAAGAATTGGGGTATGTGGACGACATCATCATGGAAAATGCTTTAAACAGTGTTTCAGTCTATGAAAAGATGGTTGAAATAACGGATGGGAAGTTGGCAGACTTGACCATCAACGTGGTGAATATAGCTCAAACAGAAATGACATCTATCTTAGCAACAAAAGATGATGGTATTGTGTATTTTTTCAGCATGGCAACATCGTTTACCAAAGCTGCACTTGGTGCAGAAGGTGTAGGAAAAGATGTGAACATGATGATTGGCAATGGCTATACCAAACATCACGCGGAGTTTACACTGGATTTATTTAGAAAAAACAAAAAACTTTATGAGTTATTCATGAAGAAGTATGCTTAGGGAGAATATATGAAAATCACATTGAATGAACGCTATTTAGCGAGGAAAAAAGCTTACTTTGGGCACGTCAGTGATGCGGAATGGCAGGACTGGAAATGGCAAACAGCGCATCGTATCCGTTCTGCTGAAGAACTAAAAAAATATGTTTTTCTGACTAAGGATGAAGAAGAAACCATTCACCATATCTTAGGTCACTTAAGAATGGCGATTACACCTTACTATTTAACCCTGATAGATCCTGACAACCCACATTGTCCCATTAGACAACAAGCTGTCCCGTTTAGTGGAGAACTTATACAGGGACAAAATGACCTTTTAGATCCACTTCATGAAGATCATGATTCGCCTGTACCAGGATTGACACATCGTTATCCAGACCGCGTGCTTTTTCTCATTACAGACATGTGTTCGATGTATTGTAGACATTGTACTAGACGTCGTTTTGCGGGTCAAAAAGATGCGGAAATGAAGTTAGAAAACATTGATCGTGCCATCGAATACATCAGAAATCATGAAGAAGTAAATGATGTGCTTTTATCTGGTGGCGATGCGTTTATGGTCAGTGATGAACGTATTGAATACATCTTAAAAAAACTGCGTGAAATTGATCATGTTCAAGTGATTCGTTTTGGCACAAGAACACCTGTGGTTATGCCACAACGTGTCACAGAAAAACTTGTCGACATGTTAAAAAAATATCACCCGATTTGGGTGAATGTTCACTTCAATCATCCAGATGAAATCACGCCAGAATCAAAACTAGCGATTGATCGTTTGGTGGATGCGGGTATTCCAGTGGGAAATCAATCTGTCTTATTAAAAGGGGTCAATGATTGTGTGCATATCATGAGACGTCTTGTGAAAGGATTAATCGCGATTCGTGTTAGACCATACTATATTTATCAATGTGATTTATCGTTTGGAATTGAACACTTTAGGACAAGTGTATCGAAAGGTATAGAGATCATTGAAGGCTTGAGAGGACATATCAGTGGGTTAGCGATTCCAACTTTTGTGGTTGATGGACCAAACGGTGGTGGGAAAATTCCTGTGATGCCTAATTATGTGATTTCTCAAGCACCAGGTAAAGTTGTATTAAGAAACTATGAAGGTGTGATGACAACGTATAGTGAACCTACACATTATGTATCGTCTTGTGATTGTGATGATTGCAAGAAAGAGAAACTTGAAGGTATCAGCGGTATGCTTCAAGGAAACCGTATTTCAATGGAACCAGAGTTTTTAAAGAGAAAAGAACGAAACAAACATGATTGATTATTTAAAAGATGTAAAATCAGTCGGCATTATTGGACTGGCCAAAAACACAGGAAAAACAACAACACTTAACTTTTTGATTGATCAATACAAAGATCGTACGATTGGACTGACCTCGATAGGACTTGATGGTGAAAAGATAGATCAGGTCAATTTTCTACCAAAACCTCAGATCAAGGTTTATCCAGGTATGGTAGTCGCAACAGCGAAGGTGTGTCTTGAACAAGCGGAAGTTCCTTTTGAGTTGATTTATCCAACCACTTTTTCAACAGCACTTGGCAAAGTAGATGTTGTTAAGATTTTAAAAGAAGGGCATATCATGTTGGCAGGTCCAACCACAAATAGGGAGTTAAACCAACTTATGAAGATCATGGCAGCAAATGTTGATCTTATCTTTGTCGATGGAGCACTCTCTCGGATGACTTTTTCTGCCATTTCAGAACTTGATGGCATTGTGCTTGCTACAGGTGCGTCATATTCAGAGTCTATGGCGGAAACGATATTAAAGACAAAGTTTGTGATTGAGAGTTTTAATTACCCTCTATTCGAAGGGGATATCCCTGAGAAAGCAGCCTTTTATGTTGGAAGGCAAAAAGAGGTTTACCTAACCACAAATAAATCGATGGATCACATTAAAAAAACATTAACAACAATGAAAAATGACATCAGTATCGTTTATATAAAAGGTGCGATCACAGAGAAGATGATGAATCTTCTTATTGACATCCGTTTGAAAGATGTTTCGTTTGTGGTTGATGATCCAACCAAACTTATGTTTCATCATACCTATGGTGATGTTTTCCAAAAGCTGGGCATTCGTGTCTATGTTAAAAAGAGATGCCCCTTACACTTGATTACCGTCAACCCATTTAGACCATTAGGATCAAGTTATCAGGCTGATGTTTTTCATCAAGAGATCAAACAATTAACAACAATTCCAGTCATCAATGTATGGCACACGGAGGGATAATATGGAACAAAAATTAGGTTTAAATCAAGACACGATTGCATCTTGTCGTAAAGATGCAAAACGCATTGCCGATCAAGTTCAAGCATATATTGATAAGCATACAACGGTTGCAGTTGAACGCACCGTTTTAAGATTACTCGGTATTGATGGAGTTGATGAGTTTGGAAGACCTTTGGTCAACGCAGTTATTGATCACATCGTTGAAAAGGGAGGTTTAGCTAAAGGCGTTGCGCATTATATGTATTATGCCGTAAAGGAAACTGAAGAAACACCGCAAGATATCAGTAGACGCATCGCAAATAAAACCTTTGACATGTCGGTCTATCAAGCCTATCCCAAAGTGGATAAGCATGATGTTTTAATGCCATTCTTTGAAAAGACACTCGCAAGAGTAGATGCCATGAAGGGTATTAGAAAAGACTGGTTAGCAAAGACACCACAAAAAAGTACACCAAGCAAATATGTGATTGTTGCAACAGGAAACATTTATGAGGACATGAAGCAAGCAATCTCTGCAGCAAAAAAAGGTGCCGATATCATCGCTGTGATTCGAAGCACAGGACAGTCTCTTCTGGATTATGTTCCCTTTGGAGCAACCACAGAAGGCTTTGGTGGAACTTACGCGACTCAAGAAAACTTTCGTTTGATGCGTCAAGCATTAGACCAAGTTTCTGAAGAGGAAGGAAGATACATTAAACTCGTCAATTATGCATCCGGTCTTTGTATGCCTGAGATTGCAGCGATGGGGGCGATTGAAAGACTAGATATGATGCTTAACGATTCTTTATATGGCATCATTTTTAGAGATATAAACATGAAGCGAACCCTGATTGACCAATATTTTTCGAGGGTCATTTCAAGTTATGCAGAAATCATTATCAATACGGGAGAAGATAACTATTTAACAACCTCTGATGCCTTTGACCATGCGCATACCGTGCTTGCATCACAGTTCATCAATGAGCAATTTGCAAAAAATGCAGGGATGAAGGAATCGTTGATGGGTTTGGGTCACGCATATGAAATTGACCCAAACATGGAAAATAGTTTTTTATATGAACTTGCACAGGCTGAAATGGTAAGAGAAATCTTTCCAAATGCACCTTTAAAATACATGCCACCCACAAAACATATGACAGGTGACGTATTTAAAGGGTGTGTACAAGACGCGTTGTTTAATGCAGCGTGTGTGACTTCTAAACAATCGATTCATTTGTTAGGCATGATGACAGAAGCGATTCATACACCGTTTATGAGCGATCGCGCAATCGCATTAAACATCGCTTCCTACATTGAAAAAGCCTTCAAGAATTTTGGTGATGACATCATGTTTAAACCGGATGGTATCATGGTCAAAAGAGCACATTTTGTGGTAGATCAAGCACATCAACTCTTAAAAGACATAAAAGAAGAAGGACTATTCAAGGCTTTAGAAAAAGGTCGATTTGCCGAAATATCACGTAGAGAAGATGGAGGAAAAGGGCTTCATGGTGTCTTTTTAAAACATGAAGATTATAGTAATCCAATCTTGGATTTGTTAACGAAACGGTTGAAGGAGGAAAAACATGGCTGCTAAATCAACATGGATTCGCCCTTATGGCGATACTGAAAATGATGGTAAAATCCAGTTATCATTTTCGCTTCCTTTACCTGCATCACCACTCGGTGAAGAAGCTGCAAAAAAAATTGCACTACAGATGGGTGTTCACGATCCCAGTGTGGTTCATGCTGAAGCTCTTTCTGATTCGTTTAGTTTTTACATTGTTTATGGAAGAACCGAACATCAAGTGGATGTCATGAATCTCAATGTGGTCGAAGTTGGACATCAAACCATGAGCAAAGAAGATGTGGAAAGTTTTATCGAAAAACATTTTGAAGAACCTCTCGTTTTTGTGGGAGCATCGACAGGGACTGACGCACATACGGTTGGTATTGATGCGATCATGAACATGAAAGGTTATAACGGAAACTATGGGTTGGAACGTTATAAAGGCATTAAAGCTTATAACCTTGGAGGACAAGTTGACAATGAGACGCTCTTAGAAAAAGCGATTGAACTCAAAGCTGACGTCATACTGATCAGTCAAACGGTAACACAAAAAGATGTTCATATCGAAAACTTAACGAGATTCATTGAACTTCTTGAAGCAGAAAATAAAAGAGATGACTTTATTGTGATCATTGGTGGGCCACGTATTCATCACGGTCTCGCAAAAGAATTGGGTTACGATGCAGGATTTGGACCCAAGAAATATGCTTTTGATGTGGCGTCCTTTGCTGTACAATACTTGTTTGAAAAAGGCATCAAAGTGAAAAGATAAGAAATGCTATTTTCAGGTATGGTAAAATAGATATAGACCTACAGGTGAAATGAGGTATGTTTATTTGAAACAGTTTCTTCACTATAAGGCATTTGTGATACCTGTCATCTTTTTTATTGTGATGGCGGAGATAGCATCATTTAACGCACCGGTTCTTTTTTCACGGTTGGAGCACACATTTTCGGTGTTAGGGGCACAATCGTTTGATCGTGCATGGTTGATGAATACGGGTTGGATTGGTTTTGGTGTACTGGTGATTGTGATTGCATCGGGTTATCATCATAAAGAAGATCTACCCTTAGCCATCACATATCCCATCATCGCGTTTGCTATCTCTGTGATTTTGATTGGTATATGGCGAAGTGATCAAGTGTTATTGGAGGCGTTAACCGATGTCGAAGAAGCAAACGATCACCTAATTTTCTATACCATTGCATGTGGATCTGTCACCTTTGGCATTTTGTTGCATGCATTGATGAGCGCATCAAAAACATTAAAGATTGTCCACGTTCTTTTTGCAGTACTGATGGTGATACTCATGCTCCTTTTACGATTCACAACGAATTATCAAGGTTTATGGGATCGTTTGATGTGGCTGATTATTTTTGTTTGGTTAATTTCAATGTATGGGAGAATGCATGCTTATGGCGACGTCCGTCGATTTTAAAGACTATATGGAAGACCAGTTACAACCTCTTGGAGACGTTAGGTTTAAAAAAATGTTTGGTGAGTACGGTTTGTTTTACAAGGAAAAAATGGTAGGTGTTCTTGCAGATAATAAGCTTTATATAAAGCCTACTGATGAAGGAAAAGATTTGCTGAAGCATGTTGTCATGGAAAAGTTTTATGAACAAGGAAAACCTTATTTATTGATTGAAGATACCGATGATCGTGATCTTCTTTGGAAACTCATCGTAAAAACGTATGATGTGTTACCAAACCCAGTTGAAAAGAAAAAAAGAGCGAGGTAAACACTATGAAGATTTATACCAAAAGAGGAGATCAAGGTCAAACGGATTTATTTAATAAACGCGTCAGTAAAGCCGATTTACATATTGAGGTGAACGGAGCTCTGGATGAAGCCATGGCGTTTCTTATCATGGGTAAACATTACATGCGAGTGCCTGAAGTGCTTCAAGATATCGATACCATCCATGGGCATCTATTTTCTATAGCTCATGAGATTGCTTTAAATGATCCTTCAAAAGCAATCACCAAAGAAAGTGATGTTCAGTGGCTTGAAGGAAGATTAGATCACTACGATGCATCGTTAGAACCTTTGAGTAAATTTATTAAACTTGACCAAACCAAAGCGGCTTCGTGGTTAAACCTTGCCAGAGTGACCGTCAGACGTGCGGAAAGACATTTGGTCATGCTTGCACATGAACAAGACATCAATACGTATACATTAGCGTATGTTAATAGACTCTCAGATTATCTCTTCACCGTTGCGAGATATTTTGATGAAGTGAAATAGAGGAGGCTAAGATCATGAATAAAATTAAAGTCATCATCTGGGGATTTGGTGCCATGGGTAAAGGTATGGCTCAAATGCTTTTAATGAAAAAAGGCGTTGAAATTGTCGGAATTTGCGATCTTAATCCAAGCATCGTGGGAAGAAATTTCTTAGAGGTTTTAGATCAAGAGAGTGACCATCCCAATGTTTTTATCTCCGATCAAATCGATCTTTTGTTAAACCATCATAAAGCTGATGTGGTTTTACTTTGTACCGACAGTTTTGTTAAAGGTGCATTTGATAAAATAAAAAAGATTGTCTCGTATAAAATCAACGTTATTAGTACAGCAGAAGAAATGGCTTATCCCATGGCATCGGAGCCCGAACTAGCCAAACAAATTGATAACCTTGCCAAAGCGTTTGGAGTCACGGTTCTAGGTACCGGCATAAACCCAGGCTTCATTATGGATTTATTGGTGGTCGCATTAACAGGAACCATGGTTGATGTGAAACACATTGAAGCCAAAAGAATCAATTCACTATCACCTTTTGGACCCACAGTCATGAGGGAACAGGGTGTAGGTGATTCGCTTGATCACTATCATCATCGCGTGGCTGAAGGTGAACTTGCTGGGCATGTAGGTTTTACCGAATCTGTCCACATGATTGCACATGCACTCGGTGTTAAACTTGATGGCTTTAAGCAACAGATGGAACCCATTATCACGGATATTGATCGCAAGAGTACCTATGGTGAAGCGAAAGCTGGACATTTAGCAGGAATCAACATGACAGGTCAAGGGTTGGTCAATGGAGATGTTTTCATTAACATGATTCATCCACAGCAAATTGAACCTGAAATGGCTGGCATTCAAACAGGAGATTACATTAACCTAAAAGGTACACCGAATATCCATATGGAAATTACACCAGAGATTAATGGAGGTATTGGAACGATTGCGATGTGTGTCAACATGATTCCACACGTGATTAATGCAAATCCAGGTTTAAAAACCATGATTGATCTTCCAGTGCCTAGAGCAATTCTTGGTGACATGAGAGATTTACTCGATCGAAAATAATGTTTCATGCAAAAGGAAATCTAAAAAAAAGATTTCCTTTTTTTGTTTTTTTTCGCGCGCAGGCTATACAAAAGAGGCTAAAAATGGTATTCTATTTATAGGTAAGCGCTTTCAATTAATGGGTTCCTTTTTTTATGCGTAAGGGAGGAAATAAATCATGATTGATCCGATGACATATGTCGAAATTTATCGTATCATCTTGCCGCTCGAGGAAAGGTCATCAAATCTTCCGAAAGATACTAAACTCGTTCCTTTTGAAATGAGATTAAGGGGTAAGCTACTTTATGCTGCCAATTTAGGCGATATGGTGGAAATTGAAACAGCTACGAAACGGATAGAGAGAGGGATCTTAGTCAATATCAATCCCTTTTTTAGTCATAGTTATGGACGTTTTGTTCCAATACTTAGTCAAGTCAGAGACATCATTATTAAGGAAACGGAGGATTTATCATGAGCTATCAAGATGTGATGGATCAGAAAAAGAGCATTATGCGTAATGCCCTTCGTTTAGATTACGATCAATTTGAAGGACCTGGTATTGGGTTTGATTATGAAAAAATGATGGCATCCTCAGGATACAGTTTGGAAGATGTTGTACGTATTCAAGAAGAAAACAATGTGGGTAACACGCCCATGATTGAATTAAAACGATTGTCCCAATATGCAAGAAAGTTTGCAAAGCCGGGTTATGGTGCACGCATTTTCTTAAAGGACGAATCTACGAATTTATCAGGATCTTTCAAAGCAAGACGTGCAGCGATGTCGATTTATCAAGCAAAAAAGTTAGGGTATAAAGGTGTGATAGCTGCGACTTCGGGCAATTATGGTGCTGCGGTAGCTGCACTCGCTGCCAGAGCTGGATTGAAATGTATCATCGTTCAGGAATGCTACGATTCGAACGGTGTTGGTCAACCTGAAATTATAGAGAAAGCAAGAGCATGCCAAGCATATGGCGCTGAAGTTGTTCAACTTTCTGTAGGGCCTGAACTCTTTTATGAATTTTTAGTTCTTTTAAAGGAAACAGGATATTTTAATGCATCCCTTTATTCACCTTATGGGGTCATGGGGATTGAAACTTTGGGGTATGAAATCGCAACAGAGATTTTAAAAAAAGAAGGTAAATATCCAGAGGCTGTGATTTGTACGAATGCCGGCGGTGGAAACTTAACCGGAACCGCAAGAGGTCTTATCAAAGCTGGAGCAGTGGATACAAAGATTATTGCCGCAAGTGTTGATTTGTCAGGATTACATATGGCTTCGGATCATGATTTTAATTTGAAATCATTCACCACGGGTCACACCGGTTTTGGGATTCCTTTTTCAACATTTCCTGACAGAAGTGATGTCCCCAGAAGCGCAGCAAGACCACTGAGATACATGGATTATTATGGTCTAGTCAATCAAGGGTCTGTCTTCTTTATCACCGAAGCGCTCGCTATCCTCGAAGGCATGGAAAGAGGTCCTGCTGGAAACACCAGTTTAGCACTTGCCTTTAGCCTTGCACAAGAGATGAAACAAGATGAGATTTTGGTTGTTCAAGAAACCGAATACACAGGTGCGGGAAAACATATGAACGCTCAAATTTCGTTTGCAAGTGAACGCGGTATTGACTTAGTAATGGGTAATCCATTGGAAGAAAAACCAGGAAAAAATCTTATTTTTCCAGCATCAGGAAAAATGTTAAAACATAAAGAAATTCCACTTGATACCTTGCGTATTAGTTATCTCAAGCACTATCAAGACCAAATGCTTTTTCATGAAGATTACTTTTATTTAGCTGAAGAATTAAACACGACTGTTGAACATATTAAAACATTAATGGAGGCCTCACATGAAACCAAGAATCGATGATTTTAATGAGCGAAGAAAACATCTGAAGCAGATGAGTGATCAGGAGTTGAAAGCATACTTTGAAAAACTGACTGATCAGATGATTGACCCCCTTTTAGAACTTGCTTATACACACACAACACCTGCGATTGAACGAAGTGTGCTCATGCGTATGGGTTTTTCAAGTTTAGAAGCTAAAATGATCACAGAAAAAATGTTGGATGCTCATCTTCTACAACATGGTGCAGGACATGTGGTTTTCAAATATGCATCTTTAAATAAACTATCCATCAGAGAAGCCGGATTAAACATCTTGAACGATGGAAAAGCTTTAGAAACATGTGTGGAGGTGTTCAAATGAATATAGGTGATAAACTCGATATTCGAAACATACTCCAAGATTTAGCATCATATCGTCCCAGACGTCGAGGCTGGATATGGCGTGACAAAATGCCTGTTGACATCGGTCCTTTTCACTATGTGCAAGCCAGCGCATCATTGAAAAATAGCATACCGCTTCCTTCAGCAAGACATTTGGGAAATATTGATCCACAACCGGATTCAACCATCACAACAGAGATCGCATCAGGTCGATTTGAAGATGATATCAGACGGATGCGTATGGCAGCCTGGCATGGTGCAGATCACATCATGGTGATTCGTACGGCGGGTCAATCGCATATGGATGGTTTACTTGAAGGTACACCGCAAGGTGTTGGTGGCGTTCCTATCACACGTAAGCAAGTTCGTGCACAACGAAAAGCGATTGATTCGATAGAAGATGAAGTCGGTAGACCGATCAACTATCACTCATACGTTTCTGGTGTTGCTGGACCTGAGATTGCAGTGATGTTTGTTGAAGAAGGGGTTAATGGCGCTCATCAGGACCCACAATACAACGTTTTATATCGTAACATTAACATGATTCGCAGTTTTGTAGATGCAGCAGAAAGTAAGAAGATCATGGCATATGGTGGTCTCGCACAAATCGATGGTGCACACAATGCGAATGCAACAGCTAGAGATGCTTGGAAAGTGATGCCAGAACTTTTAGTTCAGCACGCGATTAACAGTCGTATGAGCGAGCGTATTGGCATCAAGCCAGACCTTATTTGCTTGTCCACTGTACCGCCAGCCGCACCACCATCTCCAGATTTAAAACTGAACTTACCTTACGCGATTGCCTTGAGAGAATTGATGTCAAAGTATAAGATGAGAGCACAGATGAATACCAAATATATGGATTCATCCACGAGAGAAGCGACCGTAACACACGTCTTAAATCTTTTGATTTCAAGATTGACTTCTGCAGATATTCAATCGACCATTACACCTGATGAAGGACGCAATGTGCCATGGCATGTGTATAACATTGAAGCTTTGGATACAGCAAAACAAGCCATGATGGGGATGGACGATCTTTTAAGCATGATCGAACTTAAAAAAGATGGCTATCTTTATGATACAAAGCGTGAAATTCAAGAAAGAGCGATTTTGATGATGGAAGAAATCATTGAGATGGGTGGCTATTTCAACGCTGTTGAAGCTGGTATGTTCGTTGATTCAGGTTGTTATCCAGAACGTATGGGTGATGGTATTGTTAGACACATGGAAGGTGGTATTGGGGCACAAACCATTTTGAAAAGAGAAAAAGATTATCTTGCCCCAGTCACAGCACACTTTGGTTATAACAATGTTGAACAATACGACATCACGTTAAAAGATGATCCTGCCAAGTTGATTGGTGGATGCACTTTTGAAAATTCTGATCTCATTCAGTACATCGATGAACTTGATGAAAATGATAATGTGAATCATCGCTTGGATGATTCAGAAAAATATCGTAGCACGACAGCTTTAAAACCTGAAGTTCAATGGTTAGGTGATGGCATCATCACGGTTGACTTATTTTTCCCAACCGATGAGAGAACGGCTGAAGCTGCAAGTTTAGAGGTGGCTAAAAAGTTAAATCTAAGTCACCCTGAAGTGATCCATAAGGAAGTACTACATCCCTCTGAGGGAACACGCATTCAACTCAAGGGATCCGTGAATTTTGACATCGATACAAGACATTTGGTTTTACCAGAAAAAGAGGATCTTCTTGAAGAAGAGGCTATCTTTGAATATGTCAAAAAACATCCGATAAAGGTGGTTGCTGGAACAGGTGGTTCCGATGAACACAGTGTGGGTATGCGTGAAGTTTTAGATATTAAACATGGCGGCATCGAAAAGTATGGCATTGAATATCTTTACTTGGGAACCAGTGTTCCCATTGAAAAATTTGTGGATGCAGCCATCGAAACAAACTCGGATGTCATCATGATTTCACTCATTATCTCACACGACGATGTACATTATAAGAATATGGAAAAGCTTCATCAATACGCCATTGAAAAAGGTGTGAGAGATAAGTTAATTTTACTTGCAGGGGGCACACAAGTGACACCGGAAATTGCAAGATCTCACGGCATGGATCAAGGGTTCAGTCGTGGTACGAAAGGACGTCATGTCGCTTCGTTTATTGTGAAGCGTCATCAGGACATGTATGAGGATTGATTGTTTAGTTGCAGAAATAGGATCAACCACAACCGTCGTTAATGCGTTTCAAATCCATCAAGAACCGGTGGCTTTTTTAGGTCGCGGTGTTCATCAGACCACGGTGGATACGGATGTCAGAGCAGGCTTGCAAAAAGCGATAGAAGACTTAAAGAAAAACTTAGGCGTTGAAGAACTCACTTATGATGAACTTTATGCATCTTCATCAGCTGCGGGTGGTTTAAAGATGACTGTGCATGGGTTGGTCTATGAAATGACAGCAAAAGCTGCTGAACAAGCAGCGTTGAATGCTGGTGGAAACATTCATCTGATTACAGCAAACCGTTTAGAGGAAGCAGATGTCCGAAAGGTTGAAAAGATTAAACCGAACATCATTGTGGTTAGTGGTGGTACAGATTATGGTGAAAAAGAAATTGCTTTTCAAAATCTATGCGACTTAGCAAAACTAGGGATACCGATCATTTACACAGGTAATAAAGTCAATCATGAACGCATTCAAGCGTTAGGTTATGAACATGTCAGCATTGTAGATAATGTCTATCCACGCGTGGATGACTTCAATATTATGCCGCTTAGAGAAGCGATTTATCAAACCTTTGAAAAGCATATCATTCATGCAAAAGGCATGCGTTATATTTTTGAGATGGTTAATCACGGTATCATCCCTACACCTGGAGCTGTCATGGATACAACGCTCCTTTTAGATGAAATTTATGATGGTGTGATGACACTTGATGTTGGTGGAGCAACCACCGATATTCATACAGTTTGTGAACCGAAACCAGAGTTTCAACGGATGCTTGAAGGACAACCAAAGATGAAGCGAACCGTGGAAGGTGATCTTGGTGTCTATGTGAACCGGATCAACGTTTTATCAAGTTGGAAAGATGAAGATATCAGACGTATCTTTCGTTTGGAAAAAGATGAGGTTAAGAAGATATTAGAGGATGAACCCTTCATACCTTTAACCGAACAAGGGAAAAAAGCGATTGATATCTTAACAACAAGATGCGTTGAACTTGCACTTGATCGTCATGTGGGTGATTTACGAAGAGTCTTTACAACCAACGGGTATAAAGTGATTCCAGATGGCAAAGATACGACGCAAGTGAAGGCTATCTTTTTAACAGGTGGTGCCTTGAGGTATGCTGAAGAGCCAGATCAGATCATCAAACGGTATTTAAAACAAAGACCGACAAAACTAATCCCTGATGAAAACACACCAATCTATATGGATGAACACTATATATTCGCATCATTAGGCGTTTTATCTCGTATTTATCCTCAAGAAACAAAAGCGTTGATTAAACAAACCATGAAGAAAATGGGTGAGTTCTAATGTATCCAAAACTAACGATTAACCTACAATATTATAAAGATAATTTGCGTTATATGATCAATCTTTTGAAAAGAGAACATCTTAAGATTGCACCAGTGACGAAAGTCTTTCGTGCAGATCCTAAGTTGATGGAAATCATCAATCAATTCGATGTTGATGTGATTGCAGATTCTCGCATTTCAAATCTTAAGATTATGGAAACGAATAAGAAAAAAATGTTGCTTAGGGTTCCCATGTTATCTGAAGTTGAAGATGTCATCAAGTATGCGGATGTATCCTTGAACTCAGAAATTGACGTGATTGAAGCTTTAAATAAAGAGGCGAAAAGACAAAAGAAACGTCATGAGATTATCGTCATGTATGACATAGGTGATTTAAGAGAAGGTATTTATTATAAAGCGGATGATGAAGCATTCATTGAACGCATCAAAACGTTGAAATCGATTAAGATTTTAGGTATTGGTACGAATCTTACCTGTTTTGGTGGAGTGATACCCACACAAAAGACATATATAAAACTGAAAGAAATCAAAGATCGAGTTGAACGGATTTTAGGTTATCCCTTAGAAGTGATTTCAGGGGGGAATTCATCGTCACTTCCACTCGTGATGGATCAAAAATTACCCAAGTATATCAATCAGTTGCGTATCGGTGAAGCTTTGGTTTGTGGCAGAGAAACGGCTTACGGACACGATATCATTGGCATGCACCAAGATGTATTTACGCTTACGGCTGAAATTATAGAACTTAAGATGAAACCATCGAAACCAGAAGGTAAAATTGGTGTTGACGCGTTTGGTCATCGGGTAAGGTTTACCGATAGAGGTATGATTAAGCGTGCGATCTTAGCGATTGGTAAACAAGATATCGCACTCGATCAATTAATTCCTCCAGCGGGAGTCGTGATTTTAGGATCTTCTTCGGATCACTTAATTGTTGAACTTGAAAGAGATGATTTCAAAGTTGGAGATCAGATTCAATTTGGATTGACGTATGGTGGCATTCTATCTGTGATGACATCACCTTATGTGGAGAAAAACTATGTACCGACCAACATGGGCTGAGATTGATTTAGATGCTTTAGTGTCAAACCTTCGGTATGCTGAGCAATCAGTCCATCCGAAAAAGATTATTCCTGTGATTAAGGCAGATGCCTATGGCCACGGCGCGATTGAAGTGATGAAGCATTTAGAAAAAAAGGGCATCAACCTTTTCGCAGTCTCTCTTTTAGAAGAAGCTTTAGCTTTAAGGGAAGTGTCCGACACCAGTGATATTTTGATGATGGGACCTCTCTTAAGCGATCAGTTTGAGATATGTCAAAAACATAGAATTCAGTTTACTGTGTATGATGAAACGATTGCAAAAGAGGTACTCACATATCCAAAGCCACTTGCATTTCATTTAAAAGTGGATACGGGGATGCACCGTTATGGTTTAGAAGATGAAGATATGATCATTTCCTGGATGAAAGACATCCATCAAAGTCCCCATGATCTTGTGGGCATCTACACACATTTCGCAACCGCCAATAGTCAAGATCAACTCTTTCATGAGCAGGTTTCAAAGATGGAAGCATTAATCAAGAAATTGCCTTATCTACCCCGTGTGGTCCATGTGTCAAATTCTTCAGCAAGCTTACGCTATGAATCACATATCACTTATACCACACACACGAGATTGGGCATATCCTTATACGGGCTATCGCTAGATCAAGACCAATTAGGGCTAACACCTGTCATGAAATTGAAATCTAAAGTGGTGGAGATCAAACGATTGAAGGCTGGCGAAACCGTCGGGTACGGTGGATCTTATCGTGCCTATGAAGATGAGGAATGGATTGCTATATTGCCCATCGGTTATGCGGATGGTTGGATCAGAAGAAATAAAACAGGCAAGGTTGAAATCAACGGTGAGTTATACCCCATGGTTGGCATCATTTGTATGGATGCTTGCTTTGTTAGAGTTGATCAAAGCGTTCGTGTAGGTGATACAGTAACCTTGTTTGGCGGAAAAATAAGTTTAGATGATGTTGCGAAAAGACTTTCAACCATTTCGTATGAAGTGGTTTGTGGGATGAGTAAACGCATACCAAGAATCTATCAAAGGGAGGAATAAGATGATTAAAGTCACATCAGAAATAGGAAAACTCAAAACAGTGCTTCTTCATAGACCAGGTAAAGAACTGGAAAACTTAACGCCTGATGTTTTAGAAAAACTGCTTTTTGACGATATTCCTTATCTCAAAGTTGCACAAGAAGAACACGACCTTTTTGCAGATACGCTCAGAAAAGAAGGTGTTGAAGTGCTCTATTTGACAGATATGATTACCGAAGCACTTGAAGCACACCCTGAGGTATTATCGAATTTTATTAACGCATTCATTGAGGAGTCAAAGATTAAATCACATACGATTAAGAATGCACTTTATCAGTTTTTATCAAAACTGTCCACCAAAGATATGGTCTTGAAGATGATTGAAGGGATTCGTACCAATGAAGTGATCATCCCCAACAAGAATTCCATCATGGATATGTTAGAAGATGAATATCCCTTTTATACCGATCCCATTCCAAATATCCTGTTTCAACGAGATCCGTTTTCGAGTGTTGGCCATGGGGTTGCGATGAGCAAGATGAGTACACAAGCAAGACAACGAGAAACGATATTTGCTGAATATATCATCAACTATCATCCACGTCTCCAAGGGAAGACAATTCCTTACATCTATCACCGTTTGAATCGCTATCCTTTAGAAGGTGGTGACATCTTGGTCTTATCAAAAGGCGTGGTTGCGATGGGGATTTCCTCAAGAACCGATCCAAGAGCTATCGAGTTTTTTGCAGAACGTTTGTTTGAGGTATCCGAGGACTTCCATACTGTTTTAGCATTTAACATTCCTAAGAGTAGAGCGTTTATGCACTTAGATACCGTGTTCACTCAAGTGGACTATGGTGTATTCACGATACATCCAGGGATTGAAAATAAACTGACTGTTTTTGAAATCGAAAAAAACGATGTTCGTTTTCAAATCACAAAGGTCGTTGGATCACTTGAAGCCGTTTTAGAAAAACATTTAAAACGTCCCATTACCTTGATTCGTTGTGGCGGTAAAGATCAAATCACTTCGGTGAGAGAACAGTGGAATGATGGTGCGAATACCTTAGCGATTGCACCAGGTAAGGTCATTGTTTATGATAGAAACCATGTCACGAATCAGATGCTTAAGGATGCGGGGATTACCGTTTTAGAAATTGAATCCAGTGAATTATCAAGGGGACGCGGAGGTCCCAGATGTATGAGTATGCCACTAGAAAGAGAAGACATAGAATAGGGGAAAAATGATGAACTTAAAGGGAAGACATTTATTAACACTGCTTGATTATTCAAGCGAAGAGATTCAGTACTTACTTAAGTTAGCAAAACATTTAAAAGAAGAAAAAAAGAAGGGGATCAGCCATAAGCATTTTACAGATAAAAATGTGGTTTTACTCTTCCAAAAAGATTCCACACGCACACGTTGTGCGTTTGAAGTTGGGGCAATGGATTTAGGTATGGGTGTGACCTATATTGGACCTACCGGGTCACAGATGGGTAAAAAAGAATCCGTTAAGGACACTGCACGTGTGTTAGGTAGAATGTATGATGGGATTGAATTTAGAGGTTATTTACAAACGGATGTGGAATTACTTGCAGAATTTAGCGGCGTACCTGTTTGGAACGGATTAACCGATCTTTATCACCCCACACAAATTTTGGCAGATTTTTTAACCATTGAAGAAAAGTTTGGTTATTTGAAAGGTATTCATTTCACCTATTTTGGTGATGCCAGAAACAACATGGGAAATTCACTCATGATTGGATGTGCAAAAATGGGTATGCATTTTAAAGCGTGCGCACCGAAACATTTATGGCCAAACGAAAAACTCATAGAAACATGTCAAGAGGTAGCGAAAACCACAGGTGCAACCTTAACATTTACAGAAGATCCTGAGCAAGGTGCAAAAGACGCCGACGTGCTTTATACCGATGTTTGGGTTTCCATGGGAGAACCCAAAGAAGTGTGGGCATCACGCATTGAAGAACTCCACCGTTATCAAGTGAATCAAAAATTGATGGGTTTAGCAAAAAAACAGGCGATATTCATGCACTGCCTACCCGCATTTCATGGGATGGATACCGAAGTTGGTAAGGATATTGCGTCGACGTTTGGACAACTTTATCCCAATTTAGTCGAAGGCTCTTTAGAAGTGACTAATGAAGTGATCGAATCCAAACAAAGTGTTGTGTTCGATGAAGCTGAAAACCGCATGCATACGATTAAAGCGTGTATGTACGCATCTTTAGGTGGTCCCCATGTCTAGGTATGTTATCTCACTTGGTGGGAATGCATTAGGTAACAATGCAGAAGAACAGAAAAGATTATTGACGCATGTGGCTCACGCGATCTATCCTTTGATTGAAATGAATCATGATATCGTTATTGTCCACGGGAACGGTCCGCAAGTAGGCATGATTAATCTCGCATTTCAGGAGTCGACATCAACACCTGAAATGCCGTTTGCAGAATGTGGTGCGATGAGTCAAGGGTATATTGGTTATCACATTCAAAATGCGATACAAAACATCATGAGAGAAAGACATATTAAACGCCCCATTTCTACGGTGGTGACACAAGTCTTAGTCGATCAAAAAGATCCTGCATTTCTACATCCTACCAAGCCTATTGGAAGTTTTTATACCAAAGAGGTGTCTGATAAGTTAGAACGTGACATGGGTTATACGATGGTTGAAGATGCTGGTAGAGGGTATCGTCGTGTGATTGCATCACCAAAACCAATCGATGTGATTGAAAAAGAAAGCATCTTAACGCTTTTAAACCAAAAACAAATTGTCATTGCTGCTGGTGGAGGCGGTATTCCTGTCATTGAAAAAGATGGTAAACTGATGGGAATTGATGCCGTGATAGATAAAGATTTTGCGAGTGCGAAGATTGCTGAAATCGTTCAAGCAGATGAACTGATTATCTTAACAGCGGTGGAACATGTGTTTATCAACTACAATACACCAGATCAAAAAGCATTGACATCAGTGACGTTAGCTGAACTTGAAGATTATTTAAAAGGTTCACATTTCAAGAAAGGTTCGATGTTACCCAAAATTGAAGCGTGTATGTCCTTTGTCAAAGCGACAGGTAGACCCGCTGTGATTGCAGCGCTGGAAAAGGCTGTAGAAGCATTTAAACAAAAGAGTGGCACAATCATTCATCCATAAACAAAAAGAACACAGAGGTCTTTCGTAGACTGAAGTGTTCTTTTTTCGTGTGTTTAAGTTTTCGTTACGATTTCATGATTTCGATACCAGCATGTTTTCCAGTATCTTCATAGATAAGGGTTTTTCGATCGAATAGTTTAATGTGAACTACACCAGATAAACCCTCTTTGATCTGCTCAATCATTTGGCCATTACGCGGTGATGCCAGTGAAGTTTCTGTTGTCGAAACGGCCTTGATTTCTAGGGTATACTTACCTTTTTTCAGTTGATAAAAGACGTTCTTCGGTTCAATATTCTCTTTTTTGACTTTTGCAGCATTATAAGTTGCAAACCGGTACTCTTTGTTGTGAATTAAAACATTGGCGATTAACCCCTTAAAATAGAAGCCTAAAAATGGAATATCAGCGTAAGAGAACATCAATGAAGTGTTAGGATCATCAAAATGATTGGATTGAATCCACACGTATGCTCTGGGGAATGATTTGCCCCAATCTTTTTCAATATATCCCTTGGCATGATCAAAGGAAAGAATCTGTTGATTGTAATTTAGAAAACCATCAAATTGATGGTTCATGCTGATGACACCATGGTAGCACTCCATGAAATTGAAGTAACCAAAAAAACCCATAATGTTTGGCATAAATAAAGTTCGTTTGATGGGTGTTGTATGGCTGATCGTAAGCGTTCCAAAAAGATTGACTTGATCGTTTTTAAGATTGATTTGAAGTTTATCTTTTGAAAAATAGTTTTTCCCTATTTGAACATGAAATGTGCGATGACTATAAGAAAAGTCTTCGAGTGCATAGCGAAAGTAGTACGTTGATAATTTAACGTGTTGTCCTTTTCTTTCCGAAACAAAAAGCTGAATAAACGCATGGGGGTCCTTCTCACTTTTACTTATGCCCGGAATGAGCGCAAGGGTATAGTTTTCATCTTGACTGACAAGTTTATAGTACCAACCCTCAAAATAGTTTTTCTTTTTTTTATTTCCCTGATAGTATTCAGGATGAATAAGTTTCTTAAAGTACATCTTCTCACCTTAAAGAAAAAGCTAGGTTTTTAAGCCTAGCGATGGATTTGTTAAGCAGGTTGTAAAGCACCGAAGAGAACCAACCAAGCCAATATTGATTTTGCAACAAGGCTTAAAACGATATAGGTTCTTTCACCATAAAGGTAATCTCTCCATTTGCCCACTTTCTTATATTGTAACACCATGTTGATAGGGAACGTATTAAATGCAACAAAATAGGTCGCAACAATAGCCCAAACAAACCATGGAGGTGTCACATTACCAGATCCAACCATGTATAAAACAATGCCGATCCAGGGTGCAACGCCCGCGATTGATCCCCAAATAAAGGGACCCCAATTTACTTTTTCACCTTCAGCGCGTTTCGAGTTAATGATTTCCATGTCTAAACCGAAGAGGTTCATGGCAGCGTTGACGATAAAGATGAGAATGAGTGACGCGATATCATAAATACCAAAGAGTGTCGCAATTAAGACAATCATCACAGAAGATGATAAAGCATATTCAAACCATCTGAGTTTATTGATGCCTTTTTCTAAATCACGGTTGTACATCGCATTGATCTTTTTAGGAAAAGAAATGAGTGCGTGTGCGCCTGCGGAAAGAAGTAGGAATACCCCAACCAAAATACCAAAAGGCAACTCAAACAAATCCTTCTGATCCAAGTAAAGTCTTTGCTGAACAACATCAAAGTTCAAGAAATTTTGTGTAATTGTGATACTAAATGCAGGATTAATACTACCCAAAACGGTAATCGCAAAAACAACCATGAGCAGTCCTTGTACTAGATGGAAAGCTCCCATAATCATGTTAAACTTTCTAAGCTTTTCAAATTTTGTTATTTCCATAGATTATTCCTCCTATTTACTATCATTATACTGCGAATTGAGGATAAAAGAGAAATGAATTGCTTCGAATTCAAAATAAATAATGAAAGTTCATTTTCTTTTAACAGATGCACATAGGGTTTTGATGTTTTAACTTCAAAGTGTAAAGGTAAAATGGTATAATATGAGAAAGATATTTTGATAAGATAAGGAACTAAAGTAGATGAAGAAAATAACCATTATAGGCGCGGGTACTTCAGGACTTGCAGCTGGCATTCGCTTACAATCTCTTGGATTTGCATGTGAAATCTACGAAAAGAATGAAGCCGTTGGTGGACGCATGTATCAAATCAAAGAAAATGGATTCACCTTTGATGTGGGACCAACGATTGTTTTAATGCCTCAAATGTATAAAGAACTTTTCGAAATGAGTGGTGCAAAATCTGAAGATTATATCCACATGACGTTGGTAGAACCGATGAATACGATTCACTACCCAGATGGTATCGCCCTGCAAATATCTTCAAATTTACCTAAGTTCATATCACAACTTGAATCTTTTTCAGAGAAAGAAACGGTTGGCTATCTTCAATACTTAAGTGATGTTTATGAACGCTATGTGAGAGCAAAAGAAGCTTTTCTAGAAAAATCTTATCGTAAGCCATCGGATTTTTACAACTTCAAAACATTTCATGCATTGGCAAAGCTTCGCACGTTAAATAATGCCTACCAATCCATCTCTTCTTTTGTTAAAGAAGATAAATTAAGAAAAGCACTGAGCTTTCAAACACTCTACATTGGTGTATCCCCTTTTTCAGGTCCATCCATTTATACCATCATACCCATGATTGAACTGCTCTATGGGGTTTGGTATATCAAGGGTGGTATGTATCAGATGGCGAAAGCTATGGAAAGACGTTTTCTCGAATTGGGTGGGAAAATTCATTTAAATCAACCAGTAGATGAAATTATCATCGACAAAGGTGTTGCTAAAGGTATTCGCGTACATGGTGATGTGATTTATTCAGACATTGTTTTATCTAATGCTGACTTTCCTTGGGCGATGAAGCATTTGGTGAAGGATGAAAAACATAAAGGGAAATATCAAGATAAGAAGATAGACCGTATGAAATATTCTTCATCGGCATTTATTATGTATTTTGGTTTAAACAAAAAATACCCAACCACCGTTCATCAAATCCATTTTACAAAAGACTTTAAGAAGAATATAGATGATTTGTTTAATGGAGTTGTTCCTGAAGATCCATCTTATTACCTGTATTCACCTACACAAATAGATCTCGATTTAGCACCTGAGGGATGTGAGGTACTCTATGTGCTTGTTCCTGTGCCTTCACTACATCAAAATCATTTGGTTTGGCATAAGGATGCAGTCACCAACCTCAGGTTGAAAGTACTTAACCGAATTAAAAAACTGAAAGGTTTCGAAGATATCGAAGATCATATTGTATATGAGAAAATATTCACGCCAGAAACATTTAAAGATAAGTTTAATTTAGCTTTTGGTGCAACCTTTGGACTTCAACCATCCTTGTTTCAAAGTCTTTATTATCGTCCTCAAGCGACGATAAAATCAGTAAAAAACCTGTATTTTGTAGGTTCTAGCAACCATCCAGGTGCTGGTGTACCAATTGTATTGATGAGTGCTAAGATTGTAACCAATGAAATCGTGAGGGATCATACATGACACCACTTGAATGGATTCGAATCGGTTTAGCTGTGATTGCTTCAGTGTCGAGTTTGATTATCTTTTGGGATATGCATCAGAAAAGAAAAGATATCAAACAATGTGAAGCCATCATTAAAAAAAATTCGCTGACTTTTTATAAAGCATTTTCTAAGATCCAGGATCGAAAAAAAAGAGAAGCGATTTATGCCGTGTATGCGTTTT
The DNA here is from genome assembly GCA_002418725.1 of Acholeplasmataceae bacterium UBA5769. Classification (GTDB taxonomy): domain Bacteria; phylum Bacillota_I; class Bacilli_A; order Acholeplasmatales; family Acholeplasmataceae; genus Peloplasma. The sequence goes on from DIER01000031.1 coordinate 47,094, forward strand.
GTCGTTATGCGGATGACCTTGTGGATGAAGACCAAGATGAAAAAGGTTTAATCGCATTAAAAGATGAACTTGATGCATATGTTAAAGGCGAAAAACCTACAAGTTTTCGTTTTAGAGCATTAAAACAAACGACGCACGATGTGTATCCAAAAAATTATGATTACAAACCTTTTTATGACATGATTAAAGGCCAAGAAATGGACCTTAACTTTAAAGGTTATCAAACTGAGAATGAACTTTTAAATTACTGTTATCACGTTGCAGGAACGGTTGGACTCATGTTAATTCCGATTCTAGCAGGGAAAAACGATAAAAAGTTACATCAGTTTGCGATTAACCTTGGTTACGGGATGCAAATCACTAATATTTTAAGAGACATCGGTGAAGATGAGAAAGCGGGCAGAATCTACATTCCTGAAGAACTCATTTCTAAAGCAAATGTTAGGAAAGAAGATTTACATCATGGTAAGATAAGCATAGAATTTATAAATATGTTTGAAGATTTAGCGAAGAAAGCCGAAAAGTATTTCGATGATGCATTAGAAGAACTTCATCTGTTCCCTAAAGATGTACAACTTCCTTTAGGGTTATCGATTGTGCTCTACCGCGGCATCCTTGATGCATGTAGAGAAAACGGTTATGATGTGTTTTCAAAAAAGAACTTTGTCAGTGACGAAAAAAAGAATGAATTGATAAATGCGTTCTTGAAACGCCAAAAGTGAGGTTAAGTTATGTTAAATGTTTGGGGATTGGTTGGATCGTATGTTTTAATTTTTATGATTATTGGCATATCGACCATATTACAAAAGAAAAATATTTTAGGTGACGAAGGCGCGAGAAAGTTTATTCATATTGGGGTTTCTAATTGGTGGATTTTAGCGATGCTGTTCTTTACAGGTGAATCTAAAGTGTGGTTCGCGATGATTGCACCAGTGACCTTCATTGTTTTGAATTATTTATCCTATCGACTTAACTTATTAAAAGCGATGGAACGTGGTGGTAAAGGTAATTTAGGAACCGTCTATTTCCCCATATCACTGTTGATTTTAGTTGCTTTAACCTTTGGCGTGATTGATAATCCATTTATTGGTGCTGTAGGTATCTTAGTCATGGGGTATGGCGATGGACTCGCTGCTGTGATTGGTAAACGTTATGGAAAACGCATGCTTGTTCACGGGAAATCCTTTGAAGGTTCGTTAACGATGTTTGTCACATCTTTCATCGTGACATTCATCATTGCGATGTTCACACAAACTGTGGGTATTTCATTGTTGCTTGCGATGGGTGTTGCAGCATTTGCGACACTAATTGAACTCTTTACACCTAAGGGACTTGACAACTTATCGGTTCCATTAGGATCATCACTCATTTTCTATTTACTTTTATTGATCATTTAATTTAGGGGTGAATGTATGTTTTTAGATGCCATGATTGGACTTGGAATCAGCCTTGTGATTGCTATGTTGGCATATCTCAAAAAATCATTAAATCAAAGTGGCTTTATCACAGCTACCCTTTTAGGTACAATCATTTATACCTTTGGAGGCTGGCTTGTTTGGGGTTCACTCATCGCTTTCTTTATTTCTTCATCACTGATTACCAAAATATCAGAGAAAAGTGAGAAAAAAGAAAGTAAGGGGAGAAATGCTTGGCAAGTGTTGGCTAACGGTTTAGTTGCAGCCATTTTTTCAGTTCTTTACTACGTGGTTCAAGTAGAAATCTTTTTGCTTGCAGCTGTGGTTTCCATTGCAACTTCCAATTCGGATACATGGGCTTCTGAAATAGGCTCACTATCAAAAGGAAAAACATTTTATATTTTGAATTTTAAATTGGCACCTAAAGGTGTTTCGGGTGCGATTTCTGGACTGGGTACGTTTGCATCCATCTTAGGATCATTCTTTATTGCGGGCGTTTTTATCGGTCTTTATGCCCTGCTTTATGGCATCGGTTTAGAAGATTTCTTCATGTTTGGTGGAATCATTACCGTCTGTGGCTTTCTAGGCAATCTCATTGATTCTTATTTGGGTGGTTCGCTACAAGCGAAATATCGCGGTATCGAATCGGGAACATACACTGAAAAACGGTGGCTTCCCAATGAAAAAGTTGTTTTAGCCTCAGGCTTAGCGTTGATTACGAACGATGCAGTTAATTTGTTGTCTGGACTTGCTGCATCTTTAATCACACTTGTTTTCTTTATTTAAGATGAACGAAAGAAGAATTCAACATTTAAAACCTGGATTTAATCCGTCTGGGACATACGTGTTATATTGGATGCAGCAAGCACAGCGCATTCATTATAATCATGCACTATTGCACGCCATCGAACTGGCAAATCAATATGACTTACCAGTTGTTGTTTATTTTGGTTTAACACCATCTTATCCAGAAGCGAACTTAAGACATTACCAGTTTATGCTTGAAGGATTAAAAGAAGTGAAGACCTGGCTTGAACATTTAAAGATGAACTTTGTCTTCCGCTTAGAGTCACCTGAAGAAGGTGTGATCAAACTTTTGAAAGATGCTTCATACCTCGTGATGGACTATGGATATTTAAGACATCAAAAAATATGGCGGAAGAAAGTTATAGACGAAGCTATACATCAAGAACTTTCTTTGGGCATTGACCTTGTTGACACAGACATGATTGTTCCAGTCAGAGTGGTCTCAGATAAAGCGGAATATGGTGCCTATACACTGAGACCAAAAATCACACGATTGTTTCGTGATTTTCGTGATTTTAAGACACTGCCTAGTGTCATAAATCACACGAATCTAAAACTATCCTCAGATCATGATCTCAACGATATTGATGAACTTTTAGAACGCTTACCCATCGATAAAACAGTAAAACCTTCACCGATATATCATGGTGGATACGTTCAAGCAAGCCAATTATTTTCAACGTTTATCATGGAGAAAGCTAATCATTATGATGAAAGTAATGACCCTGCGAAAGATTTGACATCAAAGATGTCGATGTATCTTCATTTTGGACAAATATCAAGTCTTGAATTGTTGGATAGACTCTTCTTAGCCCAAGCTCAAGGCCAGATTAAAGGCGAATCCTTTGATGGTTATGTTGAACAACTCTTGGTAAGAAGAGAGTTAGCCTTCAACTATGTCACCTATCAAAAAGGTTATGATCAGTTTGAAACCATGACAGAACCTTGGGCATATCAGACGATGAAGGCACATGAAAATGATCAAAGAGATTACCTCTATACAAAAGAAGACTATCTTTTGTTTCAAACACACGATCCTTATTTCAACGCAGCCATGAAAGAAATGGTTTTAACGGGCTATATGCATAATTATATGCGGATGTATTGGGCGAAGAAAATCATGGAATGGAGCCCCAACCATAAGGTCGCTTATGAGACGATTAAGACACTGAACAACACCTATTTTATCGATGGCAGAGATGCTAATTCATACGCAGGAATAGCGTGGTGTTTTGGTAAACACGACCGTGCATGGACAGAAAGAGAGATTTTCGGTAAGCTTCGTTACATGAACGCGAAAGGCTTAGAAAGAAAATTTGATATACAACGTTATGTAGCAAAAATGGACCAATACACGGAAATGTAAAAAGATGATTTTATCTTGTTAAATCGTAGATTTAGCGGTAAGATAAAGTTAAAGAGCAACAACTATATACATAGACGCAACGAGAGATAGACTCTTGTTGCGTTTTTTACCTCAATGGCTCTCTTAGTTTAGGAGGAGAATTTATGCGAAAATTTTTGATGATTTTGGCTTTTTTGTTCCTTTCCATTGGTATCGCCTCATGTACAGGATCACAAAAGGTTTTAGTGATCTTTGAAGAAAATGGTGGTGCTGAAATTGAGGATGTTGAGATTAGTATTAGTTCAACAAGTGTTCAACTGCCAACACCAACACGTGAGGGTTTCACCTTTGATGGATGGTTTTTGGATGCTGAATTGACACAACCCTTTACGCTAGCATCGCTATTAACACAAAATGCTTCCTTGACACTGTATGCCAAATGGGTTTCTGATGTGACGCTTTATACGATTACGTATGAGGTAAACGGAGGGACGACAGTAAGCGCTGAATCTCACGCCGCTGGCGTAACCATTACCGCACCAACTGCCCCCACAAAAGAAGGTTATACTTTCGGTGGTTGGTATACAGATGCTTTGTTGACGACAGCGTATACATTCACCACAATGCCTGCATCCAATCTCACACTCTATGCCAAGTGGAATGTGATTATCGTTAACCAAACGATCAGTTTTGAAGAAAATGGAGGTTCTGTGGTAGCGGATATCACAGCGCCTGTAGGTAGTGCGGTGACACCGCCTGAACATCCAACCAAAGTTGGACACACCTTTGCTGGATGGTATACGGATATCGCACTGACCACAGCGTATACGTTTGGGGTGATGCCAAGTACAGCCTTGACTCTTTATGCGAAGTGGACAGTCAATAACTATACCATCACCTTTGAAGAAAATGGTGGTTCTGTGGTAGCGGATATCACCCAAGGCTATCATACAGCAGTAACTGCACCTGCTACACCAACAAGAGAAGGGTACACGTTTGCTGGCTGGTATTCAGATATCGCACTGACAACAGCGTATACATTTACTACAATGCCTGCATCTAATGTCACCCTGTATGCGAAGTGGACACTGAATAACTACACCATCACCTTTGAGGAAAATGGTGGCTCAGGCGTTATGGATATCACCCAAGGATACAACACTGCAGTGACTGCACCAGCAGAACCATTAAGAGAAGGTCATACGTTTGCTGGCTGGTATTCAGATATCGCACTGACGACAGCGTATACATTCACCACAATGCCTGCATCTAATCTGACCCTTTATGCGAAGTGGACACTGAATAACTATACCATCACCTTTGAAGAAAATGGAGGTTCTGTAGTAGCGGATATCACTCAAGGCTATCATACAGCAGTAACTGCACCTGCTACACCAACAAAATCCGGTATGGTTTTTATGGGTTGGTATACAGATATCGCCTTAACGACAGTGTATACGTTCACTACGATGCCCTCTGTCAACATGACTTTATACGCAAAATGGGATTATGAAACGTACACGTTAACCTTTATGAATACAGAAGGTTTACTTCCAGTAGACATTAAAGCTCATGATCCAATCATGCTCCCAACACCAACAAAAACAGGGCACACGCTAGAAGGTTGGTATATCGATGCGTTCTTCTTAACACCATTTGAATTGACGACTATGCCAGAAGAAGATGTGACTATTTATGCAAAATGGTCAATCAATCAGTATACAGTCTCCTATAATACTTCAGGAGGAAATACGATTGCTGATGCAACTGCAACATATCAAATGGATATCCCAGTTCCTGCTGATCCAACCAAAGAAGGATTCATTTTTGCGGGTTGGTATTTCGATAATGCACTGACTGAAAGATTAACCAATCAACCCATGCCGGGGGCTAACCTTACGCTTTATGCAAAATGGGTTGAAGTCGATGAATTATGGACAATCGCCGATGTTTTGTTGTATCAACCACAGCATGTTAAAGTACAAGGAACGGTTGTTTATAAGTTCCCTGGCGGACAACCAGGTTATTACATAACAGATGGTACAGGTATCATCTTCGTTTTAGCACCATCTGACGTTACGGTTGGCATCATATATCAGTTTGAAGCGGACTTCAGTTTCTTTGAATATGTACCACAATTAACCAACCAGATGAATCGTATCGTTGTTGCTGGAACACCTGATACTGTCAGTTATCATGATATATCAATTTCAGTGATAGCTACTGCAGATCCAACGGATCTATCGATGATGGGATTACCAGTGATTGTTGAAGGCGTTATTTATCAAGAATTTGGTCACTATTTTATGGTTGAACCAGGTAGTTCACGTACGATAGCCATCAATTACAAATCGATTACCCCGATGAATGATCCATTCATAGGTCATGTTGGTGAACGTTTTAAAGTGTTTGCATTCGTCCATGGCTATGATCCAATGAATGACATGTGGCATATTGTATACGACCCAAGTACGCCAGCATCACTTGCTAACCTCACTGATCAACAAAAAGTGGACGAATTATTAGCATTTGCTGTTGCTGAACTTGATGGAAAAGTATTCTATAGCAATCAAAAACTTGAACTACCGGCAACAGAGCCCGTTTATGGTGCAGGACTAACGTTTATCACCATGGGTGAAAACGCAAGTTATTTCAATCCTTCTTCAGGTGAGTTTTTAGAAACAACCACTGAACTTGAGATTATCTTACGTGTCACCGTGGATGTCAATGATAAGACGGGTTATGTTGATGTGACCTTGATTTTAAAGACTATTGAAATCTTAACCATCAGTGAATTTGGTTTACTTGATGATTATACCTATGGAGTTGTTACAGGTATTGTCGTTTTCAGTTTAGATGCAGGAGACATGAAAATCATGATCATCGCCGATGAAACAGGTGCTATTTTAGCCATTGAAACCGATGATTATGTTGATATAGGCACACGCGTGCATGTCCATGGCTACAAGTTCTCCATGATGGAGTTTACGTTAATGCAAGGTATGGACGATAGCATCCTTGCAATCATCGAAACAGACGTAGCGAACCCTTTAACACCGATTAACATAAGCATTGCACAGTTTAATGCGCTCGATGTTATGCATACCATTTATTGGGGACGTTACTATGAAATTCATGGCACACTCTTCTGGGATGATATGACGTATACGTTCTATTTAAAAGATTTAACGTATGAAATGCCTATCCTCGTCTTTGACCAAAGTGGTTATGAATCTTTAATGCCATTTGTAGGTTTTGACATTGGACTACGTGGTTTTGGATTACCTAACTTTGATGATGAACCTCAGATGATGTTCATGTTTTCTGGTCAATCAGGTGACATTACTTACGACTATACGGATCAAGAAATGGTTGATTTGTTTGCACCGCTTCTAAAAACGTATTTAGAGTCAGAAATTTTTGTGCCAGGTCAAACATTGATGCTTCCAACGGAACATCCAGTACTGCCTTTGACCGTTAGTTATCTTGTTGATGTCTTAGATCAAGCACTCGTTTCAGAATCATGGGTAATTAGCATAGCCATCAGTGAAGAAACGTATATCACGGTTCATGCAACACTAACCTTTGGAACAGCGACTAAAGATATCGTCATTGAAATTCACGTGATGCCACTTGTGATCACCAGTATTGATGACTTCCTTCATAAAACAGATGATGAGATGTATTATATCGAAGCTGTGATTTTCTACATTAGTCACGAAGACAAGATGGTTATCTTGGTTGATGGTACTGGTGTGATTATGGCTAGCATTGATGATCCATCTTTAGCTGTGGGTGATCGTCTCATTCTTTATGGCATGAGAATGGAAGTTGAAAACATGGTGATTATTGCCAATGATCCTAAACAAATCGTTACACAAGTTTTAGGACATGGCGAAGATATCCCACTCCTTTCCACCCTTTATACCGTTGAAGAAATCACAAATACACCAGCTACGGATCCTAATATCTTCTTAAGTTATGTTGAAGTGATGGGCACACTTAGAAAAGATGGTATGAATGAGATTTATTATTTAGAAGATTTAGAAAGCCATGCCGTTTATCTCTTTACCATCAATGACAGCGATCTAGCCGTTTTAAATGGCTATGTAGGACAAGACATTAGAGTTAAAGGTTTATGGATGCACAGTGGTCCTATTGGCATGGTGGTTGTGGTGTTCTTGAATTATCCAGGTGATATCAATCCAAGATTTACCGATGCTGAACTCGCCATTTATCTTGCGAATAAGTTAGAAGAAGATCACCTTTATAAGATTTTAAGACCAGGTGCAACCTATGTACTTCCTACAACGTATGGTGTTTATGATGTGAGTATTGTTTATGAAGTTCTGGGTTCTAATGCAGGTTTATATAACTTGGCAACTGGTTTCATTTCAGATACCATCACTGAACCAACAATCATTCAAATAAAAGCAACCATCACCGTCGGTACCGAGGTTGCGATTGCAGAGTTTGATTTGGTGGTTGAACCCATCGTGACACAAACAGTCGCAGATTTTTTAGCTGGCGCTGAAAATGATGAGTTCATCGTACGTGGCGTTGTTGTGATGGCGCAATACGGAGATGGACCACTGATTCTTGCTGATGAAACAGGTTTGATGTTTATTGTGAAACCCTTTGATGTGAACGTTGGTGATGAAATCATCGTTCAAGGTATTGTCACCTTGTATGAAGGTTTAAAACTGATGTGGGATTATGAAACAACGGTTTTATTAGAAGTTGTCTCTGTTGGCGTGGATAATCCATTAACTGCAGAAGTGATGACCATCAGTGATTTAAACGGACTAGACATGACCAGTACGACACATTGGGGTCGTTATATTGAAGTAACAGGTTACATGACTTACATGAAAGAGTCTTTCTTCCCATTGTTAAGACCTGAACTCGATTCTTCTGAATTTATCCCTGTTTTCCCAACGTATCTTTTTGAAGCATCGATATTTCCAGATCCAGAGATCTTGTATCAATATGATGGTTTAAGAGTCGTTATCAAGGCGTTCTTATTCCCAACCTTTGATGAAGAAGATCCATTTGCACCAGATCGTATGTTGATGGTAGCAACAGCAGCAGATATCGTTTTAGATTATGATACAGATCAAGAAAAGATCGATGCACTTATTCTTTTAGGACAACACAAGTTTGAGAATCAAGTCTATCGACCAGGGGACGAACTACAGTTACCAGAGGAATTTCCATTGCTGGATGCGACATTATCTTGGGCATTTGTGGGTGACGTGAATGCTGTCATCGATCCGATGACCATGATTTTCAAGGAAGTATTAAGTGAGCAGATCATTCAGGTTACAGCAACCATTACGATTGGTATGCTCACACAACAATATACCTTTGATGTTACGGTAGCACCTTATCCAATCCTCAGTTTTATTGAATTTATGGCAATCTCAGATTATGATTTTGGTAAGGTTCAAGCGATTGTTTATGATATCATCGATGATTATCACATCATCTTACAAGAAGTAGGTAGTGGCATCTATCTCTATGCTTATTATTACCCAACACTCGTCAAAGGTGATGAAGTCATCTTGTTTGGACAAAAGAGTGTTTGGGATGGCATTGTAAGTATCATTGGTTGGGATGATCGTGCAGCAGCAACTGTTTTAAATCAGGATATAACGACACCGCTTGTTGAAACAGAAAGCAGTTTATATGAAGTGTCTCATCTGGATGATCATGTGATCCAAGATGTACGCTATTATGTGGTTACAGGTAGATTGATGCAAAGTGATTACGATGGTCTCTATTATCTGACGGACGGCATCAACACCATCATCTTACTTTATGCGGATTTCGATGTTGAAGATATGCTTTATGCTAAGCTTGGTGGAGATGTTCAAGTGAAGTTCTTCATTTATGAAAAAACATGGTCATCTCTCGGTTATGGATGGGCAGGTATTGTGGTAAATGAAACAGATGCCATCCAAGACTATGTCTTTACAGAAGCTGACATTGTCATGATGATGAAACAGTACATCAGTCAACGTTTACAAGTTCAGTATAAAGATGGTTTAAGTTATGCACTTGAAACATACCATCCACTTTTTATAGGCTCCTACGCATACGCTATTGATTCCTTAGATGAAGATAAAGCGGCTATTATGGATAACATCATCCACTTTGCAGGAAGTTCTGTCCAGTATGAAGTGATCATCTATGTGACTGTCACTTATGGTTCAACGACAGTGGTTGATCCCTATTACGTCCAAGTTTTCCCATACGAAGTACAAACACTATCTTTCGTACCAGGAGAAGCTGGTGAACTTCCATTTGTCAGTGGTATGACACCTGTCGGTGAATTTGTTGGACTTTATGTTTCAAGAGTCGAAAGATATCACAATTGGATGGGTGGAGATGAGATGGTTGTTGATCTTTATTTCCCATACCCAGAAGACGTGGGTGCAGGATACTATAATATCCAATACTATGACATGACAACGGAATCATGGAAATATATTGAAGATTATGATGGACCAATTAAATCGTATTGGAATAACTTTAGTTTAGTATTCGGTAGTGGCATGACCGTGAGATTGATCACAAATACAGGACTTATATCCAATGAAGCATCGTTCGCATATACGGATATAGACACCTATTTTGCAGGTTATTATTTAGATATGGGCATGTGGATAACAGAAATCATGTATCCTTTTGTTGGATATGGCTTAGAGTTAAGCGCTGTCTCTATTTATACACTTGATGATGTACAGGTCAATGGTGGATATACACTTCAGTGGTATCGCATCAATCCTTATACATTTGAAGAAACCGCCATTTTAGGAGAAACAAACCCTATTTACATTACAACCATGGACGATGTGGGTTACTTCATCATGCTTGAAGTCAAGGGTGATGGGGTTCATGCAGGCGGCATGATGCGCATCTTGATTGAAGATACGGTTAAGCTGATGAATCCAGGATTTATCGCAAATGAAACGAATATAGGCTTTGATATCGGTTATTTGTATGAAATCAGTTTAGCTGAACTGGAAGATATCATCTTTATCACAGATCAAAACGGCAATCCGATTGCTTATACATCCATTGAAGAAACAGCAACGCCTAATGTTTATCATGTCAACATCAATTTAATAGGCGTTGATGAAATTGCAGTTTATATTGAAAACAGTGTGATGATTGTTGGTCAACCCTCTGAATATCACATGATGGAAGGACTCTATTCAAGAATCTATGAATGGGAAGACTAATGTGAGTTAAATGTTTCATAAAATCCCGTCATTTTGCGGGGTTTTTTATTACATTTTCATTAGTTCTTTACCATTTTTATATTTTTGTGATATCATGGAAATTAGTCGGCGTTTGAGGTGTAGGTATGTTATCTTCGATTCAAACTCATCTTTTATCCATTGCTATCTTGATGGTTATCTACGTTTCCATCAAACAACAAACCAGAGCGGTTAAACAAAAGAATCGTTATTTTTTATCTTTGGTTGTCTTAAACATCATCACCATGATCTTAAAGATCGCCATTAACATGACGAAGGGATATACCTTTGGCTTTGAGGCTATTATCTTGCATACATCTGTTGCTGCTTATTATGCAACATCGGTGGTTGTTGTTTTATATTTCTTGTTTTACCTGCATTATCATGTAGAGGGTGAAGCAGCATCCAAGAGAAACTTGATGATTGCTTATACACCTTTTATGGTGATGGCATTTACGGTCATCTTGTTATCATTTATTGGTATACCAGCCATGTATCAGATTAATGCTTTTGGATTGGTTGAAAGAAGAGCTTTTTATGGACCTGTCATCTTTACTGAGTTTTTCACGATGATTGGTTCGATTGTTTACGTGATTTGGCATAAAAGGGAGTTAAACAAGGTTGAGTTTATCACATTGATACTATACCTATTACCGCCAGCGGTTGGTGTGACGTTAAGTGAGTTTTTTAGTGGCATAGATTTGATATGGCCATCGATGACCTTATCCTTATTGATGATCTATGTGAATATTCAATCGAGAATGACCAATACAGATCCCCTGACAGGTGTCTTCAACCGAAGAGAATACGAGAAACAACTCTATAACTTGACACAACTTAAATCACCTAAGAAAAAAGTGTGTGCCATCTTGATTGACATCGATGATTTTAAGCAAATTAACGACAATAATTCACATCAAGTGGGAGATTCGACACTGATCGATATCAGTAACATTTTACAAAGAAGCATTCGAAAAAATGATTTTATTGCACGTATCGGTGGAGATGAATTTTGTATCATCATTGAAAGTGATCAAGATGCTGTTTTGCATGACATCGTTAATAGGATAAATCATCAACTGGATATGTATAATGCAGATCAAAAAGATTTCAAGAATATTAGTCTTTCTATGGGGTATGGTATGTTTGACCCTAAGGTTCACCCAACGTTTGATGATTTCTTCTTAAAGTTAGATTATCAGATGTATGAAAACAAAAATAGACTAAAACAAGCGACATAACGAGGGTAAAACCTCGTTTTTTACTTATTTATGTCGTTATTTATAAAGTCTTATAGCTTCATTTGACTATTGACTAAAAATCCATATAATGAAGGTGAAAAAGGCGATGAGAGGAAGTTTGTAGATGAAAATGAAGGGAAAAATCGCGGTTGGTGGTCGAACCGTTTTATCTATGATAAAGCGCGGACAAAAAGCCAAGGTGATACAACTCAATACCACAGATAAAGCACTTCGTAGAAGACTCTTAGATATGGGGATCACGGAAGGTGTTTTGGTGAAGATGAAAAAGATTGCTCCTCTTGGAGACCCTATTGATATCGAACTACGTGGATACGAGTTATGTTTGAGAAAAGTAGATTTAGAATTGATTGAAGTCGAGGTGGTTTCATGAGGATCGCACTCGTCGGAAATCAAAACTCTGGAAAAACAACACTTTTTAATTTGTTAACAGGCACTAATCAAAAGGTTGGTAACTGGCCAGGGGTGACGATTGAACGTAAAGTAGGTTTCATTAGAGGAACCGATTTTGAGATTATCGATCTTCCGGGCATCTATTCGCTTTCGCCATATTCGATGGAAGAAAACATATCCAGAAACTTTTTATTTGAAGAGCCAGTCGACTTGATCTTAAACATCATCGATGCAACTTCAATTGAAAGAAGTCTTTACTTAACCACACAACTTTTAGAATTGAATATCCCTGTGATTATCGCACTCAACATGATGGACATTGCAGATAAAAGAGGCATTAAGTTTGATTTGGAGACACTCGAGAAAAGACTTGACACAACGATCTTACCCATATCTGCTTTGAAGAAAACAAATGTTTTTAACTTGATACAAACGATTAAATCAGGTGATTATCGCAGAAATTTATATAAGCACATTTACGACCATGAACTTGAGACTGCCATTAAAACATTAGAACCGATGGTAGATACGAAACACTCAAGATTTTTAGCTGTCAAAGTCATTGAGCGTGACGGTTTATTTGAATCATATCGTAATGAAAAGATCGAAGAGGTTGTCCAAACATTAGAGAAAAAATATCTACGTGACATGGAACAAGTCATCGCAGATGAACGCTATCGCTATATTGAATTTGTCAGAGATGAAGCGGTAGAAGCAAAAAAAGATTTACTGACTGTGACGGACCGTCTTGATCAGATTTTCTTGAACAGGTATTTAGCTATTCCGATTTTTATGATGATTATGTTTGGCGTCTACTATTTAGCTGCAGGTCCAGTGGGTGGATGGACCGTTGAACTCGTGGATGGTATGATTGGTCAACTTGGTGATTGGGTAGCAACATTCCTCGAAGGAGCGAATGCTTCAGCTTGGGCTGTTTCACTGGTTGTTGATGGGATCATCGCAGGGGTTGGGGCTATCTTAAACTTTTTACCCCAATTAATCATTTTGTTTGTAATGATTTCACTTTTAGAAACAACAGGTTACATGGCAAGAATTGCGTTCTTCTTGGATCGTATTTTCCAAAAAGTGGGTCTCTCAGGAAAATCACTCATCCCCTTTATTGTTGGTTCTGGTTGTAGCGTTCCTGCGATCATGACGGCAAGAACCATCAACGATGAAACTGAGAAGAAGATGACCATCATGTTAACCCCCTTTATTCCATGTAGTGCAAAGCTTCCCATCATTACATTGTTTGCAGGCTATTTCTTTGGTGATCGGTCAGGTTTAGTTTCAGCATCGCTTTATTTTTTTGCAATCTTCATTATTTTAACCTCAGCTTATGTGATGAAAAAAGTTCTATTTAAAGGTAAAACCTCAAGTTTTATTTTAGAACTTCCTGAGTATAAACTGCCGAGTTTTAGATATATCGCCTATGATGTATTATCTAAAGCGTGGAGTTTTATAGAAAGAGCAGGATCCGTCATTTTATTGGCTTCGATTGTGGTTTGGTTCTTGTTATCATTTAACTTTCGTATGCAGTATGGCATTGATGTGAATCAATCGATGTTGGCATCCTTCGGACGTGTTTTAGCCTATCTCTTTTACCCTATGTTAGGGGAGTTATCTTGGGCTGCGAGTGTGTCAGCCATTCAAGGATTAGTCGCCAAGGAACAAGTCGTTGGATCTATGGCCATCATTGCAGGTTATGGTTCAGATATCAGTGAAGGAAGATTAATCTTTAATAGTGGTATCTTTGGCTTCTTTACGGCATCTTCCGCATATGCATTCATGGTGTTTAACTTGTTTTCTGCGCCTTGTTTTGGAGCTATTGGCGCAATGAGACAAGAACTTGGAACGACCAAAAGAATGTGGAAAGCTGTTTTGTTTCAAACCGGTCTCGCTTGGATTTTAGCTGTGCTTGTTTTTAACATTGGACGTCTGATCGAGGTGATGTTATGACGCTCACAGATGGGATTATTTTAATCGTCGTTGGTGTCATTGTTGGCTTTGTTTTATACCATCAGTTTAAGAAAAGAGATGAGGGCATATGCACGAAATGTTCGTATGCTAAAAATTGTCAAAAGGATATATGTCTACCTAAGAAAAAGAGCGATATCGAGTGATCGATACCGCTTTTGTTTTATTCTTTTGGTTGATGAACGACGACTTGTGGGAATGGGATTTCAATATCGTTTTCATCAAGTAATTCTTTAATCCGCTTTCTAATCGCACGTTCGATGGCATAATGTTGTTCGTTTAACGTTTTACAGATCACACGCATATCCACACTGCTTGAGTTCAAATTGGTGACCCCTAATACTTTAGGATCTTCAACAATTTCTGGATAGAGGCTTCTTAGTTTTGGTAACTCTGCGGTTAACAGGTCAATGGTTTTCTGCATGTCTTCTTTATATGAGATACCGAATTCAACTGCAGCAACCGATAAATCTTTTGAAAAATTGATCAGTGCGTTTAACTCACCATTCGCAAGAATCAACACTTCATTCTTCCAATTTTTAAGTTTTGTTGTCTTAAGACCGATGTCGATGACTTCACCTTTGAAACCTTTGACTTCAATTTTATCACCCACATCAAAATGATGTTCAAAAATAATGAAAAATCCTGCGATAAGGTCATTGATGAACTTTTGAGCTCCAAGACCTATGACTAACCCAAGGATACCAAGTCCAGCTAATGCAGGACCAACATTGACGCCCCAAATCGATAAAATGATGATAATAGAGACAATGCCCACTGTGTATTTTGTGATACTTCGTATGACACGAGCGACAGTGCGTTTTCTTCGTTGGTTAGGTCCTTCCTTAAGTCCAATACGTTTGACAGTAATCTTAGAGATGCGTAAGATAAGCATCGCAACGAAAATGATAATGACAGATGAGACTATTCTTCCTATGGAAGCGGCAAGTTGTTCTGTGAAATTCATCCAAATATCATTGACATAGGTATTTAAATCAAACGACCAGATAAAAAGAATTAAGCCCACGGCAGTGACTAACACAAGAAAAGATAAGATGTAGGCTAAGATAATAAACACTTTTTTAAGAGTATCTTCTCGTTTTTTAATGATGATATTTTCGATAATGAAGAAAGAGATAACCACAGCAACCGTTAAGACTGTAAGAACGATGTTTGTTGTGGTTGATGTGAGTATAAGTGGATGGATCATAGAAAAACCCCTTTCGTTTTCCTATATTATACCATAATTTAAGAGGATTTTAGGTGGGGCTGAACCTATCTCCTTCATTTCTATAGAAATGTTGTAAAATCATTTTAAAATGGGGCGAAAAGTGTTAAAATGGTCTTGCATTTTGGAAAGGTGGGTCATACATGGAAAAAGATCACCAGCTTACACCCTTTTTTACCAAACTTGTCGAATATGCAGAATCTGGAACCATTTCACACGATGTTCCAGGGCATAAACTCGGTCAAATTCCAAATGAACTTTTAGATTATGCTGGACCAACGATGTTCAAACTTGATGCCAATGCACCCAGAGGTCTAGATAATTTAAATCGTCCAACTGGAGTGATTAAGGAAGCTGCAGAATTGATGGCAGATGCGTTTGGCGCAGAAAAAGCATATTTTTTAACCGGCGGAACAACCATGGGTATATTAGCCATGATTATGAGTGTTTGTCGTGCTAAGGAAAAAATTATATTACCGCGTAACGTTCATAAATCGGCGATCAACGCCCTTATTTTAAGTGGTGCAGTTCCCGTTTTTGTTAAACCTTATATCGATCATGAACTCGGTATTGCGAATCATATGGAATACGATGAAGTTGAAAAAGCGATACTTGAAAATCCTGATGCAAAAGCTGTGTTCGTGATTAACCCAACCTATTTTGGTGTAGCAAGTGATTTAAAACGTATTGTAGAACTTGCACACGATAAAGAGATGATGGTTTTAGTGGATGAAGCACATGGTTCTCATTTACCTTTTTCTGATCAACTCCCGATGAGTTCGATGGAAGCTGGTGCAGATATGAGTTCATGTTCACTGCATAAAACCGTGGGCTCTTTAACCCAAAGTTCTATTTTGATTGCACAAGGACCCAATGTGGATCATTTAAGACTTCGTTCAACGATCAACATGATTCAAAGCACATCTCCTTCTAGCTTGCTTCTTGCAAGTCTTGATGTGGCAAGAAAACATATTTACTTTGAAGGACCTAAACAAATTCCAGTATTGATTGAAATGGCTAAAAAAGCGAGAGATCAAATCAATCAAATCCCCGGATTAAAGGCAGCAGATGATCATTACTTTGAGAACAATGAATCCTTTGATTACGATGAAACGAAGATTTTAGTTAAAGTTTCTGATTTAGGGATCAGTGGATTTGATGTTTATAAAGAACTT
Source organism: Acholeplasmataceae bacterium UBA5769 (assembly GCA_002418725.1). Taxonomy (GTDB): domain Bacteria; phylum Bacillota_I; class Bacilli_A; order Acholeplasmatales; family Acholeplasmataceae; genus Peloplasma. The sequence continues at coordinate 63,958 of DIER01000031.1, forward strand.
TTCGATGAACATCACATTCAATTAGAACTTGCAGAAACACACTTGGTGCTTGCTGTGTTATCGATTGGTACGAGACAAAGTGATTTAGACCATCTCGTTCAAGCATTAGCTAAGGTCTCAGAAAAGTATCGAGCTTATCATTTACCACCATTAGAAGCGAGAATTCGTGTGAATTTTCCTGAAGCTTACACAAGACCTCGTGAAGCGTATCATGCACCAAAGAAAATTGTGCCTTTAAATCAAGCAGTCGATGAAATTGCTGCTGAATCAATCATGATTTATCCACCAGGTATTCCCATTGTGATTCCAGGTGAGATCATCAGTCAAGATATTTTAGATGACCTTGAGTTTTACCAACGTAGTGGTTCTGTGATCTTAAGTGACACAGAAGGAGGCTACGTTAAAATCATAGATAAAGAATATTGGGAAAAGTGGAGCGAAATTTATGAAGATGAATAAAGTGGATTTATCCTTCCAAAGTTGTAAGAGCACATATGAAGAAGCGGATGTTGTCATTTTTAGTGTCCCTATGGATGCGACCACATCGTTTCGTCCAGGCACACGTTTTGCAGGAAATGCGATTCGTGTGGATTCATTTGGGGTTGAATGGTATTCTCCCTATAGAGAACGCGATTTAAATGAGTTTAAAACAGCGGATATTGGTGATTTAGATTTGCCGATTGGTGCCGTTGATGATGCACTTGATATCATCTATAACACAACAAAACAAATTTTAGCAGACGGTAAAACGCCGATGATGGTTGGCGGTGAACACTTAGTAAGCTATCCAGTGATTAAAGCTGTATTCGAAAAATACCCTAATCTTCACATCATTCATTTGGATGCACATACGGATTTAAGAACTGAATTCTTTGGTAGAAAATTATCACATGCAACCTTTATGAGACATGTTCATGCGTTTGTGGGTGATGGCAAGATTTACCAATTTGGCATTCGTAGTGGTGAAAAACCTGAATTTGATTGGGCGAAAGCTGGTCATGTGACAATGCGTAAGTTCGACTTTGAAGGACTTGATAAAGTCGTTGAAAAGTTAAAAGACGTTCCCGTTTACATTACCATCGATTTAGATGTCTTAGACCCTTCTGTCTTCCCGGGTACAGGAACACCTGAACCAGGTGGGATGCAATATAAAGATCTCCTTTGGGCTTTTGAACAGTTTGAAAAATTAAACCATTTAGTTGCAGCAGATTTTGTTGAGTTAGCACCGATGCTAGACCCATCTGGAGCTTCAACAGCAGTTGCAGCAAAGACCCTTCGAGAAATGGTTTTAATCCTCCAAAAGAATTTAGAGAAAAGATAACATCGAAAAGGAATTCAGTCATCTGAGTTCCTTTTTTTATGGTTTTGGTGTGAATTTATACATATTTGATTTTTTAGGCTTTCTAGGGCTTTATAAAGCCAACAAATATCTTTAATACATTTTCTCTAAATTGTAAACATTTGGCTATAAGCAAAGCTTTTGAATAAACTTCCTCCATCAAGTATAATGAGAGTGCAAAAACAAGGAGGAATGAATCATGTTAATCAAAAACTATGATCCACTAAAAAAGAAGCAACTCCAAATTTTAGATGAAAAGGGCAAGATAGTTGCACCTGATCTTGAACCTAAATTGGACAAAGAAACGCTTCTCAAAATGTACAAAACGATGGCTTTAGGTCGTATTTCAGACATTAAAGCACTTCAATATCAGCGTCAAGGGCGTCTTTTGACTTACCCACCTAACAAAGGTCAAGAAGCAACTCAAGTAGGTGCTATGGCTGCATTAGAACCTCAAGACTGGCTATCACCAGCATTTAGAGAATTAAATGCGATGTTATATCGTGGCGTCAAATTAGAGCAAACATTTATGTATTGGTATGGTAACGAATGGGGTAACCATTTTGATGAAGACGTACGCGTTCTACCTGTGAACGTCATCATCGGTTCTCAAATCAATCATGCTGCAGGTCTCGCTTACGCATCGAAGGTTTTAAAGAAGAATGAAGTGGCGATTGCAACCATTGGTGATGGTGGTACATCACATGGTGAATTCTATGAAGGTTTAAACTTTGCAGCAGCATACAACGCACCACTCGTCGTTGTTATACAAAATAACCAATGGGCGATTTCAACCCCACGTGCGAAAGCGACAAAGGCTGAAACTTTAGCTCAAAAAGCCTATGCGTTTGGTATTCCAGGCATTCAAGTTGATGGGAATGACGTGTTAGCCGTTTATGCAGCAACCAAAGAAGCAGTTGATTATGCACGTCAAGGCAATGGTCCTGTGTTAATTGAAGCAGTGACATACCGTTTAGGCGCACATACCACATCTGATGACCCAACCATTTATCGTAAAGATGAAGAAGTAAAGGCTTGGGAAAAGAAAGATCCGATGATTCGTTTTAAGAAATACTTAATCGATAAAGGTTATTGGACTGAAGAGGAAGATCAAAAATTAGAAGAAGAAAATACAGCATATGTCGGTGAAACATTTAAGAAGGTTGAACAAACAGGTGATGCAGAACTCATTGACATCTTTAAGTACACCTATAAAGAAATGACACCTCAGTTAAATGAGCAGTATGAGTATATCAAAAACTTTTTAAAAGAACAGGAGGGTAAATAAACATGGCAGTCTTAACATTATTAGAAGCAATCAACCAAGCCTTAGACCAAAAGATGGCAGATGATTCACGCGTTGTCGTCTATGGTGAAGATGCTGGTTTTGAAGGCGGCGTGTTTAGAGTAACCGCTGGTCTTCAAAAGAAATATGGTGAAGATCGTGTCTTTGACACACCGATTGCAGAAGCTGCAATCACAGGGAGTGCGATCGGTATGGCAATTAATGGCTTAATTCCAGTTGCAGAAATCCAGTTTGATGGTTTCGTCTTCCCAGGGTATACCGAAATTGTTACCCATATGGCGAGATATCGTAACAGATCACGTGGTCGTCACGGGTTACCCATTGTGGTTCGTTTTCCCGTGGGCGGTGGCATTCGCGCACTTGAACACCACTCCGAATCCATTGAAACACTTTTAGGTCACATTCCAGGATTAAAGGTTGTGATTCCTTCTACACCTTATGATGCGAAGGGATTGTTAATTTCTGCAATTGAAGATCCAGATCCAGTCATCTACATGGAACCAAAGCGTATTTATCGTTCAGGTAAACAAGAAGTGCCTGAAGAGATGTACCGGATTCCTATCGGAAAAGCAAAAGTTGTGAAAGAAGGTAGCGATGTGACTGTTGTCGCATGGGGTGCTATCGTTCGTGAAGTTGAAAAAGCGATGAAGTTATTAGAAAATGATAACATCAGCATTGAACTCATTGATCTCAGATCGATCAGTCCAATTGATGAAGAAACCATAATTAACTCTGTAAAGAAAACCGGACGTTTTGTTGTCGTTCAAGAAGCGGTTAAAACGTATGGTCCTGGTGCCGAACTGATTTCATTAGTTAATGAAAAAGCATTCCTTCATTTAGAAGCTGCACCTGCAAGAGTCACTGGTTTTGATATCACGGTACCTCTTGCAAAAGGTGAGAACTATCACTTTGTTCAACCAGAAAGAATTGCTGCTGAAATTAAAAAAGTAGCGAAGTTCTAAGGAGGGAAACATTATGTATGCATTTAAATTTGCCGATATCGGTGAAGGTATTCACGAAGGTAAGATTTTAAAGTGGCATTTTAAAGTTGGCGATAAGGTCAAAGAAGGCGAAACTTTAGTGGTTGTTGAAACCGATAAGGTTAATGCTGAACTTCCTTCACCTGTTGACGGTATCATTGAATCGATTGGTTCAAAAGAAGGCGACACCATTCATGTGGGTGATGTTTTAGTTGTCATTAACGATGGTACCGGTGGTGAAGCACCAAAGAAGGAAGAAGTAAAAAAAGAAGAACCTAAAAATGAACCTGTCTCTGAAGGTAAAGCTGCGCCAGGCGTCATTGGACAGATTGAAGTTTCAGAAGAGGTCATGGCATCCTCTACAGAAAGTTCTTCTAAAAAAGAAGCTACGGAAAAAGGTAAAGCTTTAGCAACACCTGTTGCACGTCAGATGGCGAAAGATTTAGGTTTAGATATTAACCAGATTACAGGTAGTGGTGAATTTGGACGTGTTCTCAAAGAAGACATTCAAAAGGCTTTTGATAGTAAGCAAAATGGTGGTAAGCAAGCACCTGTTCAAATGGCGGTACCTAAGGTATCGATTAGTACTCAAGGTGATGTAGAAATCGTTGAGATTACTAAACTTAGAAAAGCCATTGTGAGAAGCATGACGTTATCGAAGCAAGTGATTCCTCATACCGTTTTAATGGACGAGATTATCGTCGATAAACTCGTTGACTTAAGAAACAAAGTGAAGGAACAAGCTGCTGCACAAAACATTAAGTTAACCTACATGGCATTTATCATTAAAGCTGTTGTATTAGCACTCAAGCAGTTTCCAACGTTTAACGCATCTTTCGATCATGAAAATGACCGTATGATTTTAAAGAAGTTTTATAACATTGGTATGGCTGTGGATACAAAGGATGGCCTTATTGTCCCAAATATCAAAGATGCAGATAAGAAGAGTATTTTAGAATTAGCGAAAGAATTAAGAGAAGTTGCTGATCAAACGATTGCACGTACAGTACAATTATCACAACTTCAAAATGCAACGTTCTCCATCACCAACTTTGGTGCTGCAGATGTCGCGTTTGGTACACCGATAATCCCCCATCCTGAAGTGGGCATCTTAGGTGTTGGCAAGATCAGTCAAAAAGCTGTTGTTGTCGATGGCGAGATTAAAGTTAGCTACGTATTACCACTATCACTAGCAGTCGATCACCGCGTGATTGACGGTGCAGAGGCAGGAAGATTTTTAAATGTCATTAAGTCTTTATTAAATGACCCAATGATGTTACTATTAAGTTGAGGTGATTTCGTTGAAGACATTTGATATTGTTGTATTAGGAGGTGGACCTGGGGGTTATGTTGCAGCCATTAAGGCGGCACAACTTGGCGCGAAGGTCGGTCTGATTGAAAAAGAAGTCGTGGGTGGTATTTGCCTGAATCATGGGTGCATCCCAACCAAGACCTTATTAAAAAATGCGAAAGTCTATAAGACCATAAAGCATGCAGCTGAATACGGAGTCGTTTTAGGTGGTGACGTTTCTTACGATTGGTCACAAATGCTTAAACGTAAGGATTTAGTTGTTAAAAAGCTAACCATGGGTGTTGGTGGTTTATTAAAGAAGAACGGTGTTGAGGTGATTTCTGGTTTAGGGAAAGTCATTTCACCAACCAAGATTGAAGTGAATGGTGAAACGATTGAAACCAAGAACTTGATCTTAGCTACCGGAGCTTCTCCAATCATTCCACCTATTCCAGGATTAAAAGAAGCTTATGAAAAAAAGATTGCAGTCACATCCAGAGAACTCCTTCAAATCAAGGATGCACCAAAGAAACTCGTTATCATTGGTGGTGGTGTGATTGGTGTTGAATTTGCAACCATCTTCTCATCGCTGGGTAGTGATGTGACCATCATTGAAAAACTAGATGGTATTCTACCGATGATGGATGATGATATTAGAACCCAATACCAAAAGATTTTAAAGCGTGAAGGCATTAAAATCTATACTAGCGCTGAAGTGAAAGCAGTCAACGAACATGAAGTCGTTTACGCACTTGATGGAAAAGATGAAACGATCAAAGCGGATACTGTTTTAGTTTCTGTGGGTATGAGACCTAATTCACAAGGCTTAGAAGCTTTAGGTTTAAAGATGGAACGTGCTGCCGTTTGGACAGATGAACATCTTGAAACGAGTGTTAAGGGTGTTTATGCCATTGGCGACTTAAACGGAAAATACATGCTTGCGCATGTGGCTTCTGCGGAAGGATTGGTTGCTGCAGAATACATTATGGGTAAAAAAGATGCGCATATGCGTTATGATAGAGTACCCAATGCAGTCTATGGATCACCTGAAGTTGCCTCCGTTGGTTTAACCGAAAAAGAAGTCAAAGAAAAAGGATTAGCTTATAAAGTTTCAACTTTCCCGCTTCTTGCAAGTGGTAAAGCGATGGCTGATAATGAGAAAGACGGTTTTGTGAAACTCATTGTTTCAGAAAAATACCAAGAAATCTTGGGTGCACATATTTTATCTTATGGTGCGTCTGATCTGATTGCAGAACTTGGTGTGACGATGACTTTAGAAGGTACAGCACATGAAATTGCACATACCATTCATCCGCATCCAACCTTATCTGAAATCATTATGGAAGCTGCACATGGTGCAGTGGATAAACCCATTCATATGTAGGACACAAAAGAATCACGCAAGTGGTTCTTTTTTTAGATTTTCTATAGACAAAATGGCTTAATTAGAACGTTTTTAAGTATAGAAAATAATCTTTTTAAATAATCAATTTTGGCTTATAACTTTATTGGACATCTATCTTTTCAAGTGATATAATCCTCCTGTAAAAACTTTATTGTAGGAGGAATAGAATGAAAAAAGTATTTTTTACAGGTTTAATGTTTATATTTGCATTCGTATTAATCGCATGTGGCACGAAAGAAGAAACCGTGGACTACAGCGGCGTTTATACAGGTTATTCTTGGAAGGATGAAGTTAAAGGTGTCGCATTTGAGGATGCAACAGAGTATATTGAAACAACCCTTCATTTATCAAAAGAAGGCATCATTGAAGATGCTTCGATTGATTTTAAGATGAAAAAGGGTGATGTTTGGATCTCACGTTTGGATACGACAGCAGAAGTAAGTGTTGATTTTGATGTCACTCCAACGGCTGCAACCCCAGGTACAGCATACGTTCCAGGGACTTCGATGTTCAGTGTGACAACAAATGCTTTAATGAGCTTTTATGCAGTCGCAGTTGATACAGATGGTACAGTCGCTGTACTTTTAGTAGATCCTATCACACGTTATCAGTTTGAAATGAAAATCCCAAGTGATTTTGATTTCACAACATTGGTTGGTGATTTCACCATCGGTAGTGGTTTAATTGTACCAACCGTTCGTACAGCAGGTGGTGCTTTAATCAATCCAACCTCATGGGACAATTTAGCAACGAAGACATTCTTTAATATCAGTGGTTATTCACACGTTGTTAAAGATACAGGTGTTTTCGAAGGTGTTTCCAATAGTTCAACCATTCAGTTTATGCTTGAAAAGCTTGGTGTCACTTTTGTTGATGGAAAAGCAACTGAAATGGCAGTCGATTATGGATTCTTTGGTTTAGGTGGTTGGGCAGGCAACTATTCAGCCATTCGTCAATTTTTAATTGGTAAGAGTGCATTAGAAGTGTTATCTCTTGTTGATTGGACATTTGAAGATTATGTACCTGGTATCAATGACCAAAATCAATTTGGTGTTGATGTTCCTGCAGGTGTCACAAGAACAGCTCAAGATTCTTATGATACGATTGCGGGAGCAACCGTTAGAATGTCAAGAGAGTCAGAGTCTTATCAAAAGGCATTGGTTGCTGCAGGTATCCTGACACTAGATCAAGTGATCTTTGGTCGTTTCTAATCCAAAACATTAATCATGAATCATATAAAGGTATACTATCGAAAAAGATAGCATGCCTTTTTTCATTTTCAACTCGAATGATGTTTGATATAATAGACCTAAGTATATAAGGGGGATTATCATGAAGAGAGTTTGGTTGATCGGTATCATCTTAAGCATACTTTTTTTAAGTGCATGTAAAGCAAAAGCAGAGGAAACCGTAGAGGATGTTGTGATAACATTTTTCGGTGTCACAGAGCATGTTGTTCTGCAAGGTGGCAGTGAAATCGATTTGGTGAGTCATGTTGAAGCGAAAGATCAATTTGGGAAGTCATATGATTTCGAAGTGATTGAAGCGATTGATTATGATGTTATAGCACGCTATGAAATCATATATAGAGTAGAGTATCTTAATGAAATTTTTGAAAAGAAAACATATGTTGATGTTGTTTTAAATGAAGTGAGAAATCAAGAACTTCATGACGAACTCGTGGATAAACTGAGTGTGTTTCAACATTTGATGAATCAAAATCCCTATCGTTTTATCAGGAAAAACTACGATCCTGCAGAGGATGATAACTATGTTTGGGTGATGAGCTCTGAGTACAACTACTTAAGTCATCAGATCCAAGATTTGCTGTTGATCAATCCAAGTTTGACATCAACACCGGAAACTTTGAATCTTATTTTAGAACAAGGATCTCAGTATATCGCACTACCTGTCAAAGGAAATTATGCCTATCAGCCAAATACGTTGGATCATTATGACCGCGCGACTCTTTTGAGCGAGGAAGACTTTATATTAGGTATTGTAAATAAGGATGCAGAGGGTTATAGCATGTTTGTTGATTATCAAGAACTCGCTAAGTATCAGGGGCAAAACCATCTTTTAGCAGAGATTTTTGGTATCTATGGTTATGATTTAAGACAAAAAGAAGTTTCAGTTTTAATGAAGTTTCAAATGACTGAGGTGCTGGTTCATGTAGACGTCTATTATGACATCAAAGATACGTCTTATGACTACTATGCTTCTTTAACGTATTCTCTTGAGGTTAGTGAGGAAATAGATTTAACAAAACTATCACAGGTCGAAGCACTATCGTTTGAGGATGTGATCCTACCGATCAACATGGGTATCCATCACGAAGTGGTCTATGATATGATGAGAACAAGATATTTTAAAATTGAAGTCGAGAAAGATAAATCATACGAGATCAGAGGATTATCGATTGCGACATTGACCTATTATAATGAAGCATATCAAGCAGTTCAGCTAGACATGAAGACAGTCCCGCTATGGAGTGGTACACGTAAGTGGTTCACATCGCCCTTTGATGGTGATCTCTACATTAAATATCAACGAAATACTTCCCCAATACATGATCAGTTCGATTTTTATGTAAATGTACTCCCACATGTACCTACACAAGAGACTATCATCTTAAGTTTTAATGATCATTCTTATCAGGCACTATCATCTTTTTATGAGAGCATTAAGCTTGTTATTCCTGTTGTTCAAGGAAAGACGTATCGTCTATCCTTTGATGAAGAAGAACAAGATATATATATCGAATCAGGACTGATGATTGAAAGTATCAATAACAGTCTTCATATCACCAATCTTTATGGAACAGAGGTCATTCTCTATATTTATGGTTTGTCAACCATACAATGGGAAGCTTTAGAATAGATTTTCTATGAACGTCATAAAGGTTGAATAGTGAACAAAATATAAAATATCGTGTATAATAGAGGTATAGAAATCTAGAGAATGGAAGTGAACTTATGAACGTCCTATCCTTTTTAAAACCAGCTTATGAAGTCATTTTACTCTACAGTGACGAAACGTTAAAATCAGCGCTTGATCGTATGACAGAACACCGCTTCACATCCATCCCTGTGATCGATCGCGAGAATAATTACATTGGCACCTTAACTGAAGGTGATATTCTACATTTCGTCTTAAAGAACATTGATTGTTTAAATGAAGATAAAATGGAAGAACTTCACGTCTCAGATATTAGACGCCATCGTGATTATGAGACCATTAGCGTTAATTCAACCATGCCTCTTTTGCTATCAAAAGCAAAGAATGAAAACTTTGTTCCCGTCTTAGACCAGAACGAAAAGTTTATCGGAATTGTGACACGTAAGAAATTAATTGAATATTTCTTCGAGCACAACTTTATGATTTTATAACACATCATGCAAACAAAAGATGGCGCTGAGGCGCCATTTTTTATGCACACAATCTTTTCTTTAGTTATGGATTATGTTAAAATACGTTCAGGGGTTTCAATTGGATGAAATATCTACTCATGTATAATCCGGTTAGCGGAAGATCAAACTTTAAAATCAATCTACCGTTAATCAAAAAGATCTTTAATCAGTCTCACCACTCGCTTACAATTTATGAATCTAAAGCAGCGAAAGATTTGGAAAGAGTGGCGTTTGAGCAAGCGAAACATTACGATGTTTTTTTGGTTGCCGGTGGTGATGGTACAGCCAATGAGGTTTTAAATGGTGTGATGAAGTCTCCCATTAAACCCGCAATTGGTTTGTTGCCAAGCGGAACTGCTAATGATACTGCAGCTATTTTGGGTGTCAATAAAAACATTAAGAGAAGTTTAAAGATATACATGAATGAAACACCTGTTTTAATCGATGTAAATAAGATCAATAACCAGTATTTCTTTTATACAGCAGCATCCGGTTTGCTTACGAGAGTGAGCTATGATATTTCAAGACGTCATATTAAAAAATATGGGTATTTGGCGTATATGATCGCAGCTGTTAAAGATTTATCCAATGAATACCGTTATCCGGTGAGAGTGAAATATGATGGACAAGTTGTATCCATGGAATGTGCGATGATCTTAGGACTTAGTTCAAATAGAGTTGGCGGAATGAGACTCATCAATTTTTCTAAGTCAAGATTAAATGATGGTTTGTTTGAATTAAGATTTTTTAAACGTGTAAAATCATTTTGGCGGTTTAGATTGTTATCATCGTTTATTCGAGGTGGTAAGAAGTTAAGAGAAGATTTGCATATTTCGAGCAATCGTTTTGAAATTGAAACGAGTTCAAATGTGGATTGGAACGCTGATGGTGAGTTTTCATGCAAGGGTAGTGTAGTGATTGAAACTGTGCAAGAAGCTTTAAGTATTTATGCACACCCCAAGGTTAAGAAGAAGTATTTTTTGCCGAAATAGCTCAGGTGGTAGAGCAGCTGTCTCGTAATCAGCAGGTCGTAGGTTCGAGTCCTATTTTCGGCACCATTTTTAGATGAACTGACTCCAAAAAGTTGGAGAGAAGGTATAATAATGATACCTGATCTTAAACGAAGGAGTCTTTTTTATTATGATATTAACATAAAGAGGTGTGCGATATGTTTGAAGTATGGAGTAAAGATAAAATAGCAAAACTGTCTATTAAAGATAAAGAGCAATGGTTTGATGTATTAAATGACAAATTAGAAGAAGATAGGGATATATCCTTAAATGATCCAGAACTATTTCAAAAGCAAAAAGAAATAAAAAAACGATTATCTAGAGTATCTTGAAAGTTGCCCGAATCGCAAAGAATTTTACAAATACTATATATACAAAGATCATGAAAAAATCATTAGTGTTTGTCGCATCAATCATTATGAAGGAAAATATATACTTGAAGGATTGCAGACTCATAGGTATTATTATCGTATGGGATTTGCAAGCAAGTTAATTCAAGGAATGATTGGTGACTTAAAAAAAGAAGGCATACATACATTGTACTCAGAAGCGCGAATATGGAATGATGCTTCTAATGCACTACAAGTAAAAATTGGTTTTATTAAATATGATGAAGTTGAAAATAATTATCTATACGCATTAACTCTATAAATGTGTATCAAATGTGATACAATATAATCGAGGTGAGAATGATGAGAAACGATGTTATTCATGTGAGAGTATCGGATGAACTTAAAGCAAATGTTGAATCCATTTTAAGTGACTTAGGGATCACTTTGTCCTATGCAGTCAATATGTACCTAAAACAAATTGAAGAGAAAAGAGGGATTCCATTTGATGTTGTTTTACCAAGTCAGGAAAAATCAAGAGAAGTTGAGATGCTTGCAAAGGCTATTAATCTAACCGGTGGAAAAGAAGTTTCTTCGTATGCAAATCGAATACTCAGTTTATACGCTCAAGAATTAATTGATTATGAAACTGCAGTATTTGCTCTTGGAAGGAATTTGTAATGAAAGACCCATACATTTACCAAAATTCTGAATGTTTAATCAATAAAGCTGACATAAGAGATAAAGATAAACTTGACGAGTATGAGAATCGTATGACAAATCTTGCTTTGATTTCACTCATCAAAAACTCATTCAAGGTTTATACATCACATGATGTCTTTAAAATACACCTGTTCTTGTTTGAAAATGTCTATGATTGGGCAGGGAAGCCGAGAAATATGGATATTTATAAAGATGAACCGATCATCAACAATATGAGTGTAGAGTACACCACATACAAAAAAATCATCGAAGAAATGAATAACATAGATCATGAATATTTCAATCGTGATTGTAGAATTTTAAAAAAAGAAGACTTCATTCATTTATTTACAAGATTGATAACAGATATCTGGAAAGTACATCCATTTAGAGAAGGAAACACGAGGACAGTATCAATATTTGCTTATCTATTCTTAAAGCAATATGGTTATGACTTCAATGCAGAATTGATTAGTCATCACGCAAAGTATTTTAGAAATGCTCTTGTGATGGCTTCATTAGGTCAATATGCAGAGTATCAATATTTGCAAAATATATTAATTGATGCCGTATCAAACAAAGCAGACTTGGACAAAAAAGAAAGTTACGATAGAATTAAAGATTATCATATAGATCAATATAAATATGCTTATCACAAGGCAAAGTGATAGAAATATATGTATGAATTTCGGGTCCACTTTTACAGATGCTTTGTCGAGTGAATTACTCAAAGTAAGAAATGTCAATCTAAGTGTGTTTACCCTGTTAACATCGAACCAAGACATAATTACAAATTCTATTGATTATCAATCAATGATAAGAAAGGATTGAGGAGATGGCATTAAGTTTGGATAGTAGTGTTGTGCTAGATATTATGAATGAGAAGTATCAAAACGATACGATTTTATTAGTCGTTACAGCAAAGGAAAATGTACCAACCGTAAGGTCGGTTGACAGTTTTTTCTACGAAGGTTCATTTTGGATAGTCTCAGATTTAAGATGCAACTATGTCCAGGAAATTCAGAGCAATGAGAATGTAATGATATCTGATGGAGGACATAATCGTTTTTGGTGTAAAGCAAGTGTTATAGGGCATCCCTTAGAGACAGTAAATGCAGGCATGCGTGAGGTATTCTTAAGAGTGTTTGATAAGTGGTACAATGAAGTCAACAATGAAAATATCAAAACAGTTTGTTACATAAAAGCTACCCCGTACAAAGGGTATGTTCACAAGAACAAACAAGGTTTCTCATTCAATATTGATGATAATACTCTAAATATTGCTGATGTAACACATCATATTGATGTCAAACTCGAGCCATTTTGGGACTAAATTTGGATTGGTATCGGATTTTAACAATGGGTTGTAATGCCACATAAATATAAATTTCGGATCATCGTTTAGTCACCATTTTCAAATGATTAAGTTTTGGATAAAAGTCATTGAAGTTCCATCATCTTTTTTGATAGTAATTCAAAATCATTTAAAATCAAAACAATTAAATAACATAGATCCCGAACTACTAAGGATAAAAGCGGTGAGTTGGGATTATAGATCCATTCAAGGATATTTCTTATAAAGCATATTTTCCTTAACATCAAATGTCATACGACATGTTTCGATATATTGACATAAACACCATCACTAAAATGATTATAACTATGCTAGATAAATGGTGAATTTATTACATTGTTTATCAAGATGAATTTGGTTTATTATGTAAATAAGGAAGGTGCACTAAATGAAAAAAATAATAACAACTATACTTCTAGTGACTGTAGTTTTTACTCTAGTGGCGTGTAGTAGTATAGCAAACACAAACGTGAGAGTTTTATCCTTATCATATGGTAAAGAAGCGCCTGATTTAGTAAGTTCGAATCAATCAATTAAATTATTAAGTTTAAACGAATTAAATACCATTACTCCTGAATATGTTTTTCCAGGGGATATCTTAACTTTTACAATTGAACTTGAAGATCCTAATTATGAATTCATATCGTTACTCTCTATCAAAATCAACGATAAAGTTATTAGAGCTAATGTAAGTAATGCCATCTTTTCAACTAGGGATTGTGGAGCAAATATTTGTATCGATTTTCCATTTGAAATTGATAAAGACGTTAGTATTTATACCATTCAAGAAGTCAAATTTGCAAAACTAAATAATGATTTAGGGGTTGATGCAATTATTGATCGTAATTCAGAAAACAAAGTGACTCTAGATATTTACAAGGAAGAAGTTTTTCCGTTTGTGGCAGAAGCAGTAGAGTTATTAAACCAAATGGTCTCAAATTTAAGTTTTTATAATGCTGAAGAGATGGAAATAAATCCAACTCAATGGCAATTATTGGTAAATCAGCGGCAATTGTACAGCGGATTTGTAATCTTAAATTCACAAAGTTTCTATAGTGAGGAGAGTAATTTTGGAGTCATGGTTAGAGATTGGAGTCATTTTGATTCGTTTTCTGTGCCTAACTGTCAGTATTGTGAAACACTAGAAGCTATAAGAATTTATTTTCAAGTTGGATTCACAAATGCTGCTACTAATCAGGATATTGAATTTCCTTCAAGCCCAGTCATTGAATTCCTCTTATTGGATGTTAAATACAAAGACACATACTTCTTTAGTGAGGGCAACAAAATACATGTCAACATTCTTGGCCAAGATCATTTTCTCATTGAATTTTATAATGATATGAAACTAAAACCAATTGCAGAATACTTTGAATAAAATAGGAAATAAAACATGAAAACTATTTGCAAATGCGGATAGTTTTCTTTTTTTCAGTTGAAAATCAATTTAAAGATTTTTGTTGATGGCAGTTCGATAGTCAAAGCATTCTTTCATCATTATCTTTTCTCTTATGATAATCTACATGTAAGGAGTGATTGTATGAGAAAAGTAAGGCTTATTATCGTATTTTTGATTGTTGGCTTGTTAGCATCCTGCACTTCACCAAATGATTCATCAAATCCTCGAGATGAAACGATACCTCATGAAGATTTAATTGAACTAACTTTAGAAGAATTAAGTTATTATGATGGAAAAGAAGGACGTCCAGCATATGTCGCTGTTAATGGAATGATTTATGATGTGACTAATTCTCTTTTTTGGCAATCAGGAAGTCATAATGGTTATTCAGCAGGGAGAGATTTGACAGATGCCATCATCAATCAATCGCCACACGGGTTATCTACGTTAACTCAAGTACCAATTGTTGGCATCTTGGTGGAGAGTAAAGATTAATGACTTTTTTTTCTTATCAATTAGGTTTTTTGAGTGCGCTCATTTTTTTGGCGATTATTCATATTTGGGGTAGATGGATCCATAGACATGCGACGGTTTTATTGTGGACTGTTTTGGTGATATCAATTTCTACCATTTTTATACAAATCCCCTTCATATCCTTTTATATTAAAAGTGGACATGGGTCACTTGGTTTATTTATGTTGATTATTATTGCTGGTATCTTACCCAAAAAATCTATATACTATAAAGATATTCTTCTTGTTAGGGGTCATCTAGCCATCATGGGATTCCTTTTACTCATACCTCATGGGTTAGAAAGAATTGCTTTAGCACTTGCGGGTTATCAAACCTCGGGTCTTATCGCCGCGGTGATCATGATCCCTTTGGTGATGACATCGTTCATGTTTGTAAGAAAAAGAATGAAGCCTATCCATTGGAAAAGACTTCACTGGTTATCCTATATCGTGTATGTCATGATTTACCTTCATCTTGGATTTACCATATACATATCAAGCGGTTCTTCCTTTTTCGTAATCAACCAAAATGCGATTCTCTACCATATTTTTGCAATGATCTATATCTTCTTTAAAATCAGGAAAATAATCTTGAGATTGAATAAAAAGGTTTGAAGTTTCTTCTTCGTACATTTTAGTTAGGCTGAAACAGAACATATTTATGTCGGTATTTATCATTAGCACACCATCTATCTTAACTTTTCTTGAATAGATACAAAAAAAGTGAATGGACTAACATTCACTTTATTGTGTGTCATTACTCTACTTTTGTAAATTTAAAGGCTTTGAGTGCATGGTTCAGAGTAAGATGATATCGTTCATCTTATCACTAGTGCACATTGAATCACCGGTTTGGCTAGTGTATCAGCTAATATATGAATGTGATCATTTTATGCTGCGTTTAGATGATTATTCAACTTCAGTAATCCAATTGTTGCTCCTAAAATAGATAGACCCGCTGCAAGCATTAGTCCAATACCATATGTCCATTCAACATCAATCTCATTCACATTACCTAAAATGGTGATCGTTACAGTTGTAAATTGTGGAATCAAAAAGATAAGCAAGGTAGAGATAGCAAAGACAATCGTCGAGATAAGATATCCCTTTTTTAGATATAGAGGCATGAGTCCACCAATCAGTGGAAGAACAAACGCTAATAGAACTATAGGATTAAATGCAATCTCACCGCTAGCCCATGGACCAAGATTAGCAAATTCTTTTCCAAAAGCAACTTCCAATCCTGTAAACGATGAATCAGAATCTTTAAGTACTAAAACATTAAGCACAATCATCAATGCTGCTAAAATGCCAACAAATGCATTGATGATTTTTAAGTTGGATTCTTGGACTTTTCTCATACGTTATCTTCTTGATAGGGCATTAAAGACAGCAATTAGGAGTGCAGCTCCCCCTACAGATACGAGCAAACCTGTGAGTGTAAAAGCATTCACATTGCCAAATCCTAAGAGATCCATAAGCCACATGCCAAGCGCTGAACCAACAAGACCAAAGACAATGTTAGCAATAAGTCCCATGCGATGATTTTTCTTCATCAAAATACTTGCTAACCAACCGACAAGTGCACCAAACAATAACCAAAGTAAAATATACATTTCTAATTCCTCCTATGTTTAACCCTAAGGTTGAATAACAACAGTAGCATCTAGTGAGATGCTTATCTGTGCGTAAATTATGTCTTTAATGGACAATCTTATATTCATTGATATCTTCACCAATGATAAAGTAATCCCTTGAGAATCTGCAAAAACACCAATAGTAATCTTAGCTGCAACAATCTATAAACAGCATTCTCATCCGTTATCACTCTACCATGCATAGTGCCAATAAAAACATTCATAGGTAATATGTATTAATTCACTTAATTGGTTTTTGTCTTCGTATACGCATTTTCCGCTCACTTTGTACGTACAGGCATTTGGCATTCTGCTTGCACTTATTTACATATGGCCTTTAGGATGTTAAGATAGAAATAACGCTTTGATAAAGAAATAAATGTGCAAGTGCACGTATAGCGAGGTCAAGATGGAATACTTAGTGTCAAGAGAACTTAATTTGCTTTATATTGTATTAGACATCATTTTTTTGTTTTTATTAGGTTATTTGGTGATTCGTAAGAGAAATTATCGAGCTCTCCTTTTTGGGTTAGCGGGTGGTCTGATTTATTTTATCGTTGACTACGGTATTTTCTATGCGCTCTTGCAAACCAGAGTGGTAACAGGTGCAAACCCCGCTTTATTCTTATTATGGCTTAGCATGAGTTATGGGTTTACTAATTTTTTATGGATTTGGTTGTTTTTAGATCGCGATAAGGATCTTATTGAATGGTCACTACTTATCGTTTTAGGTTGGTTTTCAATTGCCCTCATTTCGCAGAGTTTCGGATCTGATTTCGCTCAGATAAGCATCTCAAGAGGTACAAGCAGTTACCATGGTGCGATGGCAGTGATATTACTTATTGGGTATCTAATCGTGATCATTCGTAACTTGAATAGCACAGAAAACAACAAAATAAACATTCTTAGACTTTTGTTTATTGGGATTCTTGTTCAATTTTCGTGGGAGGCTGTTTTGTTAATCTCAGGCATTCGCCCTCTTGGCATAAAGCCGCTTCTGATCAATTCCTTGTTGGAAACGAATCTAGGCATACCGTACTTGTATTTTATTCATAAAGCATTAAGAAAACCGAAAGATGTAGCTTAATGATGGATAGAAAAGCCACATTTCCATTATCTTGATCACAAATGGTCTTTAAAGGGTCAAACTCATTTATAATAAGGTTATGATTTCATATAGTGGAGGAAAAACAAATGAAAGTCTTATTTATCGGTGGAACAGGTTTAATCAGTACGGCTGTTACGAAGTTAGCCATAGAAAAAGGGATTGATCTGACTTTATTAAATCGCGGACAAAGATCATCAGCATTTTCAAATCAAGTGAAACAACTTGTTTGTGATATTTATGACGAGAATGCAGTCAAAGAAATGATGAAAGACCTTCATTTTGATGCGATAGTTGATTGGATTGCATTTACGGTAGAACATGTGGAAAGAGATTACCGGTTGTTTAAAGGACATACCGATCAATATGTATTTATCAGTACAGCATCTGCGTATCAAAAACCCATCCCAAAACTTCCAATCACTGAACATGAAGTGGCATTAGATAATCCTTTTTGGGGATATAGTAAAAATAAAGAGAAGTGTGAACGTTATTTACTAGGTTTAAATGATCAAGCATTTCCCGTAACCATCATCAGACCATCCCATACATATAATCTTCAATCAGTGGTTTCACAGTTAAACAGCTGGCCACATCCATTTACGCTTTTAAACCGGTTAAAACAGCATAAACCCATTATTATGCCCGATCAAGGTAAAGCACTTTGGACACTAACATTTAATGAAGATTTTGCACACGCATTTTTGGATATCTTAGGCAATAAAAAAGCATACAATGATTTCTATCATTTGACATCAGAGAAGAGTTACACATGGATGGAATTATTTCATATGCTTAAGAAAGCGACAAATAGTCATTCACCGTTGGTATATATTCCGATTGAGAAGATAGCTGAAAAGTTTCCAGATTACGAAGGATCTTTACTTGGTGATATGAGAGAAAGTGCACTGTTTGATAACAGTAAGATTAAGAAAGTTGCGCCTCATTATCTTTCTAAAACAGGATACGAAGATGTCGTTCATGATATCGTTCGATGGTATGAAAATCATCCGGAACATCAAACCATTGATGAAGATTTTGAAAGAAGATACGAGGCTTTAGTGGCTGATTATCAATAAAGAAAAAATAGTCATTTAGGCAAGGGGGAACAAGATGCAGAAAGACATGATAGAGACACTTAAACGAATCAAAGCGAATGCTTTTGATTTTTTAGGAATGGATGCATATGTGTTAGCCCAAGATATCGTTAAAGAAATCGGTCATCAAAACCCAGACATAAGAGACGATCTGATCTATGAGGTTTTAGCACACCTTTTTCATGATAAGCATTTAAACGCATTTGAGTTAACGTCATTGATGGAACTTTTGATGAGTGATGCCTATATGTTTTATGACATAAATAACACAGAATCATGGAGTGTTTTAAAGCGAAGTTTTTCAATCTTGCAGCTGGTCGTCTTGGTCTATGTACATCGTAGAGATGATGTTATCGACCGTAGGGTTGTCCTTAAGTTGTTTGACGACTTGATGGACTACTTAAGCAGAGAAAGCATCTTGATAGGCTATGATGAACATGTAGGATGGGTGCATACAATCGCACACAGCGCAGATTTGATGGGCCAATTGATGCAGTTGGAATATCTAGATGAAGTTAAGCTATCGATGTTGTTTAATGCCATTGCAGATATCGTTAAGAAAACACATCACGTCTATCTCCATAACGAAGATGAACGTTTGGTAAAAGCAATCAAAAAGGGATTGGAGCGTAACCTATTATCAAAGACATTTCTGTTATCTTGGCTTGATCAATTTAAAATAGATAAGGATCAATATGATCTTCAGCAAAGACTAAACTTAAAGCATAACATCAAAATATTTTTGAGTTCACTTTACTTTTCAATTTCCAATGATGAAGGTCTACAATGGTTTCATGAAGCCATTAATCATGTCTTGATTGATCATGTATTAAAAGGTTGAACAGGATTTGAAAAAATATGATATTTATAAAAAGGTCTGACAATGTCAGACTTTTTTCATAATCTAGAAATCGTTCAAAAATACAAATTAATGATAGAAAACATGGCTTTATGGTATGATGGTTTTAAATACGTTTTGGAGGTATGCTGTGGCAACTTTTCTTTTCTTACTTTCATTTTTGAGTTACCTTATCGGATTAAGTATCACGTTTAACCCATACCTCATTCCACTGTGGTTACTTGTCGCTTACCTGCTTGCATTTTTGACAGCGCTCGTGATTTATCTCATTCAGCTTCCGCTAGTTTTAGCGTTACCATCTACCAATATGTATAAATTTTATCTGATGAAAAGTATCGCGAAACTCGTTAACCATTTTGTCATTCGACTCAAAGTTACTGTACATGGACTAGAACATATTCCAAAGGATGGAAGACTTGTGATTTATGCAAACCATAAATCGTATTCTGATGGATTCGCACTTTTAGAAGTGTTTACCCGCCCGATGACATTTACACCCAAAAAATCAGTCATGAAGATTCCTTTTGTTGGTTTGTGGTTAAAAAGTTATGATGTTTTCCCAATCAATCGAAAAAATCCTAGAGAAACATTTGATTCCATGGAGGTTGCTGTTGAAGCAGTAAAGAAAGGCTTAACGATATCCTTTTTTCCTGAAGGTACAATTCAATATAGACACCATGAAGAAGTGACAGAAATGAAGTCTGGAGCGTTCAAGTTAGCTCAGAAAGCAGAAAGTAATATCCTCATCGTTCGCTTCGATGGGAATGATTTAACCAAACGTCGCACACCATTTCGTTCGACAAGAAGGCATTTAACAATATTCCCGGTTGTGAATTATGAAACGATTAAAGAGATGTCCAGCCATGAGATTGCCAAACGTGTGATGGACACCATCAATAAGAAACAACTTCAATTTTAGATGAACATTTATCCTCTCGAATTTATCCTCATTTAATGACTATCTTTTCATTTTGCGGTATACTCAAGGTTAGATACATTCCATTCAAATAATAACGGAGGATTAATATTATGAAGCAGTTTTATATGAAACAAAAAGTTTTTTCATTTGGAGAGAAGTACAATGTGTTTGATCAGAACCAAAATCTTGTTTATCACATCAAAGGACAAGTCTTCTCGATTAAGAACAAAATGGATATGTTTAAAGGTGATCAACTCGTTTTTCATTTTGAACGCAAACTCTTTCGTTTTTTACCAGAGTATACCCTTTATACACCGAACGGCGAAGTGCTCGCAACCATTAAGAAGAACTTCACGTTTATAAGAGGTAAATTGACCATTGAAAGTGCTTATGGCAACATGGAGTTGATAGGTCAAGTATGGCAACGTGATTTTAATCTAACCAAAGAGGGTAGAGAAGTCATGAGTGTCCATAAAAAATGGTTGTCTTGGGGAGATTCTTATGAGATCACCATCACAGATGATGAAAAAGAAGCTTTCTATGTGGCTTTAGTTATTTTAGTGGATGTGATTTTCCATCAATCTTCAGGAAATTCAAGCGCATCACATCATCATTAATTCATAAAATCAGTTATCAATTAAAAAGTGGACGCAAGCGTGTCCACTTTTTTGTATATTGGATGAAGCATTTAAGAGAGTAAGACTTCTTGGTTCGTGCCATAAAAGATATTCTTATGGTTTGAAAGCTTTTTAAAGATGTCTTCAATGACCTCCCATTTATGTTCGATATCTCCTTCATAACTGTGTCCCCATAGATAGAGGATTTGAGGTTCATCTGAATTACTTTGAAGAAAATGATCTATGATTTGATGCACATGTTCATCAAGGAGGTGGCAAGTTGGTTTTAATCTAAAAAGATCACTCGATGGTTTAGTATCATTACTGGGTTCGATAATACGTGCGTATGTTAAACCTGATTTTTTAATGATATCAACAATGCGATCATCATAACTTCCATAAGGGTATGCCATACCAAGAGGTTTTACGTTAAACGTTTTTTCTAAAAGGAATATATCTTTTTGTATCTCAGATAAAACCTCTTCATCACTTAAGTCAGCTAAAAAAGGGTGTGAGTACGTGTGCACAGCAACTTCGTGTCCTTGATAAAGTTCTTTTAAGGTTTCTAGAGGTAATCGTTTGATGAGGTGATCTTGTAGCGTAAAAGCATACTGGCTTTTCGCTAATCCAGTATTGATGTTGAATGTTGCTTTGAGGTGATATTTGTTCAAGAGTTCAACCAATCTGATATCTTGTTCGATGCCATCATCAAAACTGAATGTGATTGCTTTTTTAAATGCTTGTTGCCACATAAGTTTCTCCTTAATGTGTGAGTTCGTATTAATGTTCTTTGATAGATAACAACAATCCTTTTTGCGCTTCAGTGACAACTAATCCAAGTTCATTTTTGGTATCAAAATAGAGATTGGTTGGATTTTGACCGGGGAGATTGATTTGTTTGACGAGTTTTCCCTCTAAATCAAAAACCCAAACCATGCCAGTGCCATAAACAGCTGCGTAAATGTGATTATCTTTGGATAATGCGAGACCATCGGGTTCAGCGATACCTCCGATGTGATAAAAGGGTCTGATATTGTCTATTTTTAGTGTTTTTTTGTTCCAGTCACCAATCAAGAGGCGATGTTGCCATGTTTCATTGATAATGATGTTTTTTTCATCATTGATGAGAAGTAGTCCATTAGGAAAATACATCTTCTCAGCAATGATAGATATCTCGTTTTTAGTATTCAATACACACATATAACCAATGGGTTCTTTTTGTGAACCACCTGGACAGGTAAACAAGATGTTACCTTCACGATCCATGATTAAATCATTAGGTGCTCTTAAGGGAATGCCTTCGATGTTATCGACGACAGTTTTCGTTAATCCGGTATTAAGATCAAGTGAGCGAATGGCATTTTGTTTTGCATCACAAAACAGAAGAGTCTTATCATCTTTTACCCAAAGACCATTAGGGCCACCACCAACCTCAAATCGGGTTGTTGTTTTAGTTTCACGATGGTACTCAGTAATAACACCACCCAAGAGTTCCACACAAAAAACTCTACCGTCTGATGTGACGACTGGTCCTTCTGGGAATTTTAAACCTTCTGCTAAAATATCTATTTTCATTAAAATCTACCTCCATTGGGGTCCTCATTAGGACCATAAAGAATTAAACCACCATCGACTTTGATGGTTACACCTGTAATATAACTCGAATCATCTGAAACAAGGTATGCAACAAGTCCAGCAATATCATCTGGTTTTCCCTTACGTCCTAAAGGGACGAGAGAACTGATATGTCCTTGTCTAAGTTCTTCATCTGAATAGTTGTTTCTAACCGAAGTTGCACCTGGAGCAATCGTATTGACCGTGATACCAAAAGTTGATAATTCGATGGCTAAAGATTCAACCATACGATTTATGGCAGCTTTTAATGAGCCATAAATGGCATCGTTTGCGTAAGCACGCATGCTTCTCGTTGATGATATAAATAGGATGCGACCCTCCACATGGTTTTCAATCATGTGGTTGGCTGCTACTTTGGTACATAAAGCGTAACTGCGATAGTTAAGTCCATAAACAAAATCCATAAGTTCAACATCAAGCGTCCTAATGCTAGTAAACTTGGTTTTTCCTGCATTACACACTAATACATCAAGACCACCTAAGTCTTTGATTGCTTGGTGAGTGATCTGTTCAGGAACTTCAGGTTTTTCAAGACTTGCTTGATAGTAGAAGCATTTTCTTCCAAGTTTGATGATCTCTTCACAAAGTGATTTAGCATCATGTTCTTCGGAGTTATAGGTAAAAGCTATGTCATAGCCTTCTTTAGCAAGACGAAGCGCAATCCCTCTGCCAATCCCTCTGCTTGCTCCTGTAATGAACGCTTTTTTTGCCATGATAACCTCCACTAAGGATTGACTAAAGTGCCATCAGGTAATCTGGTCTGTGTCCATTCGGTGACACGTGTTTTTATGGGGTATTGTGCGGCTAAAGCTTCATTGATGTCAATGCCAAATCCAGGGTTACTGTTGGTATATAGAAATCCATCTTTTTCATAAGGCATTCCTGGGAAGACTTGATACATGGTATCAGAGAAACCACCCCATTCTAAGATGCCAAAATTATGCGAGTTAAGACTTAAGTGCACATTTGCCGCATGTCCTACGGGTGAGACATCACCAGGACCGTGCCATGCGGTACGAACGCCAAATTGTTCAGCGAAATGAGCAAGTTTAATCGCAGGTGTAAAACCACCAATTTGACTGATGTGAATCCGGATAAAGTCAATCAGTCTATCTTTGATGAGAGTTTCCCAGTCTTTCGGATGATTGAAGAGTTCACCAATACCGATTGGTGTTGCACATTGTGCTCTCAGTGTTTTCATCCATTCGAGTTGTTCAGGGGAAAGTGGATCTTCAAGAAAGAATAAGCGGTATTTTTCTAGTTGTTTGGCTAAATATATCGCATCGATAGGCGCTAGTCTTTCGTGAATATCGTGAATTAATTCGAGATCATCTCCGTAGTGTTTTCTGACTTTTCCAAACATATGTATGGTATCAGTGATATATCTCGAGGGGTGAATGTAGACCCCTTTTTCTGAATGTGGTGGGATATGTAAATCTTTGGTTATGCCACCATATAAACCCCATTGGATTCTGATGTGTTTGATGTTTTGTTTTCTAAGTTCATCTATCTTTTGGATAATCTCGTCGATGGATTGACCGTTAACATGTCGGTAATAGGGAATGGCTTCTCTGGATTTGCCACCAAGAAGTTCATAGACAGGCAAGCCCGCTATTTTACCTTTGATGTCCCATAAAGCCATATCAACTCCAGAGATAGCATTGTTAGAAATTGCATCATTACGCCAATAAGCGTTGTTATACATCAGATGCCAAATATCTTCAATTTTGTGAACATCACGGTTGATAAGCAAGGGTTTTAAGTAATCTTCTATCACGCTTTTGACAGCAAGTTCACGGTAGGCGAATGTGGCACATCCGAGACCGTATAACCCTTTTTGATCCGTTTCAACTTTAACAACAATTAAGTTGATGCCATCAGGTGCTGTTAAGATGGCTTTAACGTTTGTAATAATAGGCATAATGTTCTCCTTTATTTTTTTATGTCAATCTTATTTATTAAGAAACATAACTAACGTTGAACTCTTCCAGATTGATTACCTTTCATGAGGTTTCTCACTTCAACTTCTGTGACATCATTAGAATCACCAAAGATGGTATGTTTGAGTGCACTTGCAGCAACCGCAAACTCAATCGCATCATTTGCATCCTTATGAAGTAGTCCATGGATTAATCCTGCAGCGAATGCATCACCAGCCCCCACGCGGTCTAAAATGGGATCCAGTGTGTATTTTTTAGAAAGATAGAATGCTTTACCATCATACAAAAGACCTTGCCAGTCATTTTTGGTTGCTGAGAATGAGGTTCTAAGGGATGTTGCAACATACTTAAAATGAAATTGGTCCATCATGCGTTTGAGCATCATTTGATAATCGTCGATGTTTATCTCTGCTTGCATGGCATTAGAACGGTTGAGTTTCATGCCTAAAACGTGGGTTGAATCTTCTTCGTTACCGATACAAACATCGACATATGCCATCAAAGGAACCATCACCTTTTGTGCTTGTTCAGGTGTCCAAAGTTTACTGCGGTAATTAAGATCGAGTGAGGTTGTTATACCTAAGGCTCTAGCCTTTTTAAGGGCGTATTCTGTGATCATAACACCATTTTTTCCAAGTGCTGGTGTGATACCCGTGATATGAAACCAGTCAGCATCTTGAAAGATAGATTCCCAATCGAAGTCATCGAGTGATGCTTCAGAAAATGAACTGTACTGACGGTCATATAGCACAGAAGAAGGTCTTATCGAAACGCCTGTTTCTAAAAAATAAAGACCTATTCTTTTACCACCACGTACGATGTTTTTGGTGTCAACAGAACGTGATGACAAAAAATGCATGCACGAATCGCCAAGTGCATTCGTAGGTAATTTAGTAACGAAACAAGCGTGATGTCCATAATTCGCTAAACTGATAGTAACATTAGCTTCACCACCACCAAAGGATATATCTAGTTGGTTTGCTTGAGTCAGCCGTTTATGATTTTCTGTGGAAAGGCGCAACATGATTTCACCGAGTGTGATTATTTTCGCCATGTTAGATCATCTCCTTTGATCGAATGTCATGAAATAAAGATGTGAATAATCTTGCTTTTCTTTCAATCTCAGCATAGTCTTTATTTGGTAGACTACCTGTTAATTCTGAACCGATGCCAACTGCAAAAACACCTGCTTTAAACCAATCGTTCATGTTGTCTAATGAGACACCTCCAGTAGGCATAATGTTAAGTTCGGGTAAAGGTGCTTTGAGTGCTTTAATATAGCCTGGTCCAAAGAGTTGACCAGGAAAGAGTTTGATGACTTTTGCACCATGTTTCATGGCGTGAATCATTTCATTGATAGTCATACATCCTGGCATATAAGGAATAAAAAGTTTGGAACAGAGCGATGCAATCTCTTCATCAACATTGGGACCGACGATAAAGTCACTTTGAACAAGTGCAGCCTTTTCGGCTGTCGCGATATCTATGACAGAACCAGCACCAATAATCGCATCCTTGAACAAAGGATCTTGATGAAGTCGCTTGATCAGTTGATCAGCCTCAGGAACAGTAAACGTGATCTCTAGTATCTTGATACCACCTAAAAGGCATGCTTTTGCAATATGATAGCCTTCTTCTTGGTTATTTGCGCGAATGACCGCGATGATGCCTGATTGAAACAATTTATCGTAAAAAGTCATAGGGGTCCTCCAAAATGAGATTGATGATAATGTTTTTGTGACATGAGATATCTTTTGAGTTCATTATATCACGATTAAAGCCGTGGAAACGAAGATAAAGGGTTGTTCCTTTTAATCCTTAAAAACACAGGCATTACGGGTCAATCTGAAACTTAGCTAGGTATAAAACCATGCTATAATAATGAAGAAAGGCTAGCAATACTCAAGGTATGGCAA
This sequence comes from Acholeplasmataceae bacterium UBA5769, assembly GCA_002418725.1. GTDB lineage: Bacteria > Bacillota_I > Bacilli_A > Acholeplasmatales > Acholeplasmataceae > Peloplasma. Next base: position 90,720 of record DIER01000031.1, read on the forward strand.
TCATGAAGTTCTCATTGATCACATTGCAGACAAGGTGAATGTGTGTATATTCCCAAGAAAATTATGAACATTGTTCAGGGTGAAAAACCTCAAAAAGATCAGATGGGTATGTCTGGTTCGCATGTTTATCTTTTTTCAAACTGGGTTTTGAAAATTCATGAAACGCAGGAGAGGGTATTAAAGAAAGAATATGAGGTTTTACGTTGGCTCAAGGGTAAACTTCCAGTACCCAATGTGTTAGCGTATATCGAACATAAAACATATAGTTATTTACTCATGACTAAACTTCTTGGTGTGATGACGTGTGACCCGAGTGTTTTAGAAAAACCCTATGAGATGATCAAGCATCTAGCAAAAGGATTAAAGATGTTATGGAATGTGGATACTAAAGATTGCCCCTTTCAAAATGGTCTATTAGAAAAATTGAAGACTGCACGCAGAAACATTGATATAGACGATGTTGATGTGACGCAAGCAGAAGAGAATACCTATGGCGAAAAGGGATTTAAAGATCCTGAGGAGTTGTATCAATGGTTGGTAAAAAATCAACCACCAGAAGAGCTTGTTTTCACACATGGTGATTATTGTTTACCTAATGTGTTCGTAGATGAAAATGATATCACAGGATTTATTGATTTTGATCGTACGGGCATCGCATGTCGATGGGCAGATATGAGTCTTGTTGTCAGAAGCATTTATCACAATTTTGGTCATCATGAAGCTTACATAGATGCGCTTTTTCATGAACTTGATATAAAACCTGATTGGGATAAAATCCGTTATTACATTTTACTTGATGAATTACTTTGAGAGGTGTGCACATGATAAAAGCAATCATCTTTGATATGGATGGGACGTTGATCAATAGTGATCAACTCGTTTTAACCATTTATCAACAATTAACAGAAAAATATAAACCACAGATTTCTTTTGATTCACTTCATGTCAATGATGTTTTAGCACTTTCTTATCCTGAAGTGCTTGAAAGATTATACGGAACCTTTGAACAGCATTATTTTGATACCATCCTAGATTTACATAAGGATCTTAAACATACCTATTTAAAAGCTTATCCTGGTGTTTTCGAGATGTTAAAAACACTTAAAGAAAAAGGGTATCTTTTAGGTTTGTTTACATCAGAGATGCATGAGATTGCAATAGATGAAATGAAGATTTTAGGTTTGGATCAGTTTTTTGATCACGTGATTGCATTTGATGATGTGAAGTATCCTAAACCCCATCCTCAAGGATTGTTAGACATGATGAATGTGTTTAAATGTGAACCTCATGAAATGATCATGGTAGGGGATCAATTATCGGATGCACATGCAGCAAAAAGTGCAGGTGTTTATGCCATTTTAATGGATCATGAAAAATCGCGACCAAAGCATTTTTTTGATATGTATCATCATGTTGTATATGATACGAAGACATTAATGAATGTCATTTTCAATCATGAAAACATGTTTTTAGTTATGCCAAAAGATCAGGATTTAAAGATGATTCAGTTTACAGATCTTCATTTGATGAACGATGAAAAAGATGCGAAAACGTATCAATTGATGACTAAGATCATTCGAGATGAGAAACCAGATTTTATAGTCTTCACGGGTGATCAAACCATGTCTGAACATGCAATAAAACTTTACCAAGAGTTAGGCTTATTTATGGACCAGTTCGAAACGCCTTATACCTTTGTGTTTGGAAATCATGATGGTGATGGTGGTCACCATTATCAAAGTCTCATTGAGAGTATCAGATCATCTAAAAATTTAAAGTTTGATCAAGGTCCTATTCATTTAGGTTATTCCAATTTTAACATCACGCTACTCGATGAACAAAAACCTGTCGGAAGATTGACGTTTATGGACTCACACATTGATGATTTCTTCATGATTGATGGGAAAAAGACATGGGGGTATGGCGTTTTTTCTAAAGAGCAAATCGCTTGGTACCAACGGGTTCAGTCACATGCATTACCGCATCTTATTTTCTATCATATACCACTTCCTGAAATGTTGGAGACCACACCTGAGGATACCATCCACCAAGGTGAATACGGGGAAAAACCTTCTGTTCAAGGGATCAATACGGGCTTCTTTGAAGCGGCTAGAAAGACTGGTCAAGCGAAAGGCATGTTTTTTGGACACGATCACTACAACGATTACTCATATGTGAAGAATGGTATTGTCCTTGCATATGGTAGAGTGAGTGGGCACTATGACTATGGTCCTGCTGGATATGCTAGAGGGGCAAGAGTGATCACATTCAGTAAATATGGTGCGTTAAAAACATATGTTATCAAGTATTTGAACAGTTAGACCCTTAAGGGTCTTTTTGTTATTGAATCTATAGGTCATCATTCGATATAATGGAATTAAAGAGAGCGAGGACAAAAGGATGGCAACTTTTCCAAAAGCGTTTGTTTTTGGTGCGGCGACTTCAGCTTATCAAATTGAAGGTGCAGCAAAAGAAGATGGACGTGGTTTAACGATGTGGGATGTGATCAATCGCGATGATGAGGGAAAACCAACAAGTGATGTTGGTGATGTTGCATGTGATCATTATCACCGATTTGAAAGTGATATAAAGCTCATGAAAGAGATTGGTCTGATGAGCTACCGTTTTTCGATTTCATGGGTGAGAATATTTCCAGATGGACACGGGAAAATCAATCAAGCAGGCTTAGATTTTTATGACAAACTGATTAACACATTAATCGAAGAAGGTATCGAACCTGCCGTGACTATTTGGCATGGTGATTTACCATGGGTTTATGAGCGTGAAGGTGGATGGTTTTTACCATCAACGATCGAGCATTATCTGACCTATGCAAAAACGCTTTTTGATCATTTTGGTGATCGCGTTAAAGTGTGGTTTACCCATAACGAACCTTGGTGTACTGCATTTCTTAACGATAGACCCATGGCAGAGCAGTTACAGATTGCACACCACGTGCTATTAGCACATGCGAAAGCGGTCAATATGTACCGCAAACATCCTCATGGCAACGGAAAAATTGGGATTGTTCTTAACTTAGGCAAACAATACCCAAAGATCTTTGATCCCATGGATCTTTTTGCAGCTAGAAATATCGACGGCTTTGTCAATCGTTTCTTTTTGGATCCCGTTTTAAAAGGAGAATATCCTAAAGATATGATTGATCTGTATCAAAAAGCAGGGATAACCTTTAAGGTAAAACCACACGAACTCACGTTATTAAAAGATAACCACATGGATTTTTTAGGCATTAACATGTACAGTAGGGGTATTCAAGCTTATAACCCTTTTAAACCACCTTTTTATAGTGAAGATGTTAAGCATCCAGAAGCCGTTTACACAGAGATGGGTTGGGAAGTATGTCCAAGATCTCTTTATGATCTTTTAATGGATATCAAAGAAAAATATGAGAATATTGAAGTGATGATTACGGAAAATGGTGGTGCATTTCCAGATCTTTTTGTCGAAGAAAACCGCGTGAAAGATGACGATCGCGTAAGCTATTTTAAAGGACATTTAAAAGCTGTTTTAGATGCATATCACCATGGCGTAAATGTGACAAGGTATTATGCTTGGTCTCTTTTAGATAACTTTGAATGGGGATTAGGGTATTCTAAACGATTTGGAATCATTCGTGTCGATTATGGTACACAAAAAAGAACAATAAAGGATAGCGGGAAGTATTATGCTAAAGTTATCCGAACTCGAAAGGTTTAGAATACTGAAGGATTTAACCATAGGTTTGCGAATCTTACTTTTTCCAATAAAAGTATTCCAATCATCGGATTTTTTGTTATAATCAAACTATAGTTGTCTTATCCAGAAACTATACATAATTGAATCGTCTTGCGTATAATCGTTTTGATATGGAAAACAAGTTTCTACCCTGTACCGTAAATATAGGACTACGCAAAGAAAAGTTCGTTTTTTTGACGTGAAATTTTTCTTTGCAGAAGTTTCACTTTTTTCATTTTTAGGAGGTCAATATGGTTAAAATTGCTGTCATTATGGGATCAAAATCAGATTGGGAAGTCATGAAAGAAGCGTGTCAAATCTTTGAAGACTGGCACATTCACTACGTGAAAGATATCGTCAGTGCACACCGCACTCCTGAAGATCTTTTTAAATTTGCGAAAGAAGCAAAAGATCAAGGTTTTGGTGTGATCATTGCTGGTGCTGGTGGGGCTGCACACCTCCCTGGTATGGTGGCTTCCTTAACGACACTTCCCGTCATTGGTGTACCGATTAAGACTAAAAAACTAGAAGGACTCGATTCACTTTTGTCCATCGTTCAAATGCCAGGTGGCGTTCCTGTAGGAACCATGGCTATCAATGGGGCAAAGAATGCTGCGCTATACGCGTTACGTATTTTAAGTGTTTATGATGAAGACATATCAATTAGATTAAAAGAGTTTGCTGATAAGCAAAAAGAACAAGTGAATAAAGATAAGGATATGCTCGTTTTATGAGGATAGGTATTGTTGGTGGAGGTCAGTTAGGGATGATGCTCACAGAAGCGGCTATTAAGCTCGGACACGTTGTTTATGCGATAGACCCGAACCCAAATGCATCGGTTAAACATGTAGGTGGGAACCTTTTGAATTATCGATTTGATGATATTGAAGGTATCAAAAAGCTCGATGCAATGTCAGATGTGATCTGTTATGAGTTTGAAAATATTGATTTATCCGTATTACGCCCCTTTCAACATAAAATCCCTCAAGGTCTTATCGCACTTGAGTACTCAAATGATCGCATGAAGGAAAAAGAGTTTGCACGATCACTTGGTATTCCAACACCCCGATATCAATATGTTCAATCTGAGAAGGAAGTCGATGATTTCTTCTATCCCTCACTTTTAAAAACAACCCGTTTTGGCTACGATGGCAAAGGTCAAGTTTTGCTTAAGTCCAGTGAAGATTTGCACAAAGTCAACATCCAGCAACCCATGATTTTAGAAGAACTTGTTAACTTTGATCAAGAAGTAAGTGTTATTGTGACTCGAGATATGTTTAAACATATCGCTTTCTATCCATTGATTAAAAATGCTCACGTTAATGGTATATTAGATCATTCCATACCGTGGTGGGATGCACCACAGTCTTTAAAAGATAAAGCTTATGCTTATGCATCAAAAGTTGTTGAGACTTTAAATTATATAGGTACTTTGGCTATTGAATTTTTCCTTTGTGGGGAAGAACTATGGTTTAACGAAATGGCACCACGGCCACACAATTCGGGTCATTTCTCGATTGAAGGAACCACCATATCTCAGTTTGAGAATATGATTTTAGCAATCACAGGAGAACATGTCAAAACACCTTTAATAACAAAACCATCGGTCATGCTGAATGTTTTAGGTCAACATGAAGGCTATGTTCAACATATGGGTCAAAAGAGGTATGTTTATCATCATGATTACTATAAAGGCGAATATCGGGTGAATCGAAAGATGGGTCACATCACCTATCTGGGTGAAAACGAAGAAGATTTAATGAAGTGGATAACTTTCATGAAAGGTGAAACATATGCAGACTAGAATATTCATTGAAAGGCAAAAGGATTATCAAATCGAATGTGCTTCACTCATGCATGAAATGAAACATGTCTTAGGCATTGATGTTTCATCACTTCGTTATTTTGTGATCTATGATATCTGGGGGATGACACCAGAAGAATTTAAGCAAACAGAGTTTACGGTTTTCGCTGAAAAAAATAAAGATCTCGTGCATCATCACCTTGATTTATCAAAACCTTATGTTGCCATTGAATACTTGCCAGGACAATATGATCAAAGAGCTGACAGCGCCTTACAATGTGTGCATCTCTTTGTTCAAAACGAAAACATCAACATTAAAACAGGAACCCTGATGTTGTTTGATGAAGGGATTGAATTAGATCAGCTGTTAAAAATCGAAGACTATTTCATCAACAAGGTTGAAGCGAGAAAAAAGGATATGTCACTTTTTGATTTTCCAGAAGGAAGTCAACCAGATAAAGTTTTAGTGTTGGAAGGATTTATCTCATTTGGGCAACAAGATTTAATCGCCTTTCATCATCACATGGGGCTTGCGATGACCATGGATGATCTTATGTTTGTACAATCCTATTTTCAAAAGATCAAGAGAAATCCAACAGAAACTGAGATCAAAGTGTTAGATACGTATTGGAGTGATCATTGTCGTCACACAACGTTTGAAACCATTTTAGAAGAAATCGTGTTCGAAGAAGATGAGCATCAAACACTTAAGCAAGCCTTTCTTGAATATCAAGAGGTTCGCAAGTTATTAAACCGAGAAGAGCATCCGATGACCTTTATGGATCTTGCTACGATTAATGCAAAATATGAGTTGAAGCGTGGGAACTTAAAAGATTTAGAAATCTCTGATGAGCATAATGCAGCAAGCATAGTGATCGATGTCGACATTGACGGTGAAACTGAACCATGGTTATTGATGTTTAAAAATGAAACACATAACCACCCCACTGAGATAGAGCCTTTTGGAGGTGCTTCAACGTGTATTGGAGGTGCCATCAGAGACCCCTTAAGTGGACGTAGTTATGTGTATCAGGCGATGCGAATTAGCGGTGCTGGTGATATCACTGAACCTCTTTCAAAAACAAGAAAGGGAAAACTTCCTCAACGTGTCATTTCGAAAAAAGCGGCTGAAGGGTATGCATCTTACGGCAATCAAATCGGTCTTGCCACAACCTTTGTTCAAGAAATCTATCATGAAGGTTATAAGGCAAAACGTATGGAAGTTGGTGCGGTTATAGGCTGTGCACCACAAGCCCACGTCAGAAGAGAAAAGCCTAAACCTGGAGATCTAATTCTTTTAATTGGTGGAAGAACTGGAAGAGATGGCATTGGAGGTGCAACGGGATCTTCTAAGGGACATCGAGAATCCTCGATTACCAGTTCTGCAGCTGAAGTTCAAAAAGGAAACGCCCCCACTGAAAGAAAGATGCAACGCCTTTTTAGAAATCAAGCTTTTTCCAAATGTGTCAAGAAAGCCAATGATTTTGGTGCAGGTGGTATCAGTGTCGCGATTGGTGAACTTGCTGATGGTATTTCTATTGAACTCGATAAAATACCAACCAAATATCAGGGGTTAAATGCAACTGAACTTGCCATCAGTGAATCGCAAGAACGGATGGCAGTTGTGATTGATCCTCGCTTGGAACAGACAGTTAAAGATTTATGTTATCAAGAAAATCTTGAGGTAACGACAGTCGCGCATGTTACAGAAGAAAAGAGCCTTATCATGACCTTTAATGGCGAAAAGGTCTGTCATATAGATCGAGAATTTCTAGATGCATCTGGTGTGAGAAACAGACAAAAAGTCATCGTTAAGTCTGATGTCTGGCAGGATGTAGTTCATCAGACATATGAAGGATTAGACATAAAAGAAAAAACATTTTCGATGTTACAGGATTTAAACGTGACGTCTCAACAAGGCCTAGTGGAAATGTTTGATAGCACCATCGGAACGACAACGGTATTAATGCCTTATGGGGGAAAGCATCAAAAAACAAAAACACAGGTTTCTGTCCAAAGACTACCGATGATTCACGGGAAAACGAACACAGTATCCATCATGGCTTATGGTTTTGATCCCTATCTTTCAGAGAAAAATCCATATCTAGGGGCATCCTATGCCATCATAGAAAGTCTTGCAAAAGTGGTTGCGTGTGGTGGATATGATCAGCAAGTGAGATTTTCTTTTCAGGAGTATTTTGAGAGATTAGGCACATCAAAAGAAACATGGGGGAAACCATTTAAATCTCTTCTAGGTGCATTTAAAACACTTAAAGATTTTGGATTTGCAGCGATTGGCGGTAAGGATTCGATGAGTGGAACTTTTGAAGATTGGCATGTACCACCCACGTTGATTAGTTTTGCAGTATCCAAAGGCGATATTCGAGACATCATCTCTAATGCTTTTGTAAAAAAAGATTCCTATCTTTATTTGGCAAAACATCAAAGAGATCCTTTGGGCAGACCTCATATAGAACAATTAAGCAAGATGTATCATGAAGTTCATAAACACATCATAAGTAAAACAGTTATTTCTGCGTATGCCTTAACTTTTGGTGGTTTAATGGAAGCACTTGTGAAAGCTACTTTTGGTCAAAAAATAGGTATTGATGTTAAAACAGACCTTCATCTTTTTGATAAAGATTATGGATCGATTTTAATGGAAAGTAGTGAGCAACTCGACCATCCTGATTTTATTTATCTTGGAAGAACAACAGGAACTGAAGCTGTCACTATCAATGGCATATCAATGGGTATTCAAGAACTTTTAGAGGTTAATGAATCTCGGTTTAAAGAGATATATCCCATCACACATCAAGAGGTGAGATTAGAACACTGTGAGATGATCTCACATCCTCATGTTGAAGATGAACGTGAAATAAAGAAAAAAGAGGTCCATGTTTTACTTCCTATATTCCCAGGAACCAATTGTGAATACGACAGTGAACGTGCCTTTATGCAAGCAGGCGCAACAGTCACATCTTTTGTTTTCAATAATCTGACACAAGAAGACATCAACACCTCGATTCACCTATTGGAACATCACATAGATCAAACCGATATCTTGATGCTCAGTGGAGGATTTAGCAGTGGTGATGAACCAGATGGCAGTGGGAAGTTTATCGCAAACGTCTTAAGACACCCCTTGATTTCTAAAGCAATCCAAAGATTGATCCACAGGAAAGGTTTAATCCTAGGAATATGTAATGGATTTCAAGCATTGATTAAGTCAGGTCTACTCCCATATGGTGAGGTTATGGAGATTGATAAGCATGATCCCAATCTTCATCGAAACATCCTTGGACGTCACATCTCAAAGTTAGTCCATACGAAGGCAATAGCCTCAAAAAGCCCTTGGTTAAAGGGGATGGATCATCAGGTTTATCTGGTACCTATTTCACACGGTGAAGGAAGGTTTGTTGTAGGAAAAAATGAACTTGAGATGTTAAAAGAAAATGGTCAAATTGCCTTTCAATATGTGAATGATATTGGACATCCCTCCTATCATCCAGAAGTTAATCCTAACGGTTCAACTTTTGCAATCGAAGGGATAACATCGAAGGATGGCCTTATTTTAGGAAAAATGGGACATAGTGAAAGACTTGATCGCGAGCTTTATAAAAATGTACCCGATATCAAAGAACAATCAATCTTCACCAATGCGGTGAGTTATATCAAACAAAGGGGTTAATAAAGATGAAACTGTTATATGAGGGAAAAGCTAAAAAGATTTATCAAACAGAGAATGATCAAGAAATCATGGTTTATTATAAAGACGATGCAACGGCATTCAATGGGATAAAAAAAGCACAGATTGTCTCTAAAGGTGAACTTAATAATGCCATATCATCACTGATTTTTACATTTCTAACCAAACACGACATTCCCAATCATTTCATTAAAAAGGTTAGTGATCGGGAACAACTGTGCAAAAAAGTGTCGATTATCCCTTTAGAAGTGATTGTTCGAAATGTGGTTGCAGGATCTCTTGCGAAAAGACTACAAATCCCTGAAGGTGAAAAGATTGAACATACTGTGTATGAGATTTGTTATAAGAACGATGAACTTGGTGATCCACTCATCAATGATCATCATGCGGTCATGTTAAAACTTGCGTCTTATGATGAACTTAAAGAGATTTATAAGGTGACTGAAAAAATCAATACGCTACTTGTCAGTTTCTTTGATCAGGTAGGCATCCTTCTCGTTGATTTTAAAATTGAGTTTGGTAAGGATACAGCAGGACAGATCATTTTAGCGGATGAAATCAGCCCTGACACATGCCGTTTGTGGGATAAAGTAACTCATGAAAGATTGGATAAAGACCGGTTTAGACGTGATTTAGGTAGCATTAAAGAAGCGTATCAAGAAATCTATGATCGGATAAAGGCATAGCATGCGAAGAAAAGATAAAGTTTTTGATGATCATCCAAAAGAAGAATGTGGCGTATTCGGTGTGATCAATGTCGATAATGCAAGTGAAGTGATGTATTATGGCTTACACGCTTTGCAGCACCGTGGACAGGAAGGCGCTGGCATTATCTCGGTTGATCAAGATCAATTTTATAAAGTGAAGGGACAAGGTTTAGTTGCTGAAGTCTTTAAAGAGTCTGATTTACAAGCACTTAAGGGCTCTGCAGCGATTGGACATGTCCGTTATTCCACCAGTGGTGGGTCATTGATTGAAAATGTACAACCGCTGTTTTTTAGACATAGCACCGGTGATTTTGCGCTATGTCATAACGGTAATTTGGTTAATTCTCAGCAGCTACGCACTTCTTTAGAGCGAGAAGGATCTATATTTCAAACGACATCAGATAGCGAAATATTTGCTCATCTCATCAAGAAAGATCACCAACGAAATCGTTTAGGAGCGATTAAGGAAGCGTTAAATAAGATTGAAGGTGCTTTTGCATTTCTTGCTTTAACGAAAGATAATTTATACATTATGCGTGATAAAAATAGCTTAAGACCGCTTTCGTTAGGTAAACTTAATGGGGGTTATGTCGTCAGCAGTGAAACGTGTGCACTTGACATTGTAGGCGCAACTTTTGTACGTGACATTCTCGCTGGTGAGATTTTAATCATTCATCAAGATAACACCATGACACAAGACTTTTATGCAGAAAAGGTTTATCACAACATGTGTGCGATGGAATATATTTATTTTTCTCGTCCAGATTCTGTGATTGAAGGCATTAACGTCCATACATCCAGAAAGGAAGCAGGGAAAATCTTAGCCAGAGAAGCTTTTGTTGAAGCGGACATTGTTGTAGGTGTGCCTGATTCTTCTATTTCAGCTGCAAGTGGTTATGCTGAAGAAAGTAAAATTCCTTTTGAAATGGGATTGATTAAAAATAAATATGTGGGGCGTACATTCATTCAACCATCGCAAGCCATGCGTGAAAAAGGTGTGAAGATGAAACTTTCACCATTAAAAAGTATCGTTTATGATAAACGGGTCGTTTTAATTGATGATTCGATTGTGAGGGGGACCACTTCAAAGAAGATTATTAAGTTACTCAGAGATGCTGGTGCCAAAGAAATCCATATGCGGATTGCATCACCTCCCATCACAAATCCATGTTTTTATGGGGTAGATACATCGACCTATGAAGAACTGATTGCTGCATCCCATTCAGTAAGTGAATTAAAGGACTATATTGGTGCAGATTCTTTAGCGTTTTTATCCATTGAAGGACTCTATCAAGCCACACAAAAGCGGAAATTATGTCTTTCTTGTTTTACAGGTAAATATCCTACCTATTTGTATAAAGATGTTAAAGACGCCAATAAAGATCAAAAATTCTAGGAGGAAACATGAGCAAATCGTATGCATCCTCAGGGGTTTCCCTGGATTTAGGATATGAAGCAGTATCACGCATGAAAAAGCATGTCATGAGAACCAAAAACCAAGGTGTTATGGAATCGATTGGGGGATTTGGTGGGCTATTTGATTTATCTGGTTATGGCATCAAAGAACCTGTTTTAGTCAGTGGAACCGATGGTGTTGGGACAAAATTAAAAATCGCTCAAATGATGGATAAACACGATACCATTGGCATTGATTTGGTTGCCATGTGTGTCAATGACATTATAACGGTAGGGGCGAAACCACTCTTCTTTTTAGATTACATCGCAACCCACAAAATTATGCCTAAACAAATTGAGGATTTGGTCAAAGGGATGACCGATGGGTGTATCGAAGCAGGATGTGCTTTGATTGGTGGAGAAACCGCTGAAATGAATGATTTATACCGTGAAGGTGATTATGATTTAGCGGGGTATGCCACAGGTGTTGTTGAAAAATCAAAATTCATCAAAAAAGAACATATGAGAGAAGGACAAGTGCTGATTGGACTACCTTCAAGTGGTATTCATTCGAACGGGTATTCACTTGTTCGAAAAATCTTTTTCAAGGACCACCATTTCGCTTTAGATCACGTATTTCCTGAACTGAATGTATCACTTGGGGAAGAACTCCTTAAACCGACATGTATCTATGTGAAACCTGTTTTAGCGTTAATTGAAAAAGTTGATGTGAAAGGGATTGCGCATATCACAGGTGGTGGATTTATCGAAAACATTCCCCGCATGCTTCCTGAAGGGTTAGGTGTCATCATTGATGAACATACCCTTCCTCAAATGGGGATTTTTCAAGTGATGGAAAGACTTGGAAACATGGATCATCTTGAAATGTTTAACATCTTTAATATGGGTATAGGCATGGTGATTGCAGTTGATGAAACAGATGTGGAAACATCACTCACCTTGTTGTCTGCATCTAAGGCTAGAGTCATTGGACATGTAGTACGTGGCGAAGGGGTTGTGATCACATCGTGAAAAGAATTGCTGTTTTTGCCAGTGGGTACGGGTCAAACTTCCAAAAAATTCATGAGAATATTAAGTATGGCTTGATGGATGCAACGTTAACACTTTTTGTTAGTGATCAAAAGGATGCACGTGCTGTGGTCTATGCAAAAGATCACAATATCACTTGTTTTGTTTTTGATGCAAACGCCTATCATAGAAAGAGTGATTATGAAGAAGAGATTTTACATCTTCTTAAAAGACATCACGTTGATCTTATTGTTTTAGCAGGCTATATGCGAAAAATTGGACCAACCCTTTTAAATGCATATCCCAAACGAATCTTAAATATACATCCTAGCTACTTACCAGCTTTTAAGGGTAAAGATGCCATTTTGCAAGCCTTTGACAGTGGGGTTGAGCAAACAGGTGTTACCGTTCATTTTGTTGATGAAAACTTGGATTCTGGAGAAATCATTCTCCAAGAGAAAGTTGATATCAAAGGTCAATCTTTAGAAAATCTAACAGCAGAGATTCACAGGGTAGAACACCGTTTATACACATTAGCCATTCAAAAAGTATTGGAGGAGATGATAGCATGAAAAAAGCACTCATAAGCGTCAGCAACAAAAAATATCTTGCAAGACTCGCTAAAGTTTTGATCGAACAAGGCTATGAAATTTTATCCACTGGAGGAACGAGTAAGTTTCTTTTGGAACATCAGATTGAAACAACCCAAGTCAGTGATTACACAGGGTTTCCTGAAATTTTGGATGGAAGAGTCAAAACACTACACCCTAAAATACATGCTGGACTGCTTGCTAAAAGAGATGAAGAAGAACATGTGAAAACACTTCTTGATCATAAGATACCGATGATTGACATGGTGGTTGTCAATCTATACCCCTTTGAAGAAACCATTCAAAAAGAAAATGTTTCATTTCAAGAAGCGATTGAACAGATCGATATTGGTGGGCCCTCGATGCTTAGAAGTGCTGCTAAGAATATGGCATCGGTCACTGTTATTACGGATATCAATGACTATGAAGCTGTTATTAAAGAGATAAAAGCCTATGGGGATACGACTTTAGAGATGCGTAAATATTTAGCTCAGAAAGTGTTCTCGCTAACCGCATCTTATGATTTAGCAATCGCGAATTATTTGTCAGACAAAAAAACGTTTACGAAAACCTGGACGTTATATGATACCCTACGTTATGGTGAAAATCCACATCAAAACGCAGCTTTATATCAAGATAAAGAAGATGATCCATACGCTTTATTTCATGCCAATATTCTTCATGGCAAACAGCTATCTTATAACAACATTCAAGATTTGAATGCTGCGATGAATATCATCAGTGAATTTAGTGAACCTTGTGCAGTCGCACTTAAGCATATGAATCCATGTGGTGTCGGTATAGGTCATACAATTGGAAAGGCTTTTGATAAAGCTTACCGAAGTGATGAGGTGAGCATCTTTGGGGGAATTATCGCACTAAACCGTGAGGTTGGTTTGGAACTCGCACAAACACTTCATCAAATATTTTTGGAAATTATCATCGCACCATCTTTTACTGAGGATGCTTTAAATGAATTGAAAAAGAAGAAAAATTTACGACTATTGACATTACCGATGCATAAGAAAAGCGTGACGAGTCAGCAGATCACATCGATTAATGGTGGTATTTTAGTACAAGATGTTGACCACAAAATGATTGAATTGTCTGATTTGCGTTGTGTCACCAAGGAAAAACCGTCCCAAGCGTTAATGGAAGAAATGCTTTTTGCATGGAAGGTTGTAAAGCACGTTAAAAGCAACGCCATCGTTTTAACGAAAGATCATCAAACGATTGGTATTGGTGCGGGTCAAATGAACCGTATCGGTGCAGCAAAGATTGCTTTCGAATGGGCAAAAAGTCATGGACATACGGATGATATTGTACTTGCTTCGGATGCGTTTTTCCCATTTGATGATATCGTTGAACTCGCAAAAGCATATCATGTTATAGGGATCATTCAACCTGGTGGATCGGTACGTGATCAAGATTCGATTGATGCCTGTGATCGTATGGGAATTCCGATGATGTTTACGGATTTCCGTCATTTTAAGCACTGATGAACGTGCTCGTGTTGGGGCATGGCGGAAGAGAACATGCACTGGTTGATGCACTTCATCGATCAGATCAAGTCAAACATATTTTTGTCTTAAATGGAAACCCAGGTATGCTTAAACTCGCAAAACCACTTTTTGGTAGCGAGGATGTAGCGCATATTGTTTCACTTTGCAAGAAGCATCATATTGAGATGGTGATACCCGGTGGAGAGACATACTTAACAGAAGGGGTAGCTGATACACTTCATGAAGAAGGTATCACTTGTTTTGGTCCTAAAAAGAATGCTTCTCTTATTGAAAGCTCAAAGGCATATGCCAAAAGCATTATGGAAACCTATCAGGTACCAACAGGAGCATACCAAGTGTTTCATGATTATGAAAATGCATATGCGTATGTGAAAACATATAAACCTCCTTACGTTATCAAGTATGATGGGCTTGCTTTTGGAAAAGGTGTAACCATCGCAAAAACGCTTGATGAAGCAAAAGACGTGTTATATGATTTACTTGTGAATCATGTTTATGGACAAGGTAAAGTGATCATTGAAGAGTTCTTAGAAGGTGAAGAATATTCCATGATATGTATGGTACACCATGAAACCATTGTTCCATTACCACTCGCGAAAGATCATAAGCCAAGATATGAAAAAAACAAAGGACCTAATACAGGAGGTATGGGTGCATACTCACCTGTAGACTTTGTTGATGAAAAGACAAAGGCACAATCCCTTGAGATGATGAGAAAAGTTGCGTTGGGTATGGTTAAAGAGGGTAATCCATTTACAGGTTTCCTTTACGGAGGTTTTATTCTAACGAAAGACGGACCTAAGATTATTGAGTTTAATTGTAGACTAGGTGACCCAGAAGCAGAAGTCATTTTACCAAAAATCAAGAGTGATTTAGTGCATAGTATCAAACGTGTTTTAGATCATGAAACCTTTGAAATCGACGTTTTTGAAACATATCATCTGGGTTTTGTGATGGTAAGTGATGGTTACCCAGGGACGTATCTTAAAAAACA
Organism: Acholeplasmataceae bacterium UBA5769; assembly: GCA_002418725.1. Classification (GTDB taxonomy): domain Bacteria; phylum Bacillota_I; class Bacilli_A; order Acholeplasmatales; family Acholeplasmataceae; genus Peloplasma. The sequence continues at coordinate 106,206 of DIER01000031.1, forward strand.
ACCCCTTGAGATTAAAACAGAAATTGAAGATGAGATTTATCACATGGGGACGATACTTGAAGACGGGAAATTACTCACAAATGGTGGACGTGTCCTCTTTATCAGAGGGCAAGGAAACACGTTAGAAGAAGCTAGACTTCATGCATATAAAAAAGTTTCCTACATCAAAGCAGATCATCTTTTATATAGACATGATATAGGCAAAAAACAAGCGGACCTCGATTGAAGTCCGCTTTTGTATAGGATGATTTATTTAAAGATGATTCGTGAGAAGTTCAAGAATTTGAACGGCATTGGTGGCTGCACCTTTGCGAATGTTATCTGCAACAACAAAACAATTTAATCCCGAAGTTAAGGATGTATCACGTCTGATTCTTCCAACAAATACTTCATCTTTTTGATCAGCTATCAATGGCATCGGATACTTCAGTTCTTTTGGATCGTCATAGACAATGATGCCTTTTGATTTGGAAAGAAGGTTTTTGAGTTCATCGATGTCATAAGGATTCTCGAATTCAATGTTTATGGACTCACTATGGCCATTAACCACGGGTACTCTGACTGCAGTTGCAGAGACCTTTAACGCTGGTAAATCCATGATTTTTCGCATTTCGAAGATCATTTTTTCTTCCTCTTTCGTGTTACCACTTTCCATAAAAACATCGATGTGTGGTAAAACATTTTGATAAATCTGATAAGGGAATTTTGTGGTTTCACCTGTTTTTAATTGGTGTTCAAGATCATGAATGCCTTGTATACCAGAACCGCTAACGGCTTGATACGTAGATACCACCACTCTTTTAAGGTTATAGGCGTCATGAAGCGGTTTTAATGCAACGACAGCTTGAATGGTTGAACAGTTTGGGTTCGCGATGATATAGTGATGCTTGAACGCGTCATCAGGATTAACCTCAGGTACCACCAAGGGCACATCGGTATCCATACGAAAGGCACTGGAATTATCGATGACAACGGTTTTTAATCGTTGGAAGATGGGAGCGAACACTTTGGAAACAGTAGCGCCTGCACTAAAGAGTGCATAATCGACTGGGTTTTCTTTCACGTTTTCTTCTGTTAAGGCAACGATTTTATAAGCTTTACCCTGAAATAACATCGTTTGTCCTGCACTTCTTTGGGATGCAAATAAAACGAGGTTTTTTATGGGAATCTTACGTTCAGCTAACACCTCTAAAAATTTGCGTCCAACCACACCGGTTGCGCCAACAATCGCTAAAGATATGGGTTTCATCGTTCATGATCCTCCCTGACAAACTCATTGTAAACGGCATTAATCGCGTACTCATAGTCGATATCATCAACACCGATGACGATGTTGGTACCGTTGGAACCATAGTCGATCATTCTTAAGGTGATGTTGGTATTAACAAGCGCACTAAAGAGTTTTAACATGTTGTATTTGTTCGCCATCAAATTTCTACCAACAATAGAAATCAGCGAAATGTTATCCAAGACTTCAACCGTATCTGGTTTCATCGTCTTTTTGATTTGATTGATTAAGGTTTCTTTTTTATCACCCGTTAAATATTTCGATTCAATCATCATCGAAAATGTATCTGTTCCACTGGGGAAGTGTTCCACTTGGATATCGAGTTTTTCACAGAAGGATAAAACTTTGCGGTCAAAACCGGGTGTCTCATCCATCAAATGTTTTTCAATGATGATCAAGGTGAAGTTATTTAAGCCTGCAATCCCTGTGATGACATTTTTGCTCTTACTTGCGGGTACATAATCATAAATGAATGTACCAGGTGAACTTGGATTAAAGGTATTTCTAGCGTGAATTGGAATGCCTTCTTTGGCAACCGGATAAAAGGTATCACTGTGAATGACGCTCGCACCCATAAAAGATAAAGCTCTAAGTTCTTTATAAGTCATCATGTCGATCAAATGAGGATTTTCCACAATGCGCGGATCACACATCAAAAACCCATCAATATCAGACCAGTTTTCATAAACCTTCGCGAAGACTGCTCTTGAGATTAAAGCGCCAGTGACATCGGCTCCTCCTCTTGAAAGAAGTTTAATATCACCTCTAGGGTTTGCACCATAGAATCCACCAATCACGACGTACTCTTTATGCTTTAAAGCTTTTCGTGCGGTTTTATTGGTTAACGTATAATCGACTTTCGAGCCTTTGAAGCGAATCAAATCTTTCGCATCAACAAACTCATAACCTAAAACATCTGCTAAAATTAAGGCCGATAGATATTCACCGCGTGATACGATGAACTCTAGTGTTTCTTCTTCAATCATTTCCTTTAATACACGGGTAAGCACTTCATCGATAGAAAAAGAGACGTTTAAACCAAACGCAATCTCTCTAAAGCGTTGTTTGATGAGCTCATAAGTGTCTGTTTTCTGATGTTCTAAAATCTCATCTGCAAGTTGATACAAGAGATCCGTGACTTTGATATCGTCACTAAATCTTTTTCCCGGTGCTGAGACCACAATGAACTTACGTTCTTCGTCGCTTTTGATGATGTCTACGACTTTGTTGATGGTTTCAGCAGAAGCCATGGAGGTTCCACCAAATTTGGATACTTTAATTTTGCTCATGGATTTCGCCTACGACAACTTCTGTTTGAAATCAAGATAATCAAAAGATTTTATCAGGACATCATCTCCTGAAAGGTTTCTGACATATATGGAAGGCAATGGAATGCCGTTGAAGGTATTGTTTTTAACCATCGTGTAAAGCGCCATGTCTTCAAAGACAATGTGTGTACCAATCTCTAAGGGATTCTCAAAGTAATACTCACCGATGTTATCACCAGTTAAGCACGTATAACCTGCCAAACGGTAATGATGTTCACTTTGTTTAACCGTATCTTGCACGGGTGGTGTAAAAGGCATTTCAATGACATCTGGCATATGACAAGTTGCAGACGTATCTAAGATAGCGATAGGCATGTCATTTTTAACAATGTCTAAAACTTGTGCAACAAAGAATCCCGTGTTTAACACAATGCCTTCACCGGGTTCTAAGTAAACCTCTAGGTTGTAGGTTTCTTTATAATATTTAATGAGTTTCACAAGGAGATCGATGTCATAATCATGACGTGCCAAGTGATGACCGCCACCAAAGTTGATCCACTTTAATTGATGGAAGTACTTTCCAAACTTTTCTTCAACGACTTTAAGCGTGACTTCTAAAGCGTCTGCATTTTGTTGGCAGAGTGTATGAAAGTGGAGACCTGAGATGTAAGGTAAAATGGATTCATCAAAATCTATCAGTCTCGTTCCCATCCGTGATGTAGGTGCACAAGGATCATACATGCCATGGCTTTGTGTAGAAATTTCAGGGTTGATGCGAAGCCCTAAGGTTTTCCCTCTTTTTAAGGCTTCATCTTTAAAATGTCTAAGTTGATTGACAGAATTAAAAACGATGTGATCTGCGTAATCTAGGATTTCAACAAAATCTTCATCTTTATAAGCGGGTGCGTATACATGGACTTCTTTACCAAAGTGCTCGTAACCTAATCGTGCTTCATAAAGACCACTGGCTGTTGTTCCATCTAGGTACTTAGACATTAAAGGGTACAAAGCGTACATTGAAAAAGCCTTTTGAGCCAAAAGGATTTTACAACCTGATCTTTGTTTAATGTCTTCCATCAGTTTTAAATTCTTAAGCAGGAGCGATTCATCAATCAGATAATAAGGTGTCTTTAAATTTGGATTAATCTTCATAGTCTTCAATGAAAACGGGGTTAAAGTTTTCTTTCCATGGGAGTCCCCAAATGTTTAGCATATCCATAAAAGGATCTGGATCAAATTGTTCCATATTGAAGACGCCTGCACCGCTCCAAATGCCTTGAACCATTAATGCTGCACCAATCATTGCAGGGACACCTGTGGTGTATGCAATAGCTTGTGAACCTGTTTCTTTAAAAGCTTCTTCGTGGTCACACATGTTATAGACGTAGTAAGAGACAGGTTTTGAATCTTTATGCCCCTTAACGATACAACCGATGTTTGTTTTACCTTTTGTACGTGGTCCTAAACTTGCTGGATCAGGTAAAATAGCACGTAAGAATTGAATAGGAACAATCTCTTGTCCTTGGAATGTGATGGGTTTAACCGAAGTCATCCCTACATTTTCTAAAACGCGTAAGTGCGTTAAATAACTTTGGCCAAAACTCATGAAGAAACGAATACGTTTCGCTTCAGGAATAAATCTAGCGAGTGACTCGATTTCCTCATGATACATCAAATACATATCCTTTGGTCCGATACCATCAAGCATGTATTCATGCTTTCTTGAAAGTGCAGGAATGGTGACCCATGCTCCATCTTGATAATAACGACCAGGCAACGTGATTTCACGAATGTTGATCTCTGGGTTAAAGTTGGTTGCAAAAGGATAACCGTGATCGCCACCATTCGCATCTAAAATATCAATGGTATCAATGGTATCGAAATAATGTTTTTTTGCATACATGGCAAACACGCTTGTGACACCTGGATCAAATCCAGAGCCCAAAAGCGCCATCACGCCAGCTTTCTTAAACTTTTCATGATAAACCCATTGGGTACCATATTCGAAACCAGCTTGTTCTCTTATTTCAGCACAAGCTGTATCGAGGTAATGTGTTTTCGTTTCAATACAAGCTTCCATAATCGGAATGTTTTGGTAAGGTAGGGCAACGTTAACGACAATATCAGGGCGATATTTTTGAATCAGAGAAATGACATTATCTTTATGGTCAGCATCAACTTCCTCAGCTATCACCTTAATGTTTTCACTGTTTAATTTGGTTGCAAAGTGTTCACATTTTGATTTGGTTCTACTCGCAATGACCATCTCTTTAAAAACATTGTGATTTTGAGCAATTTTTTGAATCGCAACCGATGCGACTGCTCCACATCCAATAACTAATACTTTTGACATAAAAATCCTCCTTGAATTGATTTTAGAGTTTTCAAATAAAAATCCAACGAAAGCCAAAGAAACTCTGGCTATCATTGGATTTACCCTTTAGACCCTAATAGTTCAAACGACCCTATATTTCTATAGGTGTGTCAATAAAATCATACTATAAAATGACAAAAAGTCAATCATTTTTACGCAAATAAATCAATGTAAAAGAATATTCTTTTTTTTCAATATTTTTCAATTTTAAAAAATTAAACACTTATATACTATGTATATAAAAAAATAAAAAATGCGTGATTTTTCAATTTACCACTTTGACTTAAAAATTACGATGCTTTTTCCAAATATTTTGATCTTTATCAGCTCATGAAATCATATGCATGATGTTGTAGACACCAAACATGTCGCTAAAAGCACATCGTGATCGATATCTGATAAAGAAATCAATTTCTTTTTTTAAAGAAAGTGAATGTGCTTGTTTTTATTTTTGTTTGTGATACAATCGTGAATACAACACTATATAAAAGGGGCTTTGAAATGCGTAAATCGTTATTCATTTTTATTGTTTTAAGCATGATTCTTTTTCTTGTTTCATGCACAGGAAATACCTTAAAAATATCCTTTCATTCTAACGGGGGATCTGCTATAGAATCCATTGTATATAACGAAGGAGAGACTCCTGATTTTCCTGAAGATCCAACGCGATTGGGTTATGTTTTTTCTGGTTGGTACTTTGATGAAACAGAACTTTCAGAACCTGCGTATTTTTCTATTTGGCAACAGTATAACATCAAGGGTGATGTGAACTTATATGCAAAATGGGATCTTGTTCACTACACGATTACATACGAACTTATAACTGGTATGTCAAACCATCCTGAAAACCCATTAACCTATACCATTGAAGATGCGTTTCTTTTTAAAGAAGCGACGAAGGATGGACATTCGTTTATCAGTTGGACAACTGATGTTGAAGGTGTCCATGTTGTTTCAGGTATTACTAAAGGGACAACTGGCGATATCAAATTATACCCTCAGACACAAAGTGAAGATTACGACCTTATTTTTCTAAACTATGATGGATCAGTTCTTGCAAACTATCAAGTGATGTATGGTGTGGAAGCCACTTATCTTGGGGATACACCCGTTAAGCCAAGTACAGAAACAGAATCTTATGTTTTTGTTGGGTGGACACCGTCGTTAACCGTAGTAACCGCTGATGTGACGTATACAGCTTTATTTGAAGCCGTTCCTATTCAGACCAATAACCTTTATGACCCAACAGCGCTAAACCAAATTTTTGGTTATGATATTTATAAAACCATGCCATCCTTTGAAACTTCAGATGTTCTTTTACTTGATTATTCTGAAGGAAATTTCAGAGAAGTCTATATTGATATTTTTGACTGGAGTGAAGCGGATGCGGATGCATACATCGCTTTGCTAGATGCTAACTATGCATGGGATGATCTTGAAGAGTCATGGATCTTAGGTGATTATTTCATCTTTGTCTATGAAGATGATGTTACCTATCAAGGAAAGATTGTTTATGGGATAGGTATATATGGTGAGATAGAATCTGAAGAAGAACCGACCAATTCATTTAACCCAAATGAACTCAATGATTTGTTTGGTTTTAATATTTATGCACTCATCCCATCCATCACATCTGATGATGCACTGATTCTTGATTATAGTGATGGAACGTTTAAAGAAGTCTATGTCGATTTATTCGACTGGAGTGAAGCGGATATTGATGCATACATTGCATTACTAGACTTGAGTTTAGTTTGGGATGATCTTGAAGAATCCTGGATCTTAGGTGATTATTATATTTACGCCTACGCAGACGATCAATCCTATCCCGGCATGATTGTATATGGTATTGGTATCTATGGAGAACAATCGGATACGGAAGAACCTGTACAATCGCTTTATATACAATTTAATGTACAAGATACCTTAACAACCTTAACCACAAGTTATAAGGATAACGTCAACAAGACCTTAGATTTCTCCAACACACAAGGCAAAGTGCTTGTGACAGCGAGTTATTTAGCAAACATTACAGGTTCAGCACCTGCAGGTTTATCTACAGGCATTATCTTTGCATCGGATGTGTCAAACACACCCAATGCACTCGCATATCTTGAAATCCATACGCTAGGAACCATCATCGATACCATGACGTTTGTGATAGAAGCTAGAGATAGTTTTAATACACGGCTTTTAGGTGCGAAACTTCAAGTGTTTAATGGAAGTGCTTGGACCGATTTACCTGGTGGTGATTTTTATAGTCAACTTTCAACAAATGCGCAAACGATTACCATCAGTGGGATCAATGCAACACATTTTAGATTGATTTTCCCGGGTTCTGGTTCGACTAGTAATGGCGGTCAGTTCATGATTTCTTCGGTTCAACTTTATGTGGCAGAAGAAGAAGTGATTTACCCAACGTGGGATGCCATGCTTCAAGACTTAACAGCACAGCTAAATGTGACTTCTTTAGCTGATGTCTTGGTAGAACTTGAAGGATTATCACAGATCACATTAACAAAATTTGAACCGAAACAGTTTGTCATTATGGGTGATTTTGTTTATGAAAATTACGAAGCATTATTGGATGCTTATCTCACCAATGTATTTGCTTTAGGATATGTCTTAGATAGTGAGCTTTCTGAATTAGCTGGTGGCAATGTTTATACATTGAAACTAACCGATGATTTAGCGTATGGCATCACACTTTATGCAGATGGTCAGATGGCGATGATTGTTTTCTATCAATATGATCCCGTCATTGAAAAAATAGAGCTTCAAACGTTAGGTTACCAACAATCGATCAATGAATTTGAAGTGGCTACATTTGGCATGTCTGGTTTGCCTTCAACGGGAAGTTATGATGTGCTCGTTATTCCTGTTGAAATTAGTGGTTTCCCATTCCCAAGTGATTATTTAACAAAGCTCAATTTGGTGTTTAATGGTTCAAGTATCGCTACAGGCTGGGAAAGTGTTGCCAGTTTCTACTTTAAGAGTAGTTATGGGTTGCTTGATCTTAACTTCGTGATTGCGAATAAGTTTATCACTGCAAATTCAAAAACTTATTATGAGAATTATGGTGATGATGGTGACCAATACGCTATAAAAGAAGCGTTACTAGGACTTGATGCGACCATTGATTTTTCAAACTACGATAGCAATAACGATGGTTTAATCGACTCTGTTATCTTTATTTACTCGGTGGATTACAATTATGATGTGAATCCATGGTGGGCTTGGGTTTTCTCTGCACAATATGGTGAAGCAGCAAACACAACCCTCGATGGTAAAGACTTTGAATATTACATGTGGGCAAGTTATTACTTCCTTGATGACGATCTTCCGGGATCTAATCCAGCTGCAAATGCAGAAACTTATATCCATGAATTAGGACATTTGATGGGACTAATCGATTATTATTCATTTACTTATGATTACGGTCCACTCGGTGGCTTTGACATGATGGATTATAATGCGGGTGATCATGGTCCCGCATCAAAATTGATCTTAGGATGGTTGCAGCCTTATCTTGCGGTCAATGGCTCTTATGAAGTGACATTGGAATCCTTTGCTTTAGATAGTGATGGCATAGGCAGTGCGATTGTTATTCCATATCACAGTAGTAACTTTACCGATGGTGATGCTTTTGATGAGTTCTTAATCATTATGTTTTACACACCTGAAGGTTTATACGATGCACATTTAGCTGCAAACTATGTTTTGGAGCAAGCAGGTTTAGTCATTTATCATGTGGACGCAAGACTCTATCCTGGTGCAGGATTCTGGGATGGATACTTTATGTATAACAATGATGGTGGATCCGATTTCTTTATTGATCTGTTAGAAGTCGATAAAAACAACAGCCTACCTGGAGGACAAAACTTTAAGGTAAGTGATATGCTCACCAGTGGTTCAGTAAACTTAAGCACTTATACATGGCATCAAGGTGGACAGATGAACATCACGATTGAACTCACACAAAGTGTTTCTGCAACCGATGATCAGGTTACGTTTGTTTTATACGTCAATTAAGATAAATTGAGTGGAGCTAAAAAGCTTCACTTTTTTCTTTAAAAATGAAGTTTATGACTTGATATAAAGAAAAGTGCGTGTTATAATTCAATTAGCGCTTTACTATGATAAAGTGATAAAGAGGGATAACGATGTTCTTTTTAAATTTCGTAGCACATCTTCATCATCATATAAACTAGGGTTGTAACGATATTCGTACAAGCCCTGTTTCTGATGATCTGGACTTGTGCACATCTTTTGTAGGGTGGACATAGGTCCGCCCTATTTTTCATGATAGAAGGAGAAAATAAAATGACATTTTTAAATATTACAGATGAATTAAATTATCAAAGAGTTAAATTCGGTGTGATTCAAAAGCTACAAGAACTTATAATTGGTGAAGGATATATTCTGTTTGAACCTGATTTCTTTGAAGATTATGAAGCGTTTGTTTTAAAGAATAAACGTGTAAAGAAAGAAAAAATGATTAAACTGATCGATAACGATGGCACCATCTTGGTCTTAAGACCGGATATCACGACATCGCTTATGAGACAAATCATTCCTAAATGGCAAAATCCATCCGCTTTAAGGATATTCTATAACTCGACGATTTTCTCAAGAAACCCAAACGGAAACATGGATAGCATCAGACAATTTGGGATTGAACTTTTAGGAGAAAAAAGAGAAGATGCGGATTTGGAAGTTCTTAGACTCATGGTCAAGATGTTCGAATCCTTTGGACTAGATTATGTCATTGAGGTCACGGATACAAGATTTTTAGAAGGTTTAATCGATGACATCAAGTTAAGCGACGATGAACAACGTACGTTTAAAGATATTTTGTATCGAAAAAGCTTATATGACTTAAATCAATTTATCACATCCAAACAGTTTTCAGAAGATCAAAAAAACATGTTGAATGCGTTGTTTTCACTCCAAGGGAACTTAAATGACGTGAGCGACATGATTCAACAGTTAAATTTAAATGTGAAAGCGAAAGTAGCGTTTAAAGAGCTTTGTGAAAGTCTGGAAGCTATTGAAAACAGAGGGAACTTCATGATTGACCTCTCGTTAGTCTCCACATATGACTACTACGATGGGATGCTGTTTAAAGGCTATATCAAAGGTAGTAAAGAAGAAGTTTTAAGCGGCGGAAGATATGACCCGCTTACTGAAAACTTTGGTAAAAAAATGAGCGCGATTGGCTTTACCCTAAACACACAAGAAGTGATCAAAGAGGTTTTAAGAGATGAATGAATACTATTTAACGATTGCACTACCCAAAGGTAGATTAGGCGATGAAGCTATTGAAAAGTTTAAACAAATGGGATGTGGGGATGTTATTATCACCGATTCCAGAAAGTTGATCTTTATCGATGAAAACAAAAAATTAAAATACATGCTCGTTAAACCGAGTGATGTCACAACCTATGTGGAAAGTGGTGTGGCTGATCTTGGGATCATCGGATCAGACACCCTTTTGGAAGATGAAAAGAACCTTTATGAGCTCATGCCTTTAGGTTTTGGTTATTGCACGTTTGCAGTTGCCGGCAAAAAAGGAGAAATCATACAACAAAGAGATGATGTCTTAAGAATCGCAACCAAATACCCTAAAGTTACGAAGAAATATTTTAGTCAGAAGAACCAAGCCATAGACATCATCAAACTAAACGGCTCAGTAGAACTCGCACCACTCGTTGGTCTATCGGATGTCATTGTCGATATCGTTGAAACAGGAAGTACGCTTAAGGCGAATGGACTTGAAGTTTTGGAGACGATGATGGATGTCAGTGCGAGACTTATCTCAAACCCGGTGTCCTACAGGTTTAAATATCAAGCGATTACCGACATGATCGCTCAACTAAAGAAAGTGGGTTAAATAGATGCTAAAAGTTATTGAACAAAAAAATCAACGTGATCTCGTCGAGAAGCTGTTATCGAGATCCCAAATGAACGATGAGAAAGTTAATCAGACCGTTGAGATTATCGTGAAGGCAGTAAAAGCATATGGCGATGAAGCACTTTTTAATTACACCAAAGCTTTGGATGGCGCAGATTTGAGTGCACTACGTGTTTCTGATCAAGAGATGAAAGATGCGATCACCAGTGTTGACCCACGTCTTTTAGAGGATTTAAAAAAGGCGATGGCTAACATTTGGTTCTACCATGAAAAACAAGTACTTAAACCTTTTGAATATGAAAAAGAAAAAGGGATTATCATTGGACAAAGGGTAAGTGCTATTCAATCGGTAGGTGTCTATGTCCCTGGTGGTACGGCTGCCTACCCATCAACGGTTTTAATGAATGTGATTCCTGCCAAGATTGCAGGTGTTAAGCGGATTGTCATGATCACGCCACCGGGTAGAGATGGGAGCATTAACCCCAATATCTTAGCTGCAGCTTCACTTGCTGGTGTCGATGAAATCTATAAGGTAGGCGGTGCACAAGGGATTGCAGCACTCGCATATGGCACAGCTTCAATTCCAAAAGTTTCCAAAATCGTTGGACCAGGGAACATGTATGTCGCGATGGCTAAAAAGATGGTCTCAGGTGATGTGGGTATTGATTTGATAGCAGGTCCATCAGAAGTTTTAATCATCGCCGACGAGAAAGCTAACCCCAGATACATCGCTTGTGACTTAATGGCACAAGCAGAGCATGATCCTTATGCAGCAGCCATCTTGGTGACAAACAGTAGAACCTTAGCTACCGCTGTCAATCAAATGATTGAAGAAGAAATCACAAGTTTATCAAGAAAAGAAATCATTGAGATGTCATTTAATAACTTTGGATCAATCATCTTGGTCGAAAATTTAGATGAAGCGGTTAACATATCAAACCGTATCGCACCAGAACATTTGGAAATATTAACCGAAGATATGATGCAAGTTTTCGACAACATCGAAAATGCAGGTTCCATTTTTCTGGGTAGTTATACACCTGAGCCTGTTGGAGATTACTTTGCGGGACCCAATCATACACTGCCTACCAGTGGCACAGCCACGTTCTCTTCTGCTTTATCTGTTTTAGATTTTACGAAGAAGAGTTCCTATGTGAAGTATACAAAAGAAGCCTTAAGTGATGCTAAAGAAAGTATCATTAGGTTGGCTGAATCTGAAAAGTTAACCGCACATGCCAGAGCGATTGAAGTCCGTTTTAGAAAGAGTTGATGTCGATGGATGAAAGAACTGCTATCAAAAATTTAATACCTTACGAGGTTAAAGATGAAACCTAT
>DIER01000031.1:118405-122559 GCA_002418725.1 Acholeplasmataceae bacterium UBA5769
TCTCAGGTATGGAACTTTACCCGGATCCCGAGAGTAAAACACTTAGAAAGGCTTTATCGAAGGATTTAGGGGTGGGTGACAGGTTCATCACGATGGGAAACGGATCAAGTGAGTTACTGGATCTCTTATTCAAAGCATATCTTTCTAAAGGGGATGTGGTTTTGTCATTTGACCCATCGTTTTCGATGTATGAAATCTATGCGAAAATCTATGAAGCAAACTTCATTAAAGTACCTTCAAGGGAAGATTACTTTTTGGATATGGATGAGATGATCGATCGGTTGGACTTAAATCCGAAAATCATTTTACTGTGTACACCAAACAATCCAACAGGATATCAAATCCCTAAACAAGACATGTTGAGATTACTTAGGAAAACGAATGCACTCGTGATTGTCGATGAAGCCTATATGGAGTTTTCAAACACAGGTGAATCGATGATGGATGAGATTGAAACGTATGAGAATTTGGTTGTGCTTAGAACATTTTCAAAAGCTTACGGTTTAGCTGGAGCGAGACTGGGCTACATGATCTCAAATGATCAGGTGACGGAAGTGATTAAAAAAGTGCGTTCGCCTTATCATGTCAATGCATTATCACAACGTCTTGGACTGATCGCTTTATCAAAGAAGGAAACTATCTTTCAATCGGTTGAAAAGATAAAGAAAGCAAGAGCATTCTTTAAAGAAGCGTTGGAAAAACTTGGATTTGTCGTTTATCCATCTGAAGGAAATTTTCTGTTCGTCTCTACAGTGATTAAAGATTTAGGAGAAAGATTAAAGGAAAAAGGTGTCCTTATCAGAGCATTTAAGATCAATCAAAACATGTTCTACCGCATCACCATTAGAAAACAAATCGACATGGCCTTATGCCTAGCAAAAATAAAGGAGATTATCGATGAGAACGAGTAAGTTATCACGTGTCACAAAAGAAACAGATGTTTGGATAGAATTCAATTTAGACGGTCAAAGACAAATCGATGTTGATACAGGTATCCCGTTTTTAGATCATATGATGAATCTTTTCGCATTCCATGGCAATTTTGATTTAAAGATTGATGCGAAAGGAGATCTTTCAGTGGATGATCACCACACCGTAGAAGATGTAGGAATCTTATTGGGTGCTGCCTTTAAGGAAGCTATGAAAGATTATAAGGGGATTAACCGTTATGGTATTTCGTATCTTCCGATGGATGAAGCCTTAGCACGGGTTGTTATTGACGTATCTAATCGTCCCTTTCTTGTTTTTAATGCAAACTTTAAACAGGATAAAGTAGGGACCTTGTCAACAGAAAATGTGTATGAGTTTTTTAAAGCATTTGTTCAAGAGTCACGGATTAATCTGCACATTGAACTATTATATGGCACCAACGATCATCATAAGATTGAAGCCATCTTCAAGGGGTTTGGAAGAGCACTAAGGGATGCAGTTAACGTGATCTCAGAAGAACTTCCTTCAACGAAAGGGTTGTTATAATGAATGTTATTTTAGATTATGATTCTGGTAATCTTGATTCGGTTTTAAGAGGTTTTCAAGATGCCGGAATTGAAACCATCATCTCAAAAGATGCTGATATGATTAAAAAGGCAACATCCTTGGTGTTGCCCGGTGTTGGTGCTTTTGGTGATGCCATGGAAGCATTGAAACGCTCTGGATTAATCCCTTTAATCGAACAACACGTCAAGGAAGGCAAATATCTTTTTGGCATTTGTTTAGGGATGCAACTCCTTTATGAAAAAGGGTATGAACATGGTGTCTATGAAGGTTTAGGCTTGATCAAAGGTGATGTGAAATATCTAGATATCAGTGAAAAAGTTCCCCATATGGGATGGAACGATTTAAGTTTCTTTAGACCGAGTGATCCGATATTAAAGTACATACACGAAAATGATTATGTCTACTTCGTGCATTCCTACGCAGTTGAATCAACCTATGAAGAGCTCCTCAGTTATACGACTTATGAAAAATTGATTCCAGCCATTGTAAGAAAAAACACCATCTACGCCACCCAATTTCATCCTGAAAAATCGGGGAAAGTTGGTGCGAACATTTTAAAAGCATATAAGGAGATTCTAGATGATTATCTTTCCAGCCATTGATTTAAAAGATAAAAAAGCAGTCCGCTTAATTCAAGGGGATTTTAAACAGGAAACCACGTACAGTGAAGATCCGGTTGAACTTGCGAAAACATTTGAAAAAGCAGGAACAACCCATCTTCATGTGGTCGATCTTAATGGTGCAAAAGATGGTGTGATGGTGCACGAATGTTTGATTGCAGAGATCATTAAATCTACAAGTTTGTCGGTTCAAGTTGGCGGTGGTATTAGATCACTTGATCAAGTACAAAGACTTTTAGAGATTGGTGTTACTGAAGTCATTGTGGGATCGATTGCGGTTGAAAAACCAGAAGTCCTAGAACAAATGGTGAAGGCTTACCCAGGTCGTATTGTCGTCTCGATTGATGCGAAGGATGGGTTCGTATTAACGAGAGGTTGGCAAGCTTCATCGAAAGTAAATGCGTATAACTTTATCAAATCGTTAGAGCATTTAGGCATTAAAAAGATTGTTTATACCGACGTCTCAAAAGATGGTATGTTAATGGGGCCTAACTTTGAAGACTATCGTTTGATTTCAAAGATTACGAACATTAAAGTTGTTGCCAGCGGTGGTGTTTCTTCAAAAGAAGATTTAATTATCTTAAACCGTATGGGGCTTTATGGCGCGATTGTTGGTAAAGCTATATATGAACACAAAATTGATTTAAAGGAGGTCATCACATGCTTACAAAAAGAATTATCCCCTGTTTAGATGTTAGAGATGGTAGGGTGGTCAAAGGCAAAAATTTTGATGACATCAAGGATGTAAATGATCCTGTAACCTTAGGTGCATATTACAGCAGCATGGGTGCAGATGAACTTATTTTTTATGACATCACGGCATCTTATGAAAAAAGAGAAATATCCCTCGACTTTGTATCACAAGTGGCCAAAAACATCAATATTCCCTTTTGTGTCGGTGGTGGTGTTGAAACGATTGATGACTTCACGAAGATTTTAAGAAAAGGTGCTGATAAAATATCAGTGAACTCTGGAGCTGTCAAAAATCCTGTACTTATTCAAGAAGCTTCCCGAAAGTTTGGCAATCAATGTGTCGTCTTATCGATTGATGCGAAAAAAGAAGAAGATGGAACTTACAGGGTTTATACACAAGGTGGACGAAATAAAACCCATTTGGATGCCATAGAGTGGGCAATCGAAGGAGTCAGGTTAGGTGCAGGTGAAATCTGTATCAACTCTATCGATGAGGACGGTATGAAAAAAGGTTATGACATCGAACTTTTAGATAAGCTCACAAAGGCAGTAAATGTCCCCGTGATTGCAAGCGGTGGTGCTGGAAAAAAAGAACACTTTTTAGAAGCGTTCGAAAAGAGTAACGTAGACGCTGTCCTAGCAGCATCCGTCTTTCACTACAAAGAGATTTTAATTGAAGACTTGAAAACATATTTAAGCGATGCTGGCATCGCGATCAGAAAATAGAGGAGTTACTATGGATAACATAAAATTTAACGCACAGGGACTCATTCCTGTGGTTACACAAAGTTATGACACGAAAGAAGTCTTAATGCTTGCCTATATGAATGAAGAAGCCTTAAAAAAGACCATCAAAGAAAAAGTTGCGTATTACTACAGTAGATCAAGAAATACGCTATGGAAGAAAGGTGAAACTTCAGGACACATTCAAATTGTTAAAGGTATGTATATGGATTGTGATCAAGATACACTACTTTTACTTGTTGATCAAAAAGGGGTTTCATGTCATACCATGAACCGCAGTTGTTTTTTTGAACCCATCATTGAAAATGAAGTGACTGATCCAAAGCGCTTCGTGATCGATGAAGTCTATGCTACAATTGAAGAGAGAAAAAGAAATCCTGTTGAAGGTTCTTACACCAACTATCTTTTTACCAAAGGTTTAGATAAAATCTTAAAGAAGGTTGGCGAAGAAACAGCGGAAGTGATCATTGGTGCGAAGAATAGAGATAAAAAAGAACTTACGTATGAAATCTCTGATCTTGTCTACCACACACTCGTTCTGATGGTAGAACAAGGGATTACCCCTGATGACATTAAACAGGAATTAAAGAGGAGACAACA
>DIER01000031.1:122750-124657 GCA_002418725.1 Acholeplasmataceae bacterium UBA5769
TTTCCTTTATCTTTAGGTGTTGAAATCGGACATCAACCGCATTTGAATGAAAGAAATCACGCCTTTTTAAGTGCACATCCTTTCGAGTTTGTCATTTGCTCGATTCATACAGGTGATGGACTAGATTTTTATAATGGAGCATTCTTTAAAGGAAAAACGCAGAAAGAAGCTTACCAACGTTATTTTGAGATTTGTTTAGAAACAGTTGAAAACTATGAGGATTATGATATTTTTGGTCATCTCGATTACATCATTCGTTATGGTGGATTTAGGGAACGTCGTTATGTTTATGAAGATCACAAGGAAACGATTGAAAAGATATTAAAGACGATCATCCAAAAAGGAAAAGGTATTGAGATCAATACGTCTGGCTTAAGATATGGACTAGGCATGGTTCATCCTACCCTAGACATCATGAAGGCATATAAAAGACTTGGTGGAAAGATTGTGACCTTTGGTTCAGATGCCCATTTTGTGAAAGATTATTATGCAGGATTTGATGAAACGATTGCTTTATTAAAAGAAGCTGGGTTTGATGAAATTGCTGTTTATGAAAAGAGAAAACCTACATTTTTTAAGATTTAAAGCCGTTTGGCTTTTTTTCTTTCTTGTAGGTTTTCTCATTTTAAGATATCATGAGAATAGTGATTGAGGTGACGTATGAAAAAAAGTGATCTTTTATGGGGACTGGTATTGCTTTTGATATCTTTATTCATTTTCTTGCCGGTAACGAATCCTATCTTTGTGGATGCAACTGTAAGATATCCTTATCTTATGGGATTTATGAAAACCATGGTGTTAGCAAGTATGGGTGAAATGTTGGTCAAAAGAATAAAAACGGGATTTTATTGTGGTGATCCTGGGTTTTGGTTAAAAGCGATCGTGTGGGGGTTTTTAGGAATGGTTTTCGTTTTTGTCTTCCCCCTCTTTGATGGCGGTATGAAAGCAGTCTT
The DNA here is from genome assembly GCA_002418725.1 of Acholeplasmataceae bacterium UBA5769. Taxonomy (GTDB): domain Bacteria; phylum Bacillota_I; class Bacilli_A; order Acholeplasmatales; family Acholeplasmataceae; genus Peloplasma. The sequence continues at coordinate 123,704 of DIER01000031.1, forward strand.
TCAAGAGAAAATCTTTTTCTCAAATGACTTTTTGAACACATTGTTTTATGCATTCATGGTCAGTCTTTCGATGAATCTTTTATTTGCACCGACATTTATGATGCTTCACCGTATGACTGATACCACGATTTTGCTAACTCAAGGATCTTTAAAGAAGATGAAAAGCGTTCATCTGAATCAAGTCATTGAACAGATAGATTTTAAGTTTTTCTTTTCATTTGTTATATTCAAGACAATTCCTTTCTTTTGGATACCCGCTCATACGATTACATTTATGTTACCTTCAACATATCGGGTGCTTATGGCAAGCTATTTGTCCATCGCATTAGGGGTGTTGCTATCATTAAAAAGAAAAGAAGTGAAGTGAGAAACGATAAAACAAGTCACCTGCTAGGATGACTTGTTTTTTTCTTTGTCGATGAGAATGGTAATGATCGTATTGAGTTGTGTAGAAAGCTGCGATAAAGAAAATAAAATCGATGCCAATGTGAGGGCAGAGACTAATGTCAGTAATGCGTAACCAACAAGACCGTCATCCATTAAAAACATAGCCATGAAAAGTCCTGCAATGGTCATGAGAATACCCAAGATAAAGGAAAGTGTAATGTTTCCTTTTTTAAGACGTAAAGTGTTTCGATCGAAGGTTTTCCCGTTGATTTGATCATCGAGGTCGATTAAATGTTGAAGTTCTTCATCAGAGATATGCTCATAAACTTTTTTGTAGTAAGTGACTTTATCACCTTCATACTCAGCAAAAGGGTATTCCTCTGATTTTTCTGTTGAAGTAATCTTGGTGTATAAGCCATATGCATCTAAAAGATTGATCCTCTTTTTTTCGGATAATTGTTTGACTTCTTTAAATTTTTGTATCATTAATGCGTCATATTTTTCTTTACTCATGATAATCCCCCTTATCAGTAAACCTTATGATGTTCATCTTATCACTAAGCTCAT
>DIER01000027.1:0-412 GCA_002418725.1 Acholeplasmataceae bacterium UBA5769
AAAACTTTTGGATATAATATGCTCTGATGGACGGATCAGAAAACTGAATCATACTCATCACAGCTTTTTTATATGCCTTTAAGTCGTTTGCATTCGCTAGGTTTTTACCTAATCGATAATACCGATAACGAAACTGATAAGCATCTTCGGTAAACTCTCCAAAAAGTTTTTCATACGCTTCTGGACCATAAGACTTAATGAAATCATCCGGATCCATTTTTTCTGGAATCGTTAAGACTTCAACCTTAAGTCCCTCTTTTTCGAGTATGGGAATCGCGTGATCTGAAGCTTTAAGCCCTGCACTATCCCCATCGTATGCAATCAATACAGAGGAAGACATAGATTTCATCAATCGTGCTTGTTCTTTGGTGAGTGCAGTGCCCATGGTCGCTACACCATGTTTCATGCCTGC
>DIER01000027.1:485-30762 GCA_002418725.1 Acholeplasmataceae bacterium UBA5769
AAAATAATGGTTTCTGGACTATTCATGTACTTCACAGTTTCTTTTGGATTCATCGTTCGACCAGAAAAGCCTACGACACGTCCTTTGGGATCTGTGATGGGAAAAATGATGCGATCTGCGAAAATATCATAATACTCGCCCTGATCGTTTTGTTTGACGATTCCACATTTGATCATATCGGAAACTTGGTAGCCTTTATTCTTTAAAAGTTGGTATATGGTGTTACCAAAACTGGGTGCAAGTCCTAATCTAAAATGTGTAATCTCTGCATCAGCGAGTTGCCTATTTGATAAATAATTGAGCGCTTCAATCCCTTTTTCACTATGCTTTAAGTTGAACTCATAAAAACTTGCGACTTCATTAAGCATGGTATAGTAATTCTCATACGGATCTTTTTTTACTTTTTTCGTTTGAACCTCAATCCCTGCTTTTTCTGCGAGTTCAGTTGCAGCTTCTTCAAACGATATATTTTTAATCTTTTTCAAAAAATTGATGGGAGTGCCACCTTCACCACAACCATAACATTTACAAATGTTTTTTTCTGGTGAAACGAAAAAACTGGGTGTTTTTTCTTGATGGAATGGGCATAAACCAGCAAAATTTTTACCGCGTTTTTGCAGGCTGACAAACGTGCTCACTAAATCAACGATCGATGTTTTTTCATTGATCAATGCAATCATTTTATCATCGTATACGTTTGCCATGAATGCCTATCTCCTTTACATATTTTAGAATGAAATCTCTTTTTCAATATAACTTCTTAAATCACTGATAGCTACACGAACTTGTTCCATGGTGTCACGATTTCTAACCGTAACCGTTTGATCATGCATCGTGTCATGGTCAATCGTGATACATAAATACGTTCCAATCGCATCTTGTCTTCTATAGCGTTTTCCAATATTTTGTGTTTCATCATATGTGACATCAACATATTTTGCTAGCATTTGATAAACTTCAAACGCTTTTTCACTGTGGTCTTTTTTCATTAACGGAAGCACAGCTGCTTTATAAGGTGCAAGTTGCGGATGAAGATGCATCACTTGTCTGATATCACCAGAAGGCAGTGTTTCTTCGTCATAACCTTGGGTTAAGAAGGCTAAGATTAAGCGTTCAACCCCAACGGAAGGTTCAACCACGTAGGGAAGATACTTTTCATTCGTATCTGGATCTAAATACATCATACTTTCACCAGAATGGTTTTGGTGTGCTTTTAAATCGTAATCCGTACGCGATGCAATGCCCCAAAGTTCATCGAAACCCCATGGGAAACGATATCTGATATCTGTTGTCGCATTCGAATAATGTGAGAGAGCCTCTGGTTTATGATCATCAAACTGAAGATTATCAGGATTTAACCCCAGTGAGGTTAACCAGTTCATGCAGAATGCTTTCCAATGGTTAAACCAATCAATCTCAGTACCTGGTTTACAGAAAAACTCGAGTTCCATTTGTTCAAATTCTCTGGTTCTAAAAATAAAGTTACCAGGCGTAATCTCATTTCTAAATGATTTACCTACCTGACATACACCAAAAGGAACTTTACGTCGTGTGGTGCGTTGAATGTTTTTAAACTGAATAAAAATGCCTTGTGCAGTTTCAGGTCTTAAATAAATCTGACTGGCTTGTTCTAAAACAACACCTTGATACGTTTGAAACATCATGTTGAAGGCACGAATGGGTAACCAATCTGATTTAGAACAGTTTGGACAAGAAACCTTATGTTCAACTAAATATTGATACATTTGATCTGTTTTCCATCCATCTGGGTGCACATTGTGATCATGATCTTCAATCAATTTATCTGCTCTAAAACGGTTATTACAACTTCTGCATTCGGTGAGTGGATCAGAAAAACCACCGACGTGACCGGATGCCTTCCAAACTTCAGAGTTCATTAAAATCGAGCTGTCTAAAAGCACGTTATATGGGTTTTCGCGTTGGAACTTTTTGATCCAAGCGTCTTTAATATTTTTCTTTAACAAGCTTCCAAGGGGACCGTAATCCCAAGTGTTTGCTAATCCACCGTAAAGCTCACTGCCTTGGAAGATATAACCTGTTGATTTTGCGTATTGTACAATCTGCTCAAGTGTTACCATAAGTGCACATCCTTTTCATGTCTATTGTAGATTTTTTAGTGTTGTTTGTAAATGATAGCTATAGTATTTTGCGATAAACTCTTTCAGTTTCGTAAGATTAAGATCTTCTATAGCGAGTTGCCCATAAGGCATCACAGAAAGTTTTAATAAACTTACTGCTTCTTTTGTGTCTAAATCTATAGGGTCTTCCTCATCATGGTAGATGAGACTTCCCTTTGTCACAGAGACACCTTTGATGCTTCTTCCATCTGGCTTTAAAGATAAACCATAACCCCATTCAGGAATGAGCTTGATTGCGAAAGAAAGCGAAGATACCAAAACATTGGGGGCATCTAATGCCAAATTTAGTTCATGATATATAAGTCCATGATTGGCATTTTCTACGACAACTTTGTCGATGATCTCAAGCATCAATGCCGCAGCCTTCGTCTTTATAAAATCTGACTTAATCTCTTGGTAGTCGTTAAGAATTTGACCTTCCTGAAGTGGTAAAAAACTTTTTTTACCTTCTTTAAAGCTCATTTTCGTCAAGAACTGAGCGAGGATACGTGATGCATGATTCACCTTTTGTGCACCTTGTGCATAAAGGGTGATTTTTCCTTGCGCTGTGTAGGTAAAACAAAGTCTACCATGTTCTTGATAAGGCTGCACCTTATAAATAATGCCTTCCATTAAACATCCTCAGAAAATCCAAGTGACTTGAGGTCGCCTGGGCGATTACGCCAATCTTTTTTCACTTTAACCCAAAGAGATAAATGAATCTTTGTATGGAGAAGTTGATTGATTTCTTTTCGTGCTTCCATACCAATTTTCTTCATCTTCTCGCCACCTTTACCGATTAAAATCTGTTTTTGGGTGGGTCTTTCAACGATAATCAATGCAGAAACGTCAATCGTATTGAGTTCCTCATTTTCAGTTAAAGACTCAATCACAACAGCCACCGCATGTGGCACTTCTTGTTCAGTATGATATAGAATTTTTTCTCTGATCAGTTCACCCATCAATTTTTCTTCTGATTGATCGGTTTTCATGTCCTCAGGGAAAAAGCGAGGTCCTTCAGATAAGTGGGGAACAATCAGTTCCTCAATTTTATCGACGTAAGTTCCTTGTTTGGCAGACATTGGAATCACACCCTCAAAAGGGTACGCACTTAAATAACTTAAAATGATGTCATCAATGTGTGCTTTAGATGGGAGTAAATCGATTTTATTCACTGCAAGAAATACAGGAACTCCAGCAGCTTTAAAATAACGCAAAATATCATCAGCTGTATCATCCTTTTTACGATCGACGACATATAAAACGATATCGACATCGCTAATCGCAGACACAGCGATTTTATCAATCGTTTTATTGAGTAAGTCCTTTCCCTTGTGTAGACCTGGGGTATCCACAAACGTGATTTGGTAATCCGGTTTCGTCAAGACACCCATGATACGATGTCTTGTGGTCTGTGGTTTTGGACTCATGATGGCAATCTTTTCACCGATGAGTTGGTTGATTAACGTAGATTTACCTACATTGGGGCGTCCAACGATGGCAACAAACCCCGAACGATGACTACTCATGTGGTTTTTCATCTAAAACAAACGCATAAGGAAGAAGTTCATCGGTTGATGTTTCTTTGATTTCACCCTTCGTGTTTGCTAAATAAATTTTCGTCTGTTTAGGCATGAGTTCATGCATCACTTGACGGCATGCGCCGCATGGTGATACTGGACCGTGATCGTTTGCGATAATCGTAATCGACACAATGTCTTCCTTGGTATAGCCTTGTGAGTAAAGTGAGAAAAGTGCATTTCGTTCTGCACATGAGGTTAAGCCAAAGGATGCATTTTCAACGTTTGCACCATGGATGATCTTCCCATTTTTAAGTTCGATGGCAGCGCCAACTTTAAACTTTGAATAAGGAACATAGGCTTTATCTCTTGCAAGTAATGCTTCTTGAATATGTGCTTTCATGATTTGATCCTTTCTAATTTCGCTTTTCTTAACATATCTTCTTGTTTTAACATCATGTCTTTTTCTTCTTCGGGGCTATGATGATCATAACCCTTTAAATGCAGATAACCATGAACCACTAAAAATCCCATTTCACGGTCTAATCCATGACCATATTCTTCTGCTTGCTTGATCGCTTGTTCAATGGAGATAAAAATATCACCTAATGATTTATCGTCACTATCGTCATTGGGAAAACTTAAAACATCTGTTGGACGATCGATGTTTCGATAGGTTAAATTAAGTCTATGAATTTCTTCTTGTGTGACAAAAACGATTTGCATGCTCCCTTTTTCTTTCACATGCTTAAAGATTCGCTTCATCAATTTTTTATATGGTTTAATATCGTGTTCTGTTTGATTAAACAGGTTCGTTTTCATTGGTCTCATACCTTTCAAGGATGCGTTGGACAAGGGGATGTCTAACGACATCAAGCTTGTCAAAGGTCACGATTTTAATATCATCTAAACGATCAAGTATCTGTAAAGCCTGATTAAGGCCTGATGGAATACCTCTGGGTAGATCCGATTGAGAAGGATCACCCGTAATAACCATTTTTGATGCAAAACCCAAACGAGTTAAAAACATTTTCATTTGTACTTTCGTCGTGTTTTGTGCCTCATCTAAGATGACAAAAGCATTTTCTAAAGTTCTTCCTCTCATGTAAGCGAGTGGGGCAATCTCAATCACACCTTTTTCCATTAAAGAAATGGTTGTTTGAGTGCCTAGCATTTCATAGAGTGCATCGTATAAGGGAACCAAATACGGATCAACTTTTTCTTTTAAATCACCGGGCAAAAAACCTAAGTTTTCGCCAGCTTCAACCACAGGTCGCGTTAAAATCAATTTCTTGACTTTATTGTTTTTTAAATCAGCAACCGCTTGAGCTACAGCTAAATACGTTTTACCTGTACCTGCAGGACCAACACCAAATACTAAATCAGCATTCATCATGGAGTCGATATATGTTTTTTGATTAAACGTTTTAGGATAGATCGAACGCCCTTGATCATTAATCAAAATACGTTTACGGTTTTTATACAGTTCAAAGACGCCTTCAAGTTCATCTTTTTCAGCAAGTTTTATGATATACATGATATCTCTTTCCGATAATTGAACCTGATGTTCTGCAAGCTCAATTAAAACAGCAAAAATAGCTTCCAGCAATGGCATTTGTTCTTTCTTAGCATCTGTGATAATCTCAGATCCATTGATCGAAACAACAATCCCTAAATATTGCTTGAAAACCAAGAGGTTACGATCTTGTACACCAACAAGTCTTGCGATCGCTTCTGCGTGATGAATTTGTTGATTTAATTTCATTAAATCCGCTCCTTATCGTGTATTCATTATACCATAGAGACAAAAAGAAAAAAGCACGGAATGTCCTTTTTTCAGTCAAATGCGATATAAAAACGCACCCTGAGGTGCGATTTTGTACTTTACTTCTTTTTAGAGCGTGCTGCGCGTTGGCGTTCTTTGCGTTCTACTGAAGGTTTTAAGTAAAACTCACGTCTGCGTGCTTCTTGGAGAGTTCCTGACTTAGAAACATCACGTTTAAAGCGACGTAAAGCATCTTCGATTGTTTCTTTTTCGCGAACGATTGTTTTAGGCATAGTCTGCCCTCCTTCCACGCTGAGATTCATTAGCCTCATCCATTATATAGCATTTTTATGCTTTTGTCAAAATGTTTCGGTGTTTTTTAAACAGAGATAGCTGAGTGCGTAAAGTGAAGCAAGTTCTGTGGGTAAGATATTCTTTCCAAGTGAGACGAAATGTGCTCCAACAGATGATAAATAGCTTCTTTCTTGATCTGCTATACCACCTTCAGGACCAATGATAAGTGCGATTGACATGTTGCTGTTGACTTCTGGAAGCACTTCTAAAAGTGTCTTTGTTTTCTCGTTTTCATCTGCAAGTAAAATCACTGAAAAACGTGACCAATCCAGATTTTTTAAGTTTGTTTCAAAACGAATTTCCGGAATATCAAAACGATGTGCAAGCTCTGCAGCCTCTTTAGCAATCAGATGCATACGCTTAAGTTTATTGGCTTCATTGTCCGATTTTGCAATACTTCTCATCATCGGAACAAAGACGATATTTGATGCACCAAAAAGTGTTGCATACTTCGCAACCGTTTCCGTTTTTGGATGTTTTGGTAATCCTTGAATTAAGGTAATCTGAGGATCAGGTTCACGCTTTATCTCTTCATTTATGTGATAAAAAACACGACCTTCTTTGATCTCTAAGGTGACTAAAAAGCATTGTCTATCGGCACAGACAATCACTTGTTCACCAGAAGTCATTCGCATCACTTTGGTTATGTGATGTGCATCAGGACCCGTGATTTCTAAGGATTCATGTTTTGCTAGAAAATAACGTTGCATAGTACCCCTTTGATGAAAAAAGCGTTTCCGTAGAAACACTTGGTTTTCATGTGATTGTGTTTTAATGTAATCTGTTTGTGATAATGACAAGAACAATCAACAAAACAGAAAGCACTGCGGATGATCTGACCAAGAATAATTCAAGTCCACGTGATTTACGGTTTTTGAATAATTCAGATTTTTCACCACTAAATGCATCTTTAATGTCATCTTGAGATTGTTGTAATAATACAGTACCAATCAACAGAATGGTAACGATAATAATTAGAATATCTGCCCAGTTCATAATACCCTCCTAAAAGCTCAACTAATGATAACAAAAAATTCTGTTTTTGTCAATTCATGGGATAATTATGTGTTAGAAAAAAGCCCCTAAGGGGCTAATCTCTTAAAGTCTATTCATGACGACCATTAAATCATCAATCATTTGCTCTGTTGATTGGAAGCCACCAACACTGATATACCATGCAATGGGATCTAATGTAAAAATCATGTTGTTCTTTCCAGCATCAGTTGAAGCAATCAATGCGTTTGCTTTCACTTGATTAATCGTTGATGACCCGCCTGTAGCAACACCTCTGTCTAGTAAGAATAAAATCTCTGGGTTCACCGATGCGACATATTCATATCCGATCACATTACCATGAGATCCACCTTCTTCTGCTGCAGGATCGGCAGGGATAAAGCCAAATTCATCATATAAACTTGCAAATCTACCGTTAGGTCCATAAAAGGATAAGGCTTCTCCGTTCACCATGATAAACAACGCTTCGTGGTTTTTAGCTATATTTTTGATTGCCCCCATAGACACCTCAATGGCGTCCATTTTAGCATGAATGTCTTCTGCAACCGTAGGGAAAATTTTAGCTAAATTGGTTGCATTACGGTTCATACTTTCCACATATTCTCCGTTCACTGCAGTCACATCTAAAATATCTGCATAAGGATATAAGCTTGATAACTGATCATATGCGCCTGCAGAACGTCCTCCGATGATGATGAGATCCGGCATAAAGAGTTCAAGGGCATCCCAATCGGGTATAAAGAGTGTCCCCACATTGAGCACACTGTTTGTCTGATATTGGTTTAAATAGGCGGGTACATTCGATTTAGGAATACCTAAACTTAAAATCGATGTATTTTCTAGACCAACACTATCAAGCATATCCAGTGCATCATATGCAAATATCGCAACCGTTGCTGGATTTGTTTTAAATGTTTTGGTAACTTCAGTTCGTGTGCCGCCAGTCCAACTGGTTTGTGCTTCGTTTTGAAGCGCACCAGAAGTTACACTAAAGGTTAAACTCACATCTTCACGATCCATAGGGTTCGTGTTATCTTCTCGGCTTTGACAAGCGACTAATCCGCTGACTAAACCTATGCATGTTAATAAAAATAATACTTTTTTCATCTACACATTCTCTCCTTTTACTTGTTCTTCAAATGCAATGCCTTGATGATTATAATAAATACAAACCTTTCTTCCGTTGACCCCTGCAATACAGAAGTCATGATCAAAAATATGATCTAAAATCTTTTTGTCCATCATGTAATCAATCGTTCCTTCTTCAACGATTTTCCCATCTTTCATCGCGATGATATAATCAGAAAACGCTGCAGCGAAATTAATGTCATGCATCACGACGACAATGGTTTTTCCTAATTCTTTGACCATTTTTTGTAAAATAGTCATCATTTCAACAGCATAACGCATGTCTAGGTTATTTAACGGTTCATCTAAGAAAATATACTTGGTGTCCTGTGCCAAAATCATAGCAATATAAGCTCTTTGCCTTTGACCGCCCGAAAGTTCGTCTAAATAACGATGTTCAATATTTTTAATGTTCATATAAACAAGGGCTTCTTCAATCTTTTCAATATCTTCAGCCTTTAACCTGCCTTGACTGTGCGGGAATCTCCCGAAAGACACCAAATCCCTGATGGTAATTCGAATGTGCAGTTGATTGGTCTGTTTTAATATAGCAATCTTTTTTGCAATATCTTTCGTCTTCATCTCACTTAATGGGACACCGTCTAACAAAATGTCACCCTTCGTCGGTGTTAAAAGCCTTGAAAGCACACCTAAAAGTGTGGATTTCCCAGCACCATTAGCACCAATTAAAGCTGTGATTTGATTATCTCTAATGGTGAGGTTGATTTGATCCAACACTTTAAAATCACCATACGCTTGTGAAATATCTTTAATTTCAATCATGCTTTATTCTCCTTTAATACTAAATAAATCATATAGGCTCCACCCACCATGTTGATGAGCACCGTCACTGTTGTTAAGTACCCGGTTTCTGCAATCAGACCTTGACCAAAAACAATGAAAATGATACTGATCAGTGAGGATGCGATAAACAGTGGAAAATGTTTATAGTCCTTTAACATTTCTCTTGCTGCATTAACTGCAATTAACCCCAAGAAAGAAATGGGTCCGATCATTGCCGTTGATATACTCATCGCGAGTGCGATATAAATCAAGGCACCATGCATCTTCTTCGCATAGGAAACACCTAAACCGGTTGCTTGTGACTCACCTAAAGTCATCACATCATAACTTCTAAATTCTCTGATAAGCATGTACACGATGAAAAGCATGAGTGGTACGGCAATCATGATAATGCTTGTATTCATGTTTGCAATCGATACTTCGGTTCTGATTGTTAAACTTTGAAATTCCTCAGGATCCATCACGGTTTGTAAAAACGAGGCGAGCGAACGAGAGAGCGTGGATAATACCATCCCCACGAGAAGTAAGAAAATGATGTTATTTTTATTCTTCTTTAAAATCAAGGTATACATCAATATGGAAATCAAGACCATTAGGGTAGATGCCACTGCAAAATTGACATAAGCATTTAGATAAACAATGGATGATGCCGTAAAGAAAAAGACAATGGCGGTTTGAACCGTAACGAAGATGGCATCAAACCCGATTAAACTTGGCGTTAAAATGCGATTTTGTGTAAGTGTTTGAAAAACAAGAGAGGTGGAGCTGATCAAAATCGCTGAGACAACCATCGCCAAGACTTGAATCCCTTTTCGCTGGATAATATTGAATATCGCTTGACGCATCCGTGCTGCCTTTTCAGGATCTGCTGGAAATAAATCAAAAGGTGTCGTGATCATCCAAAAGAAGAGATAAAACAACACAGATAGTAATGCAATCACACCTAAAGTGATTAAGATACGGTTTCTACGCTTCATGTCTCATCCTCCTAAAAATAATGATTAAGAAGATGATGGCACCAGTGACACCCATCGTAAAACTGATGGATATCTCATATGGAAAGACGACGACACGACTTAAAATATCGTTTAGTAGAACGAAGGATGATCCAAAAAGTCCGATATCGACCACTGTTTTTTTAACATGATCTCCATAATAGTAAGTGATCAGATTGCGTACAATTAAACCCACAAAAGGAAGTGTTCCTACCATCACGAATGTGACTGATGAAATCACTGCGATAATGATCAAACCCACACTGATAACCACACCGTAACGAACACCTAAATTTTTGGAAAAATCTTCACCCATACCCACAATACTAAACTTTGTTGCGTATAAAATAGCCAGAATAATAGCTGGAACTACCAGATAGAGNNAAGAACCTACTGCCTTATTTGAAAACCCACCGATGCCAATTGTGTTTAAAAACTGTAATGCGTTATAGCGATGGGCAATGAATGTTGCAACAGATGAAATCATCGCACCATACATCATCCCTATTAAAGGAACATAGATTACGTTTTTAAACTTAATTCTTTTGAGCATAAGCATAAAGATTAAGGTTGCAATCAGTGCAAACACAAAGGCAAAAATGGATCTTAAAACTACGGGTTGATGTCCCATCAACAAATATCCGATGAGTACCCCTAAAATCGCAGCATTCGTCGTCCCTGCGGTCGATGGTGAAATAAACTTATTACGACTAATCGCTTGCATAATCAAACCTGCAATCGATAAACTCGATGCTGTCAAAATGATTGCAACCGTGCGAGGAATGCGCGAAATCCAAATGATTTCCCATGCTCTAGAATCAAATTTAACGATATCCTTCCATGTTACATTTAAAACACCAATGGATAAAGATAGAAAAACAAGTACGATAAAAACGAAGACGAGAATCCATCTTTTATGCCATATGATTTTCTTCTTAACACGCTTATGCGCCATAAACATCTGAAGCAATAACCTGATAAGCTTCTCTTTTCATCTCGATTAAACCCTCAGGTTGTTTGTGGTGTGCATGATCTTTATTTTTATGCATAGCGATGTGCTCTGGACTACCTTCAAACTTATAAAAAGCTTGCTTACTTTCCCAGTAAACCATGATACGCACCATATCTTTATCTGGATCTCTTTGATCCAGGAGAACATCTTTGCGAATAAAACCAGGAAAACTTGACATGATATTCTTTTTTCCTGCGAACGCTTCTATCTCTTTTTCATGTCCTTTTTCAAACGTTAAAACTCTTGAAATAACATACATGATGAAACTCACCTTCTTCTACAACACTTACAATATTACATGCACTATTTTAGATAGATATCGCCTAAAAAGCAAAAGATACAACTTAGATTATAAATAGCCTAGTTATTTATTCTAAACATAAAAAAATAGCCCTATCTAGAGCTATTTCGATGTGCGGGAACCCCGATTAATTTTGAATATGGTGGTGCATCTTTGACAACAACTGCCCCTGCAGCAACCACACTATGTTCACCAATGTGAACAGGTCCCAAAATGGTCGCGTTCGCATACACAATGACATTGTTTCCCAGTTTTGGATGACGATCAACTTTCTCAAACGTATTAGACCCTAACGTGACACCGTGATAAAGTACACAGTTATCGCCAATCACTGAAGTTTCTCCAATGACTGTTCCCATGCCGTGGTCAATGAAGACACCGTAACCAATCTGGGCGGCTGGATGGATGTCAATGCCCGTGATTTTCCGTGTTCGGTAACTCACCAGTCGTGCCCAGTTTTTTAAACCTTTTTGCCATAATTTATGTGCTCTTCTGTGACGTCTTAACGCAATCACTCCGGGATAGGTTAAGTAAATCATTAAACACGAAGGCGCTGCAGGATCATAAAGTTTTGCAGCTCTCACATCTTCAATCGTACATTTCATCATAGGTCATAGAGTGGGGTTGATAAATATCTTTCGCCTGTATCACATACGATAAAGACGATGCGTTTACCTTCCGCTTCCTTTCTTTTTGCAATTTCTAAAGCAGCGTGTAAAATAGCACCCGATGAGATCCCTGCAAAAACACCTTCGTTTTTCGCAAGCAATCTGGCACCATGAAATGCATCTTCGTTTGTGACTTGTATGATCTCATCAATCACATGCATGTTTAAAACCTCAGGAATGAACCCGGCACCAATACCTTGAATTTTATGAGGACCTGGCTTTCCTCCAGAAAGCACAGGTGAATCTTTTGGTTCTACAGCAATGATTTTAACGTTAGGGTTATGTTTCTTAAGCACTTCACCAACGCCGGTGATGGTACCACCTGTACCGACACCTGCAATAAAATAATCAACGATACCATCGGTATCCTCTAAAATTTCTAAAGCGGTTGTCTTTCGGTGCATCTCAGGATTTGCTTTGTTTTCGAATTGCATCGGAATCACGACATGTGGATCATTTTTTTTAAGTTCATTGGCTTTTTGAATGGAACCCTTCATGCCCAGTGCAGCCTCAGTGAGTATCACGTCTGCGCCAAGTGCTTTGACGATTTGAACACGTTCCTTTGAGACCGTTTCTGGCATAATCAATGTTAGTTTGTATCCTTTGGATGCACAAATAAATGCCAAACCAATCCCTGTATTTCCTGAGGTTGGTTCAACAAAGTGGGTATCTTTTGTAACCACCATGTGGTTTTCAATCGATTGAATCAAAGCGAGTGCTAAACGGTCTTTGACACTCGATAATGGATTATGTTGTTCGAGTTTTCCCACCAACGATGCTTTTAACTGAAACATACGCTCAAGGTTGTTCATACGTAAAAGCGGGGTTTTCCCGATTAACTCTGTATATTGATTTGCAATTCTCATCAGACTTCATCTCCTTTAGGCATCCTTATTATACTTAATATCTACAATCTTTGCATGAAAGATGATATAAGATAACGCTTACTACGTGACCAAACATCAAAAAGGCTTGTCAACAAGAAAAAATATGTTATAATGCAACAGGTGATGAAAATGGAAATAATCCGTTTTTCGCTTGGCAGTCTTAGAAGTAATTGCTATATTGTAAGCGAAGAAAAAAGAGCATTTATCGTTGATCCAGGTTATGAATCCGATGATGTTCTCAAATACATAAAAAGACACGAGCTTCACGTAGAAGCGATCTATATTACACACGGTCATCCCGATCATGTCGGTGGTGTCAAACAAATGAAGGAAGCTTATGGTGTGCCTGTTTATGCACCTCATAAGGACCGCATCTGGATGGGTAAGACAAGTTATAACCAAATCGGTTATGAAATCCCTGTTGACAACTGGGTACATGATCAAGAAACCATAGATTTCATTGGTCACAGTTTTACAGTCTATGAAACACCTGGTCATTCTGAAGGTAGTACCGTACTCTATACCGATCATCTATTATTTTCAGGTGATACATTGTTTTTCCAAAGCATTGGTAGAACTGATATTCCATTATCTGATGCAACAGCTATCTATCATTCGATCAAACGTATGTATCAACTTTTTGATGAAGATACGGTTGTTTATCCTGGACATGGGAAAGCAACCGACATCGGTCATGAAAAAAAATTCAATCCTTTTGTACGTGGATAACAGAAGACATGCGCTTCTGTTTTTTTTATGTGATATAATTTGATTAATGAACGAGAGGTATGAATCATGATACATTTTAGAAACGATTATAACGATTTAGCTCATCCTAAACTTTTAGAGATGATGATGACTTACCAAAGGGAAGCACATCTGGGTTATGGGATGGATCATCACTCAAGAAAAGCGCGTGAAACCATTCAAAAACACATCAAAACACCTGTTTTTATTCACTTTATGACCGGTGGCACATCAACCAATTTAACGGTCATCTCACATCTTTTAAAACCTTTTGAAGCGGTCATCTCTGCAAAAACAGGTCACATTGAAGTGCATGAAACCGGAGCTATTGAAGCGACCGGACATAAAATCATTACCCTTGAAACGAAAGATGGAAAATTAACTGCAAACATGGTTAAGGATGCCTTTGAGACTTTCACGGATGAACACATGGTTAAACCCAAAATGGTCTACATCTCACAGGCTACAGAAACAGGCATGGTTTACCTTAAGGAAGAACTTATCGCCCTTTATGAAACATGTAAAGCTTTAGACCTTTACCTTTTCGTCGATGGTGCAAGACTTGGTGTTGCCTTAACTTCAAACATCTCTGATCTCACCCTAGATGATATGGTCAATTATACCGATATCTTCTACATTGGTGGTACAAAAAATGGCGCCCTTTTAGGTGAGGCTTTGATCACCAAACATGAACATCTTGATGCTTATTTTCGCTATTCGATGAAAAGACAAGGTGGATTGCTTGCGAAAGGCTTTTTAGTGGGTATGCAGTTTGAAGGTCTGTTTAGAGATAACTTGTTCTTTGAAATCGGAAGACACGCCAACAACATGGCATCTTATCTTGTCTCAGGTTTAAAAAACATTGGCCTTATATTTAATGAGACACCAACCAATCAACAGTTCATTACACTTCCTAAATCAAAAGTGGAACAACTCAAAAAGACATATACATTTGAGATCTGGCAAGATTTCAAAACACATCAAATGATTCGACTCGTCACCACATATCGCACGACTAAAGAAGACATTGATACGCTCATTTTCGATTTAACTTAAAACAAAAACGCCGTTTGGCGTTTTCTTTATTTTTGAGATAGGATAACGAGTGTTTCACATTCGGTTGTTTGAGGAAACATCCGGATGGGATACACTTTTTTAATGTCATAAGATGCCTTAAGTAAGCCTAAATCTCTAGACAATGTTTTTAAATCACAAGACAGATAGAAGACCTGTTGAAAGGGTCTTTCAAGCATGGCTTGAATGAGTGCTGGCATTAAGCCATTTCTTGGTGGATCAACCACTAAAACATCTGCATCGTGTTTTTGAACTTCTTCTTCAGCACGTCCCATGACAACATCGACATGTTTAAAATGTGAAGTCTCTTTTACCTGATTCGCCATTTTAATGGCATCTTCGTTGGTTTCAATTAAAGTCACATGTTTGACTTTATCAGCTAAATAAAAACCGATACTTCCAACGCCACTGTATGCATCGATAACAGCGGAATCTGGGTCAACATTTTGTTTGATGATATCGTAGGCTAAGGTTGCTACAGGCACATTGATTTGGAAGAATGATTGATCTGTTACCGGAAAGGATAGATTCCCGATGTGTTGTTCAATGACTTCACTACCAAAGAGTACATGCGAGGTTGAACCTAAGATTTTTCTTTTTTCATCTTTGATGTTTAGGGTCACACCAATCACAGGTGGCATCATTTTAAACGCTTGAACCAATTGCGTTAACCCTTTAAATGTTGTTTTCGTCGCAATCAATGTGACGAGTGCTTCCTTTTTTTGATTGGTTCTAATCGATATTCCTTTTAAGATACTTGGGTCAATGTTAATGCGTTTTTGCTGTATGTGTTTGATGATTAAATTCGTGATCTCATCGGTTAACAAAAACGATTGAAAGGGAATTAATCCTCGACCATCTTCGTGGTATAAACCTAAGGTTAGTTGGTTTTTAAACATGACATGAAAGACGGACTTATTACGATAGTTTGTAAAGTGTCTATCTGTGATGATGTCTTCCACTTGGACATCGAGTCCACCCACTTTAGAAAGTGTGTTTTGGGTAAGTTTTTTTTGCCAAAGCAGTTGTGCATCATCCTTCATATGGTATAAATCCATACTGCCTAATGTATTTTCTACACCTTCTTTGCGCATGTTTGATGCTTCAATTAAATCCACAACAAACCCTTCTGCAAAGCGCTTTTTAAGCGTTTTAATTTCTATTAATGCCGTTTCTCCTTCAAGCAATCCTTTAACAAAGATGACTAACTCTTCGTGCTTGACAATCCCTTGTCCAAGGTAATCCACATCGATGGCCTTTCCTTGAAATGTGCTACCAACAGTTAACATCGTCTTCCTCCTTGAAGTAATACGCCAATCCACCTTGTGAGGTTTCTTTATAGGATTGGTGCATATCTAAACCTGTTTGATACATGGTTTGAACCACCATGTCAAATGATATTTTTCTTGAATCTGTTAAAAAGTAAGCGAGACCACATGCATCGATCGCACGAAGTGCAGCAACCGCATTGCGTTCAATACATGGAATTTGTACATACCCATTAACGGGGTCACATGTCAAACCTAAATGGTGTTCCATGGCAATTTCTGCTGCATATTCAATTTGATCCATGGAGAGATTAAACAGTGTCGCATGTGCTGCTGCAGCCATGGAGCATGCACTACCAATCTCTGCTTGACATCCAGCAACGGCACCAGAAATCGATGCGTTATGCTTAATGATATTTCCGATGAGTCCTGCAACAGCCAACCCATTGATCACTCTTTCTTTAGACATAAAGTGATGTTTTTCATGCATGTAGTAAAGGACTGCAGGAAGCACACCACATGCCCCACAGGTTGGTGCTGTAACGATGATGCCACCGCCAGCATTTTCCTCTGAAACAGCGAATGCATAGCTTGCTACAAGTCGATTTTCAACAAGTTCAGGAACATCGGTTGCCTTTAGCTTACTATAAAGTTCAGGTGCTTTACGCTTCATCTTTAAAGGACCTGGAAGCACACCATGTGTGGCAATCCCCCTAACGATTGATGCCTTCATCGCTTCCCAAATGTCTTCTAAGAAAACTTTGATCTGTTCACCTTCGACTTCATAGACATAATCATGAAGTGTCATGTGCTTACTCTTACAATATTTTTTAATCTCTTTAAACGTTTGGTGAGGGTAGATATGAATCTCATCTTCTTTCTCACCGACAAAGACGATGCGTCCACCACCTGTACTATTGACTTCCTTTTCAATCACTAACTGATCATTTTCATATCCTTTAATGATTAAAGTGTTGGGATGTCTTGTTAAATCGATAGACGTCAAAAAAGTCACGGGAGTTTCTCCCAATGACTCTTTGATCGCTTCTTCTGTTAAATGCCCTTTACCTGTGAGTGCAAGTGAGTTATATAGCATAATCTCGAAACGATCACATGATGGACACATGGTTTTACACATCTTAGCTGCCTTAGCTGGACCCATCGTGTGTGAACTCGATGGACCATGTCCGACTTGGTAAAGAGAGGTTATTGATAGCATCGTTGATGTCACATTCCTTTATTCTTGAAACTTATGTTTTAAATAGTCCACATAATATTGTGGGTTAAATGGTTCTTGGGTTGCAATCAACAGCAACTCTTTTGGTGACTTACTGGATGCGAATTTGTGAATCTTTTCTTTCACCCAAGCATTAATGGCTTTAATGTTATTGTTTTCAAGTTCTTGTTCGACGTTGATTTCTTTGTTCATGGCGTTATAGATTTGTGCAGCATAAGCCGAACCTAAGGCATACGTTGGGAAATATCCTAACATACCACCTGACCAATGGACATCTTGTAGGACGCCTTCTTTATCGGTCTTGGGGCGAACACCAACGTATTCATACATCAGGCGATTCCACTTCTTTGGTAAATCCTTGACCTTAATTTTTCCAGTAATCAAACCCTTTTCAAGTTCATAGCGAACCATGACATGCAATGCATAGGTTAATTCATCGGCTTCCACACGAATGAGGGAGCGTTCAGAACGATTGATATAGCGATGGAACTCTTCAACAGAAACACCTTTCAACTCTTTTGGAAAGAGTTCAACAAGTTTAGGGTAATGCACCTTCCAGAAAGAAAGTGAACGTCCAAGCATATTTTCATACATTCTTGATTGCGATTCATGAATGCCTAGGCTTGTTCCACCATGTAAAAAGGTATCATCATACTTTGGATCGTTTTGAATTTCATAAATGGCATGACCCATTTCATGAATCGTAGAGAAAATGGATGATGTTACATTGTTTTCATAATAGTGTGTTGTAATACGCGTATCCACTGAACTCACACCCGATGTAAAGGGATGGGCACTTTCTTTAAGCAAACCACGTTTACGATCGTAGGCGAACACATCAATTAAATACTCAGAGAATTTGATTTGTTGTTCTCTTGGGAAAACACCTTTCGTGAGTTTACGTGAAAACTTAGGTTTTCTCGCCGTAACTTCTTTGACAAAGGGTACGAGATCTTCTCTGAGTTTATGAAAGAAGGCATCGTATTCTTTCATGGTGAATCCTTCTTCGAAATCATCTAACAGAATATCATAACCTTTAAGTTCATCTGTTTCGAGATACTTCACATAATTACGTTTGAACTCAACAATTTTTTCTAAGGTTGGTAAGAACGCTTCAAAATTGTTTTCTTCCTTTGCTTTCGCCCAAATATGAGACGCTTGCGATACCAACACTTGATGTGCAATGAGTTCATCTTTTGGAATCAGTTTAATGGCACGTAATCCTTTATATGCATGCTTGATTTCTGTCTTAAAATCCACATCTTGAATCTGATCAAGGTGATGATAAAGCTGATCAATTGCTTCTAAATATTCTGGTGCAGATTCAATCTTATACATTTCTTCTGCCATCACTTGATATTGTTTCGTACGATATTCGATGGATGCTTCTGGAGCTTCAGTTTCTTGGTCCCAACTCATCAACCAACCAAAATAATGATACGCTTTAATCTTCTTACGATATGCTTCATACGTTTTGATATAATTTTCCATGATTCAACCTCGTTTCTTCTTTTACTTAAATTATAACATGTTACCCCTCTATTCAGATGAAATCCCACAATATCTCATAAAAAGGCTAGTGTTGCTAAACCGAAATAAATGACCAACGCCACCAAGTCATTAATCGTTGTCATGATCGGACCAGATGCTGCGGATGGATCTTGATTATACCGATTTAAAAGGATCGGTACAAAGACTCCCATCAGTGCAGAAATAAACATCGATGTGGAGACCGCAACAAACACAATGATCCCCATTTGGTAAGGCGCTTGTGTATCTTGTGTCGGGAAGAACGATAGGAAAGCTGTCACAAACAAAAATGCAGCTACCCCCAACAAAAGACTGTTCATCAAACCGATAAAAAGTTCTTTCATGACGTGATTTTGAGGAATCTTTTTTCCATCAAATTCATTTTTATGAATCCCAAGAATCGTTACAGCAAGTGCTTGTGTACCGATGTTACCTGCCATTCCTAAAATGAGTGGTTGAAATAAAACGATAGCTGTCACTTCAGCGAGAGTCGCTTCAAAAACAGATAAGAAACTGGCGATTAAAAGATTTAATACCACAGCAATCATAAGCCAAGGCAAACGTTGTTTCGATCTTACCCATGCCGACGAAGATGATTCATGATCGGATAATAAAGCCATTTTTTGGTAATCAGACTCTACGGTTTCATAGACTTCATCAAAGATATCATCCGCAGTGACAATCCCGATGATATGATCATCAGAATCTAAGACAGGGATAGCATTTCTGTCGTAGTCAACAACCGTTTGAATCGCTTTTTCAATGCTTTCATCCTGATGCACAAATTGAAAATCTTCGAACATAATCTTTTTGATGGATGAGTTGCTACGAGCAATAATCAAATCTTTTAAATCAATGAGTCCTGCGATTCTCTTATCCTCATCCAAAACGAAAATCGTATCGATATAATCTTGTTCTCTTGATTCTTTAATGACATGATCGGTTGCTTGTTTAATCGTATCGTCTAGCGAGACCGTCATAAAATCCGTAGACATGATGGAAGCTGCTGTATCTTCTTCATACGTTAATAATAAAGAGATGGTCTTAGCTTTTACTTTAGAGAGAAGGCTAAAGATATCTTTTCTTAGATTTTCATCATCAATATCTTCCATAAACTCTTTTAAATCATCGGATTCCATGTTTCTAAAAAGTGATTTTTTTCGTGTTTCTTCTAAATGTGTTAACACATCGAGTTGATCATCCACATCGAGTTCAACAAACATATCGGTAAGTTTATCTAAACTCATCAGATGTAAAAGTCTTTTCTTTTCTGCATCATCAAGATCTGGATAGGCTTGTGCAATGTCATAAGCTAAGATGGGTTTTATCGCTTTTTTAAGATGGTCATCACTGTGTTTAAAATTGATTTTTTTTAACATCATAACCCTCCTAACATACTTGTTGCTAATCCGAAATAAATAAACAATGCGGCAACGTCAATCAGTGTCGTAATAAACGGACCAGATGCAACCGCAGGGTCTACGTTGATCATGTTTAGAGTAATAGGAATTAAGAGGGCAACGATGGGTGCCATGATCACCGTTAACCATAAGGAGAACCCAACCACAAAGCTGATCAATAAGGGATCAGTCGTAAGTGATGGATTGATCTTCGCAAAAATAAAGGTCATGATAAACGCAATCAATCCAATGACTAAACCATTGATCACACCTGTAACAATCTCTCTAATCGAATTACGAAAAATCCCTTTTTCATGAGATGATAACATACGCAGTGTAACAGCTAACGTTTGGGTGGCCACATTCCCAGCAGAGTCCAAAATAAGGGGTTGAAAAACAACCAATATAGCAACCGCTGCTAAAACATGTTCGAATTGTCTTGTCACTAAAGCTATCGGAAATGAAATAATCAACAAAGACAAAAGCCAAGGTAGGCGATGCAATGCCGTAATTAAAGCATTTCTGCCTTCTTCGGTTTCAGGAAGAGCTGCTAATTTTTCATAGTCTTCTTGTGCTTCTTCTTGATAAATATCAAGGGCATCATCTAAGGTAATCATCCCTAAGAGTTCATTGTTTTCATTGATAACAGGCATTTCATATATCCCGTAATTACGAATCGCCTGTACGGTTTTATTAATCGGATCTTTAGCAAAAGACACAGGATAATCTTCAATCAGTTCTTTGACCTGAAGAGGTGTCTTTGATTTTAATAAAGCTTTAAGTTCAACTGCCCCGATATAAAGATTATGTTCATCTGCCACAAAGATCGTATTGATGGATTCGACCTCATCAGCTTCTTTTATAACCTTCTTGGTGGCTTCTTTGACATCCATCTCTGGTGTGACCACAACAAAAAGGTTCGTCATAGCAGAACCCGTTTCATCCTCATCATAAAGGATCAATTCCTTCACTTCAGAATCTTCACCCAGTTTTTCTAAAAGTTCTTCTTTTTCCTCTTTTTCAAGCTCTAAAATGATATCCGCTGCATCATCAGGTTCCATCATTTCAACGAGTTCGACCTGCTTTTCAACATCAAAGTCTGCTAAAACTTCTGCAGCATCTTCAACTTCCAGATAGGAGACAAGCTCTGCAAGTTTTTCACTGGACAAATAAAGATAAACCCTATCTTTTTCTTCTTGGCTTAACGCCGTAAATAATTCAGCTAAGTCGTGCGCATGGACATCATCTAAAAACGCTTTAAGACGTGTGACGTCATTTTCTTCTAACAGTATTTTAAGCATCGCTTAGCCCCCTTTCATGGTGTCGAGTTATGTTAATGCATGATTTTTCCAAACAGCATGCGTGCTGTTTTCATGGTCATTGTCTTTTCATTTCCTTCACAAACCAATTTCATTAAACCACTAAAAGGATCTTTTTCTATAATGTTGAATCGGTGATGAAGCTTAATACCTTGTGCATTTAAATACACGAGTAAGTCTTTGTGGTCAATGACACGTAATAGCTCAAATGTTTGACCCACTTCAGCTTTATCTAGAGAAAATGAGATAGCTTCCTCCATTTTTCCTGCAAAATCAGGAATGGGGTTCCCATGCTGACAGTATGTTGGCTCTCCTAAAAAATGATAGAGTTTTTCCAATACTTCAGGACTTGTTGCATGCTCAAGCATTTCTGCATCTTCATGCACATTTTCCCATGAGAAACCTAATTTTTCTGTTAAAAATACTTCCCAAATACGATGTGCACGAACCATACGAATCGCAACATCCTTTCCCTTTTTGGTTAAGGAAATGCCTTTGTATGGCACAAATGAAACCAAATGCTTTTTCTCAAGTTTTTTAATCATTTCATTGACACTTTGATCGGTAAAACCGAAGCGTTCAGCAATATCATTGGATTTAATGAGCGCTTGTTTTTTCTCGACTGTTAACTCATAAATTGTTTTTATATAATCTTCTTCTGCACGATTCATCTCTTCACCTCTTTTTTTAACCTAAAGCCACATCTAAGATCATCATCACAATAAATCCTACCATGACTCCAAAAGTTGCGTAATGAGCACCTTTCGCTGTTTGTTTCTGCTGAGCTTCTGGAATCAATTCTTCCACCACGACATAAATCATCGCACCTGCAGCAAACGCTAACGCGTAAGGTAGAATCACGGAGACATAGGTGACGAGGAGGGCACCTAAAATGGCTGAAATCGGTTCAACCAAACCTGATGCTTGTCCGTATAAAAAAGCTTTCGTTCTTGAAACACCTTCTTGACGCAGCGGAATAGAGACTGCAGCACCTTCAGGAAAATTTTGAATCCCAATCCCAATCGCAAGTCCAATCGCAGAAAGGGTGGCCGCAGTGAGGTCTCCTGTAAGATATTGGATTGCACCAAAAGCAACACCAACTGCTAAACCTTCAGGAATGTTATGGAGGGTAATGGAAAATACCAACAAAATGTTTCTTTTCAATTTTGTAGGTAAACCTTCTTTGGTGTGGTTAAAACCAAAATGCATGTGGGGGACAATTTTATCCGCTAAATAGAGAAAAACACCACCTAAAGCAAAACCGATGGCAACCACCAACCAAGCGATTACACCTTGATCTTCAGCCATGACAATGGCTGGTGCAAGTAAACTCCAAAAACTCGCTGCAATCATGACACCTGATGCAAATCCGAGCATTAAATTAAAAACATTTCGTTCAATGTTTTTGAATAGAAAAACGAGTGCTGCACCTAATGCAGTCATACCCCATGTAAACAACGTGCCGATCAATGCTTGAACCCAAACGTCTAAACCCATAAACCATGTCAGCATAAAATCATACTCCTTTTTAAGGCATACCTTAATTTCGTATTAAGTATAACATGCTTTTTTATAGACGTCAATAGAAAAGTAAAAAAGCCCAACTTTCGTTGGACTAGCGATGATTCAAAATATCATCGATTGCTTTGATTTCCGTCTCTGTAAACTGCAAGTTCTCCAAAGTCTTCAGGTTTTCATCGAGCTGTTCAATTTTTGATGTTGAAATGAGTGTCGATGTCATCTTCGGATCTCTGATGGCCCAAGCGAGAGCCATTTGTGCGATCGATTGTCCTCTATTTTTTGCGACTTCATCAAGTTTTCTTAACATCGTTTGTAGTTCTGGTGTGATATCTTTTTCTTTTAGCCACATCGAATGCTTGTTTTTAGCTCTTGAGTCTTCTGGAATACCTGTGATGTATTTGTTGGTTAGTTTTCCTTGAGCGAGTGCAGAAAAACAGATGGTCCCAACACCTAAACGATCTTGCGTTTCCAGTAAACCGTCTTTTTCAAGCCAACGATTAAGCATGCTGTATGAAGGTTGTGTGATCACATAGGGAACGTTTAACTCATCTAAAATCGCGTGAGCTTTTGTAAGTTGTTCACTGTTATAGTTAGATAAACCCACATAAATCGCTTTACCTTGCAACACGATATCACGCAGTGCAAGCATCGTTTCATAAACATCGGTACCATCATCAAAACGGTGGTGATAGAAAATATCAACATAATCTAGACCCATGCGTTTTAACGATTGATCCAGTGAAGCCATCAAATACTTTCTTGAACCAAAATCACCATAAGGACCTGGCCACATGTAGTAACCTGCCTTCGTTGAAATGATGAGTTCAT
The DNA here is from genome assembly GCA_002418725.1 of Acholeplasmataceae bacterium UBA5769. Taxonomy (GTDB): domain Bacteria; phylum Bacillota_I; class Bacilli_A; order Acholeplasmatales; family Acholeplasmataceae; genus Peloplasma. The sequence continues at coordinate 23,996 of DIER01000027.1, forward strand.
CACGATAAGCTCTTAAACCATCATCTAAGATGCGCCCAAACATGGTTTCTGCATATCCTGGAGGTGGTCCATAATTGTTGGCTAAATCAAAGTGAATAATACCGTTGTTAAATGCATGGAAAACCATCTTTTTACACGCTTCATAATCGTTATCTGCGCCAAAGTTTTGCCACAGACCAAACGAAAGCACCGGTAGTTTTAATCCTGTTTTCCCTGCTCTTCTAAAAATCATCTTGTCATAGCGATTCTGATTTGCTTGAAACATAAAATCAACTCCTCTTCCGTTTCTATTGTACTCAAATATCTTTAAAATGTCACGAAGAAAAAAGAAGCGGTCAGCTTACGCTGGTGTCGCTTCCTTTTCTTCATACTGTAATTGATAGAGGTTATAGTATAATCCACCAAGTTTTAGAAGTTCTTGATGGCTTCCACTTTCCTTGATTTCACCTTTTTGCATCACGATAATCTTATCCGCGTGCTGTATCGTTGAAAGTCTGTGAGCTACGATGAGCATCGTTGAGATGTTCATCATCTTTTCTAAGGATTCCTGAATTAGACCTTCGGTTTCACTGTCAATGTTGGCGGTTGCTTCATCTAAGATCATTAAACTTGGTTTGTACACAAGAGCACGCGCAAAGCTAATGAGCTGACGTTGGCCAGCAGAGAAGTTATTCCCTCTTTCTAATACCACGTGATCATACTGATCAGGTAATTTTTCAATGAAGGTGTTCGCACCTACATACTCAGAAGCACTTTTCACTTCTTCTGCAGTGATCGCTTCATCACGAAGTGTGATGTTTTCTAAAATCGTACCTGAGAAGAGGAAGACATCTTGTAACATTTGACCGATATGTCTTCTTAAGGAAGCTCTGGTAATCTTTTTAATGTCGATACCATCAATAAGGATTTGACCTTTTTGAATCTCGTAATTTCGAACAATCAAACCCAAGATCGTCGTTTTCCCAGAACCGGTTGCTCCAACAAAGGCGACAGTATCACCCGGGTTAACTTTAAAGGAAACACCTTTTAAGACCCACTCATCTGGTAAATAAGAAAACCAAACATCTTTAAACTCAATTTGACCAGAAAATGCTTTTAATTCAATCGCTTCAGGATCGTCAACAATCTCTGGTTTTGTATCTAGGACATCAAAAACCTTTTCTGCGGATGCAAATGCGTTTTGCAAGGTATTAAACTGTTCAGCAAGCTGTTGAATGGGTTCAAAGAAATCACCAACATATGCATAATAAGAATAGAGGATACCCGCTGTAATGATACCGGCAAGCACTTCTTGATAACCGATATAAAGGACCAGAAGTGAACCGACCATCGCAAACATATACACCACAGGTCTATAGATACCAAAGACTAAAATTTCTTGAAGGTAACTGTTTCTTAACTTCGTGCTGTGTTCTTTAAATTCATTTCTCTTCTTATCTTCTTGGTTAAAAATTTGGGTGACTTTCATACCTGATAAATTTTCAGATAAGAATGCGTTCACCTCAGAGACGTTTTGACGTACTCTGCGATAAGAAGTTCTTGAATACTTTCTAAACACCATCGTTGCTAAAAAGACCAACGGAACAACCATCACAACAAAGAGTGAAATCTTCCAGTTAATGATGAAAATCACAATCAAAATCGCAAACAAGTAAAGCACATTTCTTACCAAATTCACAGCGACATTCGTATACATTTCACTGATGGTATTCGTATCGTTGACCACACGTGTCACCAATTTTCCAACGGGAACGGTATTGATCTGACCAATAGATAAATTCTCGATGTGGTTGAACACTTCATCACGAAGGGAAACAACTGTTTTTTGACCGACCTTTTGGAGCATAATGCCTTGCAGGTAACCCACAAAGTTACCGATGGCAAGTACAATAACGAAAAAGATAGATAAGGAAATCATGAATTGAATCTTTTCTGTGCTTGATAAAGCATCATTACCAACGGTGTCCACCGTTAAACCGATGAGAAGCGGTGGTAACAACTGAATACCAAGTGAGATGATCATCATGACGATAATCCATATAAACTCGCGCTTATAGGGTTTTGCATAGGCGAGAAGACGTCTTATGACTTCTTTGTCGCTGCGTTCACGGGTGTTATCCTTAAAGTCCTTCATTGACCACACCTCCTTGAACGAGATTTTCAAGTGTTTGACGCTTGACCATATCTTGATAAAGTGGTGATGTTTTCATCAGCTCTTTATGAGAACCGATGGCAACCACTTGGCCTTGATCAAGTAATATAATTTTATCCATGCGTTTGACTGTTGAAATACGGTGCGCAATAAAAATCGTTGTTCTACCTTTTCGAATGCGGTGAAGATTTTTAATGATGGCTTCTTCTGTCTTTGTATCCACAGCAGAAACAGAATCATCTAAAATGAGAATTTCTGGATCTTTAGCTAAGGCACGCGCAATCGAAATTCTTTGTTTTTGGCCACCTGAAACCGTGACACCACGTTCACCTAAAATGGTATTAAACTGTTCTTTGAATTCCATAATGTTTTCATAAACATCAGAGAGTTTCGCAGGTTCTGTGACATCTTGTTCGGTTGGTTGATCCATGGCAAAGCCAATGTTATTGATGATGGTATCCGAAAACAAGAAATTATCTTGAGGGACATACCCCATCATCTGTCTCACCGATTTAATCGAAAGTTTCATGATGTCGTGACCATCGAGGTAAATCATGCCTGGTTCTAAATTATAGATACGTAAGAACAAATCCACAAGACTTGATTTCCCACTGCCAGTTCTTCCTAAAATACCTACCATTTCTCCCGCTTTAATTTCAAACGAGACATCTTTCAATACAGGTGAATCGCCATCAGGGTATTGGAAAGTTAAGTGCTCAACTTTGAGTTCACCTTTTAAATTTTCAACATCCATCACCTCAGGTGCATCCGATACATCGAGTGGATGATCTAAGAATTTTGTGATGCGCTCAGCCGAAGCTTTCGCTTGGCTTTGAATGTTAATAAACTGTGATAAAGCCATGGTTGGCCAAATTAACGTAAAGAAATAGCCTAAATATTCAGTTAACTGACCTGCTGTTAACCCTGCTTCTTCATGATTAATAACCAAGAGAGACCCTAACACGATAATGACTAAGATCACAAGATTTAGTGCAATCCCCAACGCAATGTTGATGATAATGATATATTTCATGAACTTGATGTTCTTATCGTATAAATCGAGGTTTCTAGTCTTAAAGAGCATGGCTTCTTTCATCTCTCTGACAAAAGCTTTAATCACGGTAATACCAGAGAAATTTTCTTGTGTAAAATCCGATAATTTTTCAACAGATTCTTGACGTTCTTTAAAGTGCTTCGTGATGGTTTTACGAATGAAAACCAATGCTACAGTCAAAATCGTCATCGGTATCGCTGCATAAATGGTCAATCTTAAATTGAGTGCAGCCATACGGTATAATGCGAAACCACCCAACATCATTCCGTCGATAAGCATGAGAATCCCAGGACCAAACGACATACGAATGGCTTCAAGGTCATTGATAAAGTATGTCATCAATCCGCCAACTTTTTCTTGGCTGTAAAAACTTTGTGATAACTTTGTCGCATGACCAAACATGACGTTTCTCAGTTCATATTCAATGCGTCTTGACGCACCAAAGATGGTATAGCGCCACAAAAAACGACCCAAAGTGATGGAAGCAGCGAGAATACCAATTCTGATAATGGATGATTCTATCTGATCAACATCTGGATTCGTTTGTTTTAAGGTATCGATAATCCCCCCAACAAGTTTAGGAATATCGAGCTGTAGCCAGTCTACAGCAATCAATACGGCAATCCCAACTAAAAAGTAGAGTCCGTACTTGAGGTAATACTTTCTAAAGTGTTTACTAAGTAGCATGTTTCATTCCTCATCGGCATTTTTTATGCCCACACATAACCAAAGGACGCTAGACTCGCGTCCTTGGTTAACAAACATGAAGATTTGTCTTCCAGTCTTATTCTACTACGATTCTTACAATATCACCATCAGCAGATTCGACATTAACGAGTTCACCGACGACACCTGTATTAATCATTTGAATGAGTGCATCGATATCAATGTCTGCATCTTGTAGATTCACATTAAATTTACCTGTCTTGAGAAGTTTCGCAAACTCAATAGGGATTTGGATTTTAATCACATCACCATCGTTAGAATCAACAAAGATCTTTAACATTCTAAATGGTACTTTCTTGTCTTTAAATACAGGGATTGCTGGCATTTCGGGCATTTGTGAACTACCTTCTAAAGCTGATAATAGTTTTTCAGCTTCATCCGCCTTAATAATACCTTTACCGAGTAAATCTAAGATTTTCATTCTTTCTTCTTTTAATTGATCTTTTGACATGGTCGTTCACCTCTTTATTTTTTCTTGAGTAAATCAAGCGCATCTTGAACACTTAATTCACCTTTTTCGATTTTTTCTAAAATGCTAGCCTTCGTATTTTTTTGTACTGGCTCTTCTTTTTCAACAGTTCTTTGGAAAACTTCATCATCCTCTGTGACGGAATAGCCAAGACCGAGGATAACTTCATCTAACATTTTCTTAACCGTTGGGTAGCTGATGTTTAATTCTTTTTCGATCTGTTTGATGTTTCCTCTATTTTTGATAAATACTTCGATGAAGTAAAGTTTTTCTGTTTCTAAATAGTTAAACTTCGATAAGGTGAATGATCCTTCGATACCTGTGTGACAGTGGTCACAATGTAATTTTTGTACGCGAAGTTCATGTTTACATACGGGGCAAGTCGTTAGTACAGGGTTTACTTTGATATTTTTATCCATGTTTAAATCCTCCTTATATGGTCTTTATTAATACGCGCTCATGCGTCGCTGTTTTGATGTCAACTTTGACACCGCGAAATGAAATTAAATCAATCAGTTCTTTAGGCGTCATATTCATTTGATCACCAATTTGAACATTGGCTCTTTTTTTCACTACCCATTTGATGATAAATATGGGAATGGGAAGTAAGAGTAAGATTTTTAAGAAGATGTTGACGCCCCTAGAATCGGGTACGTTGATGCTCACTTTGACAAATGAAGCTCTTCTTGGTTTTCTTTCTTTTGTTTTCGGATAAAGCATGCGGTATGCTTTTTTTGGTTTTAATTCTTTCTGATTCAGTTGAGTTAGAACTTCATGTTTTGTCATTTTTCACTCACCTTCATTAATTTTTTCAATTGTTACCTTAATTATATTTCATTTTTTTGATTTGTCAAGTTATTTTGAATAAAATATTAAAAAAATTAATTTTGACATTCATTTTATCAAGCAACACTTCAATTTCTGACGATTTTATCGTATAATAAGGATAATGAAGAGAAAGAGGGTAAACTTATGAATAGACTTGTTGAACGCTTCTTACGTTATACCAAGGTGGATACACAATCATCTCATGAAACACACACACATCCATCCACGGAAAAACAAAAGAATTTATCGCGGATCTTAGTCGAAGAGTTAAAGGCGATTGGATTAGATGCCTTTATGGACGATTACGGCTACACGTATGCAAAAATTGAAGGAAACCAAAAAGGTGCGCCAGCGATCGGTTTAATCGCGCATGTGGATACCTCTCCAGATGCACCCGGAGAAAACGTTAATCCACGAATCATTAAAAACTACGATGGTTCACGCATCGAACTCAACGATAAACTCAGTATGGCTCCAGCAGAATATCCCAGTTTATCAAAAGTCATTGGCGATGATATTATCGTGACCGATGGGAACACGCTTCTCGGTGCGGACGACAAATGTGGGGTTGCAGAAATCATGGAAGTTGCTGAATACTTCCAAAGTCATCCGGATGTGAAACACGGTGATATTTATATTTGCTTCACACCAGATGAAGAAATTGGAGAAGGTGCAGATCACTTTAATTATGATTGGTTTAAAGCTGATTTTGCCTATACAGCGGATGGTGATGAAGTCGGTGGTATTGAATTTGAAAACTTTAACGCTGCTTCTGCTGATGTGAACTTCATTGGTAAATCCATTCATCCAGGTTCAGCGAAAGCAAAGATGGTCAATGCACTCCACCTCGCGATGGAATTTCACAGCATGCTTCCGACCTTCAAAAATCCTGCCTACACAGAAGGTTATGAAGGCTTCAATCATTTAACCGGATTGAAGGGTGAAGTAGAACACGCGCACGCACATTACATTATACGCAACCATGATATGAAGAAGTTCACTGAACAAAAGACAGAATTTGAGACCATCATGAACTACATGAACCAAAAGTATGGTTATCAGGCCGTGCAGTTAACGATAAAAGATTCCTATTTCAACATGTATGAAATTATTAAAGATCACATGCATGTGATTGATTTAGCAAAAAAAGCGGTTGAGAATGTTGGCATCACACCTTTCTTTAAAGCCATCAGAGGTGGTACAGATGGTGCCAGACTAACTTATGAAGGTCTCATTTGCCCAAACATTGGTACCGGTGGTTACCAGTTCCATGGGCGTATGGAATTTTGTTCTATCAACCAAATGGAAAAAGCAGTCAAGATCTTTATTGAAATTATTACCTTAGCTGCTAAAAAGTAACTTTATTAAAAACAAAAAGAACGAGAAATCGTTCTTTTCTTTTAACGTGAGTTATGCTTGAAGAACCCGAGATCGTTCCATCCTTAATTCTTTATCCATCATCAGTAAAAAGATCATCCAAGGTACCAATGAAAGTAGGGCAAAGATAAGTCCGAGAAGACCAAAAGATGAAGGAATAG
>DIER01000018.1 GCA_002418725.1 Acholeplasmataceae bacterium UBA5769
TGCTAGCCCTCATTATGCCTTAACGCAGACCTACGGATGACACTCATCGTATCATCAGCTCCAAGGCGACCTTCCCAAAGACTTATCAGATTTTTCACCAACCAATCTGTCTCTTCAATCAAGTGTTTTGGTACTCTTCCTCTTCATTGCTACTATGTTTATTCTATCACGGTTTGACATCATGTTCAAGCGATTTTGTTCGATTACGTCTGCTTTTTAAAGTGAAAAGAAAGATGATAAGAAGTCCTGTCAAAAGTCCAAAGGAATCAATCAAGAGATCTTTGACTTCAAAAGCACGACCAGGAACAAAGATTTGAATGATTTCATCGATCAGTAAAACAGCAGTTCCAAGAAGATAAGCGAAAGTTAATTTAGAAAATCTCAACGCTAAGAGTAATCCTAAAAAGAGAAACTCCACATAATGAGCGATGCTTCTGATCAATGATGATAACACATCATCACTCACGGTTATACCTATCCTATCAAAGATAAAAGAAAAAACGCCAACAACAAAACCACTTTGTGTGGATGATATGGAACCAGGCATTAACGAATTTGCCCAGATCACACCAACCCATAAGATGAGGATGTATGTTGTGATGCGTTTTTGACTCATGTTATTCTAAACCATCCAATACAGATTTAATGACATCAATTTGAATCGCGAAATGAAGACCTTCAATGCCCTCACCTACGGTTTCATCGACATAGGATAAGGCATTGATGCCCACCAATCGACCATAAATATCAACAAGGGCACCACCACTGTTGCCAGGATTAATGGGTGCGGTATGTTGAATGGTAAGTGTGTTTAAGCCATAATCATCTGCCATAGGGCGATTTAACTGGGAAATAATCCCAAACGTTCTTGTGTTGGGTAAATCCAGTGGTGAACCAATCGCAAACACGAATTCTCCAACATGCAGATCAGCAACGTCTGCCATTTCAATCACGGAAAAGTTTTGTGTTGACGTGAAAGATAAAACCGCTAAATCGTGGGTTATAGAAGATTTATGCAAGGTGACTTGATGTTTAGGTATTTTAACCTCACCAGTGGGTGTAAACAGTGTGATCGAAAACTGACCAGTCACGTAACCACTGACCACGTGTTCATTCGTCAAAACGTAATACGTATTTCCATCACGCTTATAAATGACACCAGAACCACCACCATCGACGGTGCCACCCTGGTAGGTTTCAATCATCACAACCGCAGGTGAAACTTCTTCTAACATGGTCACCACATGAGACTCTAAGACCGTGACTAAATCGATGTTCGCTAAGATGTGATCAATGATCGCTTGTTGATCGATACTTGATCCAACAGCAATCCATTTGGCATAAAGTTTTAACGTTTGATTGGTCCCTGTTTGAAAGCTCATCGGATAATATAAATCTTTATCGATGTACCAACCTGCAAAAACATAACCATCTTTTTGCGGAATCGTCGTCGGTAAAAAGGGTTTGAATTGATCCACGTAGATCGTTTCTACAGCAGTTCCACCATTGGAATCAAACGTCACTGCAAAAGGACCATCATTACTTTCAAAAAGATGGCATGCATTTAATGTGAACAGTAAACTTAAGATAAGGATGAGTTGATAAACTTTTTTCATGTTATTCCTTTCTTGGTGTCTCTTTTAATAAGTAGGCAACCCCAAATGCACCACGTCCTGTGGATGCACCCAAAACACAACCCAAAGGATTCATCACCAATGAGGATGGTTTTAAGTTATCTTTGATGTATTGATAAGAAAAATCGGCAAGCGCATCTGTACAACTGTGTGTGATGGTCATGTTTGCGACATCCTGATGTTTTTTATGTTTACCGATCATGCGGACCAGTTTCTTAATGCCATGGTCCAAAGACCCAAACGATTTATGAATCATTTCCACCCGATCATTGATCATGGTGACGATGGGTTTCACTTGAAAAAGTTTGGCGAGTTTATACTGATAAGGTGTCATTCGAGACGTTTCTTTCAATAATTCGAGATCCGATAAAATATAGTAAAAATGGAGACGAGGAACAAGCTCATCCAGTTTCTTCTTAATATGTGCGCCATCATAACCTTTTTTTCTTAACTGAACGGCATGCATCACGAGTAAACCAAGACCACTTGAAATCGATTTAGAGTCCACGATAAACACTTGCTTTGTTTCCAGTTCTTGTTTGGCGATCAAAGCCGATTGAATGGTCGATGAGAGATTGGATCCAATACCGACATAAAGAATATCATAACCTCTTTTAATGTATTTGTTAAAGGCATTATGAAAGTCACCAGAACGTAGTCCGGTGGAGCGTGCAACCTCTTTTTTCTCATCAACTTTGACAAAAAGTTCTTCAGGCGTGATATCCACACCATCTTTATAAACTTCATCTTCAAAGCGAATGAAAAGCGGGATGATATGCACATCTTCTTTGATGGTATATGCCATATTTAAATCAGCGGTAGAATCCGTCAAAATCATGACTTTATTCAATCACAGTCACCTGATTTCTCATCTCATTTTCAATCTTATCTAAATTTTCTTTGGTTACATTGGAATACGCGTAAAAGATGATTGGATTTTTCATCACTTTTTTGATGAACTGTTCCTGTTTAAACTGATGTGTCTTAGGGACTTTATCTTTTTTGGTTGCGACGACCATCACGTTTAAGTTTTGTTCCACTAAAAACTGATAGGTGAAAAGATCATCATCGGTTGGTCCAACCTTAAAATCAACGAGTATACAAATGAGTTTCAAATGCTCTGCTTGTTTGATATATTTTTGAATCATTAAGATAAATTGATCTTGCATCGATTTAGACCGTCTGGCATACCCATAACCAGGTGCATCAACCAAATAGAAACTTTGATCGATCAAATAGAAATTTAAGGTGATGGTCTTCCCCGGTGTGTTGGATACTCTGGCTAAATTCTTTCGATTGGTAAGTGCATTGATAAAAGAACTTTTGCCAACATTTGATCTACCGATCAGAAGTATTTGTGGAAAACCTTCAGGTTCGTCCTTTAAATCGGTCACACTTTTAATATATGTGGCTTGTTTAATCATAAAATCCACCTTTCTGGATAAAAAAGGTAGTCCGAAGACTACCCCTCATTATAAACTATTTAAGTGCGATTTGGAAGACATCATTCACATTTTCAACGGGAATGATTTCTAACGCGTTCTTCACTTCATCTGGAATATCATCGACATCTTTTAAATTGTCTTTGGGTATGATGATGGTTTTTAAACCACTTCGGTGTGCTGCAATTGACTTTTCTTTGAGTCCACCGATCGGTAGTACATACCCACGAAGTGTGATTTCACCGGTCATACCAACTTCTTTTCGGATCAAGCGTTGTGTCGCTGCTGAGAAAATAGCGGTCGCCATGGTAATCCCTGCGGATGGACCATCTTTTGGGATAGCTCCTTCAGGCACGTGGACGTGGAAGTCATTGTTATTAAACAAATCTTCATCAATATGATACTGTTTGGCTTTTGATTTCACAAAGGATAGGGCGGTCATGGCAGATTCTTTCATGACATCGCCAAGCTTACCCGTTAAAACTAGCTTACCAGTTCCTTTATAGTATGTGACTTCAACAGGAAGTGTGTCACCACCAAAGGCCGTATAAGCGAGTCCGGTTGCGACACCCACTTGATCTTGAACATCGGAATTGTTATGGGTAAACTTAGGTTTACCAATGAACGATTCAATGTTTTCAACGGTGATATCCACACGTACTTCCTTTTTCATCAAAATGTTTTTGATCGATTTACGAATCAAGGATCCAATATAACGGTTAAGTTCACGGACACCTGCTTCTCTGGTGTAATGACGAATGATGTAATAGATCGCATCATCGGTGATGCTAAACTCTTTGGAAGTGATGCCATGTGCTTTTAACTGCTTGGGCACTAAATGTTTCGCTGCAATCTTATGCTTTTCTTGTTCGGTATAAGAAGAGAGTTCCACAATTTCCATACGGTCACGCAGTGGCGCAGGCACATTTTCTAAATAGTTTGCGGTGGTGATGAATAAAACCTGTGATAGATCGTAAGGTTCTTCTAAATAATGGTCACTAAACTTCGCGTTTTGTTCTGGATCTAACACTTCTAACATTGCAGAAGCGGGATCGCCTTTATAATCGGAAGCCATCTTATCGATTTCATCGAGCAAGAAGACAGGATTGACGGTACCAGCATCACGCATGCCCTTGACAATACGTCCAGGAAGTGCACCGATATAGGTTCTTCTATGTCCTCTAATCTCTGATTCATCTCTGACACCACCTAGGGATTGCTTCACGAACTTACGTCCTAAAGCATCTGCAATCGAAATGGCAAGGGATGTTTTACCAACCCCGGGAGGCCCTGCAAAACATAAAATGGTTTGTGGATTACGCTTCGTCATGATTTTAACCGCTAAGTACTCAATAATTCTTTCCTTAACGACTTCTAAGCCATAATGTTGTTCATCTAATTTCTCCATAACTTTCTTTAAGTCATAGTTATCTTTAGACGCTTTTTTCCATGGTAAATCAACCAGTAAATCAAGATAGTTCTTGATGATCTGGGATTCAGCCATCGATGAAGGTGTTGAAGTGTACTTTGAGAGCTCAGCTAACGCTTTTTCTTCAATGTTTTTCGGCATTTTCGCAGCTAAAATCTTTTTGCGGTACTCATCAATTTCTTCTTCTTTCTTCGCTTTATCACCGAGTTCGTTTTGAATCGCTCTCATCTTTTCACGAAGATAATATTCTTTTTGGTTTTCATCAATCGATTTTTTGATTTCATCGTTAATCTTTTGTTCAAGATCGACGATCATTTTTTGTTTATTGATGTCTTCTAAAAGCATTCTTAAACGGTTGTTTAAGTTCGCTTCTTCGACATACTTATACTTTTGTTGATCAGGCGATTTTAAGTTAAAGACGACGATATCACAAATCTTTTCCGTCGATAAGCCTTGTTGGACCTTCTCTAAGACTTGATTGTTAGGAACTAAGATGGTTTGTGCGTTATTCGCAACTTCTTGGACGATCATCTTGATCAATGTCACTTCTTCATCGACGTTTCCGCCAATGGTTTCATGTTCTTGATATTCGACAACAAAATAAGGATCGGTCAAGAAATATTCCTTGATCTTAATTCTGGAGATGACTTGCAGTTTCACTTTGTAGGCATCGTTTGGTAATTTGATTTTCATCTGAACTTTCACGAGTGCACCATAAGCTTCAATGTCATCGATGGTGGGTTCTTCAATCAGTGGATTTTTTTGGATTAAAACGAGTGCGTATGATCCAAAGTTTTTTTCCGCTTCTTCAAGTGCTTTGAGTGAGACCTTGCGTCCGACTTCAATTCTGAAATCATTGTTTGGAATGGGTACAGTACCTCTGACGACGATGGCGGGTAAGCTTTTAGACAATTCCATGTGGTTTCACATCCTTCCTCTAGTTTCACTTTGATTATAGCATAATTTATTCTATTTGCAATCGATAAGCGTGAGTGCCAATTGATTGTGGGAAAGAAAGGGACAAAGAAGTCCCTAAGATTACTTTCTAACGGCTGAATCGAGTATAAATTGGTATGCTTTGCTGAGGATGACATCATTTTCTAATGCATTCTCTGGGATGTATTTTTTGATGTCTTCAACAGGCATGTTATAACGTTTTGCAAGTTCATCGTACTTCGCAACCAATTCGTCTTCAGTGGCTTTGAAGCCTTCTTTCTTCGCGATTGCTTCAACAACTAAGGTTGTCTTCACTCTCTTTAAAGATTCATCTTGAAGTTGTGCTTCAAATTGTTCTTTATTGACGCCAGAAAGAGATAAGAACATGTCTAACTCTAAACCGTATTGTTTTGCTTGGTTGGTGACGTTTTCTTTCGCTTGAGCGACTTCTTCATCGACCATTTCTTGCGGGATGTCCATCGTTGCGTTATTTAATACTGTCGTGATGATTTGTTCAGTGATGGTGTTTTCTGCTTCAGTCTTCTTGGTATCTTCTAAAGTCTTACGTGTGGAAGCTTTTAATTCTTCAACAGTGGTCACACCTTCACGGTTTAAAGACTTCACGAAGTCATCGTTTAGTTCAACTTCAGTCTTTGTTTTTACTTCATGTAACTTCACGTTAAAGACGACCGCTTTACCCGCTAAGTTTTCTGCTTGGTATTTTTCGGGGAAGGTAACGTTTAAGTCTTTTACATCACCTGGCACCATACCAACCATTTGTTCTTCAAAACCTGGGATGAATTGGTTAGAACCGATTTCAAGCGAATAGTTTTCTGCTTTTCCACCATCAAAAGGTGTACCGTCTAAGAAACCTTCAAAATCAAAGATGGCTGTATCGCCAAATGCGAGTGCGCCTTCTTTAGGTTGAAGTTCGCTATTTTGCGTGAGTAAAGACTTGATTTCTGCATTGACTTCGGAATCTGATACATCCGTTTTAATCGCTTTCACTTCAATACCAGCGTATTGACCTAAGGTCACTTCTGGCTTCACTGGTGCGACTAAGGATACTTGGAAAGTTTCGTTACGCTTCACGTTTTCCCAGTTGATTTCAACTTTTGGTTGACCAACGATTTCATAGTCAGGATGGTTTTGTGCTTCGTGCATCTTGTGGTGAAGGACGTGGTTTAAGGCGTCTTCAAATAAGGTTTCAACACCAAATTTTGATTCATAAATGTTTCTTGGTACGTGTCCTTTACGGAAGCCTTTAATCTCGACATCCTTTTGAACATGCTCAAATGCATGGTCTAGACCATGCTCAAATTCGTGTGGTGTCACATCAAAGGTGTATTTCACACGATTAGTGGTTAATTTTTCTACGATCATGAGTTATTCTCCTACTTCATTTTATAGTTTCTATACATTTTATAGACCTTTTTCATTATAACATACTTTTATCTAAGATAAAGGAATTTAACTAAACATTGAAGTTTTTGTGAAATTGCGTTAAAATGGATTTAAATGAAAGAAGGTTGGCTATATGATTGTTATCAAAGAAGTGAAAACCTCATTAGATGGTATCCGTTTTACGGAATTTCCGAATAAGCTTTATAAGAAGAATCCTTACTTTGTTCCTGCGCTATCTTTAGATGAAAGAAATGTCTTTAATCCAAAGAAAAACCCTGTGTTTGAATACTGTGAAGCGATACGCTACTTAGCGTACAAAGATGGCAAACTTGTTGGCCGTGTTGCAGGTATAATTAACCACAAGTTAAATGATGCTTATCAGATCAAAAAGGGTCGTTTTACCAGACTTGATATGATTGATGACTTTGAGGTGACGAAAGCGTTGATCGATACCGTCACGAAGTGGGCTTTAGATAAGGGCATGGATACCCTGATTGGCCCCATCGGTTTTACCGATTTAGATCGTCAAGGGATGCTTGTTCATGGCTTTGATCAACTCAACATGTTCATCACCATCTACAATGCACCCTACTACATGGAACACATTGAAAAATTAGGGTTTGTCAAAGATGTCGACTGGACAGAAAAACAAATCAAATGGCCAACAGAAGTCTCTGAGAAGATCAGTCGTGGTGCAGAAATTTCAAGAAAACGCTACGGTTATGAACTGATCAAATGTAAGACCAAAAAAGATGTCTTTAACTACATCTATGAAGCCTTTGAGATGTATAACATCGCGTTTAATGAACTTTACGGCTTCTTCCCCATTACGAAAAACGTGATGGACTATTATATTAAGCAAATGATTCAACTTGTATCCCTTGAATATTTGTGGTTTGTCTTAGATAAAGAGAAAAAAGTGGTTGGCTTTACCGTCATTATGCCTAGTTTAGCTCTTCCTAACAAAAAGAGTAACGGAAAACTCTTCCCACTTGGTGTGTTCAGACTTCTTCGTGCTTTGAAAAAACACGATGTGATCGATTTATACTTTATCGCGATTGACCCCAAACACCAAGGTAGAGGGATTATCGCACTCATGTTTGAAGATGGTATTAAAACAGGGATTAGTCATGGCGTGAGATTTGCTGAGACAGGTCCTGAACTTGAACTGAATGCAGCGATTCAAAACCAATGGAAAGACTTTGAATACGTGGAACATAAGCGTAGACGTTGCTATACCAAACCCATTCAATAACGAAAAAAGAAAAAGGCGAATTTCGCCTTTTTTTGTTCGGTAAAGTGGTTTATGTCCAAGAAACAATGAGTTCGAGTGATCCTTTCAGTTGTAGTTCGTAAACTTCTCCTGTGATGATCAAATGATCCCCTTTGGTTAGTTTTTCACCATTAAGGGTACCCACACCATCAATGACAGATATCAACTTAAAGTGATTGGATTTCAGAGTGAGTTCATCTTTAACCGACCATCTTTCCACCGTGAAGAACTCATTGGAGACGTACCTGGTGATGACAGATGCCTTATAGTTTAAAATTTTTGGTTCTGGTGTGACATCCACGAAAGGAACGGTTGAGACTTCAATCGATTTTTGGATGTGAAGATCTCTTGGTTTTCCTTGATCATCTAAGCGGTCATAATCATAAACCCGGTAAGTCGTGTCTGAGGATTGTTGTGTCTCTAAGATGAGAAGACCTTTACCAAGTGCGTGTATCGTTCCAGAAGGGACGTAGATAAAATCACCAGCCTTCACTTCTTTTTCAATTAAAAGTTCGTTATAGCGGTGTGATTCAATCATTTGACGTAATTCTTCTTTAGTTCTTGCGTTGTGTCCATAGATGATCTTCGCACCAGGTTCTGCCTCTAAGACAACCCAACATTCGGTTTTTCCTAAATCTTTTTCATAAGTGAGCGCGTAATCGTCTGAAGGATGCACTTGAACCGATAAATCGTCATTGGCATCCAGTATCTTTGTCAGTAAAGGAAAACGTGGTGATGCAAGATGATTAAAGAGCTCGCGATCTTTTTCATACACATCACGAAGTGTTCTTCCCTTGAATCTTCCATTTTTGATGATGGATGATCCGTTGGGGTGCGCTGAGATAGCCCAACATTCACCCGTTTTTTCATAGGGTAAATCGTAACCAAATCGGGTGTTTAATTTCTTTCCACCCCAAATGCGTTCCTTAAAGACAGGTTCTAAAAAGAGTATATCCATAGTATCCACCTCATGTTTTATTATAAGTGATAAACCTTTGAATTCAACGACTGTTTGATGATTTCACATGAAAAACGACAAAGTGAAGAGGTCCTTTGTCGCTTTTCTATTTAAAGCAAAGTGCTTATTTCTTTGGTGACTAGCGCATAGCCTTCAGGGCTCACATGAAGTCCTTCGAGTGTGTAATCTTTTTGAAATCTACCCTCTTGATCTTTAAGTTTTGAAGATAAATCAAGATAAGTAATCCCTTCAATGGTTTTGAGATAATCATTTAATTGATCAATCAAAGGGTTAGTTCTAGGCAGTACGGTCTTCGGATCGATGGTTTCGTTTACGGGATAAACCGACTGTAAGATGATCTTCGCTTTTGGATGCGCTACTTTAATCTCTAATACGATACGTCTGATACGGTTAAAGATTTGTTCTGGTGTTGTTTTTAAAAGTGCGAAATCGTTGGTACCTATCAACAGGACGACTATGGATGGTTTAAGTTCATGAATGGAGACATCCATCCGCTTTAATAAACCTTCTGTGGTATCACCACCAATACCTCTGTTATAAACGATTCTTCCAGGAAAAGCTTCGTAGACGTTATAATCTTGCGTGATGGAATCGCCCACAAAGACAATACCACCCTTGGGGACTTCTCTATTTAAGGCTTTAAAGGTTCTCACCTTGTTTTGAAAGCCAAAGTTCGCGATCAGTTCAAAGAAGGATTTGGCGCCCTCTTTTTTACCTTTTTCATACATGTAAAGACATGCGATAGGGATGATAACAATCAAAACCCCAATGACGATATATTCAAACATTAGCGCACCATCGCCTTAACTAAGATACACTTATCATCTAAACAACGCACCCGGTATGTATCAATGGTTGCAGGGACAATAAATGTTTCTGCGTAATGAATTTCGTAAGGTTCAAATGAACCATCCACGGATTCAATCATGGCTTTCTTACCTTCAACGAGGTTCGCCATATTGACTGAACCATGAGTCTTAATGTCAACCGTATCGTTGATGAAATAGCGTCTCGTTTCTAAAAATTCACGTTCATGAAGACCCGTGATTTCTTCAGTATCACTCACAGGTATAATCGCGTTATAGAGTTCTTTATTGACGTAAGTGGTATCACGGTCATATTGAAGGTTTTTAAAACCATGTGCTAAATGCACAGGTCTTGGTCTACCGTCTAACCCCACACGGTCCCAGTCCCAAAGTTTAAAGGTGAAAATATAGTTACACGCACTGATTTCTAAAACGACGGTATTTTTTCCTGAACAATGGATCGTTCCTGCAGGAATCAAGAAGTGATCATGCTTTTTCGCAGGTAGGATATTGACATACTTTTCTGCAGGGAAAGTAAAGCCACCCGCTTCAGCTTTAAGAAGATCTTCTTCAAAAGCTTTGGAGTCTATCCCTTCTTTAAATCCTAAGTAAACGACGCCATCGTCTTCTGCATACATCAAGTAATACGATTCATCTTGGGTATAAGTCATCCCAAATTGATCTTGAATGTATTCGGTTAAAGGATGGACTTGAAGAGAAAGATTTCCACCACCGACGGTGTCTAGAAAGTCAAAACGAATGGGAAAGTTTTTCCCAAATCTTCCATGAACGCGTTCTCCCATGAGTTGTCTAGGTCTAAATTGAACGAGATCTTGAGCAGGAAGTTCGATGATGGTTTGTCCAAAAGAGACCATGATGGAATTTTCTTCTGGTACACCATCAAAACTCCATGCGAAATTCTTTTCGTTTTTATCTAGGTGCATGACTTCTTTCATCCACTGACCACCCCAGACGCCTGGATCAAAATAGGGTACCATCCGGAAAGGTCTTTGGGTCATTTTTTGCAGTACGAGATGAAAATTTTCCATCGTGATCATTTTAGGTTGATCTAAGAGATTATAATCGATCACAAAATGTGCAGTTGGATAAAAAGTATCTTTGATACGATTTGCAACACGCCATTCTACAAAATAACCACGTTTATATTTTCTTAGAATATCTTCGTTCGGGTTATGCTTCTTAAAGTTAGATAAACCTTTACGATAACGTAGTTGGATTTCCCAACGGGTTAAGGAGACATGGATACGTGTGCCACCTGGTATAAGTGAGGAACCAAAGCCATAAACAACCACTAAACCTGGACACGTTTCAATCATTTCTTTCACTGATGTAAGCCGCTCAACTTCATAAAAATCTTCAATGGTGTGGTGTGAAAATAAACCAAACACACGATCATTCGTTAAGTTTCTTTCAATCATCAAGTCGATAGCTTCTTCTGATTTAGAAAAATCTTCGATATTCACGATTAAACTTGGTTTGAGATGATCCATCACATCACGCTTTAAGCGGTTTAAATCAATGCCCGGATATGTCTCGAAGACTAAAAGGCCATCCTTAACGGACTTAAGTTTTTGAATGATAGCATCACTGCCAGCAAAAACACCTTTATCTTCAGTGGTGATCTGAATCACCGGTTTTCGATTATATTCGGATTTAAAATTTAAGTATCTCATCGACTTCATTCCCTTCTTCTTTTTCCCCTAATTGCATCTTATAGGGATGAAATACTTTGTTTAAGTGATAACTCACTAAAACGCCATAAAGCCCAACAGCAACCAGTAAAAGACTGCTGTGGATAAACATCAGTAAAAGCACGAGTGCTAAACTACCTAAAACCTTAATGTTTGTCCATAGACTCATGTTTGATATAAGTAATACGTTTTTAACCAGGTGTCCTAGAGAGGATGTTTTAAAGGTCGCGATTAACGGAAAAGCATAGACCATAAAGAGTAACCACTCATAGAAAATAACAAATGATATCACGACAAGCCAAGCTATATCTTGGTTAACCCCGTAATGATACATCATAAACAAGGGAACACCTAAAATCACCAACATGAGCCACACCAATGTGCTCTCTTTAAAGTTTTCTTTGAAACTTTGAATAAAGAGTTGAAACACACTGGTGGGTTCCTTGGTTTTTAAAATTTGAAACGACACCCTAAACATCGCAGTGGTTGCAGCACCGAATGTGAAGAGTAAGCCTAAAAAGCTCGCCAAAAGCCAGAGGAAGTTAACGAAAACCATGTCTGTAAACTTTTTGAAGAGCTCTTTAAACATTGACTTATTTCTTAAGTTTCTTGAATGCGAAGAAACCACCAACACCAACAACTGCAACACCTAAAATCACAAGGATTAAAAGGGTTGTGTTGAAGAATGAACCGGTTACTTCAAAAGATTCAGATTCAACGAAAATCACTTTACCTGTGCCATCGCCATCCACTGCAGTTGCATCATAATGACGAAGTTCTTCAACAGAACCTTCGTTGATTTTTACTGAATAGTTTGCAAGGACAGAAATGTCAGCTTTTGTAACCCAACCTGCAAGGTCAGCTTCATCATAGATAGAGTTAAAAATGCCATCGATGGCCCAATCTAGGGATGCATCCACGATTGCTTTAGATTCTTTGAAAGTTAAAGTCTTCGTGAAACCACCAGAAACCACTAAAGTAGGAAGTTCTGAGGCATCAAAATCATCCCAACTTAAGTTTGGTGAGAGATTGACAAGTTGTTCGTACTTATCAAGGAAATCTGCAAAACTAGAGAAGTTGTAGCTCATGGTGAATGTGCGTACATAGCCATCAACTTTAGCATCATGAACGGTAATAAAATCAGGTGCATTTTCTAAAAGCCACGCTTGAATCGCAATGACACCACCGGTGATGTGCTTATCATTCATGACAGCACCTTTACCTTCAGTTCCCGCTGGATCATCAGGGTTACCAATAGGTGTAGTGGATAATGTGTCATCCATCACTTCTAAGATAATATAACGTGTACCTGAACCATCCGCGTTGAACTCAGTCGTCACGGTAATTTCTCCTGGCCAGCATGCGTTAAGTACGAATGCGAAAGCGAGGAGCACAACTAATGATAATAATTTCTTCATTTTTTAATTCTCTCCCTTATCTTTATTTTTTTATGCTTCTTCGCCTAAATAGACAACATATTTATTAAGGCGTAATGCAACCATAGTGATCATCAGCACGATGACAAGTAAAATCCATGCCATGGCTGATGCCATACCCATTGCCTGATCGGCAATCATTTTGTCAAACATGTAATACGCGTAATAATAAGTCGATCTGGAAGGTCCACCGGATGTCATGATGTAAGCGATCGTAAAGACTTGGAACCCGCCGATTAAACCCATGATAAAGTTGAAGAAAATCGATGGTGTCATGAGTGGAAGTGTGATATATATGGTTTTTTTAATCCAATTGGCACCATCGATTTCTGCAGACTCATAGAGGGAATTGGGAATGTCTTGCATTTGGGCGAGATAGATCACCATCGAACCACCTGCAGACCATAATCCCATGATAATGAGGGTTATTTTTGACGTCTCAACCGCCTGATGCCAGCGAAGTGGCTCCATCTTAAAGAGCTTATAGATGGGCGCTAGGATTTCATTGACAATCCCAAAGTTTGGTTGAAAGAGCCATAACCATAGAAGTGCCATCGCAACGATACTCACGACATTAGGTAAATAGAAGAGTGTGCGGTAAATGCTCATGCCCTTTATTTTATTGTTTAGAAGTAAGGCTAAGCAGACCCCAACCACAATACCTAAAGGAATGGCGATGGCCACATGATAAACGGTGTTTCCTAACGATTGCCAGAAGAGATTATCGTTGGTGAATAAAATTTGATAATTGGCAAACCCGACAAATCGTGGATTAGAGATCATATCGTAGTTGGTAAAACTGATGTAGAACGAGGCGATAATCGGAAAAGCCCCGAGGACAATCAAACCCAAAAGCCAGGGGGACGCAAATAAATACCCCATCAGGTTTTCTTGTTTTTTTAACTTTTGGATAGAGATTGTTTTTGCCATGATAGACCTCGCTTAAGGATTAACTGTATCGTAGTTTTGTTTTTTCTGTAAATAGTTGGCTCTTGCAGCAGCTAACGCTTGTTCTGCAGTTTTGGTGCCAGATAACGCTTCTGAATAGAAAGGTTGCCAGTCATTGCCATGCCAAGAAGGTGCATAGGGAATATAGACCTTATCCACAGCATAATCGACTTCTGCTAAAAGTTTTTCTAAAATAGGATTACCTTCGACATATTCTTCCATCGCTGAAATGTGACTCATGATCCAACCGTTGACTTGTGCTAACCGTTTTTGAATATCTTTAGATAGTAAGTATTTGTAGAACATGAAAGCTCCATCACGTTCCGCTGTTTCATTTTTACCATTGTCATACATTTCAATACTAAAACCACTACCCCAGTTGACTCTTCTGCCACCTTCGGGGATGGGGATTGGGGCAACACCATAATTAAAGGTGGCACCAGCATCTTTGATGACTTGATAAAGACCATCGACTTCAACAATCATCGCAACTCTTTGTGAAGCAAAGGGATTAATCCCTAGAAGTTGGTTACCTTCACCAAAGGTTGTAAGTTGATTTCTCGTGAAATCACTGTTAAACGTCATGATCCAGTTTAAAACATCGATATGTCCTTGGGTGTTTAAGGTAGGCATCTTGTTTTCATCAAAGAAATCAAGATTGTTCTGCCATAACCATCCGTGATACGTTGCATTCCCATAAGTAGGATCAAAACCTAGTCTGGTGAGCTGTCCACCTTCAATCTTGTCAAATACTTTCGCAATCGTCTTTAATTCATCCCACGTGGTGGGAACGTCTGCTTCGGTTAACCCTTTTTCAGTGAACATATCTAAGTTGTAATAGAGTACACGTGTGGTTGCAGAAAAGGGCATTGCGTATAAATCACCTTGATACGTTGCAAAATCCAATTGACTTTGTCTAAATTCAGCAACTTCAAGTGGGGTATCACTTTCATCAGCGGCCATCAAATCACTGATGTTATAAAGGGCACCACTTCTCGCTCTTGCTTCCACATCATCAATCGTCGATAAACCGATATCAGGTGCGGTTCTTGAGGCAATCGCTACGTTAATCTTGTCCCAGTAATCCCAAAATGAGAATCCAGTACCTCTGACAAAATACTCGTCTTGACTGTTATTAAAGTCATTGATGATCGAACGCATGCCTGAAAATGAGGTTGAACCTACCGGTGACATGTGCCAAAAATCAATCACGATTTTATCGCCTGTATCTTCACCGCCACAGGATGCTAAGACAAGTCCAGTGATGAGTATCATCACAACTAACATTATTTTTTTCATCTTTTCCTCCCTATCCTTTAATTCCTGTAAATGTAATACCTTCAATAAATGATTTTTGGGTAAAGAAGAAAATCACGAGTGAAGGTAACATAATCAAAATGGCTGCAGCCATCATTAAATCGAAACGGCCACCATACTGCATTTGGAAAGCTCTTAAACCTAAAGCTAGTGTCCAATGTTCGGGGTTACTCAAGAAGATGAGTGGTCCAAAATAATCATTCCATGTCCCCATGAACGTGAAGAGTGCTACGGTGATGATTGCAGGTTTACACAGGGGTAACATGATTTTAATGAAGATTTGAAAGTGTGTTGCCCCATCGATGATGGCACTTTCAGATAATTCTTTGGGTATCCCTTTGAAAAACTGTCTCAATAAGAAGATATAGAAGGCTGAACCACCACCAAAGAATGCAGGAACAATCAAAGGTAATCTCGTCCCTAACCAACCAATCTTCGCATACATGATATAGGTGGGAATTAAGATAACTTGAATGGGAATCATCATCGTCGATAACATGATGATAAACCATTTGTCTCTACCCTTCCAATTCAGTTTCGCGAAAGCGTAAGCTGCGGTTGTTGCCGAAAACAGTGTGCCCATCATGACCATCGCCACGATAAAGAGTGAGTTTTTCAAATACATTAAAAACGGAATGGCTTGTACCGCAGTGACGAAATTCGACCACTGAGGATCTTTTGGGAAAAACTGATCTGTTCCCATTAAGAGTTCTGCAGGTGTTTTTAGTGCGGTAAATAGCATCCACAAGAAGGGAAACATGAACCCAAAACTAAGTAATATGAGTACCAGATGCAAGAGTATCTTTTTAATCAAATCCTTCTGCCTTTTATTCAGCAGAGGCTTTTTGATGGCATCCGTCATAGAGATCCCTCCTTTTTTAAGATTTTGTCGTATCGATCAAACGAATAAAGCGTGGACGGTAAATCAAGTTGTTTGACATGTTGTGTTCAAAATTATACGTATTGGTGTTATAAGTCACTAAAATGTTTGTTGACTGAGATAAATGGGGATGTGCTTTCGCGTTATACGTATACGTTGTGGATTTATAAAGTGCTTGTTCTGGGGTGTGATAAATCTTTTGTGGGTCCGTAAATGGTCCATAAGGTGTTTCACCAATCGCGAAAGCGACATATGGTGTGTTGGTATCATAAGTGAAGACTGCGATGTATTTATCCTTAAACTGACCATCGAGGAGTTGTGAAACGCTCATTTCACAAGAGATGTGAGGGAGTAAAGGTTTCGCATCTGCAATCTGTGGTACCCAGGTTTCCCCATTAAAGTAACGCCAGTCATCAAAAAGTTCAAAGTTTTCTTCTAAGACTCTAGCAACCACGAGTTCTCTAAAGCCCATGGTCGTTTTATAACCGTAGATGTAGATGTAACCATCAGGATTTTTCGCACCTGCTTGTTTGGTGTTTGAAAGGATCGCACCACCCATTAAAAACTGGGATTCCTTTGTATCTACTAAGAGCGGAGCCATCTTCATGGTGGCACGTTCAGGTTCAATCATGTGGTTTTTGATCGGTGTCTTAAATAAAGCGACACCAACGACTCTAAACTGAAGACCTTCAGGTTGTGAGGGATCTGAATTGATGACCATCGGTAAGAAATAAAGATGATCTTTAACAATCGCACCATCTTGTAGCCAAATCCATGAATGTTCAGGATCTTTAAGTAAAACAGAATTTGATGTGGCGTAAATGTCACGGTATTGTTGGTTATGATCGAAAAACTTCACGAGGTTAAGTCCGTATAAACCTTCACTAAACGACTCATCGTTATGGTTACCAATACCTCTTGAGGTTGGAATAGATAGTTTGTAATATCTAAATTTTGCATTGAGTTCGATGTCTTGGACATGACCTAAATGTGTTGCTTGATCGAGGATTACCCCTTTAATGAGGGTATAATCGTCACCATCCATCGAACCTAGAATTTTAAAGGCTTTTAAACCACGTTTAGCTAAATGGTCTGCTTCTTCACTAAAGTAGTTGTAAAACGATATTTGGCTCACATAACGTGGTGTATGAAGATCAAAGACGATGTCTAAGTGATCAGGGTCATATCCTGAAAGATAACCATTATTTTTAACCTTGCGATCGTAATAAGTTAAGTTTGTAACAACCGTTCCACTATCATCAAATCGAGGATCCATCTTATAGAAACCTGCGACGCGACCATCTTTTTGCCAGTTTACCTTAAACTCGATGTGATCATTTTCCATGATTCCAATCGAATTGTTGGGCATGAGATGCGGTTGGTAACGTCTGTTTGTTTTCTTATCCGAAGTACCGACAAAAGTATCCCCAAAAACAAAGAGTGTTTTCTTAGCTTCTTCTTGATCAAAACCATCTTTGGCATCGGTTAAGTTAAAGGAATAAATACCATCGCCACCAGACCACTGATGATAAGAAAGAAATTTATCCGTCATCTCTTTATCTTCGGTAGCGACATAACCTTCACCGATGATTAAGGTTAATTCTTCTGCCTTGTAAGCTTCAATAACGAGTTCATTGGCGTAAGTGTTATGTTCCTTCATGACTTCGCCATCAATCATATAGAGCACTTTTGAATGATTTTCGTTTCTAAAATCTTGAATCGGGTAAATACGGTCAAGTTTGATCTCGGTTTTACCTTTTGCTAGCTTGACTACTTTGATTAAATCGCCTTTTTTCATCTTTTTCTCCTTATTTACTTCTTCACTTCAATCATTTTGATAAAACGTGGATAGTAGATACGTGCATCAGAGAGTGCACCAACCAGTGTGGTATTGACGTTATAAGAGATGATGTATTCTCCTGGTTTAGATAACGCAGGATGCATTTTTGCATTGTAGGAGAAGGCACCTCTTAAGTCACTCACGTTCGTTTGATAAATTTGAATATAATCACTAAATGTCCCATAAGGTGTATCTGAGATTGCATAAGAGATTTTACCTGAGGTGGTATTTTCCATCACGGTAAGCATGTATTTTCCTTGATAGATGCCATCAGGTATATAGGTAACCGATAATTCTGCAGAAACCTTTGGCATCAGACCTTGAACTTGATTGATATCTGAGGTGAAGGTCTCACCGTTGAAATAGGTCCACTTGTTAAAGTTTAGGATATCTTCTGGTAAGAATCTACCCACAATTAAGTTTCTACCATGTAAATCTTTATAACCGTAGATGTAGATATACCCGTCTCGATCCACGTTATTAAGGACGCCTGCACCAAAGTAGAGGATCCCGCCATCTGGGGTCTGTACTTGAAGTGGTGTTGAATAATAGGTTGCTTGTTGATATTGTATACGTTCGTTTAAAATCGGTGTTTCAATTAAGCCCACGTTATGAACTTTAAACGCACTACCTTCATCTTTGACTAAAATAGGGAAAACATAGAGTTTGTTATCAATCACGACACCATCTTGAAGCCAAAGTCTTGCAGAAAGTTCATTTGCGTGTAGGGTATCTACAGAAGGTGATGCAGTGATCTTACCAAACAAGAACTGTTCTTCATCATTGAAGATCATGATTTTGCCTAAGCCAACAACGTTATTGTCATAAGAGGTTAAGAGATTGATTTTAATGTATCTTGCATCAGTTGCTAATCCATCGATTTTTAAGGTATAGGGTTCATCAGGGTTTCCACTTGCCTGATCAAGCGTATAGGTTAAGGGTGAACTGTAGTTGATCTGATCATGTGAAAAACGAATCTCTATATCTTTTGCACCCATCATAGGATTTGCATTATCATTCCATATCAGGATACGGTCAATCGTTTCTATATCCAAAAGATCGATGATGATTTCAGCTTGTGGTGCATTTGCTCGGTAGCTAAGCCCTTCACTTGAATTTGAAAGGAGAGCTTCTTCTCTTTGTGAGATGGATAAGCCATCACCATCCAGTAAATTTCTTGCTTGAAGTCCGATATAAGATTCAGGTGTATAAACGGATTTCGGCGTAATACCTGCTATGGGATAATCGAAACTGAACGCTTCATCCAACGGTTTTGATGTATCCATGTAGCCAAGTGAGTTATTGATCATTATGGATGTTTTTCTTAACTTGTTGTGTGGATAGACCTCACCCACAAACGTATCCGAAAAGATAAAACCAACCGTTGATTTTGCTGCACCAATGGTTTCATTGCCATCGGTTAAGTTAAAGGTGAAAATACCATCTGCACCTGACCAACCGTTATAGCGAAGAAACTGATTCGTTAATGCTTCATCTTCTTCAATGATAAAACCATCACTTAAGTAAAATCGGATATCCTCGAGTTTGATGGCATCATCTGATACCGGAATAACAAGTTTTACTGCTTTAGCCATAGTGCCTCCTAAGTCGATGATGTCATCGGTTATGGTTTCTGAAGATAAGATCCGTTTGAAAGATAATGTATCAAGAGACACTTCAACCGAAATGTTTAAAACATTCGCTATCAGTTTTATGTGATCCATCGGATAGATAGCATCAAAGGTGAAAATGAGTTGATGTGTCCGAATGGATGATTGCGTTAGGGTTATAGGGTTCACATCGAAAGGTTTACAAGGGTTAATAAAGTTTTCTTGATTACCCTTCACCTTGGAATAGGGTATGGTTAAACCTAAAATGGGGATTTCATCTCCCAACATCTTGTTAAAATCATATGCACATGGAGAAATCACAATCTCTTCTTCGGTCTCTATGGGTTTCTTACACGCTGTAAGTATGAAAAGTAAACCCAAGATGATTGTTATCATTAATCCTTTTTTCATGGAGCCATCCTCTGTAACCGTTTTCTCTTTAACTATATCACATGAAAAACCAAAAAACAATACATTATTAATACATTTATAATTTTATTAATACATTTTCGTAAAGAAAAAGAAAACCGCAGTTATTTTCTGCGGTAAAAGAGTCTGGTTCGATACTCATAATGTGCGGCATTATAGTATGTTTCCGTATATTCAATGAGTTTATTATTTAAATCATACGCATAGCGTTTTCGTTTGAGTTGAGGGGTGTCATCGTAGATATGGAGTAAATTTCTAATGTTTTTGGGTGCGACCACAGCTGATACATACTCATCAAACATGTTAAAGTAAATATTTTTACTCGATAAGTATTGGTAGAGTGATCCAAAGAGAAATTCTTTGGTGTTAGGAAGATTAATGACTGGAATCATATACGTATCAGAATAGAGGATGGGAATCACCGTTCCTCTAAGACGCTGTAAATTATAAAGCATATCGCCTTCATTAATTTTAAAGATTGAAGCTAATATTTTATCTGCTGGAATGAGTTTTAGCGTAGCTTCCATCGTTTTTGAAGGGAGACCCATTTCATTCATCTCATTGGTAAACGATTGAATGAGTGTAAAGTTAGACATCGAACTTTGAGTCTTGAGGACTGTCGTTCCATATCCTGCGCGTCTGGTTAAGTATTGTTCTTTCACCAGTTGTTGAATGGCTGAACGAATCGTCACACGTGAGACACCAAATTGTTCCGATAATTCTTTTTCAGAAGGAATCATATCGCCTTCTTTCCATTCACCTGATTCAATCTTTTGCTTGATGTGATTTCTAATTTGTACATAAAACGGTTGTTTGTCGATTAAATTAACACCTGACATGTGGCGATCACCCCTAATAACTCAATTGTATCATCACTTTGATACATTTACAATACATTATTTGGTGTGAAATCAACTTCATCAGTTGACATTCAAAAAAACCTCATGTATTGTGAGTATAGACAAAGTGAGGGATCATGTATGAACTATTATATCGGTATTGACGGTGGCGGAACCAAAACGAAAATTATCGTTATCGATGAAAACGAACAGATTATTTTAGAAAACACATCAGGACCTTCAAGCATAGATACGGTCAGTGAACATGAAACACTTCAAGCTTTTTTGAATGCACTAAAACCATTTTATGATCAGGTGAACATGCCTGTGATTAAAGCTCTTTTTATTGGATTAGGGGGTATCGTTTCAGAGCATGATTGTCAATATGTTGAAAACATCGCAAGAAGATTACCTTTCATCACTAAAGAGTGTGTCATTAAAGCAAGAAACGATATGGAAAATGCGCTTTATTCCGGTCTTCTCTTTGATGAAGGGATCGCACTGATTTGTGGTACGGGTATGGTCGCATTCGGTAAGAATAAAGCTGGAGAAACACATAAAGCAGGTGGTTGGGGTTATAAAGAAGGTGATTTAGGATCTTCTTATGATTTAGGGATGCGCAGTTTAAGACATGTCATTAAAGCATTTGATGGGAGAGATAAGAAAACAGACTTTTCAATTGATGTCGCTAACACCATTGGGATGTATCAAACAAAAGATTTTGTAGACATCATGAATAGCAAGTATTTAGACCGCACATGGATTGCAAGTCTCGCTCCCTTAGTCACAAAACATGCGCAAAACCTAGATATCAATGCTATGTCTATCGTTAAAGAAGCGACATATGAACTTGCAAGAGCGGTTTATGCAGTCAAAGAAAGACTTGGTATCCTAAAACCAACTTTAGTGATTGTGGGTAGTTTAGGACACGCAAAAGGTTATCATGAGTATTTGATTGAAGCACTAAAAGCACAAATACCTTCCATAAAAACGATGAAACCCAAAGTAGATCCTGCATTCGCTGCAGCACTTATGGCAAAAAAACTCATCTAAACAAAATGTCACATCGGATGCGATGTGACATTCTTTTTTTGACTTTTCTACGAAAAGAATCTATAATAAGAATGGAGTTTCATCCGGGGGTTTTCATGAAGAAAATAGAGTCATTTTTAAATAGTGGATTATATATAGCCATCATCTTTGGTATCACGCTTGTTGCGTGGTCTTTTTACAAAGAGACACCACCCCATGTGTTTAACCTTTATAACATGGTGGGTGTCTTTTTATTGATTTTAGTGAATACACTTCTTTTATCTTTTTTTAGGAATACATTATATACCGTTCCTGTTGTGATCTCATTTTTATTTATTATTAATAAATCAACCATTTCTTTTGATTCTGTTGGATCGATGGATTTCCCTTTTATCGCATTCTTTGTTGCGATGATGGGTTTTTTGATTCATTTCATTCGGTTTAAGCCACAAATCAAAAGACATCAGTTTTTTATTGGTTTCGCCTTAATTGCAATCTCTTATGTCATTCCACTGCTTTATACCCCTTTTTCAGTCAGTGGTTTAACGGTCTCACTCATGGGTGCGCTTTATTTGGGTCTTTATCTTTTTTACTCATCAACCATTAAGGGAAATATTGACTATTTATTTAAGATTTTACTCCTCGCAAACATACTCTTAACAGCTGAGGTTGCTATTTATCTTTATCGTGGTTATTTACTCAACCCGGAACTTGACATCTATCACCGCATCTATGCAGGATGGGGAAGAAACTTAGGTTGGGCAAATATCAATGACATGTGCTTCTACATTGCACTAACCTTCCCAAGTTACCTTTATTTCATCTTTAAGAGACCACAAACCTATCTCATTTGGTTTCTCATGATTTTCCCAACTGCGGTTGTGATTTTATCGAAATCTAGAGGTGGCGTGATTGGTTATGTGATTGTTGTTTTAGGTGTGATTGCATTCTTCTTACTTAGAGGGAATAAAAAACATTTAACCCACGGTCTTATTTTCTTAAGCATCACCGCGTTGATTGCCTATTTTACCCGTGAAGTATTCTATATTTGGTGGGATTTCTTCTTGGATTCTATCGGTGATGATCTCAACTCGTTTTCAACTGGGCGTATTGACATTTATAAATTTGGGTTAGAAGTGTTTAAAGAACATCCTATTTTTGGTGGTGGGTGGATGTCGATCAATACTTATCCCGGTGGAAACTTGTTTGGTGGCCGTATCTTCATGTACCACAGTACATTTATACAAGCTTTAGCTGCCATGGGCATCTTTGGTTTAATCGCACTCTTGATTCACTACTTCCAAATTGCGAAGTACATCTTCAAAAACCCTACCTTGGAGAAATTTTTGTTCTTGATCGGATATCTCGCATCTCAAGCACACGGTTTAATCGATAACGTTCAATATGCGGTACCTTATAGTATTCTCATCGTATTGATCCTTGCTATTTTTGAGACAGCAGAAAGAAAAACGATGTTTGAATCTAAACAACTGAGATATCATTACATCGAATAGAAGAGATATCAAAAAAAATGAATATGTAAAAGTCAAAAAGACACCTTATCTCGCCGATAAAGTGTCTTTTTTTGTTATGTCTCTCTATACTGTTTTAAATAGGTCATGACTTCATCTTCTTTTTTAGGTTTTAAATAGAAATAACCCTGTGCAGAATGACATCCTAACTTCTCTAATAAATCTGATGTCTCTTTATCTTCAATCCCTTCAATTAAGACCTCATAACCTAATTGTTTCGCTAAATCAATGGTCGCTTTAACGATGTGTTGTGTCGTTGGATTCACTAAAATCTGTCTGGTGAAGATGCGATCAATCTTAATGATGTTAATGGGAAATTGTGCAAGATATGCCAGTGATGAATAGCCTTTACCAAAGTCATCTATCGCGATTCTAAAGCCTTCATTGGCGAATTTTTCTAGCATACTTCTACTCATCTCTGGGTTTTCCATCAAGACGGTTTCTGTCACTTCAAGTTCGACATATTTTGCTTTAATCTGATAATCGTTTAAAATACGCATCATCTTTTTGAAGAAATTTTCATCATAAAGATTACGTGTGGAGATGTTGATGGAAATAGGAAGGAAAATGCCTTTTTCATTCAGTTTCTTTTGATAACTTAAGGACCATCTAAAGACCTGCAAGGTCATTTCATGAATCATGTTTGTATGTTCAACTGCATGAATGAACTGATCGGGTTGAATGGTCTTTTTTGCATGGTGATCCCAACGAATCAACGCTTCAAGTCCGGTGGGTTTCTTTGTTTTTAAATCGATCTTCGGTTGATACATCATGTAAATGGAACCATCATGTAGTGCGGTTTGGAAATCTGCTAAGAGTTCATATTCAAACTGGCGGTTGGTGTTAACGTCTGCATAAGTCAAATAATTCAGATTTTTCATCTTCGCTTCTCTTGCAGCAATATCAGACTGTATAAAGTATTTAGAGATATCTTTCTCTTTTAAATGTTTCTGCTGGAAAAAACCCATCGCGTAATCCACAAATAAAAATTGATCATCAAGTTTTGCAGCTTCTTGGATGATGGATAGATAGCTTTGAATCTCAGCCATAAAATCACTTGTTGGCTTGATGATCCAGAGTTGATTGATGGCTGGTTGAATGATCATCACGTTATGGTATTGTGCTTTAAAAAGGGTTTCAATCTTTTGTAAGTACTTGTAGTAAGCTTCAAAGCCTGCAACCTCAGCAATCGATTCCT